>NZ_JBHFPE020000001.1:0-770986 GCF_043355935.2 Roseovarius roseus | reverse complement strand
TGCCGCCGGTTGGGTGGGTTCAAGTTCACCCGGAGATTACGCCACCTTCAAATTTCCACCACCTTCGCGACACGACCGTCGATTTCGAAGTATTCTGTTAAGGAGGCTGAATAATGCCAGTCATAAATACTGCTGCTGTTCGGTTAAGAGCTAACAATACAGCATCATTTCATGAAACGGTCTTCGCGCAGGGCTGGGACGAAACGGTTGATTTCGGAACACGCGGCACGCTTTTCGTCGATCAGGCTAATGGATCAGATGTGAATGATGGGTCGTCGCTGGCGAATGCCTTTGCCACAATGGGCGCGGCAAAGGCTGCCGCAGTCGATGGCGACCGCATCAAGGTTCGGGCTGGAACATACCGTGAGCAGATCGACGTTAAGCAGGGCGTCACTTGGGAGGGCTACGGCACCGACAAACCGATCCTGACCGGGGCCGAGGTAATGACTGGGCTCGTGCAATGCACGGTGGCAGACCAAACTCGCGTCGGGTCGAACTATGCCAGCATCTATAAGAAGGTGATGAACAAGACGAGCATCGCGCAAAACGATCCATACAATATGAACCTGCACGAAAACGGCGAGCGGCTGTTCATTTGCCGAGAATGGGGAACACCAAATTGGCGCGCTCTGAAAATTGAAGAGGAATACGGCATCTCGCCCTTGATGGGAGAGTTCGCGGTCGGAAACTACATGACTGCTGACACCATCCACCTCAAGAACACTGACGAGATTGACGGCTATACTCTGACATCGGTGACGAATAACTATACCCAAGAGCAGATCGAGGGTGCGATTATTCACGCCTTCCGCTCACCCAACGCAATTTCCATCATGGAAATTTCCAGTTTCGATCCGGTGAGTAACAAGATCACGGTGGTCAATGACACTGGTATCGTTGCTCAGGGTGGGGCGGCAAGTCCCTCGGCTAAGTTCGCCATCTTCAACCTGATCCCGGCAATGGAGCAGGGGCAGTATGGCTGGATTGATGAGGGTGATGAAACCGTCACTGTGTACGTGCGACCTAACAACCCGGCAAACATCAACACCGGAATTGAATACTCGGCTCGCACGCTGGGATTTCATGTCGAGGGCAGTCGCTGCGCTATGCGCGGCTTCGATGTGCGCCAGCAGGCTGGCACCGGCACGGGTAACGGCATTGGTATTTATGCAAACACGTCTATCAGTGACGCCACGGATGTTTCCATAGACCACGTTAAGGTCAGCAAGACGCGCCAAAGCGGTGACCGGGCTGCGATAACAATGAATGGTGCGCGGGCGTTTGTGAACCGCTGCTCGGTGGAAGATGTGCAAAACAGCTTTGGCATATTCATGGCTACACCCGGATTTTCACGCTTGCGTCGGTGTTATGTTTTTGGTGCAGCAAGCTCTCCAATCCGAGGGTTCGGAAACCCGGACAGCATCTTCGACCACTGCCTTTGCGTCGCATCCGGGTATTCCGCCCATGCCAACAAGTTCAACCATTATCAGGGCACGATCAGAACGCTATCCATCGGCATGGCATTCAAGGATTGCGACGGCTACGCCACCTATCAGGACGCCTCGCAACTCTACTATATCTCGTGCCTGTTCCCCGCGACCTTTAACGCCGGCAGCGGCAACACGTCCCGTGCCTTTGTCGATCAGAACCGTTCCAGCACACCAAGCCCCACACCTGCCGGGCCGATGGTCTTTGCGAACAACTCGTTTATTCCGCAGCCCGAGATCAACGGGTCCGATCTTTCAGCGGTTGGGAATACACTGACGCTGGGCGAAACATCAAACAATCACTCGCAGGTCTTCTTTGATCTGGTCAACAATTACTGGCATGGCGGAGGGGCTGGTGGGCAGACAAATTTTCGCGACTACAATGTCAACTCGCAGACTGCCCAAGTGCCAGTTGGAGCTAATGACCAGTCTGTTGCAATCAGCAGCGTGTTCGCCGATCCGGTAAATGGCGATTTTTCTGTCCCGGCCAATTCCGTGCTGCGCACTGGCACCGGCATGAGCCTGCAAGACTATATCACCAACACGCTTGAGCCGCTGTTCGGGGATCGCTTTGCCGACTGGAATATTGATGCTGCAGGCAAGGTCTTTGACCTGACGGCCCCGCATATCGGCTGTTTTTCAGACGCAGACGACTACGCCGTTTACCAGAATAAGATCATAGACGTCGCATGATCTTCGCCCTCGCAATCTGCCTGCATTTGGAGGCAGCGGTGTTCGCTATCTACGGGCCGCGCACCTCGGCCAGGCGCGTGTAGAACATCTTGATCGCTCCCGATTTGATGCTGAACGCGTCTGGCGGCGGCGACCCCGACGAAACGGTATCCAGCCGAGCGGCGGAACCGTCACACAAGCGCGGCTGGTATTGGTCGGCTTCGATCTTGGGCGCGATCGCCCTAGGCCACACAGTGCGATCCCGAGAGGATGATGAAAGCGGGCGCGCTGTGTGGGACCGAGGCTTTCTGGAGTATATATTGGTTTCACCGAGAGTTCGGGCAGCGGCTTCTCCTCGCTTCTAGGTCGCGTCGCATTCATAGGTTCAGAGTCCAGGCTCCGGCAAAGCGGATCTCTATTGGCGTGCCCCAGCCACAGTTTCATGGTCTGTTCTTACAGTGTACATGTGCGCGAATTCAGACAGGCACATGACAAGGCGCGGCTTCAGGCAAATTCAAAATCCCCCGCCGCAAGCCTTGCCGGTTCGTGGCCGGCCTTGGGTACCGCCCTGTTCTGATGGGACTTTCCGCAAATCGAGATTGGATGATACGGTTTGCGATGTCTGCGCACTCGCAAAAACCACTCGCGGTTTCTTGTTCCATATTGGCCTGCTGCGGCGTTACCCACATGGCGGTGCGTCGGCGCCATGTCTCATGAGGCATGAGCCGATTCGACGATCCCGAGTTTCCCAATTGGAGCCAAATCGACGAATCCGTGGTGATTGGTCCTTTTCTGACGACATTTTTTTTGCCGAAATTCTGACATAGTTAACGACCGGATCGGGGCGGCTCGACGGTGTTTGGGGACGCAATCCTGCCACACAAACAGGCTGTCAAAACCGGATTCGTGCGCCGGTTCATGCCTTTTTTTATTGGGCTAGAATAGATGAATACCCGCATAAATTGAGTGAAAACAGCTGCATACTTGCGTTCTGAATTGCGGCAAGACAGTGGCGCGATCATCCGGATTGCGCCACATTCAAAACACAATTGGCTCAAATTTCGCTTTGTTCGCCGCGGGCGGTAACCTACAAGAATTATGCCCACTGGGGGGTAGTGTTTGTGGTCATGGGGGCGGCCACACGGAACGTGCATCTTTGCAGATGTGGGAGACGTGTGAGCGCCGTGTCGCTGAATTGCGATATGATGAAGACGCGTAGTCGCGGAGTGTCTTCGCGGCGCGTTCCTGCTTGCGTATCCACCATTCTCCCTCGGTTAAGTGCGAGTCGCGTGAAGACCGTTATCGGCCGCGTCGACGTCAGTAACGATTTGCAATGACCGTGATTTGCGGTGCACCGGTCACGGTTGTGTATGAGGGGAATGTTATGGGTATCGATAGAACGGACACCGGTGCCGGCGTCGTGGATGGAACCCGCGGTGACGATACGATCGACGCCAATTACAGGGGCGATCCGCAGTGCGATGCGATCGACGGGGGTGATGCACGCCTTCCCGGCGAGAGCGGCGATCAGGACGTCGTCAATGCTGGCGATGGCGACGATATCGTTTTGGCGGGCGCGGATGACGACGAAGTCTTTGGCGGCGCGGGCGACGATTCTCTGGATGGCGGCGCAGGCAACGATTTGCTGCTTGGTGATCGCGACACCGCGGATAACGGCCCCACGCGCGAGGTCTTCAAATGGAGCGAGGCGCCCGATCCCCATCACATCCACGACAAGTGGAACGACATCGATGATGGCGACAAGCTGCGCGGCTTTACCCAGGATACCGGCAAGACCGAGGTGACCTTCAGCGGCACGTCGACCGGTCCGACGGTCTATAGCGAAGACAAGCATCTTGTCGCCGGTCTGGACACCGGCAATCTGCCTGCGCCGGACGCCAAGAGCGCGCTCGACAACGTGCTGAGCAAGGGTGGATGCTCCTCCTACAAATTCGATTTCTCGAACTCCGTTGAGGATGTCGCGTTTCGCATCAACGATGTAGATGGTGACGGCGTCGTCCAAGTGCGCGCCTTCGATGCCGATGGCAATGCGACGACCGTGAACCTGACCGCCGGCGCGTGCGTGACCCTGCTGGACAGGGACTCGGTGGCGGGGGCCGATACGGCCGACAGCAGGGGCGGATACGGCGACAACACCGATCCGGCCTACTCTGTTCTGGTCGAGATACCCGGACCCGTGGCGCGGATCGAGGTGGAGCACACCCAGAACGGGCCGCAAACCTCGGGTATCAAGATCACCGACATCTATTACGACACGGTCCAGGAGGTCGCGTCGGGCGACGATACCCTGAATGGCGGCGAAGGCGATGACAGCCTGCTGGGCGAGGGCGGCGAGGACGTTATGACCGGCGGCGCGGGCGCGGATCAGATCTGGGGCGGCGATGATGCGGACTTGATCATTGGCGGCACCGCGGGCGACATGGTCGATGGCGGCGCGGGCGGGGATGACGATGACACGCTTGATCTGTCGGGTAGCGGCCCGCTGCGCATCGTGGGCCAGACCACCGATGCCGATGGCAATTCGACCAGCGGCACGGTCGAATTCCTGGATCACACTGGTGCCGTCACCGGCACCATGACCTTTACCGAGATCGAGAACCTGATCCTGCCCGATCTTCCGGAGCGCGACGGCATCGTGTCGGGCACGGCCGGCAACGATGTGATCGACCTTTCGTATACCGGCGATCCCGATGGCGACCGGATCGACGCCAATGACGCGATCCTGGGCGATGTCGGCTCGAACGACGATATCGTTGAGGCGGGTGCCGGGGATGACACCGTCCGCGGGCGTGACGGCGATGACACGCTCTATGGCGGCACGGGCGATGACAGCATGAGCGGCGATGCGGGCGATGACAGCCTGAATGGCGGCGCGGGCAACGACACCCTGAAGGGTGGCACCGGCGACGACTCGCTGATCGGCGGTGACGGCAAGGACATCATCCTGGGCGGCGACGGTCAGGATACGGCACTTGGCGGTGACGGCGACGACTTCATCGACACCAGTGCGCCGCTGACAGGGTCCAACACGCCGCTGCCGGATGACGGCTTCAACGATCCGGCGGGCGTGCCTGCCGATCCGGATACCGAGAATGATCGTGACCTCGTTTCGGGCGGTGCGGGAAACGACACCATCTTTACCGGCGACGATGCCGACACCATCACCGGCGGTGCCGGGGATGACGTGATTTTCGGCGGTCTTGATGACGATGAGATCGACGCGGGCGAGGGCGACGATCTGGTGATCGGCGGTGAGGGCAGCGACGCCATCCTTGGCGGTGACGGCAACGACACCATCTATGGTGGTATCAAACTGTCTGTGGCCAACATCCCGGACGCAATCGATCCCGAGCTGGACAATGGTGACGACTACATCGATGGCGGTGCGGGCGACGACCTGATCTTTGGCGAGGATGACAACGACACGATCCTTGGCGGCAGCGGGGATGACACGCTGGACGGCGGGATCGACGATGATTTGATCCAAGGCCAGGACGGTGACGACAGCATCCTTGGCGGTAAAGGCGATGACATCCTCATCGGCGGCGCCGGTGCGGATGACATGTCGGGCGGGACCGGCCGCGATACGTTCATCATCGCGTCCGCCGAGGACGGCAATGGCGACAATGCAGATGGCGGCTCGGGCGGCGATGATTTCGACACGCTCGATCTGACCGGTGCCGGTCCCTACAAGATCGTCGGCGAGACGGTCGATGCCGATGGCAATTCGACCAGCGGCACGATCAACTTCCTCGATGCGCCGGGCGGGGCCGTGACCGGCTCGATGACCTTCCAGGAAATCGAGCGGATCATCCCCTGCTTTACCCCCGGCACCGTGATCGCCACGCCCAAGGGCGAGCGTCTGGTGGAGGAGCTTCAGGTCGGCGACCGGATCATCACGCGCGACAACGGGTTGCAGGAAATCCGCTGGCTGGGCCGCCGTGATCTGGAAGGAGCCGAGCTTTTGCAAGCGCCGCAACTGCGCCCGGTTCTGATCCGCGCCGGAAGCCTTGGCCGTGGCCTGCCCGAGCGCGACCTGCTGGTCAGCCCGAACCACCGCGTGCTGATCAACAACGAGAAGACCGCGCTCTATTTCGAGGATCGCGAAGTGCTGGCCGCCGCCAAGCATCTGACCGATCTCGAGGGCGTGGATGCGGTGGACACGAGTGCGATCAGCTATATCCACTTCATGTTCGACCAGCACGAGGTCGTCCTGTCGAATGGCAGCTGGACCGAGAGCTTCCAGCCCGGTGAGCAGACGCTCGACGATATGGACGACGCACAGCGCGGTGAGATCTACGCGCTCTTCCCCGAGCTGCGCGATCTTGAGGGTATCGAGGCCTATCAGGCCGCCCGCCGCTCGCTGAAACGTCACGAGGCGCGCCTGCTGACCAGATAAGCCCTTGGGTTCCGGTCGCGGGGCATCTTGGATGCAAAGTGATAGGCAATCCCGGTCGCAAGACCGGGATTGTTTCGTTCTTGGGTTCAGCGATTCTCAGGAGTCTCGCGCACGCCACGCCGCCCACGCCTCGGGCGTGTCCAGATCGGTAGTGGCGCGGTCGCCGGGTAATGGGACGGGATCGAAGCCCGCCGCGCGGATCAGTGCGGCCGCGCCGGTATCGCCGCTCACGTGCGCTAGCTGAGGGAAATACCGCGCCGGGAAGAGCGTGGGATGGCCCGCTGTACCATTCCCCGCCACGGCCCGCAGAATGCGGTCCGGTGCCGCGCGATGGGCGGCCAGCATGGCCTTTAGATCGTCGATATCGATATCGGGCAGGTCCGGCAGAAGGATCATCAGCGCGCTGGCGCCATCCGGCAGGGCGGCGATCCCGGCGCGCAGGGAGGCCGCGATGCCTTCCTCCGGCGCGTCTACCGGCACGGGTCGTGCGGCCGTGCCCTTCAGCGCGGCGATCCGGGCGGGGAAATCAGCGCGGGTCGTCACCAGAACATCGGCGCCCGTGGCCAGCGCGCGCCTTGTCTGGCGCAGCAGCAGGGGCACGCCGCCGACCTCTTCCATCAGCTTGTCGCGCCCGTCCATGCGCGAGGATGCGCCGGCAGCAGGCAGGAGGATTGCGATGGTCATTCCAGCGTGCGGGCGAGGGCGCAGAACTGCTCCAGCCCGACGGTCTCGGCCCGGTCGGTCGGCTGGATGCCCGAGGCGATCAGCCGGTCCTCGATATCGGGCGCCAGCCCCTTGAGCGCCGCGCGCAGCATCTTGCGTCGCTGGTTGAAGGCCATGGCGACTGTCCGCTCCAGCAGCTTGGGCTGCGCGGGATAGCGCGGCTGGGGCAGGGCGGCGAGATGCACAACTGCGGATGAAACTTTCGGCGGAGGGCTGAACGCCTCGGGCGGGAGATGCATGACGATGCGCGGCTCGGCCCGCCACTGGGCCAGAAGGGCAAGGCGGCCATACGCCTTGGAGCCGGGCGCGGCCACGATGCGCTCGGCCACTTCGCGCTGGAACATCAGCGTGAGCGATTGCCAGAAGGGTGGCCATGCATCGGGTGTCAGCCAACGAACCAAAAGCTCGGTCCCGACATTATAGGGCAGGTTGGCGGCGACCCGGATGGGCGGCGTCAGATGCTCTAGCGGGTCGACCTTCAGAGCGTCCCCCTCGATCACGGTCAGGCGGCCCGGATAGGCCTCGGCGATCTCGTTCAGCGCGGGTAGGCAGCGGGGGTCTTTCTCGATCGCCAGCACACGGCGAGCGCCTTCGGCCAGCAAGCCGCGCGTCAGGCCACCGGGGCCGGGGCCGATCTCCAGCACGTCGCACTCGGTCAGATCGCCCGCCTGCCGCGCAATCTTGGCCGTCAGGTTCAGGTCCAGAAGGAAGTTCTGCCCCAGCGATTTGCGCGCGCTCAGCTCATGCGCGGCGATCACCTGCCGCAGCGGGGGCAGCGTGTCGATGCTCATGCGCTTCGCGCGGCGCCCATGCGCGCCGCCATTTTCAGCGCTTCAATCAGCGAGGTGGGGTTGGCCATACCGCGACCGGCGATGTCCAGTGCGGTGCCGTGATCGGGCGAGGTACGCACGATGGGCAGGCCCAGCGTCACGTTGACGCCCCGGTCGAAATCCAGCGTCTTGATCGGGATCAGAGCCTGATCGTGATACATCGCGATGGCGGCATCATATCCGGCGCGCGCGGCGGCGTGGAACATCGTGTCGGCGGACATGGGCCCGGTGATATCCATCCTCTCGGCCTGCAATTCGGCAATCAGCGGGGCGATCATGTCCAGTTCCTCGCGGCCCATCTTGCCGCCTTCGCCTGCATGGGGGTTGAGGCCCGCGACGGCGATACGGGGTGCCGCGATACCAAAATCGCGGATGAGGCCGGCATGGGTGATGCGTATCGTGTCGACCAGCAACTCGCGCGTGAGCGCGCCCGGCACCTCGGCCAGAGGGATGTGAATGGTCGTCGGCACCACGCGCAGCTGATCGCTGGCCAGCATCATCACCACGCGCGGCGTGCCTGTCAGCGCGGCAAGGTATTCGGTATGGCCCGGATGGCCAAAGCCCGCGCCATCCTGCAGCGCCTTCTTGTGAATGGGCGCGGTGCAAAGGGCCAGCGCCGCGCCGTCCCGCACCAGATCCACACCGCGGGCGATGACGTCGATGACCCCTTGGGCATGGGCCGGATTGGGCGTGCCGAGGGTCAGCGGGCCGGGCATGGGATGGGAGAGCACCGGCAACCCCTTGGACGGGTCGGCCTGGGCGGGACGGTCGATAACCTGCACGGGGCAGCCTCCCGGCAGATGCGACGGATCGCCGATCCAGAAGAAGGGCAGGGACGGCCCCAAAGCCTCCCACGCCTTTTGTGCCAGCTCCGGGCCGACGCCCGCCGGCTCGCCGCAGGTGAGGGCGATGGGCAGGGCAGCTGGCATCAGTATTCGATGATACGCGCCTCGGCGCGCAACTGCTCCAGATAGCCGTCGGCAAAGGATTCGAGGCGCCGCGCTCCGATCTGCTGCGCCAGTTGCGCGGTATCGTCGCCAGCGTCTTCGCCGCCTTCCGCGCCCTCACCTGCGCCCTCTATCGTCTCGCTGCGACCGCACATCATAAGAAGGACCAGCGTCTGACCATTGGCGCGCGTCACGTCATAGGACACTTCGCCGGGGTCCAGCCGCGACAGCGAAATGGCGATATCATCCGGAATTTCGCCGAGGGCCTTGGTGCCGCGCTCCAGCACGCTTTCGGGCTGGCCCTGCGCGATGCCATAGAGGTCGTCGCAGGTGTCGGTCTGCGCATCGATCTGCGCCGCGCGGCCCAAAGCCTCGGGCGTGCGCCCGCCGGGAATGTAATAGGCGGCGTATTCGATAGCGCTATAGCTGGGCTCCTGCACGTCTGTTTCCTGGATGTCGCGCAACTGGAAGAGCGCGACCGCGCCGTCTAGCGGCAGCGGATCGGTCACCTCGCCGGGCGCGAGGCCCAGAACCAGCGGGCGAAGCACCGGAGGCAGCTTGGTGATCGGCTGCCAAGGCAACTGGCCGCCCGCCTCGCGCGTGGGCGTGGCCGAGAATTGCCGCGCCTGCGCGCTGAAGGCGGCGGTCGACGTCAGATCCGAGATTTCGCGCGCCTTGGCCAGCACCTGCTCTTCGCCCCGGCCCTCGAAGGGGATGATGATTTCCGACAGAAGGACCCGCACGCCGGTGCCGTCCGAGACGGCGGCGCGGGCACGCTCCAGATCGTCCTCGCTGACGGAGACGCGGGCGCCAAAGCGCGCCTGCGTCACCTCGCGCCAGAGCAGGCCGGAGCGGATGAACGCCTCGAACGTCTCACGGCTGACGCCGCCCCGCTCGAGCAGGGCGATCATCTGATCAGCCTCAAGATTGCCCTGCGCTGCGAAATTCTGCATCCCGGCGGTGATCTGCTCGTCACTGACGGTGATGCCCTGCGCGGCGGCGGCCTCGGCCTTGAGCCGGTCCTCGATCAGCTGCTCGCGCGCGAGGCGCGCGGGATCTGCCGGCGCGCGCAAAAGCCTCAGCAGCGCTGCGCGCTGCGTCAGCTCATACTGCGTGATGGCGGCGCCGTTGACCTTGACCACCGGATCGAAAAGACCCTGCGCGGTGGCGATGCCCGGTGCGGCGATGCCCGCCGCCCCCAGCGACAGCGCGAAAGCGAGGCCGATGGCCCGCATGGCCTGCGTGGCGGTGTGACTGGCGGTCTTGGTCAGTGAAGTCATTTCTTGCATTCCCGAACGTAGCTTTTGTCCTCGGCGCGGGCGCTGAAGCCGCGGAGGCCGACGGTCAGCGATATGTCCGTCGACGGCTCGAGGATAGTGGAAGAGGTGAAGCGGCGCGAGGCCGAAAGCGTAACATCGACGCATTCATTCGTATAGGTGATGCCGACGCCGGCATTGACGTTTTCATCGCTGGCCACGTCATACCGCCATTCGGCGCTGCCCGTCCAGTGCCGCGACAATCGGTAGGAGGCGTCGAAGGCCCATTCCGAAACCGTGCCGCCCCGATCCTCCAGAGGATCGTTCGGCAGCCAGATGTAAGTGGCCCCCAGGTCCAGCGCGGCATTCCTCCAACCGGCGCGCGCCTCTGCCTTGGTGGCGTCGAACACTTCATCGAACAGGCTGCGCGCGGTCAGAGTCAGGCCGTTCTGCGTGGCGATCTGCCCCGCGATCAGAAGATCCGAGGTCGATCCCTGCAGCCCTGAGGACAGGGGAAAGCTCTCGGCGCCGGTCACCTCCAACTGCGCTTTTTCACGCATGATCTGGCCCAGGCTGAGTGTGCTGCGCAGGCCGCCGGGCGCAAAGCGCGTCCAGTTGAGCCCCCAGACAGCGCTCAGCCCGCGATCGCGCCGGTCGGGGCCGGTGAAACGCGACAGGGACAGAAGGTTGCCCTCGTCGAACTCGGCCCGAGTGCTCTCGTCATTGGCGATGTTGGGCGTGCTGCCGCCAACCCATGCCAGTTGCACGACTGGCTCGATCATGTGCACCGTGCCGCGCGCCGTCGTCTTGGCCAGCGGGTAGCGCATGGTCAGCGCGGCGCTGGGAGTGGCGTCGGTATACTGACTGCTGGACGTGACCGCCGCGCCCCGCACATCGATATGATCTACTGCGACGCCGGTCTGAAAGGAGGTCCGCAGCCCGTTCGCCATCGTCCAGCTGCGGAGCCAGTCGGCACTGGCGGTCAGCCGCGCGACGTCGCGTCCGTCGGCAAAGCGGTCCAGGTCCGGGCCATCCGTTGTCAGCGAGGATGTCCGGTAGTGCCCATGCGCCTGCGCGGCAAAGCGCAGCTCGCCGCCCACGCGCTTGGGGAAATAGCGTTTCTCATAATCCAGATTGCCGACGCTGGTCGGCAAGGTCGCGTTGCTTTCATCGTCGCGCAGCGTGCGGAAATAGGTCAGGGCGGCGCGGCGCCATTCATCGCGCCGCACCCGCTCGACCGAGATCTCACTCTCGAGGCGATCCTTGTCGGAATAGCCGTAATCGACGAGATAGGCGTCGTCCTTGACCGCCTCGATGTTGAATCGCAGCACATAATCCTGCGGTAGCGAAAAGACGCCTTTGCCAAAGACGTAAGCTCGCCGATCACGCCTTCCGAGATCGTCGTCGCTGATTGCGCCTTCAAATTCGATCCCGCCCCTGGTGAATTCCTGGCGATAGCGGAACTCCAAGGTGCGCGTCTCGGTCGTGTAATACGGCGTCAGCGTCAGATCCTTGTGATCGCCGATACGGATGAAATAGGGCACTTTGACCCCGGTTCCGAGCAACGAAGAATTGTAAAACGATGGCGTCAGAAAGCCGGTCAGGCGTTCAACCGTGGGATCGGGCAGGCGCAGGCGCGGGAAATAGGCGATCGGCACATTGCCCACGCGAAATTGCGCGCCGTCCAGGAACAGCTGCCGCGTTTCAGCATCGTGGATCACGCGCCTTGCCCGGATCTGCCACAGCGGCGCGTCGCCCTCCTTGCACACCCGGCAGGAGGTGACGGCGGCCTTGTAGAGCTGCGAATAACGCCCGTCCGTGCGGCTGATCTGGTTGGCGGCCAGTTGCAGCTGATCATCCATCACCAGCCGCGCGCCGGTCAGGATGCCGTTGCGCATGTCGCGGTCCAGTTGCCCCTCATTGGCCAGAACGGTGGTGTAGCCCCCGTCATAAAGCGTCAGCGGCCCGGTGATTTTCAGCTGATCGGTGGTGCGGTCATAGGTGATGCTCTGCGCCTTGAGGCGCTGGCCGTTGAAGACAGCCTCGACATTGCCGGTGGCGATCAGGCTTTGATCTCCGTCGAGGGTCACATCATCCGCGATCAGCAGCGCCGGAGCGGGGGCGGCTGGGGGGGCGCTGCGCTCTTGGCTGCGCAGGGGGGCGCTGGCCAGGGCGATGGCGGCGACAAGGGCCAAGGCCGAGGTGGCAAGAGGGCGCGTGCGGATCATCCGTCCTCCATATGCAGAACGATGCCGAGGGCAAGCATCAATGACGCAACGGGCGGGGCCCAAGCGGCCAAAACCACTGGAATTTGCCCGTTCTCACCCAGAACTTGCGCGAAATTGCGGATGTAATGCAATGAAAAGCCCAGCATGATCGCGATCAGAACCGATACGCCGGTGTTCGTCGTGCGCACATGGCGCATGGTGAAGGCAGCGGCGATCAGCACCAGTGCCATCAGGAAAATAGGCCGCGCCAGCTCCATCTCGTACCAGACGGCATAGCGGCGAGCGGAAAAACCGGCCGCCTCCAATTGGTCGATGAAATCGGGCAGGTCCCAGATCGGGATGTATTCCGGCTTGCCGAAACTGTCGACGATGCCCTCGCGGGTCAGGGCGGAGGGCACCGATAGCGTCTCCATCCGCTCGGCCCCAGCCTCGGGGTTGAGCCCGCTGGCGAGGGTCCAGAGCTTGACGTCCGTCAATTGCCACTCGCCGATGCCCAGCGATGCGGTGCGCGCGGTAATGCGCCGGATGGGATCGCCCGTTGGAGAGAACGAGATGAAGGTCGCATCGTTCAGCACCGATACATCCGCGCTGGCCGAGACGGCATGGATCACCGTCTGCCCCTCGGCGCTGCCCTGGCGCAGCCAGAGCCCCTCGGCAGAGAGCGCGAGGATGTTCGAGCCGTAGCCGCTATAGGAGGCGACCAGATCGTGATATCTCTTGGCCGATGCGGCAACCAGAGGGTTGAAAACCGCAATCGACACGAAACCGACAAGCGCGGCCATCAGGACGGGCGCGCTCATGCCGCGCAGCCCCGAGAGGCCAGAGGCGCGCACCACCACCATTTCGGACGAGCGGGCAAGGCGCACGAAAACGGCGACGGAGGCCAGGATGATGACCAGCGGCAGGATCTCGTAATTGGCATGGGGCAGGTTCAGCAGCACCACCTCGGCGACCTCCCAGACCGTGAGGTTGGGGAAATCCTGCAACTCGTCCACCATGTCGATGAGGCCGAGGATTACCGCGAAAATTGCCGTGATGCCCAGATAGGTCCAGAGGAACTTGCGCGCGAAATACCAGTGCAGCGTCATGTGGCCGCCCCCTCCGGCGGGATGCGCCGGATGCCGCGCAGGCGCCGCAAGACGCCCGGATGCGCAGCGGAATAGAGCAAGATCCACACAATGGCGAAGCCGATCAGCGACGGCAGGTAGAGCAGGGGCCACATCATAGGCGCGATCAGCACGGGCCCCGCGACGCCGCCTTCGACCAGCTTGACGCCGATCAGCAAGAGGAACGCGGTCAGGATCTGGCGCCAGACGCCAAACCGGCTGAAGCCCCCCTGCAAGAGCGTGGCAAACCCGATCAGCGCCGCGACGATGCAAAGAATCGCCTGCGCAAAACGTGCATGAAGGGCCGTGACCGCGACCCCGAGCGTCACGCCCGTCCGCTCGGCCACTGCGGCCGGATCGCGGATCAGCTCGGGCGTGCCGGCAAAATCGATGCGGTCGAGGTTGAGCGCGCTTTGCGCCACGAGGCGGCTGATGTCATATGAAAAATCATCGAAATGCGTGGTGAAGAGGCGCTGGCCATCCGGCGCGATATTCTGCGCCAACCCGTCCAGCATCACCAGCTTGGTCCCGCCGCCCTCCTGCACCAGATAGGCCGAAGAGGAGGTATAGGTCGTCGGCGCGTTCGCGCGGCGGCGATCCGACAGGAAGACGTTGCGCAGCTCGCCCTCGGGCGTGATCTCGCGGATGTAAAAGGTAACGCCCGCGGCGGGATGCAGAAATTCGCCCTCGGTCAGAAGCTTGGCCGTGATATTGCCCGACACCTCGGCGCGGCGCTGTTCCAGCTTTTGCAGGCTGAGTGGGATGAGCACATGCGACAGGAGCGACATCATCAGCGCGACGATGACCCCGTAGTAGAGAACGGGCCGCGCCATGCGCCACGGCGAGTAACCGGTCGCCTGCATCACGGTCAGCTCGCTTTCGGTCGAAAGGCGATTGGTCACATAGACTGCACCCGCAAATGCCGCGATCGGCAGCACGATGCCGATCACGCCCGGCAGCGTGAGCGCGGTGAACTCGACAAAGACCCAAGACGACTGCCCGTCGCTGACGAGGCGGTCGAACATGCGCACGGCCTTGTTGATCCAGAAGATGGATACGAGGACCAGCGCGAAAAAGCCGAACAGCATCATGAATTGCGACAGCATGTATCTGTCGAATCTGGCCAACTCATTCCCCCCGCAACACCATATCTGGTGGCAAGTTATCTGAATTGGCCGCGCGGTAAAACTGCTAAAGCGGGCACGAGCCGGGCAATGGGCGGCGCCGCGCCGCCGGTGCGGCGGCCATTGCACTCGGGGCGAAAATGCGCAGAGTCCGGCGCAGAGAGTACATGACACGCATCGGCGCATACCGGGCCCAGCCGCCCGGTCGCCACAGCCTTTCAGGAGCCACTACATGACCGCACCCGCATCCACCCGGATCATCGAAACCGATTTCGACATGCTGGCCGAGGCCAAGGGCCGCATCGCCGTCGTGATCGGCAAGGACGGCAAGCTGGGCGCAGGCGCGCGGCGCATCAACAAGCTGACTAGGGGCGCGCTGGCGCGGATGATAGAAAGTGGCGCGCTGGAGGACATGAAATCGGGCGACGTGAAAACGCTGGCCTGGCCCACGGGTCTCAAGGCCGAGGCGGTCGACGTGCTCTGCCTTGAGCGGGGCGCCAAGGAGATCGAGGCGCGCAAGGGCGGCGCGGCATTGGGCAAGCTTTTGGACAAGGGCGGCATGACGGTGCTGGCCGCGCAGCAGCGCCGTCCTGTCGATCTGATGCTGGGTCTCATCCTGCGCGCCTACAGCTTCACCGACCGCAAGACGGACGAAAAGAAAGCACTGGGCGAGGTGACGATGATGGTCTCAAAGCCCGATGAGATCAAAGCGGAGGTCGAAGCCGCGCGCGCGGTGGCCGAAGGCGTCTTTTTCACCCGCGATCTGGTCAGCGAGCCGGCCAATCACCTGACGACCACCGAATTTTCCAAGCGCATCAAGGATATGGAGAGCCTTGGCCTGAAAGTGACCGTGCTGGAGGAGGACAAGCTGGAGAGCCTCGGCATGGGCCTTTTGCTGAGTGTCGGTCATGGCAGTGCCAGCCCCTCGAAGGTTGCGATCATGGAATGGAAAGGCGGCGCCAAGGGCGATGCGCCGCTGGCGCTGGTCGGCAAGGGCGTTGTCTTTGACACTGGCGGCATCAGCCTCAAGCCCGCCGCCGGCATGGAGGACATGACAATGGACATGGGCGGCGCGGGCGTCGTTGCCGGCGTCATGCGCACGCTGGCGCTGCGCAAGGCCAAGGCGAATGTCGTCGGCCTTGTCGGGCTGGTCGAGAATATGCCCTCGGACCGCGCGACGCGCCCCGGCGATGTGGTGACCTCAATGAAGGGCGACACCGTCGAGATCATCAACACCGACGCCGAGGGCCGGCTCGTTCTGGCCGATGTGATGTGGTATGCGCAGGAAACCTACAAGCCGCGCGCGATGGTCGATCTGGCCACCCTTACAGGGGCCATTATCATCGGTCTTGGCCACGACAACGCGGGCGTTTTCTCGAATGACGACACGCTTGCGGGCGACTTCCTCAAGGCGGCGGGCGCCGAGGGCGAGGGCGCGTGGCGCATGCCGATGGGCAAGTCCTATGACGACCAGCTGAAAAGCCAGATCGCAGACATGAAGAACGTGGGCGGGCGGCCCGCGGGCTCGATCACCGCCGCGCAGTTCCTGCAGCGCTTCGTGCAGGAGGGCACGCCCTGGATGCATCTGGATATCGCCGGCGTCGCTTCGGTCAAGGATGCCACGGATTACGCCCCCAAGGGCGCGACGGGCTGGGGCGTCATGGCGCTCAATCGCCTTGTTGAGGACATGTCCGGGGAGGGCTGATGGGCGCAGCCTATTTCTACCATCTGACGCGCGCCCCGCTGGAGGTGACCTTGCCCATGCTGCTGGACAAGGCGCGCAGTGCGGGCTGGCGCGTGGCGGTGCGCGGGGTCGATTCCGCGCGCATGGATGCGCTGGATGAGGCCCTGTGGAGCGCAGGGGGCGACGATGCCTTTTTGCCGCACGGCCGCGCAGGCCAGCCGCATGAGGCGGATCAGCCGATCCTGCTGACCACGCTGGCGGACATGCCCAACGGCGCCAGTTGCCTGATGGCGGTGGGCGGCGCCGAGGTGCAGCCCGAAGAGGTGCAGCGCCTTGACCGGGTCTGTGTGCTCTTCGATGGCAATGACGAGGCCGCGGTTACCCATGCGCGCACTCAGTGGAAGGCGCTGACTGACGCGGGCTGCGCCGCGCAATACTGGTCCGAGGCGTCGGGGCGCTGGGAGAAAAAGGCCGAAAAAGAGCCCGCCACGTCCTAGGACGGGCGGGCTGGGTTGTCCGGCCGTGTCCAGCGATGCTTACTCGCTGCGCAGCGGGATCTTGTCCTTGTTCATCTTGTAGCTCCAAGGCAGTTCGCTGTTCTTCCAGCCATCCTTCAGCCGCCAAGGCCCGCGCGGGTCGTCCTTGAGCGAGCCGCCCTCGAAGCCGTCGACCACGACGTAGACCTCACTCAACCCCAGTTCGGCCAAAGCGTTGGCCGAAGGCGCGCCGCGCGTGCCGCCCGAGCGGCACATCAGGATCACGGGCGTGTCCTTGTCCATGCCGCGTGCTTCTAGCGCCGCGGCGATCAGGTCGGCGAAAGCGGGGTTCTTGCGCATCTGTAGGACAGGCTTTTCAGAATTCCATGTGGTGGGATCCACCAATAGGAAAGGCACGTTCAGATCCACCACGTCCGTCCAGCCGGTGAACATGATCTCGATCGGCTCGCGCACATCGACAAACAGCACCTCGTCGCCGCGCGCCATCTTCATTTCATATGCTTCGCGGGCCGTCAGGTAGAGGCCCCATTCGGTTTGCTCGTCAGGGTCTTCGGGCGCATCCGCTGCAAAGACGGGGCTACCCAGTGTGACGGCGACAAGGGCCGCCGCGATCCAGGTCTTCATGGCTCAATCCTCCGTGCCGGTTCAGAATGACAGGACGCGCGCATCGGCGGCCATCAGCCGCGCGGCCATTTCGGGCGGCTTGGCGACGGTGATGCCGTCCAGCAGCACGTCCGCCTCGGCGCCCTTGCCGGGCAGGTAGATCGCGCAGACCTCGACGGTTGCGCCTGCCTCGCGGATCTTCTGCATCAGGCCCTGCGGGCTCATGCCCTTGGGCGGCTGGCCCGCGGTCGCGCTCTCGGGCGCGTCCTTGAGCGCCAGATCGCCGCCCGGCCCGCAAAGAAGCATATAGCCTTCAGCCCCTTGCTGAACCGATTGCATGGTCAGCACCATGGCCATCAGCTGCGTCTGTGCATCGGCACTGGTGACGACCGTCACGACCTTGGCGGGCGCATCCTGTGCGGCGGCGGGCTGCGCTGCGGCGAAGACGGCGGCGCAAAGGGTAAGGGCAGGCAAAAGACGCATGGGATATCTCCTTGAATGAACGCATTCGCTTAGATGAATGTAAGCGCAAACACCGCAGGGTGATTGATCTTGATCAATTCGTCCTGCGGTGGGGTGTCGCAGGACCCCGGTGCCCTAGCGTTCCAGGATCAGCGTGCCGCCGGTGATCTGCATGTTGGTGAACCGCTCGAGATAGCCCATGCCCAGTAGAGACTCGCGCAGCTCGCCCGAGTTGACGACGGCGCGCACGCTGCGGTCGGTGATCCCCTCGACAGAAAGGCTGTCGAGGCGCACGGGCGCGGTGCGCACGATCCCGTTGGCGGTGCTGGCCTGCCCGGTGAATTCCAGATCCTCGGGGTGCAGCCCCGCGGCAATGGCATCATCGCGGCTGAGCACGATATCGCTGGCGCCAGTATCCACGACAAAGCGGATCGGCGCGCCGTTCACTTCGGCGGCGAGGTAGTAATGCCCGTCCGGCGCGCGGGGCAGCTCGATCCGGCCCGCTTCCGAGCTGACCAGCTGGCGGGGCGCGACCGTGCCGCTGATCTCGTCCCAAAGGCCGATGGCGGCGATCACGCCGATGAAGATCAGCCCCCAGACCGCCGCCTGCTGAACCGTTTTGCCCAGTGAATTGCGGTTGGCGGCAAAGAACCAGATCATGACGGCGCTGCCCAGCACGACCAGGTAGATGAGGTTTGCGGTATCGAAATCAGTGTTCATGGGATCAAGATAAGGCGCGCCGGGCGGTTTCGCCAGATGACCCGGCGCGTGTTATGCCGCAATGCCGAATCCGCGCAGACCGTCCAGCACGAATTGCACCGCCAGCGCCGCTAAGAGCATACCGAGGACGCGGGTGACAACGGCAATGCCGGTCTTGCCAAGCGCGCGCTCCAGCATCCCCGCGCCAAGGAACGAGATGAAGACCAGCGTCATGACGAAAAGCATCGTGCCCAGCACCCATGCAAGCCCGCTCATGCCGCGATGCTCACCCGTCAGCAGGATGATCGTGGCAATGGCGCCGGGGCCGGCGATGAGGGGGATGGCCAGCGGAAAGATCGAGGGATCGTCATGGTCATCCTGCTCGGCCGTATCCTCGCGCCGCGCGGTGCGGCGCTGGAACAGCATGTCGAGCGCGGTGAGAAAAAGAAGGATGCCGCCCGCGATGCGGAAGGCGGGCATCGAAATGCCAATAAAACCCAGCACCGCCTCGCCAAAGGCGCCAAAGACGCAGAGCAGGGCCGCGCCCATCAGGCAGGCACGAATGGCGATCACGCGGCGCATATGCTTGTCCATGCCTCGCGTCAGCGCCAGGAACAGCGGCGCCAAGGCGAACGGGTCAAGCACGATGAAGAGCGTGACGAACGTGGTGATGAGGGCGGCGCTTTCCATGCCTCTCCTTACCGTCTCAAGGCGGGGTTGGCTATCATGCCTCTGCGCGTTCCAGTTTTTCCAGCGCGCGCATCCAGAGGGATTCGGCGCGCTCCTGCGCCTCCATCACCTCCGAATACTTCTTTTGCCAGACGGTCGCCTCGTCCTTGTTATCCTCGTCATACATTGCGGGATCGGCCAGTTTCCGGGCCAGCTTGTCGGCCATTATGTTCAGCTTTTCAACGCGTTCCTCGCATTTCCTCACGTCCTGCTTGAGCGCGGTGATGGCATCCTTCGTGGGGCGCTTCGGCTTTTGCTCCTTGGGCTTCGGCGCGGGCTTGTCGCCCGCCAGCAACATGGCGCGATAGCTCTCCAAATCGCCCTCATAGGACGAGACGCCACCATCCTTGACCAGCCAGAGGCGGTCGGCGACGAGACTGAGCAGGTGCATGTCGTGGCTGACGAGGATCACGGCGCCTGTGTAGGCGGTCAGCGCCTCCACCAGCGCCTCGCGCGATTCGATGTCGAGGTGGTTGGTCGGCTCGTCGAGAATGAGCATATGCGGCGCGTCAATGGTGGCCAGCATGAGGCTGAGCCGCGCCTTCTGCCCGCCCGAGAGCTTGCCCACCAGCGTCTCGGCCTGCTCGGCGCCGATGCCGAAGCCGCCGAGGCGCGCACGCAGGCGCGATGGCGTCTCGCCGGGGCGCAGGCGGCGGATATGATCGATGGGCGTCTCGTCGACATGCAGCTCCTCGACCTGATGCTGCGCGAAGAAGCCGACGCGCAGCTTGGACGAGGTGGTCATCTTGCCGCCCATCGCTTCAAGTTTGCCCGCCAAGAGTTTGGAAAGGGTAGATTTTCCCTCGCCGTTCTTGCCGAGAAGCGCAATGCGGTCATCCTGGTCGATGCGCAGGTTCAGACGTTGCAGGATCGCCTTGCCGTCATAGCCGACCGAGCCGCCCTCCATATGGATGATGGGCGGTGACAGTTCCTCGGGCGAGGGGAAGGTGAATTTCTTGAGCGCAGCCTCCTGCGGGGTGGTGATCGGCTTCATCTTGGCGATCATCTTGAGGCGGGATTGCGCCTGCACGGCCTTGGACGCCTTGGCGCGGAAGCGATCAACAAAGCTTTGCAGATGCGCGCGGCGCGCCTCCTGTTTTTTCGCCTCGGATTCGGCGGCCGCCAGCCGAGCAGCGCGTGTCTCGGCGAAGGTGTCATAGGCGCCCTGATAGAGCGTCAGCTTCTTGTCCTCGAGATGCAGGATAGAGCCGACAGCGCGGTTCAGGAGGCCCCGGTCATGGCTGACGATCAGCACGGTGTGCGGATAGCGGGCCAGATAGGTTTCCAGCCAGAGCGCGCCTTCGAGGTCGAGATAGTTGGTCGGTTCGTCGAGGAGCAGCAGATCGGGCTGCGAGAAGAGGACAGCGGCCAGCGCTACGCGCATCCGCCAACCGCCCGAGAAGGCGCTGCACGGCTGTCGTTGCTGGTCGTCGTCAAAGCCAAGTCCCTTGAGGATCGAGGCCGCGCGGGCCTCGGCGCCCCAGGCGTCGATATCCGAAAGGCGCGTCTGCACCTCGGCAATGCGCGTGGGGTCGGTCGCCGTCTCGGCCTCGGCCAACAAGGCCGCCCGCTCGGTGTCGGCAGCGAGGACAGTGTCGATCAGCGACACCTCATTGCCGGGCACCTCCTGGCTGACACCGCCGATGCGGGCGCGCTGGGGCAGGGTGATGGCTCCGCCCTCCAGCGCCAATTCGCCCCGGATGATACGAAAGAGCGTGGTTTTGCCCGTGCCGTTGCGGCCCACAATGCCCACCTTATGCCCGTCAGGGATGGTGGCCGAGGCGTTTTCGATCAGCGGGCGGCCCGCGACGGAGTAGGATATGTCATCAATGCGCAGCATGCGCGGAGCGATGGCGGACCGCTCCGCCCTTGTCAACGTCTTAGTCGAGCAACGTGGACAGCCCTTCGGCGGGGAAGGATTTGAAACCTGTCATCGGCTGATCGCCTTCGTTTCTGAAGGCAAAGACGTGGATTTCATCGTGCCGCAGCGTCGCCCGGCAAAAGCTGTCCTCTTGCTCCATCGAGGGCGGGCAGGTTGCGAGGTCCATATGCGGTACGGCCAACTCGAACTGGTCATAGGTCAGCCGGCCTGAATTCTCGGCGAATAATGGCGTGGCGGTCAGGGCGAGGGCCGATGCGGCCAAGACGGCTTTAAAGGTCATCTGCGGAGTCCTTGTGTGTATATTGGTTCGTGACGGTTACTTGATCGAAACTATCGGGAATAGAAATGGTAAAACGAAGCCATAGTGTCGCAGCCCGAATAGGTCTTTTACCCGGTTCCCGCGCGTGTTACCGCAGCGCCCATATCATCACCCACACATATAGAGGCTGACATGGCTAAAGAACGCACACTGAGCATCATCAAACCCGACGCGACCAAGCGCAACCTGACCGGCAAGATCAACGCCAAGTTCGAGGATGCCGGTCTGCGCATCGTCGCACAAAAGCGCATCCACCTGACCCCGGCGCAAGCGGGCGAGTTCTACAAGGTTCACGCCGAGCGTCCGTTCTATGGCGAGCTGTGCGAATTCATGGCCTCCGGCCCGGTCGTCGTGCAGGTGCTGGAAGGCGAAGGCGCCATTGCCAAGAACCGCGAAGTGATGGGCGCGACTAACCCCGCCGATGCCGCCGCCGGCACCATCCGCGCCGAATTCGCCGAGAGCGTTGGCGAAAACTCGGTCCACGGCTCGGACGCGCCCGAGACGGCAAAAGAGGAAATCGCGTATTTCTTTGCGGGTCTCGAACTGGTCGGCTAAGCGTCAGATCGTTTCGGGATCACACCGATCTCATCAAGGGCCGCATCCATCGGGGTGCGGCCTTTTTCATTGGATTGGGAGGCTTGCGTGGCGGTTTTGATCTGGTCGAACCGGGCGCGCAGGGCGGCCTTCTCGGCGCCCTGGCAATCATTCCAAGGGCGGCCCTGAAGGCCCATGACCATGGCATAAAAGCCGATGAAATGTGGCTGCGTTCCCGCCGCGATCAGGCGCGCATAGGCGGCATCGGGGCCAAGCGCGCGGAGCTCCTCGGCCGAATGGATGCCGGCGCGGGCGCAAGCCGCTTCGACGGCGGGACCCAGATTTCGGATGGCGGAGACGGGATCAGGCGCGGCGCTCATATGTGCAGCCTAGCGCCCGATCTTGGGGCGCGCCAGCGCTCAGATGTTGGCGAAATCGCTGAAGACCTGCCGCGAGATGATCTGCGGTTTCGTCTTGGACGGGCGCGCCGCAGGGCGCTGTGTCATGGTCTGGGCGGGTTCGGTAGCTTTGGCCGATTGCGGCTTGGGGGCGGGGGTCGAATCTGGCATCTGAGTGCTCCTGAAGAAAGGGTCACGCGCCGGAGGTATTTCCAGCTGGCAGCTGGTGTGATTCCCCATGCTCGCCGTGAACCGGGGCGTGAATGCGGTGCAATTGCGGCAAAATTTGGGCAATGGCAATATGCAAAGAACCGCATCGGCAAGGCAGGGCCGATGCCCCGCCAAGCTGTTGTCATGCCAGCATTTTTTCCACCGTCTCCCCAAAGGCCGAAGGGGTGGGCACAATTGTCACACCGGCCCCCGACAGGATTTCGACCTTTTCCTGCGCCGACTCGCCGAAGGCTGACACGATGGCGCCTGCGTGCCCCATGCGCCGTCCCTTGGGTGCCGACAGGCCCGCGACATAGGCCGCGACGGGCTTGGTCATGTGATCGCGGATATAGGCGGCCGCCTCTGCCTCCTGCGGGCCGCCAATCTCGCCCACCATGACGACCGCGTCGGTGCCCGGATCCTTCTCGAACAGCTCGAGGATATCGCGGAAGGACGAGCCGTTGATGGGATCGCCCCCGATCCCGATGGAGGACGACACACCGATGCCGCGCGCCTTCATCTGGCTGGCCGCCTCATAGCCCAGCGTGCCCGACCGTCCGACGATACCAACGCGGCCCGGCAGATAGATGGCCGGCGGCATGAGGCCGGCAAAAGCCTGACCCGGCGTGATGATGCCAGCGCAGTTGGGCCCGATCAGGCGCATGCGGCGCGCCTCCTTGTAGCGGCGCATGTAGCGTTTGACGCGGATCATGTCCTGCGTGGGGATGCCGTCGGCGATGCAGACGCAGGTCTCGATCCCGGAATCCGCCGCCTCCATGATCGAGTCAGCCGCAAAGGGGGGCGGGACGAAGCAGATGGCCAGCGTCGCGCCGGTCTCGGCAACCGCACCCTTGACGGTGTTGAAGACCGGCAGGCCATTGTGGAGTGCGCCGCCCTTCCCGGGGGTCACGCCGCCAACGACGTTGGTGCCATAGGCGCGCATCTCCTCGGTATGAAAGCTGCCGATGCGGCCCGTCAGGCCGGTGACGAGCACCTTTGATGTCTTGTCGATGAGGATGGCCATCAGTTCGCCCCCGTCTTGGATGAAGATTTCCATGCCGCAACCACCTTGTCCGCGGCATCCGCCAATGTCTCGGCAGTGGTGATGTCGAGGCCGCTGTCAGCCAGCACCTTGCGCCCCTCGTCGACATTGGTTCCCGACAGGCGCACGACCAGCGGCATGGTCAGCTCAAGCTCCTTGACCGCGCGCACCACGCCCTCGGCGATCCAGTCGCAGCGGTTGATGCCAGCGAAAATGTTGACGAGGATCGCCTCGACCTTGGGATCGTTGAGGACCGCTTTGAAGGACATCAACACCCGTTCCGGGCTGGCCCCGCCGCCGACATCAAGGAAATTGGCCGGCTCGCCGCCCGACATCTTGATCATGTCCAGCGTCGCCATGGCGAGGCCCGCGCCATTGACGATACAGCCGATATGTCCCTCAAGGCCGATATAGCTGAGGCCGCGATCCTCGGCATAGGTCTCACGCGGGTCCTCCTGGCTCTTGTCGCGCAGTTCGGAAATCTCGGGGTGGCGGAAAAGCGCGTTGTCGTCAAAGCTGAGCTTGGCGTCCAGCGCGACGATCTCGCCCGATTTGGTGACAACCAGCGGATTGATCTCGACCATGGCGGCGTCCATTTCGTCCATTGCGCGGTAGGCGCCGGTGATCTGCTTGACCGCCTGGGGGATCAGCGCGGGCTCAAGCCCCAGCTGAAACGCGATCTCGCGCGCCTGAAAGGCCTGCATGCCCACCGCCGGATCGACGACCGAGCGGATGATGCTGTCCGGCTCGTCCGATGAGATATCCTCGATCTCCATCCCGCCCTCAGCCGAGGCGACAACGACGACGCGCTCCTCGGTGCGGTCCATGACGAAGCCGAGGTAAAGCTCCTGCGCGATATCGGTCGCCTCCTCGATATAGAGGCGCCCGACCAGCTTGCCGCCGGGGCCGGTCTGATGCGTGACCAGCTTGCGGCCCAGCATCCAGGCAGCGGCATCGGCGATCTCGTCATCCGTGCTGCAGATCTTGACGCCGCCAGCCTTGCCGCGCGCGCCGGAATGGATCTGCGCCTTGACGACCACGCGCTCGCCCGAGAGTTCCTGCGCGCGGTAGACAGCCTGCTCGGGGGAATAGGCGATGCCGCCTCTAGGCACGTTGACGCCGAATTTCTTCAGCAGGTCCTTGGCTTGATATTCGTGGATATCCATGGCGCTACCTCATCCCTTGGCCGTGATGGCATCGGCCACCTGCAGCACGTTGTTGGCCATGCGCTCGCTGGCGGCGTCGATCATCTTTCCATCGAGGCTGGCCGCCCCCTTGCGTTGCGCTTCGGCCTTGCGAAGCTCTTCGATGATGCGCCGCGCACGGGTGACTTCGGCCTCGGGCGGCGAAAAGGTTTCATTCGCCAAAGCGATCTGGCTGGGGTGGATGGCCCATTTTCCTTCGATTCCAAGTGCGGCGGCGCGTTTGGCCGAGAGGGTATAGCCGTCCGGGTCGTTGAAATCGCCGAAGGGGCCATCGATCGCGCGCAGGCCGTAGGCGCGGCAGGCGACGGTCATGCGGCTAAGCGCGAAATGCCACTGATCGCCGGGATAGTCGGGATTCAGCCCGCCGATGACAACGGTGCGCGCGCGGTTGGATGCGGCGTAGTCCGCCACGCCGAAATGCAGCGCCTCCAGCCGTCCGGGCGCGGCGGCGATCGCCTCGACATTGGCCATGCCAAGCGCGGTTTCGATCAGCGCCTCGAGGCCGATCTTGTGCGTCAGGCCCATCGCTTCCTCAATCTGGCTGACCATGGTTTCCACAGTATAGAGGTCACCCGGCACGCCCACCTTCGGCACCAGAATCGTGTCCACATGGCTGCCGGCCTGTTCGAGGATGTCGACCACGTCGCGATACATGTAATGCGTATCAAGGCCGTTGATGCGGATCGACATGGTCTTGCCCTTCGCGCGCCAGTCGATGTCGTTCAGAGCCTCGATGATGTTCTTGCGCGCCTGAACCTTGTCGGGCGGTGCGACGGCATCCTCGAGGTCGAGAAAGATGTAATCGACATCGCTATCGGCGGCCTTTTCGATCATCGATGGGTTCGAGCCGGGCACGGCCAGTTCGGATCGCTGCAAGCGCTGTTTTTTGAGCGGGTGCAAGGTGTAGCTCATGTCGGTATCCTCCCTCGGATCATGTCACGAGGGTCAGACTGCCTCAGCCCGCGCCCGCCGCCTACTTTCGCACGGGTAGCTTTGCGAGGTCTGGGAGGGGCCCGCGCCGCGAACGGGTAGGGCGGCGCTACCCGGGCCAGGCGCTATGGCATGCAGCGGGGTGCGGAAAACGAATGTTTTCCGCTAGGGCACGATGCGCACCGGCTCGTTATTGCAAAAGATGATCATCTGACCGCCATTCTCGACCGCATGATAGCCGCAGCGCTGCCATTCCGCGACGAAGCGGGCGCGTCCGACATACCGGTTGAAATGATCCAGCTTTCGGCGCAGGACACGGCCATCGCGCGCGGCCTGCGTGCCCAAGACGCCGCGCATCCATTGCTCGGGCGTCAGGGGGATGGCGGCATTCATGCTCATGCCCCGACTATCGGCGGGGCATGGTTAATGGCGGCTTAAAAAAGCTCAGGCATGTTTGCGGTAATGCTCTTGGGCGGCCGCGACACCTGCACCGGGCGTGATCCTGGCGCCCGCATCGCGCAGCGCCATTTCGGTCGCCGACAGCGCACCGCAGAGCATCACCGAGTTGAGCGAGCCCAGATGGCCGATGCGGAACGCCTTGCCCGCCAGCTTGCTCAGGCCGCTGCCAAGAGAAGTGCGATACTTCGAATAAGCGCCCGAAATCACGTCCTTCGCGTCCACGCCTTCGGGCGTATATATGGCCGAGACAGTATCCGACTGCCATTCGGGCGCAGCGGCGACCAGCCTGCACCCCTCCCACTGGGCGACGGCCTGCCGCACGCCTTCGGCGAGATAAGCGTGGCGTGCCCAGACGGCCTCCATCCCGTCGGCCAGCATCATGTCCAGCGAGACGCGCAGACCGCGCAAAAGCTGGGTTGGCGGCGTGTAGGGGAAATAGCCGGTGTCGTTCAGCTTGATCATCTCGTCGAAGGCGAAATAGCTGCGCGGCATCTTGGGGCTGTTTGACGCGTTGATCGCCAGCGCCTTGTCCGACACGCCCAGAAAGCCGAGGCCCGCAGGCAGCATGAAACCTTTTTGCGAGCCTGCCACGGCCAGATCGACGCCCCAATCCTCCTGCTTGAACGGGATCGAGCCGATGGCGCTGACGCCGTCGACAAAGAGCAGCGCGGGATGGCCCGCCGCGTCCAGCGCATCGCGCACAGCCTTGACGTTCGAAGTCACACCTGTCGCTGTCTCATTATGAGTGACGAAAACGGCCTTGATAGCATGGTTGGTATCGGCCTTCAGCTTGGCAGCATATGCTTCGACCGGCACGCCCTTGCCCCACTCGACCTCGATCAGATCCACGTCGAGGCCCAGACGCTCGGCCATGTCGGCCCAGAGTAGCGAGAATTGGCCAAACCGCGCCATCAGCACCTTGTCGCCCGCCGCCAGCGTGTTCGAAATGGCGGATTCCCACGCGCCCGTGCCCGAGGACGGGTAGATGAACACGCGGCCATCCTTGAGGCGGAACACCTTCTTTATGTCTTCGAGAAGGGGGCGCACGAAATCGCAGAAATCGGGCGCACGCATATCCTCCATCGGAATGTTCATGGCGCGGCGCACCTCTTCGGGGACGTTGGTGGGGCCGGGAATGAATAGATGGGACGTGCCATGCATAAGTCTTCTCCTGTTGCTGCGGATATGTATCGGGATCGCTGCGCACAGCCGCAACGCCCGTCCGCATGGGCCTGTCCGCGATTTGCCGTGACGGCGCGCCGAACGGGTAGGGCGGGCCTACCCGGCAGGGTGAGGGCGGAGGGCGGCATACCATGGCACACCAAAAAACACCGCAAGATCAGGGAGTTCGCCCGGCGCGCCACGTAGAAAACCCGTGACAACGGCGCGCCGATATGCAGCAATCAAGCGATGGAGGAGACCGTTTTGACAGATGCGCGGGTGATCGTTGCGGACCGGCAACTGATCGTGTGCCAGGGGATCGGCTCGCTTGTCGGGCAGATTTCGGGGACCGAGCTGGGTGCGTTCGCGACCGATCTGGCAGCTCTTCGCGCGGCGCTCGAGGGCGAAAAGGGCCGCGTTATTGTGATCCTCGGCGTCCGGCTGGCGGATTGCGATCTGGCCACCGCGATGGAGATGATCCGGCGCGATTATCCCGCCGCACTGGTTGTCGTGGTGGCCGACGAAGGAGAGTTCGCCTTTATCCGTGCGGCGATCAAGGCCGGGGCCAATTCTGTCTGCATGATGGCGCAGATCCTGATTAGCCTGCCCAAGATCCTGGGCAAGCTGGTGGATGGCCATTCCATCGTCCCGACCGAGATCCTGCGCCGATTGGCAAACGAGACGACCGATACGCTGTCGCGGCGCGAGCATGAGATCCTGGGACTGTTGGCCAATGGGCTGACCAATTTTCAGATTTCAGCGCGGCTGGGCCTCTCGGAAAATACCGTCAAGTATTACCTCAAGGCGATCTATCAGAAACTGGACGTCAATTCGCGTGGCGGGGCCATCGCGAAATACGTGGCCGGAAACTACTGAACATGCCTGACGGGGTGCATCGCCATCCGAAGACGTCTGCGCCCCGTCGCGGCGGCGCGATCATTTGGTTGGCGCGTTCTTGACCTTGGCATCCTGCGCGATGCGCTTTGCCTCGGCCTCGCCTCCTGACTTGGAGGGATCATAGGTCCGGATGGCGATGGCGGGCTTGCATCCCCGCGCCTCGTAGCGGCTGAGCAAACCCTGATTGCGCCGCTGGTAGGCCCGCGCTTCTTCAGCGGACGCCCCTTTGAGATCCATGAAGAAGAGGGCCGGCCAAAACAAGATCGCCCCGGCCGTTCCGGCAACGACGTTCTTTGTCTGCTTGCTGTGCTTTTCGTCGATCAGCCCCTGAATGGCCTTGCTGTTGACGTCGATCTCGCGGCGCAGCTCGCCGCAGGACAAGCGCGCGTCGCCGTCATGTATCTCCTTGATCGGGTTTGGCTCGCGGCCCGCGCAGGCGGTCAGCAGCAAAAGAGCGGAGAGGGTGAGCGGCAAGGTGCGGTGCATCAATGGGTATCCCGTTATGAATGGAACCCGTTGAATAGACCGCAGGACTTTAGAAATTCCTAAGCCGCGCCCGGTTTTACCCCCGCCGCCTGCGGCGCCGACCACCATCCTCGCCGCCGCCCGAGCCTGCGTTGAAGTTCGGGCTGGGCAGGGTGGTGATTTTCGACAGCTCGGGGAAGGTGGCCGTCTTGTGGGGGATCGCGTTGGCGGCGACAAAATGCTCCTGGAACTTGGGCTCGATCGCGGTTTCCACCTTGTGGATGCGGCGCACCGTGCGTTCGATCTCGGCGCGGGCCTTGAGGCTGCACAGTGCGATGCGCGCGCCGGTTCCGGCCGCGTTGCCCGCCGATGTCACCTTCTCCAGCGGCGCGTCGGGGATCATGCCCAGCACCATCGCGTGCAGGTTCGAGATATGCGCACCGAACGCGCCAGCCAGCACCACGCGGTCTACCTTGTCGACCCCGCGCTCGTCCATCAGCAGGCGCGCGCCCGCATAAAGCGCGGATTTTGCAAGCTGGATCGCGCGGATGTCGCCCTGGGTCACGGTGATGCGCGGGCCGCCCTCATCGGTCGAGTCGTGGACCAGATAACTATGGGTGCGCCCCTCGGGCACCATGCGGGGCGTGCCAGTGGCCTCGGCGCTGCCCATCAGGCCGTTCTCGTCCATGAGGCCAGCCATGCGCAGCTCGGCCACCGCCTCGATGATGCCGGACCCGCAGATGCCGGTGATGCCCGAGGCGCCGATGGCGGCGTCGAAGCCGTCCTCGTCGGACCAGAGGTCACTGCCGATCACGCGAAACCGCGGCTCTTTCGTCTCGGGGTCGATGCGGATCGCCTCGATCGCGCCGGGCGCGGCGCGCTGGCCCGAGCTGATCTGCGCCCCCTCGAAGGCCGGGCCGGTGGGCGAAGAACAGGCCAGAACGCCCTCTTTGTCGCCCAGAAGGATCTCGGCATTGGTGCCGACGTCGATGATCAGGACCAGATCTTCGGACTTGCCCGGCTGCTCGGACAGGGCCACGGCGGCGGCGTCGGCGCCGACATGGCCCGCGATGCAGGGCAGGATGTAGACACGCGCGCGCGGGTTGATCGCGCTCAGGTCCAGCTCGCGCGCGTCCATCGAGATGCTGTCCGAGGTCGCAAGCGCGAAGGGCGCCTGGCCCAGCTCGACCGGGTCGATGCCCAAGAGGAGGTGGTGCATGACCGGGTTGCAGACGAACACCGTCTCGACGATCAGGTGAGGGGCGATATCCGCTTCCTTGGCGATCTCCTCGGCCAGCGTGTTGATTGCCTCGCGCACGGCGCGGGTCATTTCCTTGTCCCCGCCAGGGTTCATCATCGCATAGCTGACGCGGCTCATCAGATCCTCGCCAAAGCGGATCTGCGGGTTCATGATGCCCGAGGACGCGATGACGGCGCCGGTATCCAGATCGGTCAGATGCGCGGCAATGGTGGTTGATCCGAGGTCGATGGCCAGGCCATAGAGCCCGTCCTCATGCAGGCCCGGCCAGATTTCCAGCACGCGCGCCACATCGCTCTCATGGCCCTTGTTCAGGGCAACCGTGACCTGCCATTTGCCCTTGCGCAGGGTCGGCTGCAGTTTGGACATGAGGCTGAGATCGGCGGTGATGGCCGGGATTTCCCATTGCTCGCGCAGCGCGCGGGCGAGGCGCTCCATGTCGCCGGTGGGCTCGTGCATGTCGGGCTCGTCCACCTCGACCATGTAGAGGCGCGTCGCCGGGTCCATCTCGATCACGCGGGCCGAGGCGGCCTTGCGCACCACCTGGCGATGGACCTGGCTTTCGGGCGGCACGTCGATCACGACGTCGCGCTGCACGGTCGCCTGGCAGCCAAGGCGGCGCCCGGCCTTCAGGCCGCGCTTTTCGTCATAGCGCCGCTCGACCGAGTTCCATTCCGACAGCGCATCAGGGGCCACGGTCACGCCATGCTTGGAGAACTCTCCATAGCTGGGCGTGATCTGGCATTTCGAGCAGATGCCCCGCCCGCCGCAGACCGAATCGAGATCGACGCCCAGCTGCCGCGCGGCCGTCAGAACGGGCGTGCCCACCGGAAAGCGGCCACGCTTGCCCGAAGGAGTGAAGACGACGAGGGGATCGGTGCTCATGGCGGGGGTCCATCTGTTGCGCAAAGGCGTTGCCGGGACATTAGGGAATTAATCGCCAAGGGAAAGGCCGGGAGCGCCGCAAACTGGCTCAGAGGCGGCATGATTTGCCCATCGCGCTATCGGCGTAAACAGGTGTCAGCCGCGTCTCAGCGGCTCGCCATCGGGCAGGGTGATGCCGGCCACCTGCTCGGAGATGGGATCGTTCGACAGCGGATGTGCCTTGGCCGAGTAATCCTCGGGGTCGCGCATCAACTCCCACTGGCCGCCGACATGCAACTCCAGCCCCGAAAACCCGGCCTTGTAGCCCATTTTCGGCGATCCGGGCACCCAGTAGCCCAGATAGACATGCGGCAATCCGGCCTCGCGCGCGATTTCGATGTGATCGAGGATGATATAGGTGCCCAGCGAATGGCGGGTCAAATCCGGATCGAAGAAGGAATAGACCATGCTGACCCCGTCCTCGAGTACGTCGGTCAGGCAGACGGCAACCAGCGCGCCGGTCTCACGCTCCACATATTCGACGACGCGCGTGCGGATGGGGGTTTCCTCGACCATCGAGGCGAATTCGAACGCATCCATATCCGCCATGCCCCCTGCCGCGTGACGCGATTCAAGGTAGCGGCGAAAGAGCGCATATTGATCCTCGGTCGCCCAAGGCGAGGTCGCCCGCCGCTCAAGGCCGGCATTACGGCGCATGACCCGCCGTTGGCTTTTCGAGGGGGTGAAATCCGTGACGCTGATCCGCGCCGACATGCAGGCGGCGCAATCGGCGCAGGAGGGGCGATAAAGCACGTTCTGCGAGCGGCGAAAGCCTTGCTTGCTCAGTCCGTCATTCAGCCGCTGTGCGCCGTCGCCTTGCAGGGCCGTGAACAGCTTGCGCTCCATCCGGCCCTCCAGATACGGGCAGGGCTGGGGCGCAGTCACGTAGAACTGCGGCGCTATCGTATTGGTATGTCGCATCAAGGACCGTTTTCAGCAGCGTTTCGCGGAGCCTAGCAATCTAGACGACCGGGGCCAAGCCGGGAATCCCGCCACACGTCAGAGAACGGCGCGGCGATTGATCGCGGCGGTGCCCAGCACGACATCGGTCAGGCCTTGGCCGCGCCCGCCGACCAGCATCAGCAGCACCGAGATCACCTGCGGAATCGCGAAGGCCATCGAGGCGCTGTAGCATAATGTATGAATGACTGCGGTCATCGGATCCAGCCGCGTGCCGTCATGGCGGCGCAGCTCAATCGCCATCAGCGCCATGCCCCAGGTCGCCGAGCCGCGCGCCAGCGTGGCGCTGCGGTAGACCAGCCCGACCGCCAGCATCAGCGCGGGCAGAAAGAAAAATCCGATGCCCAGGGTCAGAATCAGTGCGACAACGCAAAAGATCAGGATCATGACCGAATCGACGATCCAGGCGAGGAACCGTTTCATCGTCACGCCCGCATAGAATTCAGGCTGCGCGACGGGGTCGGGCAGCCCGCCATATGCGGCGGCACTGTTGTGGGCGGGGTCGGGGCTGTACATCTTCGTCTCTTTCCTGCGATAGGGCGCGGCGCGCCTCACGTTATCAAACCATCGCAGCGCTGGGGTTCAAGTGCGCGCAAAAACTCCGGGCAGGGCGGCTACCCTGCCCGGAATGGCGTGGATGGACTCAGTCCTCTTTCGAGGTTTCCGCATCCTTTTCCGCGTCGGGGCCGTGATCGGCGCCGCGAGGGGTGCGGGCGCGCTCGTCCATGAACTGGTCGAACTCGGCCTTGTCCTTGGCCTGGCGCAGACGGTCGAGGAATTGCTCGAAGCTGGCCTGCTCGTCCTGGAGGCGGCGCAGTGTTTCGTCGCGATAGGCGTCGAAGGCGGTGTTGCCGCTGCTGCGGGACATGGTCACGGTGGGGGCCGCCTTGCGGCGTGCGTTGCAGGATCCGAACATGCGTTTGCTCCATATCATATAGGCGAGAATAGCGAGGCCGACCGGCCAGATCGTGGCAAAGCTGATCACCAGAACGGCGATCCAGGCCAGTTTGCCGCGCTGGTCCAGCCATGTGGCCGCGCGATCGAGCCAGCGCAGCACACCGCCGGTCACGGTCTGGGTTTGGGCATAGGTGGTCATTGTCAGTGTCCTCTCAAGCGGGTGATGTAAACTCTCTTCACATTGAATAGATTGGGGCGGGACCCGGCATCCGCAAGAGGGTATGTGAATATTATTTACATTGCCGAGGCCGCCGCACGATGCGCCATTGACCGCCCCCGCGCCATGCGTATCACTGAGGGCATGGATTTTGCCCACCGCATCCGCCGCATACCGCGCCCCTATCAGACCGAGCCTGCCGAGGAGGCGCGCGCACGGCTCAAAGGTATCGGGGATGATCTGTCCGATGTCATCGCAGGCGCCGCCGGGTGCAGCCCCTATCTGCGGCAACTGCTGCAAAGCGAGGCGGATTGGCTGCCCGGCGCTCTGGATGCGCCCGAAGACGCGCTGGCGGGTGTTATGGAGAGGCTAAGGGCCGTCGAGGGCGATCCCGCCGTCCCACTGCGACAGGCGAAACGGCGCGCGGCGCTCCTGATCGGTCTTGCCGATCTGGCCGGGGTGTGGCCGCTGAAGGTGGTCACGCAGGCGCTGACCGATCTGGCCGATCTGGCCTGCGAGACGGCCCTGCGCCACGCCATCGGTCACGAGCTACGCCGCGGCAAGCTGCCCGGCATGAGCGAGGCCGATCTGGAGAGTTGCGCCGGCATGACCGTTCTGGCCATGGGCAAACAGGGTGCGGGTGAGCTGAACTACAGCTCGGATATCGACCTGATCTGCCTCTATGACGATACGCGATACGCGCAGGACGATCAGCACGAGGCCCGCGCCGCCTTCGTGCGCGCCACCCGCCGGATGGCCGCCACGCTCAGCGAGAATACCGCAGAGGGCTATGTCTTTCGCACCGATCTGCGGCTGCGCCCCGATCCGGGCGTCACGCCCGTCTGCATGTCGATGGCCGCCGCCGAGGCCTATTACGAAAGCCTTGGCCGCACTTGGGAGCGTGCGGCCTATATCAAGGCGCGCCCTTGCGCGGGCGATCTGGCGGCGGGCGAGGCGTTCCTGACTGCCTTGCAACCTTTCGTCTGGCGGCGGCATCTGGATTTCGCCGCTATCGAGGACGCGCATAACATGCGGTTGCGCATCCGCGCGCATAAGGGGCTTGGGGCCGATCTGGGTGGCCCGCTGGACCTCATGGGCCACAACATGAAACTGGGGCGCGGCGGCATCCGCGAGATCGAGTTCTTTACCCAGACGCGGCAATTGATCGTCGGCGGGCGCGATCCCTCGCTGCGGATGCGCGGCACGCTTGAGGGATTGGCGGGGCTGGCTGAAAAGGACTGGATCCCGACCAATGTGGCAAGCGATCTGGCCGATCACTACCGCTTTTACCGCGAGGTCGAGCATCGCCTGCAGATGCTGCGCGATCAGCAGACGCATGACTTGCCCGACTCTGACGAAGATTTCGCGCGCCTGGCCGCCTTCATGGATCGAGAGGTGGATGAGCTGAAGGATGAGCTCTTGTCGCGCCTCACGGCGGTCGACGGCGTGATCGAGCGGTTCTTCAAGCCCGATGCGGGCGAGGAGGACGCGGCAGACGAGGCGGAGCAGGGCACGTGGCTCGATGCTACGGTGATCGGGCGCTGGCCCGGCTATCCGGCGCTGCGCTCGGACCGGGCGGGGCAGATCTTCCGCCGCCTGCGCCCCGACATCATCGCGCGCCTGTCGCGCACCTCGCATCCCGAGGAGGCTTTGCTGGCCTTTGACGGCTTTCTGGCGGGGCTGCCCGCGGGGGTGCAGGTCTTCTCGCTCTTCGAGAGCAATCCGCAACTGATCGAACTGCTGGTCGATATCGTCGGCACCGCGCCGGCACTGGCGGGGTATCTGTCGCGCAATGCCGCCGTATTTGACGCGGTGATTGCCGGGGATTTCTTTGCGCCCTGGCCCGGCCTTGCGGCGCTGCGCGCGGATGTCTCCGCGCGGCTGGCGCGCGAGCGGGACTACGAGGGGCGCCTCATTGCGCTGCGCAGTTGGCGGCGCGAATGGCATTTCCGCATCGGCGTGCATCACCTGCGCGGGCTTGTCGATGCCGCGACCTCGGCGCGGCACTATGCCGATCTGGCCGAGGCGGTATTGGGCGCGCTCTGGCCCGAAGTCGTCGCCGAGTTCTCACGCAAGCACGGGCCGCCGCCGGGGCGCGGCGCGGCGGTCATGGGAATGGGGTCGCTGGGCGCGCGAGCGCTGAACGCGGCCTCGGATCTGGATTTGATCGTGATCTACGATTCGGACGGCGCCGAGGCGTCGGAGGGCCGCAGGCCGCTGGCCGTTCAGCCCTATTACGCGCGCCTGACGCAGGCGATGATCTCGGGGCTGACCGCGCAAATGACCGGCGGGCGGCTCTACGAGGTGGACATGCGCCTGCGTCCCTCGGGCAATCAGGGGCCGGTGGCCACGTCGCTGGGCGCGTTTCAAGACTACCAGCGCAATCGCGCCTGGGGGTGGGAGCATCTGGCGCTGACCCGCGCCCGCGCCATCGCGGGCGAGGCCGACCTGGGCGCCGAGGTCGAGGCGTTTCGCTGTGATCTGATCGCCGAGGTGGCGGGGCGGCCGGACACCGCCCCGCGCCTGGCGCGCGAGGTCTCCGAAATGCGTGCGCGCATCGCTGCCGCCAAGTCGCCGGAGGGACCGCTGGACCCGAAACTGGGGCCGGGACGGCTGCAGGATATTCAACTGATCGCGCAGGCGGCGATTCTGGTTTCGGGCGAGGTCGGCCGGGTGGCAGGCACGCAGGCCGGGCTACGGGCGGGCACATCGCTGGGCTGGTGGGACAAGGCGGGCGCGCAGACGCTGTCGCGCGCGCATGCGCTCTGCCGCGATGTGCAGATGGCGGCGCGCCTTCTGGGCGAAGGCCCGCTGGATGCGGATACGCTCGGCTCGGGCGCGCGCGCGTTCGTATTGCGCGAGACGGATCGCGCCGATATCTCAGACCTTATCGCCGAGTTGGAAGCGCGCGCGCAGGCGGCGGCGGATGTCATAGACGCGGCGCTATCGGAGGCGGCGCGCGCCGATGCGGAAGGCTGTCAGGGAGCGACACCGTGAAATCAAGCGATCCACTCGACAGAAAGGGCCTCATCTTCGAGGCGTACCGCATCGACGGCATCAAGATTGAGGAATGCCGGTCGATCTTTCTCGACTGGGCGCTGTCGCTGCCCGACGGGCAGGACACCCAGGAGGCCATTGCGCATTTCCTGGCGCGCTATCAGGCGCACAACCCCGATCATCCGATGACCGCGGTGCTGCTGCAGGGACAGGAGGCCTCGGCGCGTCCGCGTCGGCGCGGCGGCTGGAAATCTCGGCCACGGGACTGACACGCGACTGACGCAGGCCAAGGCCGCGCCGCAACAAGGCCCCGCATTCATCACGCATATGCACCTCATTTGACGCGAATTGGCCTCAATTCGGAGCCATCAGTCAATCCTGAGCGCGGGGATACGCCCCGACAAAAGAAGGCCGAAACGGCCGCAGGAGGACAGTCATGTCTAAACTTCGCACAACGATCCGGATGATCACGGGTCTGTCGCTGGCTCTGGGAATTTCGGCCTGCGCGAGCGTGCCTGACCAGTCGGTGAGCCGCGCCGCGATCGTCGATGCGCCGCAGCGCGCCACGACCATCGCTGTGGACATCCAGTCCGTGCGCGTGAATGTGCCCCGCACGCTCAAGGTCTCGGAGGCGAACCGCTATTACCCCGGCGGCGACATTGTCTGGCGAGGCGATCCGATGGGAGACCGCTATGCGCAGGTTGGCGCGATTTTCGAAGAGGCGATGACGCGCGGCACCAAGGACATGAAAAACGGTATCCCCGCCGTTCTTGATATCGAGGTCCAGCGCTTTCACGCCCTGACCGAAAAGACACGCTACACGATTGGCGGCGTGCATGCGCTGACCTTCACCGTCACGCTACGCGATCCGGCCACGGGCCAGGCGCTGACCCCCACGCGTCAGATCCGTGCCGACCTCAAGGGCTATGGCGGCAACGAGGCCATCAGGGCCGAGCAGCGCGGCGAGACCCAGAAGGTGCGCATCACCGCGCATCTCGCCAAGGTCATCCGCCAGGAGCTGATCGAGCCGGGCAGTTTTCACGCAACGGGGCTGGGCCTGATGGGCGTTCTCAATACGCTTTAAGCTTTGCGGAAACCGTAAAACCCTCTAAGGGGACGGCATGACACCGTCCCCTTTTCCCGTGATCCGCCTCAAACCCAAAACCTCGCCCAAGGCCGTCCGCTTTGGCGCCCCTTGGGTCTATGACAACGAGCTGGTGACAGACCGGCGCACCAAGGCGATCGCGCCCGGCACTATTGCCCTCTTGGAGGATGCCGAGCGCGCGCCCCTGGCCCTTGTTGCTGTCAATCCCGCCTCGCGCATCATGGCGCGGGTGCTGGATCTTGATACCTCTGCCCAGATCGACCGCGCCTGGCTGACCCGGCGCCTTTCCCGCGCGCTCGAACTGCGCGAGACGCTGTTCGATGCCCCGTATTATCGCCTGATCCATGCCGAGGCGGACGGCCTGCCGGGGGTCATCATCGACCGCTTTGGCGATACCTGCGTGATCCAGCCCAATGCCGCTTGGGCCGATGTGATGTTGGACGATCTGGCCGCCGCCACGGCCGACGTTACAGGCGCGCGCAACATCCTGAAAAATGCCAGCGGCCGGGCGCGCGGTCTCGAGGGGCTGGATGATGCCTCTGCCGTGCTGATGGGCACCGCGCCGGAGGCGCCGGTGCATGTGCCGATGAACGGTGCCACCTATCTGGCCGATCTGACCGGCGGCCAGAAAACCGGCCTTTTCTACGACCAGCGCCCCAATCACGCCTTTGCCGCTCGCTTGTCGAAGGGCGCGCGCGTGCTTGACGTCTTCAGCCATGTCGGCGGTTTTTCGCTTGCCGCGATAGCGGCGGGCGCGGCCTCGGCGCTGGCGGTGGACGGCTCAGAGCCTGCGCTGAACCTTGCACAAGGCGGCGCGGATGCGATGGGGTTAAATGATACCTTCCAGACTCGGCGCGGGGATGCCTTTGAAGTGCTGACCGCGCTAGGGCAGGAGGGCGCGCAGTTCGACGTGGTCATCTGCGATCCGCCGGCCTTTGCACCCTCGAAAAAGGCGCTGGAGGCTGGCCTGCGCGCTTACGAGCGCACCGCGCGCCTTGCCGCGCCGCTGGTGCGTCCCGGAGGTTATCTGGGCCTCTGCTCGTGCAGCCACGCCGCCGACATGGACGCCTTCCGCCGCGCCAGCCTGCGCGGTATCGGGCGCGGCCTGCACGAGACGGGGCGCAGCGCGCAGCTGATCCACACGGGCGGGGCGGGGACGGATCATCCGATGCATCCGCAACTGGCCGAAAGCGGCTATCTCAAGGCGCTCTTTTTCCGGCTGTGAGGGCGCTGCTGGACACATGCGTGATCTATCCCACGGTCATGCGCCAGATGCTGCTGGGCGCGGCAGCGTCGGGCGCCTTTACCCCGCTCTGGTCCGCGCGCATCATCGAGGAATGGCAGCGCGCCGCGATCAAGCTGGGGCCGGACGGCATGGCGCAGGCTGCCTCTGGGGCCGCTCTCTTGGCCATGCACTGGCCCAAGGCCGAGATCCGCTGGTCCGGGTCGCTGGAGGATCGGCTCTGGCTGCCCGACCCGGCGGATATCCATGTGCTGGCCGCTGCCATCGCAGGGTCGGCGGACGTGATCATCACGCTCAATGCCAAGGATTTTCCGCGGCAGATCCTGGCCGAGGAGGGCCTGTCGCGCAGCGATCCGGATGCATTCCTGCATGGCATCTGGCAGGCACAGCCGGAGATGATGGCCGAGGTTGCGGACCAAGTTCTGGCCGAGGCGCGCCGCCTTGGCGGAACGGACTGGACCTTGCGGCCTTTACTGAAAAAGGCGCGCCTGCCGCGCCTTGCCAAGGCACTGACGCAAAGCTGAGCGGGTCAGCCCTGACCCCAGCGGCCCTCCAGCTTTTCGATGGCGGCGATGCGCTCACCCGTCTTGGGGTGGCTCATGAGCCAAGCGGGCGCGGCGCCGGAATTCGACTTGGTCAGCGCCTCAAGCTTGAGAAAGAGCGATTTCTGCGGTTCCGTCCCGATCCCGGCCTTGACCAGCAGCGCCGCGGCATACTCATCCGCCTCGTACTCATCGCGGCGCGATAGACGTGCCGCCAGAAGCGAGGTCAGCCCCCCCGCGATCATCACGCCGATGCCGGGCAGGAAGCGAGAGAGCACCATCGCCAATGCGGTGCGCAGGGCGTTTTGCCCGGAAAAATCGATCATGCGCCGCCGCGAATGGCCCAGGGCGACATGGCCCAGCTCATGCGCGATGACCGACGCCATCTCCTCGCCCGACACCTCGCCGGACTGGAACTTGTTGTAGAAGCCCCGCGTGATGAAAATGCGCCCGTCCGGGGCGGCGAGGCCGTTCACTGGCTCGATCTCGTAAATATGCACCCGGATCCGCGCCAGATCCAGCGCCTGCGCCAGCCTGTCGGTCAACGCCTTCAGCTTGGGGTCCACCAACTCGGTCGACTTGTCGGTCAGATCACGCGAGGTGCGCCAGACCGAGAAACGGAACATGACGAACGCATAGATCAACGCCAGAAGGATCGGGGTGAATTTCAACATGACTCATATATGGGCCGCCGCAGCGATGCGGGCAAGGCGCAGATCCATTCCGGCTACGCGTCCCGTCACCAACCCAGAACATAGACCTTGAGCGGCATCCAGATGCCCATGCCCATCATCATCAGGTTCTCGGTCAGCGAGACGAAACCCAGCGGCACATTGCTGCTTCCGCCGACGCACGCGCATTTCAGTTCGCGCTTGTCGATATAGACCGCCTTGAAGACCGACACGGCGCCGACCGTCCCGACAAAAAGGGCAACCGGTGCCGAAAGCCACGTGAGCGCCCCTGCGACCATCAGGATACCGGCAAATGCCTCGGCGAAGGGGTAGATATACCCGTAGCGTACCCAGCGCCGCGCAAGGAGGTCATAATTTAGGAACATGGTCGAAAAGCTTTCGATATCTTGCAGTTTCTGCACGGCCAGGAAGCACATCGAGATGGCGATGAACCATTCGAAGGCGCGCAGGGTGACGAGGTCCTGAAAGGTGAACCATGACAGACCCAGTGCCATGAGGAAGGCGACGGAAAAGATCGCGATGACGGGCGTGTAGGAGATGTCCGACCGCTCGCTTTCGGGCTTGTCGAGGTCGAAATAGACCCGCAGCGCCTCGTATCCGCCGATGCGCTCGTCCCCGATCCAGGCCTGCGGCGTTGTATCGACGCCGTAACGCTCCATGAAGGCGTCGGTTTCCTGGCGCGTGGTCAACTCATGGTCCTCGACCGTGTACCCTTCACGTTCCAGAAGATCCTTGGATTTGAGGCCGTAGGGACAAAGGTGGCCCGGCATGACCATGCGGTAGAGCTTGGCGGTTTTGGTGGTATCCTTGGGCATATCATTTCCTTTCGGGTGCATCTGGCGGCGTCAGGCGCGGCAACTGTAGAAGCCGCGATAGCCAGCGGTCAGACCAGCTTGCAGTTCCAGCACCAGGGTCGCCTCGACCGGCTCACTGCCGACATCCGCGAGGCTATCGGAGTCATCCGCCGCGCTCAGTTTCATCGTGATGCCCTCCGCGCTCAGCGTCTGGCCGCTGGCATCGGCCTCAAGGCGCACCAGATCGCCGCTTAGTTTGACAAGGCCAGCGACCGCGCCGTCCACCTCGCCGATGGCCAGCGATGCGGGGCTTTCGGTGGTGTAGTAGAAGGTGCAGGCCGCCCCGCCGGGGAAAAGCCGCGCGATCTCCTCCTCCTTGAGGAATTCCGCATCGACCCCCGCCACTTTCGCGGTAGAGAGCGCTTCTTCCAGACTGACAATCTGAGCCGGGGCATCGCCACCTTCCTGAGTGGTCACGCCCGCAGTCTCTATCTCATTGATGAGATAACGCATCTCGGCGATTTCCTTGTCCTGCGCAAAGATGATGCCGTCGGCCAGCTTGCGCACCCGGGCATCCTCGATATTGGCACGGCCCGAGGTCATGATGGCGATGGAGTGGTGCGGGATCATGGCGCGCATGTAGCTGGTATCGCCCACCGTTGCCTGACTGCGCACCAACCAGAGCGCGCCCACGACCGCGATGGCGGCCCCGACGAAAAACGCGGCATTGATCGCCTTGCTGGAATACATCGACAGCATGAAGGACAGCATGATGATCGCCATCACGCCGCCCATCAGGATCGCCATGTAAGCGCGCGTTTCGGACCAGAAGACGTGGGTCCAGAGGAACGTGTTGAGATACATGAGGATGAACATCACGACCGTCGAGGTCGCGATCATGGCGGCAAATCTCCAATAGGACATGATGTTTCTCCCTCTCAATCTGGTGCTGGAACCCTGCGGACCGGCGCCTTTGACAATGATAAAACCACGCTCCAGCGCTGGAGGGTTCCATTTTTGCCGGGATAAAGTCGCGTTTTTGAGGGCGATTTGACAGGCGACGCGCCGGGCCGGGCTACGTGCCGGCGTCTTCCGACGCCAAATCTGCCAAGATGGGGCAATCGGGGCGGTGATCGCCAGCGCAGGCATCGACAAGAGACGCAAGGGTGGCGCGCATCTGCGACAACTCGGCGATCTTCTCGTCGATATGCGCCAGATGCTCCTGCGCGATCTGCTTGACCTCGGCGCTCTCGCGGCCCCGGTCCTCGTAGAGCTTCATCAGGCTGCGGCAATCCTCGATGCTGAACCCCAGCGCGCGGGCGCGGCCCAGGAAGGCCAGCTTGTGCACATCCGTCTCGCGGAAGCTGCGATAGCCATTGGCGCTGCGCTGCGGTTTGACGAGGCCGATATCCTCGTAATAGCGGATCGTCTTGGCGGGCAGGCCCGAGCGGGCGGCGACATCTCCGATATTCATCACCTACCCTCCTTATTCCGCCGGGGCCGGTGCGAAATTGGTGGCTGGGCGCGGCGGCGCGACCTCCCGCAATGCGGGCCGCAGACGGCGCAAGCGCAGCGCGTTCGACAAAACAAAGACCGAGCTGAGCGCCATCGCACCCGCTGCCAGAACTGGCGAGAGTTGCAGGCCAAAAGCCGGGTAGAGCGCGCCGGCCGCCACCGGGATCAGCGCCACGTTGTAACCGAAGGCCCAGAAGAGGTTTTGCCGGATGTTGCGCATCGTGCGGGTGGATACCGTGATCGCGTTGACCACGCCGCGCAGATCGCCGGACATCAGCACGACATCGGCGGATTCGATGGCCACATCCGTGCCGGTGCCAATGGCAATGCCGATATCCGCATGGGCCAGCGCGGGCGCATCATTGATGCCATCGCCGACAAAGGCGATCTGCCCGCCTGTGCGCAATTCGTCCAGCGCGGCGACCTTGCCCTCGGGCAGAACGCCCGCGATGACATGGTCGATGCCGGTCTCACGCGCGATGGCCTCCGCCGTCTCGCGCTTGTCGCCGGTGATCATCGCCACCTTCAGCCCCAGATCATGCAGGGCGCGGATCGCCGCCGCGCTGGCGGGCTTGACCGGATCGGCCACGGCGACGACCGCCGCGACTTGCCCGTCGATCGCAGCATAAAGCGCCGTGCGACCCTGCCGGGCCAGATCCGTCTCAGCCTCGGTCAGCGCGCCCGGCTGCAGCCCTTCGCGGGCCATCAGGCGCTCGGCCCCGATCAGGATGTCGCGGCCCGCGACCTGTGCGCGCACGCCATGGCCGGTGATCGACTCGAACCCCTCTGCCCGGTGGCGGGGCGCCCCTTCGGCCTCGGCGGCAGCGACAATCGCCTCGGCGATGGGATGCTCGGACTGCGCCTCGACAGCGCCGGTGAGGCCTAGGACCTCGGCCCGGTCGAACCCGTCCGCCAGCACCAGATCGGTCAGCGCCGGGCGCCCCTCAGTCACCGTTCCGGTCTTGTCCAGCGCCACGATACGCACGCCGGACAGCTGCTGCAAAGCATCGCCTTTGCGAAAAAGCACGCCCATTTCCGCCGCGCGGCCCGTGCCCACCATGATCGAGGTCGGCGTTGCCAGCCCCATCGCGCAGGGGCAGGCGATGATCAGCACCGACACGCCCGCGACCAGCGCATAGGACAGCGCCGGGGAGGGGCCGAAGACCAGCCAGACCAGCACGGTCAGCACGGCCAGCGCCATGACGGCGGGCACGAACCAAAGGGTGATGCGGTCAACCATGCCCTGCACGGGCAGCTTGGCGCCCTGCGCCTCTTCGACCATGCGGATAATCTGCGCCAGCGTGGTATCCGCGCCAACGCGCGTCGCGCGAAACTGAAAGCTGCCCGAGCCATTGACCGTCCCGCCGGTGACCGGATCGCCCTCGGTTTTCGCCACGGGAAGAGGCTCGCCGGTGATCATACTCTCGTCGATGCGGGCGCTGCCTTGGGTGATTTCGCCATCCACCGCGATGCGCTCGCCCGGGCGGACCAGCAGAGTCGCGCCTGCGCTGATCTGCTCTATCGGCAGGTCCTGCGGTTCGCCATCTACCAGAACGCGCGCGGTGCGGGCCTGGAGCCCGATCAGCTTCTGGATCGCGGCCCCGGTGCGGCCCTTGGCCCGCGCTTCCATCCAGCGACCCAGCAGGATCAGCACGACGATGACCGCCGCCGCCTCGAAATAGACGGCGCGCGATGCCTCGGGCAGAAGCGCCGGGGCGAAAAGCGCGACGAGCGAATAGAGATAGGCCGCAGAGGTGCCGACCGCGACAAGGCTGTTCATGTCGGGCGCGCCTTTCAGCAGAGCCGGGAACCCCTTGGTGTAGAAACTGTGTCCCGGCCCGGCCAGAACTGCGGTCGTCAGCACGAACTGGATCAGCCAGCTGGTGTGATGCCCGATGGTCTGCCCGATCAGCGCGTGCATGCCGGGGATCACATGCGCGCCCATCTCCAGCAGGAAGACGGGCAGCGCCAATGCGGCCGCCAGCATCGTCTTGCGCGCCATCGTGCGGGCCTCTTCAACCTTGCGAGCGCCGGGCTCCCCCTCCGCGGCGGCGGCCACCGCCAGTTTTGCCGGATACCCTGCCTCCTCAGCGGCGCGCAGCAGGTCCTCGAGTTGCACCGCGCCTTCGGCATAGGTCACCGTCGCGGTCTCGGAGGCGAGATTTACCGCGACGTCTAGGACTCCCGGAACAGCGGCCAACGCCTTGTCGACGCGCCCGACGCAGGAGGCGCAGGACATCGACGCCACGTTCAGCCGGACCGTCAGCTCGCGAGGAGGATAGCCGGCCTCTTGCAGGGCCGCCACGATATCGCCCGCGCGCTCCGGCGCGTCAATTTGCGCCTGAACCGTTTCGGCCGCGAGGTTCACGGTGACCTCGGATACGCCCGGCAGGCCCGTCAACGCGCGCTCGACACGGCCTACGCAGGAGCCGCAGGACATATTCTGAACGGTAAACCGGAGAGGGTGCGCGTGTGGCATGGGGGTGCTCCTGCAAGTATTCGAGCTTCACATAAGGGTTCCATTGGCTGGAAGGTCAAGGGACAGTTGCGAACTTACTCGACGTGCCCCGCCGGCCCAGATGCCGGACAGCGCGTTGCCGCCCCAGATCAGGATCAAAACGCCGCTTTCCGCATGTCCTAAAGAGCTGTCCACCCCGCTCCGACCTGGCGAAGGGCTCTTGCCCTCGACGCTGATCAATCGCCGGAGCAAAGGGCCAGACTGGCCCGCAGGACCCTACTTGCCCGCGCCGCCATCCCCATTTCTTTTTGCCAAAAATATCCACGGGTCCGGGGCAGAGCCCCGGCGACCTCTCAGGCCGAGCAACTCGCTCCGCCCAAAACGCAGAACTTCGCGCAATGGGGATGGTTGAGCGATACGTCCCGCTCGGCCTCGGCCAGAGTCTCGCCCAGCTCGAACTCGGACGCGTAGGGCAGGAGGGTGCAGGCCAGCACGGCGGGGCGCGCCGCGCCCTTGCGCTTGACCACCATGCGAGACGAGGCGCACATCACGGTCTCCGGCGATTTGCCCAGGATATCCCAGCAGCCGGTGGTGATCTCGGGCACCTCGACCGCTTCGTCCATCTCGGGAAAGAGGACAGTGGCGCCCGGATCGACGGCGTCGATGTCATAGCCGCGCGCCGCATAGAGGCGGGCATAGCCGGCGCGGCCTTCGGCCTCGCTCTCGCCCCAGACGGTGCGGCCAGCGACGGCCATCGGCACGCCTGCGCCCTTCAGCCAGTCCATGCCCTCCAATGTGCGGGCAAATGCGCCTGCACCGCGCTCCTTGTCGTGCAATTCTTCGGACCAGTGATCGACCGAGATGCGGAAGGTCATCTTGCCGGGCCAGGCGGCGTTCAACTCTTCGATGCCCGCGCGCATTTTCTTGCGCATCATGGGGCGCATGGCATTGGTCAGGATCAGCACCTCATAGCCGCGCTCAAGGGCCGCGCGCGCCATCCCGATCATCTCGGGGTTCATGAAAGGCTCGCCGCCGGTGAAGGCGATTTCGCGCACGGGCCAGCCGCGCGCCTCGATCTGGTCCAGATACTCGGCCACCTCGGCCTCGGTGATATAGACCAGCGCGTCATTGGTAGGCGAGCTGAGGATATAGCAATTCTCGCACTCGATATTGCAGAGCGTTCCGGTGTTGAACCACAGCGTATCGGGCCGGGTCAGCGCGACATGGGCGCGCGGCTCGCCCTTGGCGGTCACCTTTGGGTCGCGAAACTTGCCTGCATTGGGGGTCTCGATTGCGTCTTTCATGCGGTCCTTCCCGAAGTGCCTGACTCGCTTGCCTGACTTGCGTGCCCGTCATCCGTGCCTATCCCGGCTGCCCGCTGCTGGAAAGCGGCGCGCCGGGATCTGACAGAGTTGTGAACGCGGCGCAGAGTGCTAAGGTGCGCGGCGAAGAGGAGCCCTGTTCATGGTATCGCGCGTCATTCCAGTCCAGCCATTCGATCTGGTGATTTTCGGTGGCACCGGCGACCTGGCCCGGCGCAAGATCCTGCCGGCCCTTTTTCGCCGCTATTGCGCGGGCCAGATGGGCGAGGAGGCGCGCGTGATCGGTGCGGCCCGCGCTGAGATGGACGATGCAGGTTACCGCGATTTCGCCCGTGCGGCGATCACGGAATTTGGCGCCGATACCGCCTGCGGCTCGGACCGTCTGGACGCGTTCCTAGCCCAGCTTGGCTATGTCACGCTGGACGCGCGCGGCGAGGATGGCTGGGGCGCTCTGAAAGAGCGTTTGACCGGTGAGGGGCGCATACGGGCCTTCTACTTCTCGGTCGGGCCAGGCCTTTTCGGCGATCTCGCCGAGCGGATCGAGGCGCATGGGCTGATCTGCGCGGATACGCGCGTGGTGGTCGAAAAACCCTTCGGCCGCGATTTGGCGTCGGCGCGCAAGCTGAACGCGGCGCTGGCGCAGCATTTCGACGAGACGCAGATCTACCGGATAGACCACTACCTGGGCAAGGAGACGGTGCAGAACCTGATGGCCATCCGCTTTGGCAACACCCTGTTCGAGCCGCTTTGGAACAGCCAGTATGTCGATCATATCCAGATCACGGTGGCCGAATCCGGTGGGGTCGGCAGCCGGGGCGAGTATTACGACAAGTCGGGCGCGATGCGGGACATGATGCAGAACCATATCATGCAGCTGCTGTGCCTGACCGCGATGGAGCCGCCCGCGAAGTACGATCCGCACGCCGTGCGCGACGAAAAGCTCAAGGTGATCCGCGCGCTTGAGGACGTTCAGCCCGCTGACGTGGTGCGCGGCCAGTATGAAAGCACCGATACCCTGCCCAGCTATGCCGAGGAGGTCGGCAACCCCGACACCCAGACCGAAAGCTTTGTCGCGCTGAAGGCGCGGATCGGCAACTGGCGATGGGCGGGCACGCCTTTCTACTTGCGCACGGGCAAGCGGCTGCGCGCCCGCGCCAGCGAAATCGCCGTGGTCTTCAAGGACGCGCCCCATTCCATCTTTGGCGCCGATGCGGGGCGACACCGCAATATCCTGACGATCCGGCTGCAACCCAATGAAGGGATCGAGATGGGTGTGACCATCAAGGAGCCGGGACCGGGCGGGATGAGACTGGTCGACGTGCCGCTGGACATGACGTTTTCCGATGCACTCGGCCCCGAGGCCGATGATATCCCCGACGCCTACGAGCGGCTGATCATGGACGTGATCCGCGGCGATCAGACCCTCTTCATGCGCGGGGACGAGGTGGAGGCGGCCTGGGAATGGACTGACCCCATCATCGATGAGTGGGAGGCGTCCAGCCGCCCGCCCTGCACATACGCGACAGGAAGCTCGGGGCCGGACGACGCGCTGGCCCTCATGCACCGCGACGGACGCCGCTGGCGGGAGATACGCACATGAATCTGATCGAATACCCGGATGCCGAATTCATGGCGATGGGCCTTGCCGATGTGATGGCCGCTCAGCTGAACGCCGCGCTGCGCCAGCGCGATCGCGCCCTGCTGGTTGTGCCGGGTGGGACAACGCCGGGCCCGGTCTTTGACACGCTGTGCGGCGCGCGCGTCGACTGGGGCCATATCGACATCATGCCCAGCGACGAGCGTTGGCGCCCGCAGGCGCATCTGCGCTCGAACGCGGGCCAGATCGCGCAGCGCCTCATCTGCGAGCGGGCGGCGGCGGCCACCCTCCTGCCGCTCTATGTCGAAGATGCCTCGCCGGAAGAGGCCGCGCCGGGGCTGGCCGAAGGCCTGACGCCGCGCCTGCCGATCGACGTGGCGCTGGTCGGCATGGGCGGTGACATGCACACCGCCTCGATGTTTCCGCGCGCCCCCGGCCTCGAGGCGGCACTGGCGCATGATGCACCCGCCGTGCTGCCCGTGCGGATCGAGGGCGAGCCGGAGCCGCGTGTCACGATGACGGCGCGGGTGCTGCGCGGCGCCATGCACCTGCATGTGGTCATCACCGGCGACGGTAAGCGCAACGCGCTGGAGCGGGCGCGCACGATGGATGCCGCCGATGCGCCGATCACCGCGCTTCTGGACGATGCCACGGTTCACTGGGCCCCCTGACATGTGGCGCGACATCAAATCCATGGCGGGCAACGCGCGCAGTCGCGGCATTGCGCCGCTCTTCGGGGCAGGGCGGGCCGCCGAATTCTCGGCCCGGTTCGACGGGATGCTGCTGGACTATTCCAAGACCTCGATGGACGAGGCGGCGCGCGCCGCGCTGCTGGCGCTGGCGAGCGCGCAGGGCCTGCCCGAGCGGCGCGAGGCCATGTTCACCGGCCAGCCCATCAATGAAACCGAGGGCCGCGCGGTGCTGCATACGGCGCTGCGCAATTTCTCGGGCGGGTCCATCATGGTGGATGGCAATGATGTGATGCCCGGCGTGCGCGATACGCTGGCGCGGATGCGCAGCTTTGCCGGGGCCGTGCGCAGCGGCGCCTTCAAAGGGCCAGGCGGCCCGATCACCGATGTGGTCAATATCGGGATCGGCGGCTCGCATCTGGGCCCTGAGATGGCAGTGCGCGCGCTGGCGCCCTACCATGACGGGCCGCGCTGTCACTTCGTCTCAAACGTGGATGGCGCGGACATTACCACCGCCTTGGGCAGATTGGACCCGGCGACGACGCTGATCCTTGTGGCGTCCAAGACCTTCACCACGACCGAGACGATGACCAATGCCGCCACCGCCCGCGCCTGGATGGCCGGGGGCGTTGACGATCCCGGCGCGCAATTTGCCGCGCTCTCTTCGGCAACGGAGGAGGCGGCGGAATGGGGCATCCCGGCCGAACGCGTCTTCGGCTTTGAAGATTGGGTCGGCGGGCGCTATTCGATCTGGGGACCGATCGGTCTTTCGCTGATGATTGCCATCGGGACTGAGAATTTCACCGATTTCCTGCGCGGCGCCGAGGCGATGGATGGCCATTTCCGGGACGCCCCGCCGCAGCAGAACATGCCTCTCATGCTCGCGCTGACCGGGCTCTGGCATCATCAGGCCTGCGGATATCAGACGCGCGCCGTGCTGCCTTATGACCAACGTCTGGCGCGGCTGCCGGCCTATCTGCAGCAGCTCGAGATGGAATCGAACGGCAAGGGCGTCGGCATGGATGGCCGCCCCCTGGCGCATGGCGGCGGCCCTGTTGTCTGGGGCGAACCCGGCACGAATGGCCAGCACGCCTTCTACCAGTTGATCCACCAAGGCACGCAGGTGGTGCCGTGTGAATTCCTGCTGGCCGCCGAGGGACACGAGCCGGAACTTGCCCACCAGCACCGGCTGCTGGTGGCAAATTGCCTCGCTCAATCCGAGGCGCTCATGCTGGGCCGGAGCCTCGACGAGGCGCGCGCGCTGATGAAAGAGCGTGGCTTTACCGGGGCGGAGCTGGATCGGCAGGCGCGGCACCGCGTCTTTCCCGGCAACCGTCCCTCGACCACGCTGATCTATGATCGTCTGACGCCGCGCCGCCTGGGCCAGATCATCGCGCTCTACGAGCACCGCGTCTTCGCTGAGGGGGTGGTCCTCGGGCTCAACTCATTCGATCAGTGGGGGGTCGAACTGGGCAAGAAGCTGGCCCAAGAACTTGGCCCGGTCCTGACGGGCGAGGCGTCTGGAGAGGGCAAGGACGGATCAACCCGGCAACTGATACACTACGTTCACTCTATAACAGGCTGATCCGCCCTCTGGCCACGCGCCCTCCAGGGGAGATCACGCAGCGTCCTTTTGGCGCCGCACGGCGTGCGGCGCGATTCTGGCAGGAATCCGCCGGCGCTTCGCAATCGGAAATTCGCCATACCGTTCCGCCCAATCGCCTAGATTCACGCGGAAACCCGCAAATAGTTTCATCGGATAAGCATTTTTTCGCTGAATTCTTGAAAACGGCAGTTCGCGTTGGAACCTTCCGGCGCGACATGTGTTGATGCGTCAGCGCCGGGTGCTTTGCGTATTGCATGGCCCGGGTGACGGACACGAGAGACATATTAAGGAGAAGTAAATGAAACCTTGGATTTCCGCAGTCGCCCTTACCGCGGTTCTGGGCCTTGGAGCCTGTGAGAACCTCACGTCCAACCAGCGCACCGTGGCCGGTGTTGCCGGCGGCGCAGCCGCAGGCCTGCTGACAGCCGAAGCGCTGGGGGCCGACGACGACTGGAAGCTGATTTCCGCCCTGGGCGGCGCAGCAGCCGGTACGGTCGTGGCGCAGAACCAGAACCAGCGGGTCTGTGCATATTCGCGCGGCGACGGCACCTATTACGAGGCGCCTTGCCCGTAAGTATTGCGGCATAGCACATGAGAAAGGCGCGGCAATTTTGCCGCGCCTTTTTTATTCCACGATGATCCCGCTCAGCCGCGCAGGATGCTGCGCCCCGCATATTCCGCCGTCTCGCCCAGCAGCTCCTCGATGCGGATCAACTGGTTGTACTTCGCCAGCCGGTCCGAGCGTGCGAGGCTGCCGGTCTTGATCTGCCCGCAATTCGTGGCAACGGCGAGGTCTGCGATGGTCGCATCCTCCGTCTCGCCCGAGCGGTGGGACATGACGTTGGTATAGCCCGCGCGATGCGCCATATCGACGGCGCGCAGCGTTTCCGTGAGGGTGCCAATCTGGTTGACCTTCACCAGCATCGAATTGGCGCAACCGCGCGCGATGCCATCGGCCAGACGCTCGGGATTGGTGACAAACAGGTCATCGCCCACCAGCTGCACCTTGCCGCCCAGCGTGTCGGTCAGCGCCTTCCAGCCGTCCCAGTCATCCTCGGCCATGCCATCCTCGATCGAGATGATGGGGTAATCGGCGACAAGCGCGGCGAGGTAGTCCGCATTCTCCTGGGAGGTCAGCGATTTACCCTCGCCCGTCATCTCATATTTGCCGTCTTTGTAATACTCCGTCGCGGCGCAATCGAGGGCAAGATGGATATCCACGCCCGGCTTGTAACCGGCCTTTTCGATGCTTTTCAGGATGAAATCGAGCGCCTCGCGGGCGCTGGCGATATTGGGGGCAAAGCCACCCTCATCGCCGATCCCGGTGGAAAGGCCCGCTGCCGACAGCTCTTTCTTCAGCGTATGGAACACTTCAGCGCCCATGCGCACGGCCTCGCGGATGTTGTCCGCAGCAACCGGCATGATCATGAATTCCTGAATGTCGATCGGATTGTCCGCATGCTCTCCGCCATTGATGATATTCATCATCGGCACCGGCAGAACATGGGCCGAGGTGCCGCCGACATAGCGATAGAGCGGCTGGCCGGTGTAATCCGCCGCCGCCTTGGCCACGGCCAGCGAAACGCCGAGGATGGCATTGGCGCCGAGGCGCGACTTGTTGTCGGTGCCGTCCATCTCGATCATCGCCATGTCGATGGCCACCTGCTCGGTCGCGTCGAATCCGTCGAGCGCATCGGCGATCTCGCCGTTGACGGCCTCTACCGCCTCCAGCACGCCCTTACCCATGTAGCGAGCCTTGTCGCCATCGCGCCGCTCGACCGCCTCATGCGCGCCGGTGGAGGCGCCCGAGGGCACGGCGGCGCGGCCCATCGTGCCATCCTCGAGGGTGACGTCCACCTCGATCGTGGGGTTGCCCCGGCTGTCGAGGATCTCGCGGGCGTGGATGTCGATGATGCTGCTCATGGGGCGGGTGTCCTGATCATTGAAATTGGCTTTGACGCCGCCTTTAGCAAAGGCGCGCGGCAAAGGGAATTCTGGTAGCGCTAGAGGGGACCTTTGGGTTTGGCTTGCCGAAACGCCCGGCGCGCAATCCGCTGCTCGCGGATGAGGGTGTAAAGGCCCGAGGCGATGATGATCGCGGCACCCAGCAGGGTCCAAAGGTCCGGCCGCTCGCCCAAGAGGGACATGCCGAGGATCAGTGCAAAGAGCAGGCGGGCATAGCGGAATGACGTGACAGCGGCGATTTCCCCGATGCGCATCGCGCCGACGATGAAGTAGTAGCCCAGCACGCCAAAGATGAGCGCGCCCAGAAGGTACGCCCAGGCGGTGGGGTTTGGCATCGCGGCGCCGCCACTGAACGCCAGCAGGACCGCGCCGGTGGGCACCATCGTGCCGAAAGCATAACAGCTAAGCTGCATGGACGAGATGTTGGACGGGATCGTGCGCGTCGCCAGATCGCGGATCGCGAGGCCGAAGACCGACACGACCGCGAAAACCGACGAGATGTCGAACCCCTCCAGCCCCGGCCGCACGATCATCAGCACGCCGCCAAAGCCCACGAGGATCGCGGACCAGCGCCGCCACCCCACCTGCGCCCCCATGAAGAGCGCGGCACCCAGCGTGACCGCCAGCGGCGTGGCCTGAAGGATGGCCGATACGGTTGAAAGATCTGCCATGGCCAGCGCGGTGACATAGCTGACCGCCGCGATGATCTCACCCAGATTGCGCAGCATGACGGGCCGCGTCAGCAGGATAGGGCTGATCAGGCGCGCGCCCTGAGCGCGGGCGGCGATGGCAAAGACGGCGCAACCCCCTGCGCCCAGCATCATCAACATCTGCCCTACCGGCAGATCCTCGGACAGGAGTTTGACGAAGAGATCCTCAGCGGCAAAGCCCGCCATTGCCACCACCATCAGGAGGCTGCCACGCAGATTGTCCATTGCAGGTCCTTTCAGGGACGGATCAGGCGCTGAGGCGCACCCAGACAGGCACATGATCCGACGGTTTTTCCCGCGCGCGGACCTCGCGATCGATCTGGCAGTCTTCCAGCAGATCGGCGCAGGCCGGGCTGAGCAGGAAATGGTCGATGCGGATGCCGTCATCGCGGTTCCAGGCGCCGGCCTGATAATCCCAGAAACTGTAATGACCGGGGCCGAATGTGCGGGCGCGGAACGCCTCGGTGAAGCCGAGGTTCATCAGGCGGCGGAAGGCGGCCCGCGTCTCATAGCGGGCCAGCGCGTCATCCTTCCACGCCTCGGGGCGCTTGGCATCCTCGTCCTGCGGGATGACGTTATAGTCCCCGGCCATCAGAAACGGCTCTTCCAGCGCCAGCAACTCGGTTGCCCGGGTCTGCATCCGCTCCATCCAGGCCAGCTTGTAGTCGTATTTCGGACCCGGCGCGGGGTTGCCGTTGGGCAGGTAGAGCCCGCAGACGCGGATGGCGGTGTCGCCCATCACCGTGGCCTCGATCCAGCGGGCCTGCTCGTCGCTATCATCGCCGGGCAGGCCGCGCGTGACATCCTCCAAGGGAAGTTTCGACAGGATCGCAACCCCGTTAAAGCCCTTTTGCCCATGCGTTTCGACGGTATAGCCGCGATCCTCGAAAATCTCGCGCGGAAAGGCCTCATCGACCGATTTGATCTCTTGCAGCAGCACGACGTCGGCCTCCGCCTCGTCCAGCCAATCCGGCAGTGCGGTGATGCGGGCCTTGATGCCGTTGATGTTGAATGTCGCCACTTTCATCGGTCGGTCCTCGCGCGGTCTGGATGCTGATCCCACCTATTACGCAGCGGGGCGGCAGGGGCAAGGGAGGGCCGGAGGCCCAAGGGCGAATCGCGGTGCTGATTCCGGTCACGATAGGCATGGTCTGAAAACGTAAAACACGCTTGGGTTGTATCTTGACTTGGAAATTTTCTGCTGAAACAGGCTCTAAAACGCCTCGCAAACTCCCCTGTGGATAAGTTTTTTTGCCATTCGGATTCTTTCAAGAGTCCGTGAAACTTAGGCGATGTTCTTGAGATCGCGCGACAGTGATGGCTCGCCTTTAGGTTGAAATTTTCCTTGGCAGCTTTGCGTCAAGCTGCAAGCCTTTGAGTGTCTGCAACTTCAATCTGGGGATTATGAAAATGACAGCACAACGCAAAGTTGAAACCACCTTCGGCGCAACCAACACCGTTCGCACGGCCAGCCTGCATGACGGTATCGGGGCCGAGATGTTCACCTCGTCCATGGGCCCGATCATGTCGGCAGATGCCGGTCTGGGCGAAGGCCTCGAGATGTTCACCTCCTCAATGGCGCCCAGCGTGACCGCCGATGCCGCCGCCGGTGACGCGGTGCAAATGTTCACCTCGTCCATGGCACCTTCGGCCCGCACCGACACGGCCGCCGGCGACAATGTCGAGATGTTCACCTCCTCGATGTGCCCCTCGGCCCGTTCGGATGCCAGCCTTGGCGACAACGTTCAGATGTTCACCTCCTCGATGGCACCGTCCGCACGCGCAGACGCGTCCGCCGGTGACAACGTCGAAATGTTCACGTCGTCGATGAGCCCCTCGGTCACCGCCGACGCCGCCGCAGGTGACAACGTTCAGATGTTCACATCGTCCATGGCACCGGTTGCCGCAGGCGAGGCCGTTGGCGCCTTCACCTCCTCGATGGCCCCGGTGACCGCCGCACGCGAAGGCGACGCGGTCGAGATGTTCACCTCGAGCATGTAAGCGCACACCCGAACGGGGCGACCGGCCCGGACCAATCTAGAAAATGGAGTTCACCAAAATGACCACCATCGTCCAGCTCGACGTCCCGTTCCGGCAGCACAGCAAGGCCGCACGCCAGGCGGCCTTGCTCAAAACCTTCGCCCAGACGCGCCGCACGCAAGAGGATGTTTTCTGGCTCAAGGAAAACGCCGAGATGCTGAACATCCTTGAATGCACCGGGGCGGATATCGCGCCGGGCGCCTTGGCGCCTTATGAAAAATTCTACGATGACATCGAAGAGCGGATGGAATTCTTTCCGCAATATTACCGCTTCCTGCTATCGCTTTGCCTGGATCTGGAGGATCTTGGCATGACGGGTGACAAGGGCGCTGCACTGGCCGCCTGGGTCGCCGATCAAGGGCTGGCCGATGCTGAGCTGTCGGATCTGCAACGCGCCGAGGCCCGCCGCCTCTGCGCACGGCGGGGCATCGATCCGCTGCCCGCGGATGACGGCCTCGACACGCGCCTGCGCGGTTTCGCGGGGCGCTCGCACACATTCGCCATGCCGAACAAGAAAGCGGCCTACGAGCTGACACATATTGTCTTCTACCTGTCCGAATACGGGCGCAAGGATCCGCAGCTGGACGCTCAGGCGCAGCGCAGCTTGATGTTTGCGGGCACGCTTGCCTTCCTCGATTTCAACGCCGACCTTCTGGCCGAGATCTGCCTTGCCATGCGGTTTGCCGGGATGGAGGCTCCCGAAGTGTGGGCGATCTGGCTGACCCAGCAGATCCGCACCTTCTCGCTCGAGGATAGCGACGGGCTGCAGGACGATTACCACGAATACCTGATGCTCAATTGGTTCATGACGCGCGCTGGCCAAGGCGGCTTTGGCGATCATGTGCCGGAGGGACGCGTCACCTTTGCCCGCACGCGGCCCTCCTCGGCGCCGCTGCGTGAGTTGTCGCATTGCATCTATTCCATGGGTCGCGCCCGCTCCTCCGACTGGGAGGTGATGCGCGACGAGGTCGCGGCGCAGGTATCGGACGAGGCGCAGGCCGCGCTGATCGCAGCCGAGGCGTCGACCGACCAGTTTGGAGCGTTCTTCGAAGATTTCGCGAGGGTGGGTCTGAGGGGCGGCATGGCGCGGGGGGCAGCGCTGTGATCGCCGCGCGCACCGCAGGGGCGGCAATTGCGGCGGGCGTTGGCCTGACGGTCATCTATACGGCTTTGATCTCCAGCGCGGACGCGATCACCAAGATGTTCGCCGCGAGCTATGCGGCGCCGCAGCTTTTTGCCCTGTCGGGCGGTATCGTGGCCCTTCTGGCGGTGCTGGTCAACCGCGCCGGGCCCAGCCCGCGCGGCGTTGGCACGCGCTGCCCGCGCGCCATGGCGGTGCGCAGCGTTGCCACCGTCCTAGGCGCGGGGGCGTTTTTCTACGCGTTCCGCCTGCTGCCCTTTGCCGAGGTGTTTCTCTTCATCGCGATGATCCCGCTCTTTACCGCGCTTCTCTCTGGCCCCGTGTTGGGGGAGGCCGTGCGACCGCAAGCCTGGGGCGCGCTGACGCTGGGTATGATCGGTCTGCTCTGCCTCGCGCCGGGCGGCTTTGAAAGTTTTGGGGCTGGGCATGCGGTGGCGCTGGCCGCGGTATTGCTGGGAACGGTGTCGATGATGGCCTCGCGCTATATTGGGATGCGGGACGGCAACCTCTTGGCGCAGGTCTTTTGGCCCAATCTTGCGCTGGCGGCTGTCAGTGCCTGTGCGCTGCCTTTCGTCTGGGCGCCCATGGGGACGGCCGATCTGGGCTGGGCCGTGCTCTATGCCGGGCTTCTCTTCGGGGCGCGCTGGGTGCTTGTGGCGGCGTTCAAGATGTTGCCGGCGTATGTGATCACGCCCCTGATGAACCTGCAGTTCCTGTGGATGGTCGTCATCGGTGCGGCAGTGTTCGGGGAGGTGCCCGGCGCCGCGATCTACCTCGGGGCGGCGCTTGTGATCACGGCGGGCGCATGGCTGATCTACGATCAGGCCTATCCCGGCGCCGCTGCGCGCAAGGTGGTCCCGGCGGAGTAAAGGTGATGCGCGAGCTGCGTCGCGCAATCATCTAATTTACATGGAAAAAGACGTGCCGCAGCCACAGCTGCTGCTGGCATTCGGGTTCTCGATCACAAAGCGCGCGCCGATCAGCTCTTCGCTGAAATCGATTACCGCGCCGGTCAGAAACGGCAGCGAGACGGAATCGACGACCACCTTCTGTCCTTGGCCTTCCAGTACCAGATCATCCTCGGCGGGGGTGTCCAGTTTGATGTCATACTGAAAGCCCGAGCACCCGCCGCCTTCGACCGCGATGCGCAGGGCCTGCCCCTGATCTCCAGCGCCGATTTCGCTCAGGCGCTCGAACGCGCGGGGGGTGACTTTGGGCGGCAGGTTCATAAGGGCCTCCACTGGGGGACGTGCGATGGGTTTGGACAGTTTCACTGTCGATACGTTTGCAATATATGGGGCGCAGCATCACCCGGCAAGGAGGCCGCCCATATGACCGCTCCTACTAGGCCCGATATCGCCGCGCATCCCGGCCAGTCCCGCGGGCGCCTGGTGGCCGAGGAGGAAAGCGCGTTCCGCTCCTGCTTTCAACGTGACCGCGACAGGATCATCCATTCCAGCGCCTTTCGCAGGCTTAAGCACAAGACGCAGGTCTTTGTCGCGCATGAGGGAGATTATTTTCGCACCCGCCTGTCCCATTCGATTGAGGTGGCGCAGGTAGCGCGGACGATTTCCGGCGCGCTTGGTCTCAATGCCGAACTGACCGAGGCGGTGGCCCTGGCGCATGATCTGGGTCACACGCCCTTTGGCCACACCGGCGAGGATGCGCTGCACGCGCTGATGGCGCCCTATGGCGGGTTCGATCACAACGCGCAGGCCATCCGCATCGTCACCCGGCTGGAGCGGCATTATGCCGAATTCGATGGGCTGAACCTGACATGGGAGACGCTGGAGGGGCTGGCCAAGCATAACGGCCCCGTCACGCCCAGCGGGGGACAGGGCACCGGCAATCTGCCCTACGCGCTGGCCGAGTATAACGCGCGTCACGATCTGGAACTGCACACCCATGCCAGCGCCGAGGCGCAGGTGGCCGCGCTGGCCGATGACATCGCCTATAACAATCACGACCTGCATGACGGCCTGCGCGCAGGGCTGTTCACCGAGGACGAGGTTTCCGAGCTGCCGATCCTCAAGGACTGCTATGGCGGGGTTGATCGCCTCTATCCCGGCCTCGACTCCTATCGCCGCCGCCACGAGGCGCTCAGGCGTGTCTTCGGCGTCATGGTCGGGGACGTGATAGAAGCGTCCCGCGCGATCATTGCCGAGGCCAGACCGGCCGGCAGCGAGGCGGTGCGCCATCTGGGGCGCCCCGTGATCCGGTTTTCGGACGCGCTCTGGCGCGATCTGCAGGGGGTGCGCAAATTCCTCTTTACCCGCATGTACCGCGCCCCGATGGTGATGGTGCAACGAGCCCAGGCAACCAATGTGGTCGAAGGGTTGTTTCCATTCTACATGGAGAAGCCCGAGCACCTCCCGCGCCGCTGGCAAAGCGATGTGAAGGCGGCGAAGGATACGACCGAACTGGCCCGGCTGGTCAGCGACTATATTGCCGGAATGACCGACCGATACGCGCTGGCGCAGCACGCCACGCATCTGGGCGGCCCCGGCGGCGCAGGGTCCTGGCCCAGCACAGCAGGAGAGATGATGAATGGCAGTTGAAAGCGCGGGCGCGATGAGCCCGGTCATGGCCTTTGCGCTGGTAGGGGCCATCGGCGTCGGCTCGCAATGGATCGCGTGGAAGCTGCGCCTGCCGGCCATCGTGCTGATGCTGATGGCGGGCCTCGCCATCGGGCCGGGTCTGGGCATCTTCAATCCCGAGCGGGATATCGGCCCCTTGATGACCCCGATGATCTCAATCGCGGTGGCGATCATCCTCTTCGAGGGGGGGATGACGCTTAATTTGCATGGGTTGCGTGAGGCCGCAAGCGGCGTCAAACGCCTTGTTTTCATTGGCGCGCCCGTGGGCTGGGCCGGATCGGCAGCGGCGCTGCACTACATTGCAGGGCTCAGCTGGCCCAGCGCGGCGGTCTTCGGCGGTATCATGATCGTCACCGGCCCTACGGTCATCGCGCCCCTCCTACGGACCGCGCGGCTCAGCAAGCGTCCCGCGCAACTCCTGCAATGGGAGGCGATCGTCAACGATCCCATCGGCGCGCTGGCGGCGGTTCTGGCCTTCGAGGTGGTTCTGGTTCTCTTTGCCAGCGAAACATTCGGCGCCGCGATCTGGGATATGGGCATCGGCATCGTGGTGGCGACCGCGATGGGCGTTGCCGCCGGTTGGGCCTTGTCCGAAGGGTTCCGGCGGGGCCGGGTGCCCGAATACATGAAGGTTCCGGTGCTTTTCGCGTCGCTCTTGCTTGTCTTTGCGCTGTCCGACGGGCTGCTGCATGAAAGCGGCCTTCTGGCCGTGACGATCATGGGGTTTTACATCGCGAATGCGGGCCTGCCCAGCTATACCGAGCTGCGCCGCTTCAAGGAGCATGCGACGGTCTTGCTGGTTTCGGGCGTGTTTATCCTGCTGGCGGCCTCGATGAATATCGAGCGGCTCAGCCTTCTGGGCTGGCCTTCGGTGATCTTTGTCCTCGCCGTGATCCTGATCGTGCGCCCGGTTACGGTGATGACCTCGCTCGCCTTCAGCAACGTGCCCATGCGCGAGCGGATCCTCGTCGCCTTCACCGGCCCGCGCGGCGTGGTTCTGGTGGCGGTTGCGGGGCTCTTTTCGGACAGGCTGGTCGATGCGGGCATCGAGGATGCGGCGCTGCTGACGCCTCTGGCCTTCGCGCTGGTGGCGGCCACGGTGGTCCTGCACGGCTTTACCTTGCGCCCGCTGGGCCGGGCGCTGGGTCTGGCCGGCGCGCATGTGCCGGGCGTGATCTTCGTTGGCGGATCGCGTTTCTCGTCCGCCTTTGCCGAGGCGCTGAAGGACGAGGAAATCCCGGTCCTGATCGCCGATGCCAACCGCGCCCGCCTGCGCAGCGCGCGCGAATTGGGCCTGCCGATCTACGTGGGCGACATCCTGTCGGATGGGGCCGAGCATGGGGTCGAGTTCATCAGCTTTGGCCGGGTTGTCGCCACCTCCGACAACGACGCTTACAACACGCTTGTGGCCACGGACCTCGCCCCCGAATTCGGGCGCGAGCATGTCTACCAGCTCAAGCGCGCCAAGCAGGAGCAGACGCGCCACGCGCTGCCTGCCACGCTGGGCGGGCGCAGTATCGCGGGTGGGTTGCGCTATCTGGAACTGGCGCAATACATGCAGCAGGGCTGGGAGGTGCGCGCCACCAACCTGACCGAGGAATACGGGCTGGACGCGTGGCGCAACGACAACCCCGAGTCGATCCCGCTGGCCGAGGTGACGCCGGGGCGCGCCCTGCGGATCCTTGCCGCCGATGCCGAGCTCAAGGCCGGGGCGGGCATGCGCATGTTGGCCCTGTCGCCCGGGCGCGACCGCACCGGTGAGGCCGCCGAGCGCAATGGCGAGAACGACGCACAAGAGGCCGCCAAGGATGAAGCTGTGGAGAAGGGCAGCGCGAAGGTGAGCGATCAGCGCAGCGATTGACGCGGCCCGCATCGGTGCTAAGACGGGCGGCGATAATTGGGGCGGAAGTCAAGGAATGATGCGATGAACCTCTTTACCGATATCCGCGCCGCCGTTCTGGAGGCGCTCGGCGCTCTGGAGACCGCGGGAACTCTGCCTGCCGGCCTCGACATGGGCAATGTCACGGTCGAGCCGCCGCGCGATCCCCTGCATGGCGACATGGCGACCAATGCCGCGATGGTGCTGGCCAAGCCTGCAGGTCTCAAGCCGCGTGATATCGCGGATGCGCTGGCCGCCGAGCTGGCCAAGGATGCGCGCATCGACAGCGCAGAGGTGGCCGGCCCCGGCTTTCTCAACCTGCGGCTTTCGCCCGATTGCTGGCGCGGCGTCCTGCGCGCGGTGTTGACCGAGGGCGATGATTTCGGCCGCTCCGCGATGGGGCGGGGCGTGCGCGTCAATGTCGAATATGTCAGCGCCAACCCCACCGGCCCCTTGCATGTGGGCCACACCCGCGGCGCGGTCTTTGGCGATGCGCTGGCGAGCCTGCTGGATTTCTGCGGCTACGACGTTACGCGCGAGTATTACATCAACGACGGCGGCGGGCAGGTCGATACACTCGCGCGGTCCGTCTACCTGCGCTATCTTGAGGCGCATGGCCGCGCCGTCGATTTCCCCGATGGCACCTATCCCGGCGACTACCTGATCGAGACGGGTGAACAGCTTAAGGCCAAGGTCGGCGATGCCTGGGTCGATCAGCCCGAAGAGGTCTGGCTGGCCGAGCTGCGCGAATTTGCGACAGACGCGATGATGGATCTGATCCGCGCCGATCTGAAATCGCTCGGTGTCGAGATGGACAAGTTCAGCTCCGAAAAATCCTTCTACGGTACTGGCCTGATCGAGAAGGCAATTGCGTCGCTCGACGAAAAGGGCCTGATCTATGAGGGCGTTCTGGAGCCGCCCAAGGGCAAGATGCCCGAGGATTGGGAGCCGCGCGAACAAACGCTCTTCCGCTCGACCGCGCATGGCGACGATGTGGACCGGCCCGTCAAGAAGTCTGACGGCGCCTGGACCTATTTTGCGCCCGATATCGCCTATCACTACGACAAGGTCACGCGCGGCTTTGACATGCTGATCGACGTCTTCGGCGCCGATCATGGGGGCTATGTCAAACGCATGAAGGCGGCCGTCTCGGCGCTTTCGGATGGCCGCGTGCCGCTCGACATCAAGCTGACGCAGCTGGTCAAGCTCTACAAGAACGGCGAGCCTTTCAAGATGTCCAAGCGGGCAGGGACGTTCGTCACCCTGCGCGACGTGGTCGAACTGGTCGGCGCGGACGTGACCCGCTTTGTCATGCTGACGCGCAAGAACGATGCGCCGCTCGATTTCGATTTTGACAAGGTGCTCGAGCAGTCCAAGGACAATCCGGTCTTTTACGTGCAATACGCCCATGCGCGCGTTTGCTCGGTTCTGCGCAAGGCCGAGGCGGCGGGCATCGACGTGTCGGATGCGGCCCTGAACGGCGCGGATCTGAACCTGATCGCCCACGAGGCCGAACTGGCGCTGGCGCGCAAGATCGCCGAGTGGCCGCGCCTGGTCGAGATCGCAGGTCGCACCGGCGAGCCGCACCGCGTGGCCTTCTACCTCTATGATCTGGCGTCCGATCTGCATGCGCTCTGGAACCGGGGCCATGACGTGCCTGAGCTGCGATTCATCCAGGAGGGCGATCCAGCCACAAGTCAGGCGAAAATCGCGCTGGCCAAGGCCGCAAGCGTTGTCATTTCCGCAGGTTTGGGTATCTTGGGCGTCACTCCGGCAGAAGAGATGCGATAAAAATCGCGCGCCGCCGGGGGCAATGAGGCAGAATTCATTCCCTCGGCTGGCCATGTCCCGCCGGGCGGGCAAGAGGCGGAACATGGCAGATCATAATGCACACGAGACCCCGCGCGGCCATAATGGCAATGCGTCTGACGGCGCGTATCACAATGCGCAGACCGCGCCCCGCTGGGAGGATGAGCCGCAAGCGCCCGGCGCGCTGACACGCGCGACCTACGCGGTTGGGTCCATAGTCTCGGTCGCGCTGGTCATCGGCCTTGGGGTCTGGGGCTACAAGCTGCTCGTGCGCGACGTCAGCGGCGTGCCGGTCATCCGCGCCGCCGAAGGGCCGATCCGCGTGCAGCCCGAGGATCCGGGCGGACGCCAGGCGCAGAACCAAGGGCTTTCCGTCAACGACGTTGCTGCCGTGGGCACGGCGGGCAAGGCCCCGGACGAGCTGATCCTCGCCCCCGCGCCGCTGGACCTGACCGAGGATGACGCGCCCGCACGGGTGCAGCAAGCCGAGGTCCAGACACCCGAGCCGAAGGCCGAAGAAGCACCCGAGGCGACAGCGGAACCGGCTGAGTCCACACCCGAGGCGACGGACGAGGGCGGCACGGATGAAATGCTGGCGCTGGCCGAAGCGATCAGCGAGGGCATCACCCCGATGGAGCCGCTGAGCGAGGCCGAGCCCGCCGAAGCCGAAGTGGCCGAAGAGGCTGGCGAAGAGCAGAATACTGGCGCCACGACCGCATCGCTGCGCCCGAAGGCCCGCCCGGCCGATCTGAGCAATATCCGCCAGGTCGTCGCCGCATCGGCCCCCGATGCCGAGGCCCGCGATATCGACCCCGAGAGCATCACCATCGGCACAAGGCTGGCGCAACTCGGCGCATTTTCCAGCGAAGAGATCGCCCGCGAAGAGTGGCAGAGGCTCGATGCGCGCTTCGAGGAATATCTTGAGGGCAAGGACCGCGTCATTCAGCGCGCGACAAGCGGCGGGCGGACCTTCTACCGCCTGCGCGCCATGGGCTTCGAGGATCTGGCCGATGCGCGCCGGTTTTGCTCGGCTCTGGTTGCGGAAAAGGCCGAGTGTATCCCGGTGGTTACCCGCTAAACTTAAATTCAGGCAATTCGCATGACCCATTTTGGCGCCACCATCCTTGATGCGACGGGCACACGTCTCAGCGCAGAGGAAAAACGCTTCTTCGCAAAGGCGGACCCGTTCGGCTTCATCCTTTTCCGCCGCAATATAGAGAGCGCGGATCAGGTGCGCGCCCTTTGCGCCGAGATGCGCGATGCGGTGGGACGGGACGCGCCGATCACCATCGATCAGGAGGGCGGGCGTGTGCAGCGTCTGCGCGCGCCGCTCTGGCGTGACTGGCCCGCACCGCTGCCTCAGGTTGAGGCGGCGGGCGAAGACGCGCGTGAGGTCATGTATCTGCGCTATCGCCTGATCGCGCACGAGTTGCATGCGCTTGGCATTGACAGCAATTGCGCACCCCTCGTCGATGTGGCCGGCCCGCAAACCCATGATTTCTTGCGCGATCGCTGCTATGGCACTGATCCCGCGCGCGTGGCTGAGCTGGGCCGCGCGGTGGCCGACGGCCTTTTGGATGGCGGCGTGCTGCCGGTGCTCAAGCACATCCCCGGTCATGGCCGCGCACAGGCCGACAGCCATCTGGACCTGCCTGTTGTCGAGGCGGGTCTCGACGCGCTAAAGGCCTCCGATTTCGCTCCTTTCAAGGCGCTGAACGACTTGCCGATGGGTATGACCGCGCATCTGGTCTACGCGGCCATTGACGACCTGCCCGCCACCATTTCGCCCCGCATGATGCACCTCATCCGCGAGGAGATCGGCTTTGATGGGCTGATCATGACCGACGATATCTCGATGAAGGCGCTCAGCGGCAGCCTGACCGAGATCACCCGCGCCTCGCTCAACGCAGGCTGCGATGTCGTGCTTTTGTGCAATGCCTCGCTGGAGGACCGCCGCGCCGTGGCGGAGGCCGCGGGGCGCCTTGATGACGCCGGACAGGCCCGTGCCGAGGCGGCGCTAACCGCGCGCCGTACGCCCACGGAGGTTGACATTTCCGCGCTGGAGGCAAAGCTGTCCGCCATGAGCGGCGGCGTTGCATATGGCGGATGACGATTGGGAGGCGCAGCGCGACAGCGTTGCCGAACGGCAGGCTGCCGAGGCACTGATCGTCGATGTCGACGGCTTCGAAGGGCCGCTCGACCTGCTGCTGACGCTCAGCCGTACGCAGAAGGTGGACTTGCGCAAGATTTCAGTTCTCCAACTCGCGCGCCAATATCTTGAATTTGTCGAGAAGGCCCGCCAGCTGCGGTTGGAGCTGGCCGCCGATTACCTTGTCATGGCCGCATGGCTCGCCTTTCTGAAGTCCCGGCTGCTGCTGCCGCCAGATCCCGAAGAAGATGGCCCCTCGGGCGAGGATCTGGCCGCTCATCTGGCATTCCAACTGGAGCGTTTGCAGGCGATGCGCGATGTCGCTGCCCGGCTTATGGCGCGAGGCCAGTTGGGACGCGATTTCTTTGCGCGCGGCCGGCCCGAAGAGGTCACGCGCAGACGTAGCGTGCGCTACACAGCGACGCTTTTGGACCTGATGCAGGGCTATGCCCGCACTCGCACCCGCGATGAATTCCGCCCCTATGCGATGGACCGGGAGGCGATCTTTTCGCTTGAACAGGCGCTGGACCGCATGCGCGGGCTGATCGGGTTTGGGGGTGACTGGACTGACATCTCGACCTATCTGCCCGAAGGGTTCGGCACCGATCCCGCTCGGCGCCGCTCGGCCATGGCCTCTACCTTTGCGGCGTCGCTGGAGCTGGCCAAGGAGGGCCGTGTCGAGCTGCGGCAGGGCGAGGTCTTCGGGCCTATCGAGTTGCGAAAACGGGATGAGAAGCGTGGCTGAAGATATTGATGACACCGGCGAAAGCCTTTTTGCCGCCCCGCCCATGGGTGAGCAGGAGCGCATGGTCGAGGCGATCCTCTTTGCCGCGTCCGACCCTGTCGGCGTTCGCGAGCTGGAGGCGCGTCTGCCCCATGGCAGCGATCCCGCCGAGGCGCTGGTGCATCTGCGCAAGCGCTACGAGGGGCGCGGGGTTCAGCTGATGCGGGTGGGCGACGGCTATGTCATGCGTACGGCGCCCGATCTGGGCTTCCTGATGGAACGCGAGACGGTGGAGACCCGCAAGCTGAGCCGCGCCGCGATCGAGACGCTGGCGATCATCGCCTACCAGCAGCCCGTCACCCGTGCCGAGATCGAGGAAATTCGCGGCGTCTCGGTCAGTCGCGGGACCGTCGATCAACTGCTCGAGCTGGAGTGGATCCGGTTTGGCCGGCGCCGCATGACGCCGGGCCGGCCGGTGACTTTCGTGGTGACAGATACCTTTCTGGGCCATTTCGGGTTGGAAAGCGCCCGCGATCTGCCCGGCCTCAAGGAGTTGCGGGCCGCAGGCCTATTGGATAGCCGCCTGCCACCCATGTCGATGCCGGGCGCATCCGCCGGTGAGGGCGAGGACGAGGATGAAGGCCCGCTGGACGAGGGCGATCAGAGCGAGCTTTTTGAAGAATAAGCGCCCGGTGCCCTGAAATCTGCACTATTCGATGCTATGTTGCTATCACGAGGAAAAGCAGGAGGGCGCCATGAACGCCAATCAACTGATCTCCATGGCGATGCGCATGATCATGCGCCGCCTGATGCGGTCCGGCATGGACGCCGGTATCGGCGCGATGGGCAAACGGATGTCCAAGGGCAAGGATGCCGGGCGATCACCCAATGCGTCAGAGACGCAGAAACGTGCCCGCAGCACGATGAAGATTGCGCGCCGCATGGGGCGGATGTAGTTCATTCACTGCATTTAGTAGGATCTATACGGCCTTGAAATGTTTGGATAGCTTAAGGCCTTGGCCTTGGTAATTGGACTTGAGTCCGGCGCCGTAGAGTGTGGCAGGCCTTTGGCTCATCCGCTCATAGATCAGGCGGCCAACGATCTGGCCATGCTCCAGAACAAACGGCGCCTCGTGGCAGCGTACCTCAAGCACTCCGCGTGAGCCTGTGCCGCCCGCCGCATCGTGGCCAAAGCCGGGGTCGAAGAACCCGGCATAATGCACGCGAAACTCCCCAACCATGGCAAGGTAGGGCGCCATCTCGGCGGCGTAGTCGGGCGGGATGTGCACCGCCTCGCGGCTGACGAGGATATAGAACGCGCCGGGATCGAGAATGATCTGGCCGTGACCCGAATGGATTTCCTCCCAGAACTCGTCGGGCGGGTAATGGCCGATATTGTCGAGGTCGATCACACCCGTATGCGGCTTGGCCCGGTAGCCGACCAGCGTGCCGGCGGCAGGCCGCAAGTCGACCGAAAACCCGAGGCCGTCATCAATGACCGGATCGCTATCGACCAGCTTGTCCGACGCATGGAGCGCCGTCAGCTCTGCATCCGTCAGCGCGGCGCCGCCATCGCTGAAGCGGATCTGGTTGAGGCGCATCCCAGGCCGCACCAGCACGGAAAAAGAGCGTGGGCAGATCTCGGCATAAAGAGGCCCGGTATAGCCCGCCGGGATCCGATCGAATTCTGCGCCGCCATCCGTGATGGCCCGCGTTAGCAGGTCCAGCCGGCCCGTTGAGGATTTGGCATTGGCGGTGGCCTGAACGCCCTCGGGCAGAGCCAGCGATTCCATCAGCGGCACCACGTAGACGCAGCCCTTTTCCAGCACGGCGCCGGCAGTCAGATCGATGCGGTGCATTTCAAACTCGGCAAGCCGATCCGCGACGCGGCGGCCGTGACCGGCCAGAAACGAGGCCCTGACGCGATAGGCCACGGTGCCAAGGCGCAGGTCAATGCTGGCGGGCTGAATCTGCTCGGGGCGCACGGGCGGTGTGGCGGTAATGGCGCCGTCCGCGATCAGACCTTCTAATTCCTGGCTGGAGAGAACCCCGGTCATCGCTATGCCCCTATCACACTTGGGCTTAACTACCCGCGTTGGCGGCCCGATGCAATTGTTTGGAAAAACGATCTGGCAGTGCGTGAAAGGATGCTGGGGAAGGGTGGTAATGGTCGGGCTAGCAGGACTCGAACCTGCGACCTTCCGTCCCCCAGACGGACGCGCTACCAGGCTGCGCCATAGCCCGACGATGGCGCTTTCTTACCTGTTTTGGCGGCGGCGACAAGGGCTAAATCCGATTTTTCGTTATCGCCTCAGGATGAACTGCGCCCATCGCCCATGCGCTGCCGCAGATCGGCGAGCCGGTTGGCGATATCGGCATATTCAACGACCTCCGCAGCGGTGACGCGGCCACGCCCGGCGAGCTGTCCGATGATCGAGGCCGGCGCAGGCATGGTGTCGGGCGGATCATCGGGCGTGTCGACGGGGGGGATGCTCTGGCGCTCGGGCGCGGGCGCAGGAGCGGATTGGCCCGCCTCTGCCTCGGGCGTCGGGTCACCCGAATCGGCAGTCTCGTCCGCGGCCATCTCCGCCGGTGCAGGGCTGTCCGTGGCAGTTTGGTCGGGCGGCGCGGCCTGCGAAGCGGAGCTGTCCTCCGGCGTGGTCTCATCGATTACGCTTTCGGTCTGGTCCGCCTCGGCAGTATCGGCACCCGCCTCAACGGCCTTGCCATCCGCGGCGGCCTCTGCTTCAGCGATATCCTCGGCTGACGCTTCCACGCTGGTCACCTCGGCAGCGTCTTCGTCTGCAGGCGTCTCGTCCTGCGGCTGGCTACCGGCGGGCCGTTCAAAGCTCACAACCTGACCGCGCGGCTCTTCTTCGGCCTCGGGCACGTCGAGCGCGATATCGGCAACGGTGCCTTCCAGATCGGCGTCGAGTGGCGGCGAGAGAGACGCCACGTGGCGCACGCCCTGATCGCGCATCACCTTTTGCACGCCCTTGATGGTCATGCCGTCGTCATGCAGCAATTTACGAATGCCGCCAAGCAGTTGCATGTCGGCAGGGCGGTAATAGCGCCGCCCGCCGGCGCGCTTGACCGGCTTCACCTGGGTGAACTTGCTCTCCCAGAAGCGCAGCACATGAGCGGGAATGCCCAGCCAGTCTGCGACTTCGCTGATGGTGCGAAAGGCGTCCGCGGATTTGGACATGATCAGCGCTTGTTCCCGGCCGCCACGCGATCCTTCATCAGATGCGAAGGACGAAAGCTGAGGACGCGGCGCGGATTGATCGGGACTTCTTCTCCGGTCTTCGGATTGCGCCCGACGCGGGCCGATTTTTCGCGTACGGAAAATGTGCCGAAGGACGAGATTTTCACCTGTTCGCCGCGCACCAGCGCATCCGACATATGTTCGAGCACGCTTTCAACTAATTGAGATGAATCGTTTCGGGACAGGCCGACCTCACGGAAAATCGCTTCGCTCAGGTCCATCCGCGTCAAAGTCTTGTCACTCATCGCCATCCCCCATACGCAATTTCAGCAACAATAGGGGCGAAGAAATTTGCGAGTCAATTACAATGGCTTGCAAGGGGCTGTTTAAGCGGGATTTGTGCCGCCGAAGACCGCCGGGGGCAGATCTACCAGCGCAGAGCCACCGCGCCCCATGCCAGACCGCCACCGATGGCCTCGCTGAGAATCAGATCACCGCGCTTTAGCCGGCCATCCGCGACGCCGACCGACAGGGCCAACGGGATAGATGCGGCGGAGGTATTGCCGTGGTCCTGGACCGTCAGGATCACATGATCCATCGGCACGCCCATCTTCTTGGCGGTGCCCTGGATGATGCGGATATTGGCCTGATGCGGCACGATCCAATCGACATCTGCGGCCGTAACCCCGGTCTTGGTCAGGGCCGCCTCGGCGGTCGAGGCCAACTTGTCCACCGCCTGGCGGAACAGGGGATTGCCCTGCATGCGCACCTTGCCCGACGTGCCGGTGCTCGAGACGCCGCCATCGACATAGAGCATGTCGCGATAGCGCCCGTCGGAATTGAGGTCGGTCGCCAGAATGCCGCGATCATCCGAGGTGCCCGCTCCGTCCTCGGCCCCGAGGATCAGCGCGCCGGCGCCGTCGCCGAAAAGCACGCAGGTGCTGCGGTCGGTCCAGTCCATGATACGGCTGAATGTCTCGGCGCCGATCACCAGAAGGCGGTCGGCCTGGCCCGAGACGATCATCGCATTGGCATTGCAAAGCGCATAAATGAAACCCGCGCAGACAGCCTGCACGTCGAAGGCAAACCCGTGCGTCATGCCCAACTCGGCCTGCACCATGGTGCCGACCGAGGGAAAGGTGAGGTCAGGGGTCGAGGTGGCGACGATGATGCCGTCGATCTCGTCAATGCCGATGCCTGCATTTTCCAGCGCCGCCCGCGCCGCGCGCACGGCAAGGTCAGAGGTGGTCTGGCCCTCGGCGGCGAAATGGCGCCGCTCGATCCCCGAGCGCGTGCGGATCCACTCGTCGCTGGTGTCCACCAGCTTCTCGAAATGAGAGTTCGGCACGATGCGGTCAGGCAGGTAATGCCCGATCCCGAGAGCGACAGCGCGGCGGGTCATTGGGATTTCTCCGTTGTGGCTTCGTCATCGGAATCGTCTTGGGCGGGCAGGGCGGCCGAGGCAACGCGCGAGGCCAGCTTCTCTGAAAAGCCGGTTTGCGCCAGTTGAAAGGCCAGCTTGACCGCGGCCGAAACGCCGGTGGCATCGGCAGCGCCGTGGGATTTGACGACCGTCCCGTTGAGGCCCAGGAAAACGCCCCCATTGACGCGCCGCGGGTCGATACGCTTTTTCAGGCGGCGCAGCGACGGGTAGGCAAGGACCGAGGCGATGCGTGACAGCCAAGAATACCGGAAAGCCTCGCGCAGCTCGTCGGCGATCAGCGTGGCGGTACCCTCGCCTGTTTTCAGGGCGACGTTGCCGGTAAACCCATCGGTCACGATGACATCGCAGATATCGCCGGGCAGATCGCGCCCCTCGACAAAACCGACAAAGTCGAAATCGGCACCGCGTGCGTGGGCGCGGATCAACTCGTGCGCCTCGCGCAGCTCGGACCGGCCCTTATGCTCCTCGGTGCCGACATTCAGCAGGCCGATGCGCGGACGCGCCACGTTAAGGCCATTGCGCGCATAAGACGCGCCCATCAGCGCATATTGCATGAGATCCTTGGCATCGGCGCTGATATCGGCGCCGCCATCCATCAGCAGGTTGAAACCCTGCGGATTGCGCGAGGGCCACATGACGGCGATGGCGGGGCGATAGATGCCGGGCAGGCGGCGCAGGCGCAGCACCGACATCAGCATCAGCGCGCCGGTATTGCCGCAGCTGACACAGACCGTCGCCTCGCCCGCGCGCACCGATTCCAGCGCGGACCACATCGAGGTATCCTTGCCGTGACGGGCCACATGGCCGGGCTTGTCCTCCATCGTGACGACGCCGGTGGCGTCGCGGATGATGCAGCAATCGGCAAGGCCGCGATGCTTGGCCACAAGCGGCTCAAGCTCGCCGGCGGGGCCGTGCAGGATGAACGCGATGTCGGGGTTCTTGCGCGCGCTGGCGGCGATGCCCGCGACAACCGTCGCAGGGCCCATATCGCCGCCCATTGCGTCTACGGAGATGACCGTCTTGCCCTTGAAGGGCGCTTTGCCGCGTTTCAACGCCCCGGCATCAGGTTCGGCGGTCACATCCGGCGCTGAGCCTGATGATGCGCCGGTCTGCGATGCGCCGGCCTGACCGGCATGGGCCGGCCCAGTGTCTGGACGCGCAGTCATTCAGGCGGTTCGTCCTCAATAATGATCAGGCGCGGCAGGGTCGGGAGCAGGCGCAGCTCAGGCCGCGTCTTCGTCCAGATCGACCTCGTCCGCCAGCGCGACGACTTCACGGTCTGCATAATGGCCACAGGCCGAGCAGACGTGATGCGGGCGCTTCAGCTCGCCGCAATTGGGGCATTCATTGGGGTTGGCGCCCGAGAGGGCGTCATGTGCGCGGCGATTGTTGCGGCGCGATTTCGATACTTTGTTCTGCTGGACGGCCATGTCGCGATCCCGATTCCTGTGGGCCGGTTCGGCCCTGTTTCCATGAGGTTCCGCGGCACATAGTCCGCCTTGGGGCGCCGGTTCAACCCCCAAATCCTGTGAGAGCGCGAAAATACAGCGAATTGCAACATCTGCAAGCGAATTCTCGCACGTCAGACGCGGCTACTTGTCATCCTTCATCTGGGCCCGAAGCGCGGCCAGACCGGCAAAGGGTTTGACCGCATCATCGTCCAGCGGCGCCTGGCCCGGAGGGGCGGCGATGGCGGCCGTGGGCTCGATGCCGTCCTTGCGCGGATAATCGGGCAGGGCCAGCGCCACCGCCTCGATCAGCACGCGCGCGAGGTCGATCACGTCGCCCAGCGGCTCTTCGGTATCGTCCTCGGGCATCTCCACGCCGTCATCCGGTGTCGGGGCCAGCTCTTCGGGGTGCGGCATATCGGTGAGAAAGCGGCGCTCTACCTTGGAATCGACGCGGGTCGTCACCGGCTCCAGCGTGGCCACGCATTCCTGCTGCGCGGTCGCACCCAGATCCGCCTTCAGTTGCCAGTCGCGCCGGCCCAGCGGCGCCAGCGTGCCCCGAAAGGTCAGCTTGCGCAGGGCAATCACGCCCAGTTCCTCGGCCATCGCGGCGCGCATCTGTGCATCCGGCACGATATCGAAGCTGAGCGTGGTGCCCTTGGGCAGTTCGGCCACGCGCAGCGCGACGGGATCTTTCAGCAGCTTTGCCATGGCGCGAAACGCTTCCTTTCTTGAACCTCGGGTATGGAGTGTTGTAAGCGGGATAAAAGGCCCGGCGGGCCGGGATGCAAGAGGGCAGTCATGTTCGGAACCCATTTTTCGCTGAAAGCCTGCGCCATGGTGCTTGCCCTTGTCGGCTTTGGTGCCGTTGCGGGCTGCACCGCGACTTATCAGAATCATGGCTATGTGCCCCCTGACGAGGATCTGGCGCAACTGGCGCCCGGCGTCGACACGCGCGCAACCGTCGATGACGTGATCGGTGCGCCCTCGGCCTCGGGGATGCTGTCGGGCGGCGACTATTACTATGTACGCAGCCGCGTCAAACATTACGGCATGCTGCGCCCCGAGGTGATCGACCGTCAGGTTCTGGCGATCAGCTTTGATCAGCAGGGAGTGGTTTCGAATATCGAGCGCTTCGATTTGCGTGACGGCAGTATCGTGCCGCTCTCGCGCCGCGTTACGGATTCGAGCGTGCAGGGCAAAGGCTTCCTGCAGCAGATGCTGGGCAATATCGGCAACATCAACCCGGCTGACTTCTTCTAGGGCGACGGGGCCGGGGGTGCGCCTGTGATCGCCCCTTCATCCGGGCGCCGCTACATCGCGCGGCCCGCCGCAGGGCCGGGCGATCTGGCGGCGGTGCAGGCATTGCGCACGCGGGCTTTCGGCCTCACCCGCGCCGATAGCGATGCGTTCGACGCGCAGTGCACGCATATCGTGGTCGAGGATCGGCGCGAGGGGCGGCTTGTCGCGGGTTTCCGCCTCATGCCGCTGGCGGGCGCCGACATCACCCGCAGCTATGCCGCTCAGTTCTATGATCTAACTGCGCTGGCCGGCTATCCAGGACGCATCACCGAGCTTGGCCGGTTCTGCGTCGATCCCGCCGCGCGCGATCCCGACATCCTGCGCGCCGCCTGGGGCCAGATCACCGCCCATGTCGATGACAAGGGTGTTGCGCTGCTGATCGGTTGCACCTCCTTTCTCGGCACCGATCCCGCCCCCTATCGCCAGGCCTTTGCCGCGCTGGCCGCGCATCACCTTGCCCCGCCCGCATGGAGGCCGCAGCGCCGCACCGCAAACGCCGTGCCGCTGGCGGGCGAGGTCACGGATCCCGCTGCCGCGCGGGCGATGATGCCGCCGCTCTTGCGCAGTTATCTGGGCATGGGCGGCTGGGTCAGCGACCACGCGGTGATCGATCCGGCAATGAACACGATCCACGTCTTTACGGGGCTCGAGATCGCCCGCATCCCCGAGGCGCGCAAGCGCCGCCTGCGCAGCACGCTTGACGGCGACCGCGCGGCACGGTAGCGGGCGCCATGGCAGCACGTCCCCCTCTTTTACAGCTTTCCGATATCTCCCTCACCTTCGGGGGCGATCCCGTCTTTGCCGACCTCTCGCTTGTCGTCCAGCCGGGTGACCGGGTGGCGCTGGTCGGCCGCAACGGATCGGGCAAATCCACCCTGATGAAGGTGATGGCGGGCCTGGTCGAGCCGGACGCGGGCACGCGCGTCGTCGCCCCCGCCGCCTCGGTCGGCTACATGGAGCAGGACCCGGACATGTCCGGCTTTGCCACGCTGGGCGATTTCGCCGCCAGTCAGTTGGACCCGGCCGAGCATTACCGCGTGGAGATGGCCGGTGAGGGCCTGAAATTCGATCCCGCCCGCCCGGTCGAGACCGCCTCGGGCGGCGAACGGCGCCGCGCCGCGCTGGCCAAGCTGATGGCCGAAGCGCCCGAGCTGATGCTGCTGGACGAGCCGACGAATCATCTGGATATCGAGGCGATCGCCTGGTTGGAGAATACGCTGAAAGAGACGCGCACCGGCTATGTCCTGATCAGCCACGACCGCGCATTTCTGCGTGAGCTGACGCGCGCAACCCTCTGGATCGACAGGGGAATGGTGCGCCGGCAGGAAAAGGGGTTTACCCATTTCGAGGAATGGCGCGACAAGGTTTGGGAAGACGAGGATCAGCAGCGCCACAAGCTGAACCGCAAGATCAAGTCGGAGGCCCGTTGGGCCGTCGAGGGCATCAGCGCCCGGCGCAAGCGCAACCAGGGCCGCGTGCGTGCGTTGCAGGATTTGCGGGCCGAGCGCAGCAGTCAGATCAAGCGTCAGGGCGCCGCCGCCATGGCGCTGGAGGCCGGGCCGAAATCCGGCAAGAAGGTGATTGAGGCGGAAGGAATATCAAAGGCTTACGACGACAAGGTGATCCTGCAGGACTTCTCGCTGAGGGTGCTGCGGGGCGACCGGATCGCGCTGGTTGGGCCGAACGGCGTGGGCAAGACGACGTTGCTGAACATGCTTTTGGGGCAGGAGGCGCCCGATAGCGGCACCGTCAGCCTTGGGACCAACCTCATGCCCGCCGTGTTCGACCAGGCCCGCGCGCAGCTCGACCCCGAGATGAGCCTGTGGGATTCGTTGACCGGCGATCCCGAGATGCGCGTATCGGGCAAGGCCGATCAGATCCTCGTGCGCGGATCGCCGCGCCATGTGATCGGCTATCTCAAGGAATTCCTCTTTGACGAGGCGCAGGCGCGCGCGCCGGTGCGCTCACTCTCGGGCGGGGAGAAGGCACGGCTGCTGCTGGCCAAGCTGATGGCCCGCGAATCGAACCTTCTGGTGCTGGACGAGCCGACGAACGATCTGGATATCGAGACGCTGGACCTGCTTCAGGAGCTCTTGGACGACTACGATGGCACGATCATTCTCGTCAGCCACGACCGCGATTTTCTGGACCGCATCGCCACAACCACCATTGCGATGGAAGGCAATGGCCGCGCCACCGCCTATGCGGGCGGCTGGTCCGATTATCAGGCTCAGCGCCAGCCCGAATGGGCGGCCTCGGCCAGCCCTGCACCCAAGGACACATCAAAAGACAAGGGTAATACCCCGACGCCAAAGGAAAATCCCACCAAGCTCAGCTTTACCGAGAAGCACCGGCTGGCCGAATTGCCTGACGTGATCACGCGGCTCGAAGCCGAGATCGGCAAGCTCGAAGGGCTGATGGCCGACCCCGATTTGTTCACGCGCGAGCCGGTGAAATTCCGCAAGGCGACCGAGGCGCTGACCGCGCGGCAAAAGGCGCTGGCCAAGGCCGAGGAAGAGTGGCTGACGCTGGAAGAAAAGGCCGGCTGACGCGCGCGCTTCAGCTCTTGGCGCGCAGCCGCGGACCCAACGCGGTCACCGCGACGACCGTGATCAGGATGCGCAGAATGTGATGCATCGTGACGAAAGCGGGGTTCGCGGCCATGCTGAGCGCGATCAGGCCCATTTCGGTCACGCCGCCCGGGGCGAAGCTGATCAAAAGCGTGTCGAACGCCTCGCCCAAGAAGGGCCTGAGCAGCGCGGCGATCCCCGCCGCGAGTAGCAGCATACCGCCCACCGATACGACGGCCAGCCCCGCGCCGCGCAGGATCAGGCCGCGCCCGATGCCCGCGAACCGGGTGCCGAGCGCGGTTCCGATCACGACCTGCGCAACATTCACCAGCCAGGGCGGCACATCCAGATGCACCAGCCCCGTCAGGTTCAGCACCGCCGCGACAACCAGCGGACCGGTCAGCTGCGGCGCGGGCAGCCGCGCGGCGCGCCCCAGGGCCCAGCCGACCAGACCGGCGAGGGCCAGCAGGGGCAGGGCGCTCCACGGCACGGGGCCCTGGGCCATGCTGACGCCTGCCGCACTGCCCACCGGCGCGCCCAGATACAGAGACATGCCAAAGGGCAGGACGGTGACGACAACGATGATGCGCAGGAATTGCTGGGTCATCAGTCGCGGCAGATCCGCGCCCGCAGCCTCCCCCAGTGCGATGCTCTCGTAAAGGCCGCCGGGGGCCGCGGCGAAGAAGGCGGTGGGGCGGTCAAACCCGCCGATGCGGCGAAAAAGAAGGTAGTTGCTCCCCAGTGCCAGAAGAACAAACGCGGTCAGCGCGCCGATGCTGAGCATGAGGCCAGGCGCGTTACGGAACAGATCGGGCGCGACCTGCGCACCGATCATCAGCCCGATCATCGCGATGAAACTTTCGCGCAAAGGCTGCGGAAATCGATAACCCGTCGGCAAAAATCGCGCGGCTCGGCTGCAGGCGATAGCGCCAACTGCAATGAGGGGGCCAAGCATGAAGGGCAGCGGCGTCGACAGCGCCTTTGCCACGAATGCAGCAAGGGTGCCAAGCGCGAGAAGGACGAGGGTGGTCGCGGCGCGTGCGGTCCGGCTCATGAGGATCGCCGTGTCATGTCCATCGCTGCATCGGATGCGCCTGCGCGTCAGTGGCCGGGATGGAGCGGGTAACGGGAATCGAACCCGTAACTAAAGCTTGGGAAGCTGCCGTGATACCTTTTCACCATACCCGCCACACCTGATCTGGTAGCACCGGACGCGGGCGAGATTCAAGGTGAAAACGCGGAACCTGAGGACTGAGCGAGGGGGCGTATCAGCCGCCCCAGCTGCGCACCGTACCGCAATCCATATGCACGAAATTCGAGCGCGAGTAGCGGCCCACACCGCCTGCGCGGCAGGCCATGGCCGCCTTGCTCATCTGGCCGACCGAGCGCGAGCCGAGCCGCAGATCGGCGGCCTGACCCTTGAGATGGAGCGAGTTCTTGGCGACCCCGCCGGAGCGGCTGCGCAACATCGCGTTCGTCTTGGGGCTGCGGTAACCCGACAGGAGCGTGTAGGGCTCGGACGTGTCCAGCAGATTGTGCGCGGCGGCCATGATATCTACCGTGCGTACATCGATGCCCTTGATGTCGTTCGTGCGCCAGTCGCGCATGAAGGCCGAGATTTCGTTCACGGCGTCACGAATGTATTCGCCTTCGATCCAATAGATCGTGTCTATCTTCTCGCCCGTGCGGGGCGAGGACATGCGCAGGCGGCGAATATCGCCGGCGCCGCGCAGAAGTCCGAAAGCGTTGCCATAAGATGGGGCCGCAACGAGTGCGGATGCCGCGAACGCGCCCAAAAGCGCACGCCGCGACAGGCTGGTCGTTCTGGAATCGGTCATTGATTTGCCTGTCCGTCGCTTCAAATTATACCCCGCTTGGCGCGGGCGTTTCATCTTCCCCCAGATGCATTTGTAGCTATGGCATATTAAGAATCGCTAACCAAGATGAAGGTTCCCGATTTTTATTTTGGCAATGTATTTCGGCACATTTCCGCGCATTTCCACGTGGGCGTCACCCGGTTGCAATGGGCTGATGCGTTTGCGCCGCAAACAGCCAAGCTTTGGCACGATCACGGAAAAATGGGTAGACAATCGCCCGGCGGCCCGGCTGATTGGGGGATGCTGCTGTAATTACCGAGTGTCGGGGGACTACATGACCATTGCCGCCTTTTTCCAGATCACGCCCCGCAGGGATTCGCGCCGCGTGCCGGGCGCGCGGCGTGCGATGCTGCCGACAATCGCGGCGCTGATGATCCTTGCCGCGCCGCCCGCGGCGATGGCGGGCGTGACCGCGTTCAAGCAGGCGGTGGCGGAAGGCGCCGCGCGCGAGGACGGATTGGCAGCGCATTACCGCGCCAGCGGATTCGAGGCGATCTGGACCCTCCAGGACGAGACCGGCCGCGCGCGCCGTCAGGCGCTGCTGCAGGCAATTGACGAAGCGTCCGCGCATGGTCTGCCGGCCAGCCGTTATGATGCGCCGGGCCTTCTTGCGATGATGCGTGCCGCGCGCACTCCGCGCGATCTGGGCGCGGTCGAGGTCGAAATGTCGCGCGTCTTCCTGCGCCTTGCCCATGACATGCACACTGGCATTCTGACCCCCTCGCGCGTCGTCAGCGATATCGTGCGCGACGTGCCCCTGCGCAGCGACGAAGAACTTCTGACCGGCTTTGCCGCTAGCGCACCTGCCGGGTTCTTTCGCAATCTGGCGCCGAAATCAGGCGAATACGCGCGACTTCTGCGCGAAAAAACCCGGCTTGAGGGAATGTTGGCGACCGGCGGTTGGGGCCCTGCAGTGCCTGCGACGTCCCTGGCGCCCGGCCAATCCGGCCCCGAGGTGGTCGTGCTGCGCAACCGTTTGATGCGGATGGGATATCTGGATCGGACCGCGACGGGCACCTATGACATCCCGATCATGCAGGCCGTGCAGAAATTCCAGGCGGCGCACGGCCTTGTGGCCGACGGCACCGCGGGCGCCTCGACCATGGCCGAGATCAACAAGCCGATTTCCGAGCGTCTGCCCATGCTGCATGTCGCGATGGAGCGCGAGCGCTGGCTGAACAAGCCGCGCGGACAGCGCCACATCCTGGTCAACCTTGCTGATTTTACCGCGCGCATCATGGATGACGACAGCCTGACCTTCGAGACCCGCGCCGTGATCGGTAAGGATACCTCGGGCCAGCGCAGCCCCGAGTTTTCGGACGAGATGGAGTATCTCGAGATCAATCCGGTCTGGAACGTCCCGCGCTCGATCACGGTCAAGGAATACCTGCCGCAAATGCAGCGCAATCGTGGCGCGGCTGGGCACCTCAAGCTCTATAATTCGCGTGGGCAGGAGGTCAGCCGGGCCAATGTCAATTTCAACGCCTACTCGGCCCGGACCTTTCCTTTCGCACTGAAGCAGCCGCCCTCGAACCGCAATGCGTTGGGGCTGGTCAAGTTCATGTTTCCGAACAAGTATAACATCTACCTGCATGACACGCCGTCCAAGGATCTCTTCAACCGCAATGTGCGCGCGTTCAGCCATGGCTGCATCCGCCTGCAGCGGCCCTTCGATTTCGCCTATGAAATCCTGTCCCGGCAGGAGGCCGACCCCAAGACCTATTTCGACCGCATCCTGAATTCCGGCCGCCAGACGCAGGTGCCGCTGAAACAGAAGATTCCCGTGCATATCATCTACCGCACCGCCACCGTGCCTGCCAAAGGTCCGGTACAATATCGCGACGATATCTATGGCCGCGACGGCAAGATCTGGGACGCGCTGCAAAAGGCGGGGGTTTCACTGCCCGCCGTTCAGGGATAGATATCGCACCGCCAAGCCAAGGGGTGCGCCATGTCCTACACCATTGATGAAATCGCCAAATCGCTCGGGGCCACGGTCCTTGGCGACGGGTCCATCCAAGTCGGTGCCTTGGCCGAGCCTGCGGATGCCGGCCCGGATGATCTGGCCCTCGCGACCAAGCCCGAATATGCCGAAGGCCTGCCCAAGGGCCGCGCGCGCGCCGCGCTGATCTGGGAGGGCGCGGATTGGCAGGCGCTGGGGCTGAAGGCGGCCATCGTCGCGCCGCGCCCGCGCTATGCCATGTCGGGCCTCACCGCCATGATGGATTTGGGCGAGGGTTGGGGCGAGGGTATCCACCCCTCGGCCATCATCGATGGCAGTGCCGAACTGGGCGAGGGCGTGCATGTCGGGCCGCTCACGGTCATCGGACGCGGCGCGCGCATCGGCGCGGGCACCCGCATCGGCCCGCAAGTCACGATTGGCGCGGATGCGGTCATTGGCGAGGGTGGCCTCATTCGCGAGGGTGTGCGCGTTGCCGCCCGGGTACGCATCGGGGCACGCGTCATCATCAATCCCGGCGCGGTTGTCGGCGGCGACGGCTTCAGCTTTGTCACGCCTGAGAAATCGGGCGTCGAGTCCGTGCGCGAGACACTGGGCGATCAGGGCGATACCGCCGCGCAATCCTATGTGCGTATTCACAGCCTCGGCTCGGTCCGCCTGGGCGATGATGTCGAGGTGGGCGCGAATGCGGCCATCGACCGGGGCACCATCCGCGACACGGTCATCGGCGATCGCACCAAGATCGATACCCTGGTCATGGTGGCCCACAACGTGGTGGTCGGCACCGATACGCTGCTTTGCGGACTGGTCGGCATCGCAGGCTCGTCGCGGATCGGCAATAACGTAGTGCTGGCCGGGCAGGTGGGCGTCGGCGACAACCTTTTCGTCGGCGATAACGTCATCGCGGGCGGCGGCACCAAGATCCTTTCGAACGTGCCTGCGGGCCGCGTCATCCTGGGCTACCCTGCGATGAAGATGGATGCGCATATCGACATGTACAAACATCTGCGGCGTCTGGGCCGGCTGGTGGCTGACGTCGCGCAGCTGAAGAAATCGGTTTCCAAGGCCGAACAGAGCGACTAAATCGGGGCCACTCGTCCAAGGAGACATGGCATGAGCATACCGGACCGCGTGATCGCCATCATCGCCGAGCAGGCCATGCTGGAGCCGTCCGACGTCACGCTGGACAGTTCGCTCGAGGATCTGGGCGTCGACAGTCTGGGTCTTGTCGAGAGCATATTTGCCATTGAGGAAGAGTTCGACATCAACGTGCCCTTCAACGCGAACGAGCCGACGGCAGGGGATTTCGATATCTCGACGGTCGGCGCCATCGCGGCTGGGGTGCAGCGGCTGATCGCAGAGCAGACGTGAAACGTGTCGTCATCACCGGCGCAGGTACGATCAACGCGCTGGGGAAGGATGTCCCTGAAACGCTGGAGGCCATGCGCGAGGGCCGCTGCGGCATCAGCGAGCTGGAGTTCCGCGATGTCGAGCGCCTGGCCATCCGCATCGGCGGGCAGGTCAAGGATTACGACCCCGAGGTGGATTTCACCCGCCAGCAGCTGGCCCTCTATGACCGCTTCACCCAGTTCACCCTGATCGCCGCGCGCGAGGCGGTCCAGCAATCGGGCCTCGATTTTACCGAAGAGTTATCGCTGCGCTCGGGCGTCGTTCTGGGCAATTCGGGGGGCGGCATGACCACCCTCGACGAGAATTACCGCTCGGTCTACGAGGACGGCAAGAACCGCGTGCATCCCTTCGTCGTGCCCAAGCTGATGAACAATGCGGCGGCCAGCCATGTCTCGATGGCCTGGGGCCTGCGCGGGCCCAGCTTTACCGTCTCGACCGCCTGCGCGTCCTCTAATCACGCGATGGCGCAGGCGTTTCAGATGGTGCATGGCGGGCTTTGCCCCGTGATGCTGACCGGCGGGTCCGAGTCCATGCTGTGCTTTGGCGGGGTCAAGGCCTGGGAGGGCTTGCGCGTCATGTCGAAGGACGGATGCCGCCCCTTCTCAGCCAACCGCAACGGCATGGTGCAGGGTGAGGGTGCGGGGATCTTCGTCTTCGAGGAATACGAGCACGCACGCGCCCGCTGCGCCGAGATCCTGGCCGAAGTAGTCGGATACGCCATGTCCTCGGACGCCTCGGACATTGTCATGCCCTCCAAGGACGGCGCGGCCCGCACCATATCGGGCGCGATGTGCGACGCGCGGGTGAACCCCGAGGAGGTCGGCTACATCAACGCGCATGGCACCGGAACGGCGGCCAATGACAAGACCGAATGCGCCGCCGTCGCGGATGTCTTTGGCCGGCACGCGGACAAGTTGATGATTTCCTCGACCAAATCCATGCACGGCCACCTGATCGGCGGCACCGGCGCGGTCGAGCTTCTGGCCTGCATCATGGCCCTGCGCGACGGCGTGATCGCGCCCACAATCAACTACGACGAGCCGGACCCGGAATGCGCCCTCGATGTCGTCCCCAACGAGGCCCGCGAGGCTAAGGTCGAAGTGGCACTGAACAATGCCTTCGCATTTGGCGGACTGAATGCGGTTTTGGCGCTGAGGCGGGCCGGGTAGAGGCGCTGGTTGGTCTGCGAGGTGGGCTCGACTGTGATCGACGATGCGTGGCAGGTACTGATATCCGCTGGGCGGACGAAGCTGCAATTCGTAGCGTTCACCGAAGGCTTGGTCTACTCGGACAAACTCAGACACGTGTGTCTGAACAGTCAAAGATTTGCTACTTTGCCTCCACCGTATTGTAAAAGATGCAACTCCCTCAAGAGGTGGGTGCAGTGGCATGGTGCGGCAGGTGCGGCATGTCGTCGATGATGCCAGCTGTGGGGTTTCCGAAGACCTCGAGATCGACTTTCCCCTCACCCTTAGCAACGATCGTGGTGACGACTGCGTCACCGGTGATGTTGACCGCCGTGCGGATCATGTCCATCAGCCTGTCCACCCCGAGGATGATCGCGATGCCCTCGATGGGCAGCCCCACTTGGCTTAGAACCATCGTCAACATCACAAGACCTACGCCGGGCACGCCCGCCGTCCCGATAGACGCCAGTATGGCCATACCGATCACTGTGATGTAGCCGCCAAGCCCCAGATCAATGCCGTAGACATTCGCGAGAAACACCGTGGCAACCCCTTGCATAATCGCGGTGCCATCCATGTTGATTGTGGCCCCAAACGGAATACAGAATGAGGCGACACCCTTGTCGACGCCCACACGCTGGGTCACCGAACGATATGTCACCGGGATCGTCGCATTCGAGCTTGCCGTAGAGAACGCAAAAACCTGTGCGGCTTGCATTTTCTTCATGAAAATGAACGGGTTCAGCCCACTTAGCAATTTGAGCAGTAGCGGCAGTGTCCCGAACAAGTGAAGCATTAGCGCCGCAACCAGCGTGATGACATAGCCGAGGACCGGAAGGAAAAGCCCCACGCCCTGTTCCGCGAAGGTCTTGGCGATCAGGCAGAATACGCCGTATGGCGCGAAGGCCATCACGATGCCGACGATCTTCATCATCAACTCGTTCATATAGGTGCAAGCCTCGATGAAGGGCTTGGACATATCGGCCAGCATCAGGACGGCCACGCCAAGCATCACCGTGTAGAAGATCACCTGCAACATATCGCCATTGGCAAACGCCGCAATCGGGTTGGTCGGCACGATGTTTGCGAATACATCCCAAACGGCAGGTGCGTCTTTGCCGGCGACGCCTGACGTGTCGATACCCTCCATCACGAAGCCTGAGCCGGGCCCGATGATGGTGGCAAGTACGATCGCCATCGCAATCGCACAGGCCGTTGTGAACAAGTAGAGGCCGAAAGACTTCCCCCCTACACGGCCCAGCACCCGAATGTCGCCGATGCCCGTGACCCCGCCGATCAGCGAGAAAAACACCAGCGGTACCACCAGCATTTTCAGCGCGTTGACGAACATCTTGCCCACCATCGCAAAGAAACCGCCAACGACATGCGTGTTTATGAAATCGGATTGTATTGAATTGAATATGACACCGACAACTATGCCAAGTCCCATGGCAATCATGATTTTCGCGGTCAGTGACATCTTGCCAGTGGGGCCGACCGTCTGAGTATCGCTCACGCTGTCTCTCCTACCACGATTTCAACTCGAGTGTGACACGAAAAGCAGGAATGTCAAAATTGGGCTGATTTCGTTGAAAAACTCGCCGCCTCGTCCCAACGGGTAGGATCAGCAGAATACTTTCCCTCGAAAAGGCCTTTCTGGAAACATGGTTTGCCAATGGCCACGTGATTAGAGCGATGTTCCAGATTCTAAGGCCGATCTTTGCGTGGCAGAGTTTTTCAACAGAATAGGCTCAAAGCGGACATCTGAGCCACTGGTTCCTGGTCCTGTGTTGGAAATGTCAGTGACAAGTTCAAATGCCAAAACGCAAACCGCCAAGACTGCGTTCACTTCAAGAAACAAAGGATCAGAGACCCTTGGCCTGCGCCTTGGCAGGAGCGCGGGCAAGCACGGTGCGGCCGGTGCGGGGACCCTCATCCTTGTCCTCCTTCTCGGTCATCAGCATGATCGCGACGCCGCATTGGACACCGGCATAGACGATCCCGTTGAGCACCCAGAAAACGATGACGGCCATGAGGCCGATGTCGGATGTGCTGACCAAGTGCCACAGGTTCGCGACGTTGAGCCACAGCAGCGTTGCCGTGAACGCGCCAGCGATGATGAAACCGATCACGCAATGGGTAATGTAGAAACGGACGATGGTGGGCATGGCGTCCTCCCTTTTGCTACCTTTATGATAGACTTTCGTCGCGCGCATTCAAGCGGAATAGCTGGTATCGGCGGAGCCGGGCCGTCGGACCGCAGCGTCCAAACGCAAAGGGGCGCGCCTTTCGGCACGCCCCTCAAAATACTATGTATCGTCGATGCTTACTCGGTGAATTCGCCGACAGCCTCGTAGCCTGCGGTGAAGCCCGCCAGCGACACATCGATGCGCACTTTTTGGTCGGGCGCTTGGGCGGGGACCAGCGTGATCTGCGCGGTGGCGCCGCGCTTGAACGTGTCGACATCCTCCTGGGTCAGACCCATCTGCGCAACGCAGCCCGCTTCGGTGCAGACGCGGTAGGGATAGCTCTTGGCGGTGGCGCCATCGACCGACAGCTTTAGCTCTTCGGTCAGCAGCGTGACCAGCGGAACGATTGCGGTAGCACCGGCAACGGCGGGCGCCTGACCTTCGATGCGAAAGACGCTGAACTCGGCGATGGGATTGCCGCCTGCCTCGCGCAGCAACTGGTAAAGCTGGCAGGGATCTTCGCCCTCGTCATTGCGGAAGCAGCGCAGGCTCCAATCGCCGAACTTCTCCTTGACGTAGACGGCGGGCTGCTCGTCGGTGACCTGCGTGCCAGTCGAAAAGGCGTTGCCGGTGCCGTCTGCTGCCCCTTCTGCCGGCGCAGCGGCATCGGTATCCGCATCGGCATCCGTATCGGCCTCGGTGGCCGTGCCGGTCTCGGTGGCCGTATCGGCCGCGGCGTCGGTGGAGGTCTCAGTGGAGGTCTCCGCGGTGCTCTCGGCTGCAGGCTCCTCGGTGGTGTCCTGTGCAAAGGCCGCGCCGGTGAGGCCGAGGGCCGCTGCTGCTGCGAAAGACAGAATGGAAATCGACTTGGGCATGACGTCCCCTTATTTCATTGAAGTTTCCAGCCGCATCTAACATGACGTGCGCGCGCTGTCAGGGGCAAAATGTCAGCTTGCGCGAACGAAGGGGCGGATTTCCGCGCGATGCAAGGGTAGGGGACGCATATCCGGCCTTTGCCGCGGCCATAGAAAAAGGGGCCGAATGGCCCCTTTCCCCGATATCTCCCTGCCGGACTTGGCCGACTTAATCATTGGGCGTGACGCTACGATACAAGGGAATCATCGTCAACAGTCAAAATGAGCCTTCCGTGCGCCGGAAGATCATGACGTAGCGCTTTGATAAAAAGGGCCGCACCCGAGGGCGCGGCCAGTCTGACAGGGAGGAATTTACCCCGGCACCCAGAGGACATGTGCGCCGGAATGAAAATGATACTGGCACCGATAGGTTAAGATTGTATGGTCTCGCGGCGCGCTGTGGCGCGGCAGTCTATCGGGGGCGTAAATATGAGTGACGGAATCTTCATCGGTGGGGGCGGACCGGACTATGGCGAGGCGCAGATGCTGGGCCTGAAATACGCCAACCGTCACGGCCTGATCGCGGGCGCAACGGGCACGGGCAAGACCGTCACCTTGCAGATCCTGGCCGAAGGATTCTCCGCTGCGGGCGTTCCGGTCTTCCTCTCGGACGTCAAGGGCGACCTTTCTGGCCTCGCCGAGGCCGGGAGCGCCGATTTCAAGCTGCATGAGGCCTTTGCCAGCCGTGCGCAGACGATTGGCCTGACCGACTACGCCTACACCGCCTTTCCCGTCACCTTCTGGGATCTTTTCGGCCAGCAGGGGCATCCAGTGCGCACCACCTTGGCCGAGATGGGCCCACTGCTGCTGAGCCGCCTGATGGAGCTGAGCGAGGCGCAGGAGGGCATCATGAACATCGCCTTCCGCGTCGCGGACGAGGAGGGGATGCCGCTGCTCGATCTCAAGGACTTGCAGGCGCTGCTGGTCTGGGTCGGCGAGAACCGCGATGCGCTGTCGCTGCGCTATGGCAATGTCTCGACCCAGTCGGTGGGCGCGATCCAGCGCCAGTTGATGGTGCTGGAGAACCAGGGCGGCGCGCAGCTTTTTGGCGAGCCCGCGCTGGAACTGGCCGACCTTATGCATGTCGGCGCCGACGGGCGCGGGCAGATCAACATCCTTGCCGCCGACAAACTGATGGGCGCGCCGCGCCTTTACGCCACCTTCCTGCTCTGGTTGCTCTCCGAGCTGTTCGAGACGCTGCCCGAGGTGGGCGATCCGGACAAACCCAAGCTGGTCTTCTTCTTTGACGAGGCGCATCTACTGTTCGATGACGCGCCCAAGGCGCTGGTCGACAAGGTCGAGCAGGTGGCGCGCCTCATCCGGTCGAAGGGCGTCGGCGTCTATTTCATCACCCAGAATCCTGATGACGTGCCCGAGGATATCCTGGGCCAGCTGGGCAACCGGTTCCAGCACGCGCTGCGGGCCTTCACCGCGCGCGACCGCAAGGCGCTCAGCCGGGCCGCCGAGACGTATCGCCCGAACGAGCGGTTCTCGACGGTCGATGCCATCCGCGATGTGGGCGTAGGCGAGGCGGTGACCTCTATGCTGCAGAAAAAAGGCGTGCCCGGCATTGTCGAGCGCACGCTGATCCGCCCGCCATCCTCGCGGCTGGGGCCGATTGATGAGACCGCCCGCCAAGCCGCGCTGAAAGCCTCTCCTGTGGTGGGCAAGTATGAGGCCAGCATCGACCGCAAATCCGCCTATGAAATCCTCAAATCCCGCGCCGATGAGGCCGCCGCCGAGGCCGCCCGCGCCGAAGAGGCTGCAGAAGAGCAGTCGATGGCCGAGCGCGAATTCAACGCGGGCCGCCGATATTCCGGAAACCGGGTGGATCGCTCGACCGCGCAGCGGCGCTCGGGCAGCACCGCAGGCAGCTTTGGCGAGGCGATTACCGGCGCTGTTCTGAAAGAGCTGAAGGGCACCACGGGCCGCCGCATCGTGCGCGGTATTCTGGGCGGCCTTTTCAAGGGCCGCTGAGGCCCGGCCGGCACGAAACACTGGTATAAAGCCTTGAGGGGCGTTATTCTGTTGCTGAGCAGGAAACAATAACAACCGACAAGGGGGCCGCCTCATGGCAAGCCGCAAACCAACAGGCAGCAAGACGAAATCCAAGACGCAAAAGCCCCGCAGGGCCAGTGCCGTGCCGCCCAATACACCTGCGCCCCTGCGCGAGCAGGCGGGAGCGACCACGATGGTTCCGGCACCCCCGCTGCCCGGCAAACCCGGCCCCGCCAAAGCAGCGAAACCTGCCGCCGCCAAGGCCCAGGACGCAGCGCAGAAGCGAGATGGCGAGGCCGCTCCACTCAAGAAGCAGGAATTGATGGCGCAGGTCGTCGCGCGCTCGGAAGTGGCCAAGAAACACGCGAAGCCGGTGATCGAAGCCATGCTGGACGTGCTGGGCGAGGCGCTGGCCGAGGGCCGCGATCTCAACCTGCAGCCCATGGGCAAGATCAAGCGCAAGCGCATGAACGAGACCGATACGGCCCGGATCGTGGTTGCCAATATCCGCCAGAAAAAATCCTCGGGCGAGTCGGAAGGGCGCGGCGCGCCGCCCTTGCCCGGAAGCACGCCCGGCAGCATCCCCGGAAACCTGCCCGGGACCGCCCCCACGGGGGCAGGCGCGCCGCTGCGCCACCCCCTGAAAGAAGCGGTTGCAGAGAGCGACGACTGACGCTAGAAAACGGCCCACGGGTGATTAGCTCAGTGGTAGAGCGCTTCGTTCACATCGAAGATGTCAGGAGTTCAAATCTCTTATCACCCACCATTTTCCTATTTCTGACGCGCGGATGACTGCTAAATAGAGCAGTCCCGACGCCAAAATGCACATACGGCACTTCTCATGCGGCACCTCTTTCGAGGTGCCGTTTTTGCATCTGAGTTGCCCTGATGCCCCCATGCTGATGCAGTGATCCGCAGCGGCAAAATGCCTGGCGCGGCGCCCGTAGTATTCACCTACTACCTCTTGCCCGATCTTTCGGCTTACCGTCGTATATTCTGTTCACGACTGTTTGGAAGGTATCATGGCCAAAGCACTACATTCGATGATTCGCGTTCTGGAGGAGGAGCGTTCGGTCGAATTCTATCAGAAGGCATTCGGGCTGAGCGTGGCTCAGCGGCTGGATTTCGACAGCTTCACGCTGGTTTACCTGTCGAATGACGAGGCGGCGTTCGAGCTGGAGTTGACGATCAACAAGGAGCGCACGGAGCCCTACGATCTGGGCGACGGCTATGGGCATCTGGCCTTCTGCGTCGACGATCTGGATCCCGAGCATGCCCGTTTTGAGGAGGCGGGTTGGGCACCGCGCAAATTGGTCGATTTCGAGCGCGAGGGGGCGCTCTTGGCGCGGTTCTTTTTCGTCAAGGACCCGGACGGCTACGAGATCGAGGTGATGCAGAAGCACGGAAGATATCAGTAAGGCAAAGTTCTAGGGAGGAACGACATGACACTGGAATTGAGGAAATTGACCCGGCGACAGCTTTTGTCGCGCGGGGTTGCAGCGGGGGCCGCGATCGTCGTCGGGCCGGGCTCCATCGCTGGCAGCAACGGCGCCTGGGCGTCGACGATGGACGCGCTCAAGCCCGAGACGATGGCGACGCTGGTGCAGATGGCGCGGGACATCTACCCGCATGATCAACTCGCGGATGAATTCTACGTCATCGCCGTCAAGGGATACGACGTGCCCGAGGCCGTGGACGAGACCGAGGCCGGGATTGCCGCTCTGGACGAGGCGGCGCGCAGCGCGGGCTTTGACAGCTACCTCAAGACCGGATGGGAAAAGGACCGCGTCGCGATCCTGACCAGCATGGAGGATACCGCGTTTTTCCAGAAGGTGCGCGGCGGGCTTGTGACCGGGCTTTATAATCAAAAAGCAGTCTGGCCGATCTTCGGTTACGAGGGCGAGAGCTATAGCCAGGGCGGCTATATCAATCGCGGCTTCGATGACATCGCTTGGATCTAAGGAAGGGTTGGCACCATGACGGCACCATTTGACCTCACCGACGACAGCGTTGTCGTCATCATCGGAACCGGCGCCGGGGGCGGGGTTCTGGCAAACGAGCTGGCCCAGAAGGGCGTCAGCGTCGTCGCTCTCGAGGCGGGCGGTATCTGCCCGAGGATTACATCAACGACGAATGGGACAGCTTCGGCCAACTGGCCTGGCTCGACGGACGCACGACCTCGGGCGACTGGCGCGTGGCCAATGATTTCTCGGGTCTGCCCGCCTGGATCGTCAAGGCCGTGGGCGGCACGACCACCCACTGGGCGGGCGCGTCCCTGCGCTTTCAGGATCACGAGTGGAAGGCCCGGACGCATTACGGCGCGGTCGAGGGCGCGAACCTTCTGGACTGGCCGATCGACGGGGCCGAGATGGCGCCCTATTACGACAAGGCCGAGAAAAAGCTGAACGTGACCCGCACCAATGGCAATGCGGGTCTGCCGGGCAACAACAATTACAAGGTCTTCGAGGCCGGCGCGCAAAAGCTGGGCTACAAGGAGGTCAGCACCGGCCGCATGGCGATCAACTCGGCCCCGACCGAAGACCGCCTGGCCTGCCAGCAGACGGGGTTCTGCTTTCAGGGCTGCAAATGGGGCGCCAAGTGGTCCTCGGCCTATACAGACATCCCGGCAGGCGAGGCGACCGGCAATCTGGAGGTGCGCGAGAAGGCCCACGCGCTACGGATCGAGCATGATGACAGCGGCAAGGTCACCGGCGTTGTCTATATTGATGCGGATGGCAATGAACAGATGCAAAAGGCACGCATCGTCTGCGTGGCCGGCAATTCCATCGAAAGCCCGCGCCTTTTGCTCAACTCGGCCAGCGCAATGTTCCCCGATGGCCTCGCCAACAGCTCGGGGCAGGTGGGGCGCAACTACATGCGTCACCTCACCGGCTCGGTCTATGGCATCTTCGACAAGCCGGTGAAGATGTGGCGCGGCACGACCATGGCGGGCATCGTTCAGGACGAGGCGCGGCACGATCCCGGCCGCGGGTTTGTCGGCGGGTATGAGCTGGAAACGCTGGCCCTCGGCATTCCCTTCATGGCCGCCTTCCTCGATCCCGGCGCATGGGGCCGCGAGTTCACCTCCGCGCTCGATCAGTACGAGAACATGGCGGGCATGTGGATCGTGGGCGAGGACATGCCGCAGGAGACGAACCGCGTGACGCTCAATACCGACGTGACCGACCAGTTCGGCCAGCCGGTGCCGAATGTGCATTACTCGGATCATGCCAATGACGTGGCGATGCGCAACCATGCCTATGAGAGGGGTCAGGCCATCTATGATGCGATGGGCGCCGACGCCGCCTTACCCCTCGACGCATAACCTCGGGACCAACCGCATGTCGGAGAAGGCCGAGGATGGCGTCGTAAACCGCTGGGGGCAGAGCCACGATATCGCCAACCTTTTCGTCTCGGACGGCTCGCAATTCACGACCGGTGCGGCAGAGAACCCGACGCTGACCATCGTGGCGCTGGCGATCCGGCAGGCGGACCACATCGCGGATGAGATGGGCAAGGGCAACCTCTAAATTCTGAAACCGCGCAAGCCCGGTACGTTCTCAACGTGCCGGGCTTTTGCTTGTCTGCCGCTCGAGTGCGCTGGCGTCAGTGCTGTTTCGAATTCGTCGCGCGGCGCTGGCCCGCTGCAACGTTGCGTTTGCGTTCTTCGCTCAGGATCTCTTCGACGGGCAGGGCCTCGAAATCGACGGAACTGTCGCTGGCGATCAGGCCGTTCAACTGCAGGTCGATAAAGCGCATGCAGCAGACGCGCAGGAACGAGGTGAAATTCCCCAGATCATGCCCCTCATCGATTGATTCGTTGTAAAGCTGGTGCAGCAGTTGCGGCACGTTCAGATCCTGCCGCTGCGCGATATCCTCCAGTACGGACCAGAACATTTGCTCCAGCCGGACACTGGTGACCATGCCCTCCATGCGGAACGAGCGTGTCGCGCTTTCCCATAATGTCGGGTCGGCCCCGATGAACAGACGGCACATGGCATGATCTCCTTGAAAGCATCACGTTGATGCTAGCCGCGTGCCCGCGCCCGGCCAAGCGAAAGATTCTGCGGCGCTTGGCGGTGTGCGGGATTGGCGCCGCCTGCAGGGTGGATTAAGACGTGCCTGCAAGCGGATGATTTCGGGATGGTTCTGAATATGGTTCAAGTGACATGGCCCGAGATTTGGTTTCTCCGCCACGGCCAGACCGAGTGGAATCTGGCGGGCCGCATCCAGGGGCGACTGGATTCGCCGCTGACGGCGCTGGGGCGTGCGCAGGCGCTGCAGCAGGCCGGGCTGATCACCGATATTGCAGCGCGCGTCGCCGGAGGGGCGGGCGGCATCTATGTCTCGCCGCTGGGCCGGGCGCGTGAAACCGCCGCGCTGGCCATGCCCGCCCACACGCCCGTCATCGACCCGCGCCTTGCCGAGATCGACACCGGCGCCTGGGAGGGGCAGAGCAAGGCGGACCTTGCGCAGGGGGCCAATGACCTCGCAACCTATGCCAAGGCTCCGGGCGGCGAGGGACTGGAGGCGCTGATTGCCCGTGTGCGCAGCTTTGCCGAGGATCTGCGTGGCCCCAGCATCGTGGTGGCGCACGGTCTTTGGGGGCAGGTGCTGCGCGGCCTTGCCACCGGGCTGCCGCCCGAGGCGATGGGCGCGCAGGACAACGTGCAGGGCTGCGTCTATCATCTGTCGCAGGGCACCGAGCGGCGCATCGACCCGCCAAAGCTTTGATGAGTCACCGATTTCGCGGCGCTACGGCCCCGCGATGACAGCCGCGGGACAGATTGCTGCTGCATGGGTCTTGCGCGAGCCGCCAGATGGCGCTAATCCGGCGGCGCGGGTGGTTAGCTCAGTTGGTAGAGCGTTTCGTTTACACCGAAAATGTCGGGGGTTCGAGCCCCTCACCACCCACCATAATTCCACTATATTACAATGGCCTATCGCGCGCGGGTGATCCTGGTGTCGCGGTTGGCGGGCACCGCATCATTTCCAATTTGAATATTTTTCGTTTTTCCCCCTTTTCCAAAGGGGGTCTCTGCGCTAGGCAGATCCTACTTCGGTCCGGGCGTTAACAGCCCCCGGATAATAGGGAACGCGGTCAGGTGCCTTGCGCCGAATCCGCGACTGCCCCCGCAACTGTAGGCGGTGAGCGAAGCCGGAACAACGTCACTGCCGTGCCTTGCGGTGGGAAGACCCGGCCCAGCGTTGACCCGCAAGTCAGGAGACCTGCCGGAGTGTTCACCCTGTCCGGACGCGGGGCGCGTCATGGGCAACGGATCCTTCCGTTGTGGTGGCATTCTCGCCGCCTGCGGAAGCACACATTACCGCTTCTCCGCATGCATATCCAAGCACTGCAGCGTCCCCGCGTGGGGCGCGTCCGGAGACCCCGATATGAAAAACATTCTTCTTACATCCACCATCCTGACCGGCGCACTAGCCACGGCGGCGCAGGCCCAGCAGACCTATGATCTGGGCACGCTCGTCCTGTCCAGCAGCCTGACCCCGGTCGAGCTGGGCCGCACCGGTGCCACTGTCGAAGTGGTGGAAGGCGTTGAGGCCGGCGGCAATGACAGCTCGGTCATTGACCGGCTGACGCGCCTGCCGGGCGTCAGCTCCACCTCGAATGGCGGTCTGGGCGCTAATGGCTCAATCCAGATCCGCGGCCTGCCGTCGCGCTATGTGGGCGTGCGCATCAACGGGCTGGATGTAACAGACCCCTCGAACACGCAAAATCAGTTCAACTTCGGCGGCCTGACATCCTCGGGCATTTCCCGCGTCGAGGTGCTTAAGGGCGCGCAATCGGCGCTCTACGGCTCCGAGGCGATTGCCGGCATCATTGACGTGACCACCTACCGCCCCGAGTCCCTCGGGTTTTCCGGTGAGGCCCAGGTCGAGGGCGGCAGCTTTGGCACCTATTCCGGGACGCTCAGCACCGGCTACCGGTCGGACAAGGGTTTTGTCGCGCTCAGCTATGGCCGCATCCAGACGGACGGCATCTCGGCGCAGAGCTTCAACACCGAGGATGACGCGTTCGAGCAGACCACGATCGATCTGACCGGCGAATATGCCGCCACCGACACCCTGACCTTCGGCGGTGCCTTGCACTACCGCGACGGCGAGGTCGAGATCGACCGCAGCGCCTTCTCGAATGACGCGACGGGCAGCAACCTCTTTACCGAGCAAGGCGCACGCATCTTCGCCACGCTTGAGACCGGGTCCGTCACTCACACGCTGAGCTACAGCTATTTCGAGATGGAGCGTGACGATCCGCTCAGCCAGTTCACCATTAACTTCAAGGGCGACCGGAATACGCTGGATTATCTGGCCTCCGCGCGGCTCAGTGACGCGGCGACCCTCAACTTGGGCGCCGAATGGACCGAAGAGACCTTCAGCAGCACCCCCGGCGTATCGCCCTTCGCGAACCCGGCAACCAGCGGATCGGACGAAACGACGGCGATCAATGCCGAACTGCTCCTCAGCCCGAGCGCCGATATCGATCTTTCGGCGGCTTTGCGCTATGATGACAATTCGAATTTCGGGGGCAAGGTCACGGGGCGCGTGGCAGCCGCCTGGCGCGCCAGCGAGGATGTGACGTTTCGTGGCCTGATCGGCACCGGCTACCGCGCGCCGTCCCTATACGAGCGCTTTGGTTTCTACGGCCTGCCCACCCTGCAGCCCGAGGAAAGCACCAGCTACGAGATGGGCGTTGAAAAGACCTTCGGCACCGCTGGCTTTGTCAAGGCGACGCTGTTCTACACGGATGTCGAGGATTTGATCGATTACCAGTTCACGAATACGGCCTGCAACAATGGTGGCAACGGCTGCTACGTTCAGATCCCGGGCACGACCACGTCCAAGGGTCTGGAGCTGTCGGGTGAATATGCGCTGACCTCGCGCGTCACGGCCTTCGGTGCCTATACCTATGTCGATGCCGAAACCGATGGGGCGCGGCTGACGCGTACGCCTAAACATGACATCGTCATGGGCCTCAGCAGCGATTTCACCGACCGCCTGTCGGGCTATGTCGATCTGCGCCATGTCGCCGATATCGTGCCCCTTGATCCAGCCAATACCAAGGTGGATGACTACACCCTTGTCGGCGCCGGGATCAGCTATGATGTCACCGACACTGCACAGCTTTATCTGCGGATCGAGAACCTCACCGATGAGGATTACGAGACGGCGGGCGGGTTCAATCAGCCGGGCCGCGCGGCCTATGTCGGGCTTCGTGCCAGTTTCTGAGCGCATAAGACGCCTTCTCGCATCCGCCTGCCTGGCGGGTGCGGTGTTCTTTTGCGCGGCGCAGCCCGCGCAGGCGCAGGCAGCAAACCAGCCGCCACAGCGTGTCGTTTCCATCAATCTTTGCACGGATCAGCTGGCCATGCTGCTCGCGGGCGAGGATCAGCTGATCTCGGTCAGCCGGATCGCGCTGGACCCGCGCGTCTCGCCCATGGCGGAAGAGGCCGGGCAATATGCGATCAATGCGGGCCGGGCCGAAGAGGTGCATGTGATGCAGCCCGATCTGGTCGTCGCAGGCACCTATACCTCGCGCGACACCATCGCCATGCTGCGCCGCCTCGGCATCGAGGTGGTCCAGTTCGATATCGTTCACTCGCTGGATGACGTGCGCGCCCGGATCCTGGAAATGGGCGCGGCATTGGGCCGTGAGGCCGCCGCTCAGGAAATGGTCGCCCGCTTTGATACCGATCTGGCGGCGCTGCGGAGTGCCGCGCCAGACAAAGGCGCGATGCCGCGCGCGGCGCTTTACTATGCCAATGGCTATACCTCCGGCGCGAAATCACTGGCGACCGATATCCTGACGGCAGCCGGCCTGCGCAATGCGCCCGCCGAGGCAGGCTATGACTGGGGCAAGCTGCCGCTTGAGGTGCTGGCGCTGATCGACCCGGATCTGGTCATCACCGCGCGGCGCTATCCCGGCGGCAGCCGCGCCGAGGAGGTGATGGACCATCCCGTGGTCGGCGATCTGCGCGGGCAGGCGGGACGGGCGGCACTGACGGATCAGGACTGGGTCTGCGGCACGCCCTATGTGCTGCGCGCCATCGGCGATATGGCCCGTGCGCGCCGCACCTTCGAGGCTGGTGGATGAGCCGTGTGATGATCCCGCTGGCGTTGACGCTCGCGATGCTTTTCGCCGCCTCACTTCTGGTGGGGCCTGCCGAACTGGGCATCGGCGACAGCCTTGCCGCGCTGTGGCAGGGCGGGGACGGGCCGATCGCGACCGTGATGCGTCAGATCCGCCTGCCGCGCGCGATTCTGGCGGTCATGATAGGGGGCAGCCTTGGCCTCAGCGGGGCGGCGATGCAGGGCTATCTGCGCAATCCGCTGGCCGAGCCGGGACTGATCGGCGTCTCCAGCTCGGCGGCTCTGGGCGCTGTGCTGGCGATCCAGACGGGGCTCGCCGCGGCTTATACGCTGGGCCTGCCGCTCGCCGCGCTGGCGGGGGCGCTTGGCGGCGTGATTCTGGTGATGACTCTGGCGGGGCCGCGCGGCGGGGCGCTGACGCTGATCCTTGCGGGGATCGCCATCTCGGCCCTTGCCGGGGCGCTGACATCGCTGGTGCTGAACCTCTCGCCAAACCCCTTCGCTGCCAATGAAATCGTCTTCTGGATGATGGGCTCGCTCTCGGACCGCTCGATGGTCCACGTCTGGCTGGCGCTGCCGCTGATGGCTGTGGGCTGGATCCTGCTGGGCACGCTGGGCCGGGGGCTGGACGCGCTGACGCTGGGTGAGGACGCCGCGGGCGCGATGGGAATCAGCCTTGGCCGGATGCGCCTGGTGCTGGTCATTGGCACGGCCTGCGTCGTGGGGGCCGGGACCGCCGTCGCGGGGGCGATTGGCTTTATCGGGCTGGTGGTGCCGCATATCCTGCGCCCGCTGGTTGGGGCGCGGCCCTCGCTCCTGCTATGGGCCTCGGCGCTTGGCGGGGCGATCATGCTGCTCGCCGCCGATATCGCCGTCCGGCTGATCCTGCCGTCGCAGGATCTGAAGCTGGGCGTGCTGACCGCCATCGTCGGCGCGCCGGTCTTCCTCCACCTCATCTTCAAGACGCGAAAGGACGGGATATGAGCCTTTTGACGCTTGACCGCCTTGGCGTCACACTGCGGGGGCGCAGCATCCTCAAGGATGTGAGCCTCGACATCGCGCCGGGCGAGTTCGTCGGCCTGATCGGTCCCAATGGCGCGGGCAAGACCACGCTGATGCGCGCGGCGCTCGGCCTTATTCCCAGCACCGGTCATAGCAGCCTTGCCGCAATGGCCCCGCGCGCACGGGCCAAAGCCGCCGCCTGGATGCCGCAGGCGCGCGAAATCGCCTGGCCCGTTACGGTCGAGACGCTGGTGATGCTGGGCCGGGTGCCGCATCTGGGCGCCGGACAGCGCGCCGCGCCCGCCGATATTGCGGCGACGGAGGCCGCCATCGCCCGCATGGGGCTGGAGCCCTTGCGCCACCGCGCCGCCACGCGCCTTTCGGGCGGCGAAACGGCGCGCGTTCTGATCGCGCGCGCGCTGGCGCAGGATACGCCCCTTCTGATGGCGGACGAGCCGACGGCAGGCCTTGATCCCGCGCACCAGATATCGACGATGGAAACCTTTGCCGCGCTGGCCGCGCAGGGCAAATCCTGCCTCGTATCGCTGCATGATCTGGGCCTTGCCGTGCGCCATTGCACGCGCCTGATCCTCTTGGCGCCCGGCGAGGGTCTGGTCGCCGATGGCGCGCCCGAGGCGGTGCTTACCCCCGAGCGGCTGGACGATGTCTTCGGCATCGAGGCGGCGTTTCGCCGGGGCGAGGGTGGCCCGCTTTTTCAGCCATTGCGCGTGACGCGATGACCGTGCTGACGCTGGAGGCCCCGTGGCTCGAGCTTGATCTGGGCGCCGAGACGCGTGTGCTGAGCTGGGCGGTCCATCGCCCCGGTTTCGTGCTGGCGCGGCGTATCCTCTGGCGCGAGGTGCGCAACGCCGACCTGCCTGCCGATCTGGATGTCGAGGATTGGCTGCAGAGCGCGCTGGCCGCGCGGAGTGCCCTGGACGCGGTCACCTTTCTGACCTCGCGCGACATCACTTGCAATCACGTTACCACGGCCGAGGTCGAAGGCGCCAAGGCCACCGCCGTCGCAACCGTGGGCCTGTCGAACGCCGAGCGGATTGGCCAGCGCGTCGACCGCAGGGGCCATGACTGGGGCACCATCAACATCGCGCTGCGCCTTGACACAGGGCAGGGCGCTGGCCTGACCGATGCGGCGCTGGTGGAGGCGCTCAGTATCGCCGCCTCGGCCCGCACGGCCGCCGTCATGGAGGTGGGGTTGGAGCTGCCCAGCGGACTTGCCACGGGCACCGGCACGGACTGTATTGCCGTGGCCGCCGCACCGGGGACCACGGCCTATGCCGGGATGCATACCGATGTCGGCGTCGCGGCGGGCAGGGCGGTTTTCGACGCGGTCCACCGGGGCGCGGTCGAATGGATGGAAACCGTGCGCCGCCGCCCCTGACCTCAGATACGCGGCAAAGCGAAATTAGCTGAAACTGCCGCTTGACGCATCCGACCGCGCCGACTAAAGACGTCCCATCGCGAACGGGGCATCAGCCCGGTGCGCGCTTGCAGTGGGCGGTTGTAGCTCAGTTGGTTAGAGTACCGGCCTGTCACGCCGGGGGTCGCGGGTTCGAGCCCCGTCAACCGCGCCACCGCTGCATTTTCCGATATTCCAAAGAGTTATGTGGTCGCCGCCAGCCTTCTGGCACGCGTGATCCGGGCCTTGCGCCATCGGATTCCGGGCGGTGCAGAAAAACCGCTTCTTGCGGTAAAAAGGCATCTTTTCAGCATTGACGGGTCGGGCTGGCTGAATTACTCCAAGCCTCACGCGCGGTTGTAGCTCAGTTGGTTAGAGTACCGGCCTGTCACGCCGGGGGTCGCGGGTTCGAGCCCCGTCAACCGCGCCACTTTCCCCCTTTGATCTTTGCTCGATCCCCATCCGGGGGTTGATCACGGCCGATAGCCGCGCTGCATCGTCTTTTCCGGCGTCAGCGCCTCGGGCCAGCCATAGACCCGCTCGACAGCGTAGAGAGCGACGCAAACCGCGATGATCGCCAGGACGAATTTCACATGTCCCGCGCTGGGTGGATTTTGTGCCCACCGCGTCATCCGTAGAAGCCACCTGCTGTTCATGCGCCTGCGTCTCTGCCTTCGTCTTCGGCGCCGTGGCGCCGCCACCTCTCGGACCGCTATATTCGCCATGCCGCGCCGATGGGCCGACCGCCGGCCCTTGTCATTTGCGCCCCAGTCTATGACATAAGGGCCCACTGTCACGCGAAAACCCCGGAGGCGGCCTTGCCCACCCATTCCGAAACCCGACATCTTCCTTACACCGCCCAGCAGATGTACGATCTGGTGGCCGATGTGGGGAATTACCCTGAATTCCTGCCGTGGACCGCAGCCGCCCGCGTGCGCAGCCGGACCGAGCAGCCGGACGGGTCCGAGGTGATGGAGGCCGATCTGGTCATCAGCTTCAAGGTTTTTCGCGAGAAATTCGCAAGCCGCGTCGTGCTTTATCCTGAGGCAAAGAAGATCGACACGGAATATCTGGATGGTCCGTTCAAACACATGATTTCGAACTGGAAATTCACCGATGCCGAGGACGGCTGCACGGTGGATTTCCACGTCGATTTCGAGTTTCGCAACCGCATTCTGCAATCAGCGGCCGGGCTCTTCTTCTACGAGGCGATGCAGCGCATCGTGCGCGCATTCGAGCGGCGTGCGCGCGAGCTTTACGGCTGATCCAGCGCGTCAGCCAGCAGCGTCAGCGCATGGTCGCGCGCGGCGCGGCGCACGGTATCCCGACCAAGCGCGCCGAAGTCCTGCAGTTCGGTCTTCACGTCGCGCCCCTTTCGGGCGATCCCGAACCAGACGCGCCCCTCGGGCTTGTAATCTGATCCGCCCGGGCCGGCGATGCCGGTGATCGATACGGCCAGATGCGCGCGGGACGCGGCCAGCGCGCCCGCAGCCATCTCGGCGGCGACCTCGGCACTCACGGCCCCATGTGCGGCGAGTGATCTGGACGAGACGCCCAGCATCTCGATTTTCGCTTCATTCGAATAGGTTACGAAGCCACGTTCAACCACGTCCGAACTGCCCGGTACGTCCGTCAGCGCGGCCATGACCATGCCCCCGGTGCAGCTTTCGGCGGCCGCGATCATCACGCCCTGCGCGCGCGCCTTCGCCAGCAGATCCGCAGGTGTCACGTCATCACCCCATGCGCCACTGCCGCCAGCACGATGACGCAGAGTGCCGCCAGGAGGCCCGCGATCAGATCGTCCAGCATGACCCCCAGCGGGGTGTGCCGGCGATCCGCCCAGCCGACCGGACCGGGCTTGAGAATGTCGAAGAGGCGAAAGAGCACGAAGGCGGCAATCCAGCCCGGCCAGAGCGCGAAGATGGACGCGCCTACATGCCACGCGCCAAAGGAGATCGGCAGCAGCGCGACCCACTGGCCGACCACCTCGTCAATCACCACATGCGACGGATCGTGATCATCCTCCCAGCGCGTCACCTGCGTCGTGGCCCATAGCCCTTCGAAGAATGCCGCAATCGATGCGATGACCAACAACCACGGCCCACCGATCAGGTGCAAGAGCGCCGCCATGGGCAGCGCGGCAAGCGATCCCCAAGTGCCTGGGGCAGGGCGCAGGTGGCCGACACCGCCCACCGTCGCAACAAGGCGCGCCACCTTCACGGCGCCACCAGAAGGACGCTGGCCAGCGCGGCGATCCCTTCCTCGCGGCCGGTAAAGCCAAGGCGCTCGGAGGTCGTTGCCTTGACCGAGATCCGGTCCGGCGCGAGGCCCGTGAGCGTGCTCAGCGCGGCCTGCATCGCCGCTGCATGCGGCCCGATCTTGGGCTGCTCGCAGACAAGAGTGACGTCCATATTGCTGATATCATAGCCTTTCTGCGCAGTGAGGCCGACGGCATGGCGCAGGAAGATATGGCTTTCGGCACCCTTCCATTCCGCCTCGCTGGGCGGGAAATGGCGTCCGATATCGCCCTCGGCCAGCGCGCCGTAGATCGCATCGCAAATCGCGTGTAGCCCCACATCCGCATCCGAATGCCCCTGAAGGCCGCGCCCATGCGGCACGGGAACGCCGCAGAGCATGACGTGATCGCCGAGGCCGAACCGATGCACATCATAGCCGTTGCCAATGCGAATATCCATTCTGCCTCTCAAAAGGGCCTCGGCCCGCGCGAAATCAGGGGGGTAGGTGATCTTGAGGTTTTCCTCATCGCCCGGCACGATCACGACGTCAAGCCCGGCGGCACGCGCCACGGCCACGTCATCGGCGGCCTCGCCCTCATGGTGGCGATGGGCGGCGAGGATGGCATCATAGTCAAACCCCTGCGGCGTTTGCGCGCGGAACAGGCCCGCGCGGTCCCGCGTGCCCGTCACGCGCCCCTCCGCCCCCGTCCAAAGCGCGTCGGTCACCGGCAGGGCAGGCGCGGCGGCCACGGCGCCGCCCTCAAGAGCGGCCAGAACCCGCCGGATCAGGGCAGGCGCGGCGCAAGGCCGTGCCACGTCATGGATCAGAACATGGGCACATCCCGTGCCGCTCAGCGCCTCCAGCCCCGCGCGCACGGATGCGGCGCGGGTGCTGCCGCCCGGCGTGACGCGCACGCCTTCGGGGGCGGAATAGGACGCGATATCATCGGGATGGAGGGCGATCATGATCTCATCCACCTCCGCCACCGCCTGAAATGCGCGCAAGGTCCAGTCGATCACGCGCGCGCCGGCCAGCGGCTGCCATTGCTTGGGCAGATCGCCTCCCGCGCGGGTTCCGCGCCCGGCAGCGACTATTAAAACAGCACATGTCATGAAAAGCAGCGTATCGTGCTGCAGTGCGGCGCGCAATTCATTGCAAAAGGCCCCCCGCGCCGGATAGACATAAGCGCGCGATACCGGGACCCTTGCACATGCCGCTCGACCACAATCTGACCCTTGGCGATATCGAGCTGGCCTCGCCCGTTCTGCTGGCGCCGCTGGCGGGGATCACGGACCTGCCATTTCGCACCTTGGTGGCGCGGTTCGGCGCGGGGCTGGTGGTCAGCGAGATGATCGCAAGCCAGGAAATGGTGCAATCCAAACCCTCCGCCCGCGACAAGGCCGAGTTGGGGCTGGGCGATGTGGCAACAGCGGTTCAGCTGGCCGGCTGCGAGGCGGTCTGGATGGCCGAGGCCGCGCGGATGGCCGAGGCCGAGGGCGCCCGCATCATAGATATCAACATGGGCTGCCCCGCAAAGAAAGTGACGCGCGCGCAAGGGTCCGGCGCCGCCGGATCGGCGCTGATGCGCGACCCGGATCATGCGCGCAGCCTGATCGAGGCAGTGGTCCGCGCCGTCCGCGTGCCGGTGACGTTGAAAATGCGGCTTGGCTGGGACGACGATCAGCGAAACGCCCCGCTTCTGGCCCGCATGGCCGAAGAGGCGGGCGCCGCGATGGTCACGGTGCATGGCCGCACGCGCTGCGAGTTCTACAAGGGTCGCGCCGATTGGGCCGCGATCCGCGCGGTGCGCGACGCGGTGCGCATTCCCGTGATTGCCAATGGCGACATCGTCGATGCGGCCTCGGCGCGGCAGGCGCTGGCCGCATCGGGGGCGGATGGCGTGATGGTCGGGCGCGGCGCGCAGGGCCGTCCCTGGGCGTTGGCCGAGGTCGCGCACCGCCTTGCGGGCGCGCCTGCGCCGCGTATCCCTCAGGGTGCGGCACTGGCCGACATGATCTGCGCGCATTACGAGGCGATGCTGGATTTCTACGGTACCGCTCTTGGCGGGCGCGTCGCGCGCAAGCATCTGGGCTGGTATCTGGAGAAAGCCGATCCGGCGCTGCGCCGACAGATCCTGACCTCGGACACACCCGCGGATGTGCTGCGCAGGATCCCCGAGGCCGTCTCGGGCCGCCTGCAGGCGGCGGCATGAGCGGGCAAGGCGATACGCTATGGGCGGCGCTTCCTCTGCCTGCGCTGCTACTGGACCATGAGGACCGCGCGCTGCGCGCCAACCCCTCGGCCGAGGCCTTTCTGAACGCCTCGGCACGGGTTATAGAGGGCCAGCCGATCTGGTCGCTGATGCAGCTCGACACGCCGATCGAGGCGGCGCTTACACGCGCACGCGACGATGGCGCGCCGCTATTCGTATCGGACGTGGGGATCGCAGCGGGCGCGCATGCCCCGATCCAGTGCAGCCTGCAGGTTGCGCCCTATACGGGCCTCAGTGACGATGGTAAGCCTCTGGGCGAGGGAACGATGCTGGTGCTCATCACCCCGCGCGAGCTCTCGGGCCACATGGTGCTGGACCCTGCCACGCGTCCGGCGGCCCGTTCGGCCATCGGTATGGCCGAAATGCTGGCCCATGAGATCAAGAACCCGCTGGCCGGAATCACCGGCGCCGCACAGCTTCTGTCGATGAACCTCGGCCCCGAGGACCAAGAGCTGACGGACCTCATCGTCAGCGAGAGCCGCCGGATCGTCGCGCTGCTGGGGCAGGTCGAAAGCTATGGCAATATCGCGCCGCCGCGTCTGAGGCGGGTCAATGTGCATGACGTGTTACGTCGCGCGCGGCGCAGCGCGCTGCTTGGCTTTGCGTCGGAGATGCGCATCGACGAGGTTTATGATCCCTCACTGCCCGATGCTTGGGCAGATCCTGACATGCTGCTACAGGTGCTGCAGAACCTGCTAAAGAACGCGGCCGAGGCTGCCGGACCCGAGGGCGGCACGATCACGCTGCGCAGCTATTTCGAGCAGGGCGCGCGCCGCCGCGGCCAGGACGGCGCGGGCGAGCCGTTGCCCCTGCAGATCGAGGTCATCGATGACGGCCCCGGCGTGCCGCCCGAGCTGACGGCCAGCCTGTTCGAGCCCTTCGTATCAAGCCGCGAGAATGGCACCGGACTGGGCCTGGCCCTCGCCGCGCGGATCATCGAGGGTCATGGCGGCTGGATCGCCGCCACATCGCGGCCCGGCCGCACGGTATTTCGTTTATCCTTGCCGCTTGCGGCGCGCAGCATGGAGGCAACCTGATGGATGGCACGGTCCTGATCGCAGATGATGACCGTACAATACGCACGGTCCTGTCGCAGGCCCTGACGCGGGCGGGCTGCAAGGTGCATGCGACCTCCAGCCTGACCACGCTGATGCGCTGGATCGGCGAGGGGATGGGCGATGCGGTAATCTCGGACGTGATCATGCCCGATGGTAACGGCCTAGAAATGCTGCCCAAGATCGCGGCCGAGCGTCCGGGCCTGCCCGTGATCATCATCTCGGCGCAGAACACCGTGATGACCGCCATCCGCGCCGCCGAGGCCGAGGCATGGGATTACCTGCCCAAGCCCTTCGATCTGCCAGACCTCATGACGCGCACAGCCCGCGCGCTGGACAGCCGCCGCGCGGCACGCGCCCCCGCGCCCGACCGTCCGCCCGAAGAGCTGCCGATCGTCGGGCAAAGCGCGCCGATGCAGGCGCTCTTCCGCGTCCTGGCGCGGGTGATCAATACCGATCTTCCGGTCTGGATCTCGGGCGAATCGGGCACCGGAAAATCCCTGATCGCACGGGTGATCCATGACGTCTCGGACCGGCGTGCGCAGCCTTTCGTGACGGTCGGCCCGGCGGATCTGGGCGACGATGCCGCGCCCGCGCGCCTGTTGTCGCGGGCCGGGGGCGGGACCATCGTGCTGGATGGCCTCCACGATTTCGGCGAGGCGGCGCAGCTGCGCGCGCTTTTGCTGATCGACGCGGCCGGGCGGGCGCCCTCCGGCGCGCAGCCGCGCCTGATCGGGACCGCGCAGAGCACCACGGGCCTGCGCGAGGACCTTTATTACCGCCTTGCGGGCGCTGAGATCGACGTGCCGCCCCTGCGCGCGCGCCGAGACGATATCGCGCTGCTGGCGACGCATTTTCTCTATCTGGCCGAGACACAGGGCGCCGAGACACGCCGCCTTGCGCCCGACGCGCTCGAGGCGCTGCGCGCCCATGACTGGCCCGGAAACCTGCGCGAGCTGGAGCATGCCGCGCATCGCCTTGCGCTCTCGGGGCGCGCGCCGGAGATTCCGCGCGCCGAGGTGGATGCGCTGCTGGCCGCGCGCGCCTCATCCCCCGCCGCACCAAGCGCCGCCGCGCTGGCCGAGACGCTGCCCGAGGCGGTCGCCGCCCATGTGCAGCGCTATTTCGACCTCCACGGAGAAGAGCTTCCGCCCGCTGGCCTTTATTCGCGCGTTCTGCGCGAGATAGAGGCGCCGCTCTTGCGGATTGCGCTGGATGCGGTGGGCGGAAATCAGGCCAAATGCGCCGACCTGCTGGGCATCAACCGCAATACGCTACGCAAAAAAATGACCGAGCTAGATATTGAGGTGACACGCCGCCGCAAGTTGATGTAAAAGCGCAACATGACTGTGGCGCAAATGGGGTTTCCCCCGGGCGCGCCACCACATGTTGTAGGAGCGCCATAGGGCGCGACGATGCGCTGGGGGGTGCGAGTGGCCGCAAGGACACGCAGAATAGGCTGGGAGCGGATTTCGCGTCTGCGCCGTGCCAAGCGTTTCCAGACGGCGGCGACTTTCGGACTGGTGGTGTTGGGGCCAATCCTGGCCCTTGTCACCTTCCTTGTCATGGGGCCGCTGGACCAGGGCGCGCAGTCCAACGTGTTGCGCATCGTGCTGCTGGCCGATCTGATCTATGTCATCGCCGTTGCCGCCCTGGTGCTGCAGCGTGTGGTCCAGATGGTCTCGGCCCGGCGCTCACAATCTGCGGGCTCGCGGCTGCACCTGCGGCTGACCGGCGTCTTTGCAATCATGGCGCTTTTGCCGACGATCACTGTGGCGGTCTTTGCCACCCTGTCGGTCAACATGGGCCTTGAGGCGTGGTTTTCGGACCGGGTCGGGCGGGTGGTCAGCAATTCCGTCGCCGCCGCAGAGGCCTATGAGGACGAGCACCGCCGCGATCTGATCATCGACGCGCAGGCACTTGCCCAATACCTCGAAGAAATCAAGCAGCGCAGCGTGTTCATGGATGATGGCGACATTCGGCAGATCCTGTCCGAGGGCCAGCGCGAGATCCAGCGCGGCCTGCGCGAGGCCTTCGTCATCGACGGCACCGGCGAGATCCGCGCGCGGGGCGAAAGCTCGTATCTCTTCGACTATGAAGAGCCGAGCGCCGAGCGGCTGGCCGAGGCGCGCCGCGACGGGCTGCTGATCATTCAGGATTGGGACAATAACGAGTTTCGCGCGCTGATCCCGCTGGACGGGTTCGCCGACCGCTTCCTTTATGTCAGCCGCAATGTCGATGGCGATATTCTGAACCTCTTGGACGAGACCAAGGAGACCGCGAATTTTTACCAGCAGCGCGAAAGCGAGCGGGGCAGGGTGCTCTTCGAGTTCGGCCTGCTCTACCTCGGCTTTGCAGTGATCCTCATCCTTGCCGCGGTCTGGCTGGGCCTGTGGTTCGCCGAGCGTCTGGCCCGCCCCGTGGGCCGCCTGACCAGCGCGGCGCAGCGCATCGGGGCAGGCGACCTAGACGTGCAGGTGCGCGAGGAGGAGGGCGATGACGAGATCGCGCAGCTGAGCACCTTCTTCAACCAGATGACCCGCCAGCTGAAGGGCCAGCGCGCCGCGCTTTTGTCCAATACCGAGCAGATCGAGCGGCGCCGGCGCCTCTTTGATTCGGTGCTGGGGTCTGTCTCGTCGGGCGTGGTTGGCCTCGATGCCAAGGGGCGCATCACCTTCGTAAACCGCGCGGCGGAAAAGCTGCTGGACTGGCAGGAGGACCGGCAGTCGGTCGATCTGTCGGTCGCGGTGCCCGAATTCGCCGAGCTTTTCAAACGCCTGCGCAAAAGTGCCAGCGGCTTTGTCCAGGACGAGATCCGCGTCACCCGCGGCGGCGAGCAGGAGAGCCTGCTGGTGCGCATGTCCACCCGCCGCACCGATAGCGGCAAGCGAGAGGGCTATGTCGTCGCCTTTGATGACGTGACCGATCTGGTCAGCGCACAGCGCATGGCCGCTTGGGGCGATGTCGCCCGCCGCATCGCGCATGAGATCAAGAACCCGCTGACGCCCATCAAGCTGAGCGCGGAGCGCACGCAGCGCAAGTTCTCCAAGCTGCTGGGCGAAGAGGATGCCGAGTCGCTGGCGCAGCTGACGGGCGTGATCGTCCGCCAGACCGATGATCTGCGCCGCATCGTCGACGAGTTCAGCAAATTCGCCCGCATGCCCGAGCCGCAGCGCAAGCCCGAGAGCCTGACGCGCCTCCTGCGCGAGGCGGTTCTCTTGCAGGAGGCCGGCCAGCCCGATGTACGGATAGAGACGGATCTGGACGACGCGCCCCTTTGGGCTGACGTGGACGCCACGATGATTAGCCAGGCGCTAACGAACCTGATCAAGAACGCCGGTGAAGCCACGGAAACCTATATCGAAAAAGGCCTTGCGCCCGAGGGATACCAGCCCACCATCCGGGTGCGCAGCACTCATTCCGGGGGCCGCGCCGAGCTGAGCATTTCGGACAACGGCACCGGCTTGCCTGAGGACCGCTCGCGCCTGTTCGAGCCGTATGTGACGACGCGTGACAAGGGCACCGGGCTGGGCCTGCCGATCGTCAAGAAGATCATCGAGGAGCATGGCGGCACGCTGACCTTGATGGATGCCGATCCCTTTTCCGAGGGGGCGCATCCGGGGGCAATGGCCGTGATCAAGCTGGATTTGACCGTAATGGACATTGACCGGACGAGTAACGACGAGGCCGTGGGAGCATAGAGCATGAGCGATATTCTGATTGTGGACGACGAGCGGGACATCCGCGAACTGATTTCCGACATTCTCGAGGACGAGGGATACACCACCCGGCTGGCGGGCAACTCGGACGCAGCGATGGCCGCCATCGCCGCCGAACAGCCCGGCCTTCTGGTGCTGGATATCTGGCTGAAGGACAGCAACATGGATGGCATCGACATCCTGAAGGCCGTCAAGCGCGACTATCCCGAGGTGCCCGTCGTCATCATCTCGGGGCATGGCAATATCGAGATCGCGGTCGCTGCGATCAAGCAGGGCGCTTATGACTTCATCGAAAAGCCGTTCAATATCGACCAGTTGATGGTGGTCATCCGCCGCGGCATGGAAACCAGCCGCCTCCGCCGCGAGAATTCCACCCTCAAGCGGCGCGAGACGACGCCCGCCGATATGCTGGGCGACAGCGCGACGTTCCGTGCGCTGGTGGGTCAGCTCGACAAGGTCACGCGGTCGAACGGGCGGGTGATGCTCTCGGGGCCGGCCGGGTCGGGCAAGGAGCTGGCCGCGCGCTATATCCACGTCAATTCCAATCGCGCCGGCGCGCCCTTTGTCAGCGTCGGCTGCGCCTCGATCGAGGCGGAGCGCATGGAAGAGGTGCTGTTCGGCCGCGAAAGTGAGGAGAAGGGGATCGAGCCGGGCCTGCTGGAAGAGGCAAATGGCGGCGTCATTTATTTCGACGAGGTCGCCGACATGCCGCAGGGCACTCAGTCGAAGATCCTGCGGGTGCTGGTCGATCAGCAATTCCTGCGCGTCGGAGGCTCGGACAAGGTGCAGGTGGATCTGCGCGTCATTTCCTCGACCTCCCGCGATCTGGAGGAAGAAATTGCCGAGGGCCGTTTCCGCCGCGAGCTGTTCCACCGGCTGAACGTGGTGCCAATCGCAGTGCCGTCCCTGGAGGAGCGCCGCGACGATATTCCCCTTCTGGCCGAATATTTCATCGAGATGCTGAACAAGACCCAAGGTCTGCCCCTGCGCAAACTTGGCGGCGAGGCGCGCGCGCAGCTTCAGACGATGGGCTGGCCGGGCAATGTGCGCCAGCTGCGCAACGTGATCGAGAGAGTTCTGATCCTCGGCGACGGCTCGGGCGAGGTCGAGGCGCATGAGCTGCCCGGTGAGACCGAGGCCGCCCCCAGCGACGGGCGCGTGGTGCTGTCCGGATCGCTCTCGACCATGCCGCTGCGCGAGGCCCGTGAGGCGTTCGAGCGTGAGTACCTGCTGACCCAGATCAACCGCTATGGCGGCAATATCAGCCGCACCGCCGAATTCGTCGGGATGGAGCGCAGTGCGCTGCACCGCAAGCTGAAATCGCTGGGCGTCGTGACCTCGTCCAAACCGGGCGCGCGGGCGGGGTGAAACGCTTCGCCAGGCCTAGAACATTTGACCGCCCCGCGTTTGTCTGACACATCGGGCAATGCGGCTTTGAAAGGCATGACATGAAGGTCATCATTTGCGGCGCGGGACAGGTCGGCTGGCAGATCGCGCGCCATCTCTCGGGCGAAAAGAACGACGTGACGGTCGTGGACAGCAATCCCGACCTTGTGCGCCGGGCCACCGATACGCTGGACGTGCAGGGCCTGGCCGGTTTCGCCAGCTACCCCGATATCCTCGAGAGGGCAGGCGCGCGGGATGCGGATATGATCATCGCCGCCACCCATTCGGACGAGGTCAACATGGTGACCTGCCAGGTCGCCCACTCTGTCTTTGCCATCAGCCGCAAGATCGCGCGCCTGCGCAGTCAGTCCTATCTCGATGCGATCTATTCCGATCTCTACCGGCGCGATCACATGCCCATCGACGTCGTGATCAGCCCCGAAAAGGAGGTGGCCGAGGCCGCGCTGCAACGTCTTGCCGCGCCCGCCGCCTTCGACACCGAGAAATTCATGGGCGGCAAGGCGCAGCTCATGGGCTTGCGGCTGGATGACGATTGCCCGGTCGTCAACACGCCTCTGCGCCAGCTGTCGGATCTTTTCTCGACGCTGCGTGTCGTGGTTCTGGCCGTGCGGCGTGACGGGCGGCTCTTCGCGCCCGAGGCGGCGGATCAGCTGTTTGTCGGGGACGAATGCTATGTCTTTGCTCCGAACGAGGATATTCCGCGCACGCTCGAAGTTTTTGGCAAGAAGGCGCACAAGCAGGAGCGGGTGGTGATCCTGGGCGGCGGCAATGTGGGCCTCGCGGTCGCCAAGGCGCTGGAGGCGCGCGGGCGCGGTATCCGCGCCAAGGTGGTCGAGCGTGACCGCCGCATCGCCGAGCGTGCCGCCGACGCGCTGGAGCGGACCATCGTGCTGAACGGCGATGCGCTCGACCGTGCGATCCTGACCGAGGCAGGGATCGGCAAGGCTGACGCGGTGCTGGCGGTGACGGACGATGACAAGACAAACCTCCTGGCGGCCGTGCGCGCCAAGTCCGAGGGCTGCCCCTTTGCCATCGCTCTCATCAACGATCCCACGCTGATCCCGCTGCTGGAGCCGATCGGCGTCGACGCCTATATCAATCCGCGCGCCACCACGGTCAGCAGCATCCTGCGCCACATCCGCCACGGGCGCGTGCGCGGCGTCTATTCCATCGGCGATGCCGAGGCCGAGGTGATCGAGGCGCAGGTCATGTCGACCTCATCGATCGCGGGCACGATGATCCGCGATATCGATTTTCCCGAAGGCGTGCTGGTCGGCGCGGTGCAGAAGGGTGACAAGATCCTCAAGCCGACCGGCACCATGAGGATCGACGAGGGCGACGTGATTGTCATCTTCGCGATGGCTTCGGATGTCGAGCGGGTGGAGCAGTTGCTTCAGGTCTCGATCGACTTTTTCTAGGCCATGCGCGCGCCTCCCCGCCCTCTGCACCAATCCTCGCTGGCCCGCCTGCCGCTGATCCTGATTCTGGCGGCCATCGCCTCGGCGGCGATGTTCGTGCCGGCGCTCCATGCGCTGGTGCAGGGCGATCACACGGTATCTCGCTCCTTCGGGTATTCCGGCGCTCTGGGGCTGGTCCTGATCGGGCTGATCGCGCTGGCGATGGGTGGCAACAAGCGGCGCGAGGCCAGCGATCTCGACAATCTGATGTCCCTTTCGCTCGCCTTCATCGCGCTGCCCGTCTTTCTCGCCATCCCGTTCTACGAGGCGCTGCGCACGACCACCTTCCTCAATGCCTATTTCGAGATGGTCTCCTCGGTCACCACCACCGGGGCGACTATGTTCGACAAGCCGGGGCGCCTCACCGGCAGTCTGCATCTGTGGCGCGGGATGGTTGGCTGGATGGGCGGCCTTCTGATGTGGATCGCTGCCTCGGCGATCCTTGCGCCCCTCAACCTCGGCGGGTTCGAGGTGACGGCCACGGCCGAGCCGGGGCAGGGCGACGACCAGCAGGGCCGCTTTCAGCGCGCGGGCTCGGGTCGGCGCGTCTGGCAGGTCACATCGGCCTTGGCGCCTCTCTATATCGGCCTGACCGGGGCGCTGTGGCTTTTCCTTGCCATCGGGGGCGACCGGCCGCTGGTGGCGCTGATCCACGCGATGTCCACCATGGCCACCAGCGGTATTTCGCCCATCGGCGGGGTCGAACATGCAGGCTCCGGTATCGGCGGCGAGGTCGTCATTTTCTTTTTCCTGATGTTCGGATTGTCCCGGCTGACCTTTTCATCCGACACAGTTACGTCCGTGCGGCCCGGCCTGCACAACGATCCCGAATTCCGCCTCGGCATGCTGATCGTGCTGGCCGTTCCGATTTTACTCTTTTCGCGCCACTGGATCGCGGCGGCGGGCGCTGATCAGGTCGAGGATATCCCCTCGGCGCTCAGCGCGCTCTGGGGCGGGCTTTTCAGTATCGCGTCGTTCCTGTCGACCACCGGGTTCGAGAGCGCGCATTGGGACGTGGCGCGCGACTGGTCAGGTCTTGGCACGCCCGGCCTGCTGCTCATGGGTGCCGCGATGGTGGGCGGCGGCGTGGCCACCACGGCGGGCGGTGTCAAGCTTTTGCGCGTCTATGCTCTCTACCTCAACGGCCAGCGCGAGATGGAGCGGCTGGTCCATCCCAATTCGGTGGGCCGCGCCGGGGCGCGCAGCCGCCGTATGCGGCGGCAAGGTGCCTTCGTGGCCTGGATCTTCTTTATGCTTTTCGCGATGACGCTGGCGCTGATCACGGTGGTTCTGGCCGCTTTTGGCGTCGAATTCGAGCAAGCGATCATCCTTGCCATTGCGTCCCTGTCAACCACCGGCCCGCTGACCCAGATCGCCGGCGAGGTGCCCATCGCACTCAACCTGATGGCCCCCGCGGCCAAGCTGGTGGTCTGCGCCGCGATGGTGCTGGGGCGGTTGGAAATGCTGGCGGTCATCGCGCTGATCAGCCCCAGCCTCTGGCGCGACTGACGCGCGGCCCTGCCGCACCCCGCGGGCGGGGATTCGCCGCATCGGGCAACCTGCGGCAGTCATTTGATTTTAGGGCTGGAAACTCGATTGCTGGCGCTCCATATTGGGGGTTACCTATGACAAACACCCGAATGCCGATCCGCGGCATATTGCAAGAAAAATGGATTTGGGGACCAATATGGCATCTGACCGTCAAAACCTGCAGGACGCATTTCTCAATCAGGTGCGCAAGACCAAGACACCCGTGACGGTCTTCCTGATCAACGGGGTGAAATTGCAGGGCGTCATCACGTGGTTTGACAATTTCTGCATCCTTCTGCGCCGCGATGGCCAGTCGCAACTGGTCTACAAGCATGCGGTTTCGACCATCATGCCCTCGCAGCCGATCAGCCTCTATGACGGTGACGATGCGGCCTGATCGGCCCATCCGGAAAGTTCTTCCATGATCGACGACGACGAGTTCGAGCTGCGCCCAGATGCGGATGGCAGCTATGATACCCGCACGCGTGACACGCGCGCCTGGGTGGTGCATCCCGATATCTGGAAATCCGGCGGTCACGCGCGCAAGCCCGAACTGGCGCTGGAAGAGGCGGTGGCCCTCGGCCATGCCCTGCCGGGCCTTGAGGTGCTGGGTGGCACCGTTGTGCGGCTGCCCAAGGTGCATCCGGGCAAGCTTTTTGGCAAAGGCAAGATCGCCGAGCTGAAGGCGGAATTCGCCGCCAATGATATTGAACTGGTGCTGATCGACGGGCCGGTCAGCCCCGTCCAGCAGCGCAATCTGGAAAAGGAATGGGGCGTCAAGATCCTTGATCGCACCGGCCTGATCCTCGAGATTTTCAGCGACCGCGCGGCGACGCGCGAGGGCGTGTTGCAGGTGGAAATGGCGGCACTCAGCTACCAGCGCACGCGCCTTGTCCGCGCCTGGACCCACCTTGAGCGGCAGCGCGGCGGGCTCGGGTTCGTCGGCGGCCCCGGCGAGACGCAGATCGAGGCGGACCGCCGCGCAATTGACACGCAGCTGGTGCGCCTGCGCCGGCAGCTCGACAAGGTGGCCAAGACTCGCACGCTGCACCGCGCGGCGCGCGCCAAGGTGCCGTTTCCGATCGTCGCGCTGGTCGGCTATACGAACGCCGGGAAATCCACGCTTTTCAATCGCCTGACAGGTGCCGAGGTGATGGCCAAGGACATGCTCTTTGCCACGCTGGACCCGACGATGCGGCGTATCGCGCTGCCCGGCGGCGGGCCTGAGGTCATCCTGAGCGACACGGTGGGCTTCATCTCGGACCTGCCGACCGAGCTGGTCGCCGCCTTCCGCGCCACGCTGGAGGAAGTGCTGAGCGCCGATCTGATCTGCCATGTGCGCGACATCTCGCATCCTGAGACCGAGGCGCAGAAGGCCGATGTCGAGGTGATCCTGGAGAGCCTCAAGGTCAGCGCCGATGTGCCCCGGATCGAGATCTGGAACAAGATCGACCTGATGCCCGAAGAGGAGCGCACCGCCCTCGTCACCCGCGCCGAACGGACCGACGATGTGCAGGCTGTCTCGGCGGTCACGGGCGAGGGGATGGAGGCGCTTGTCACGCGGATCGGCACCATGCTGACCGGCGATACGCGGGTCGAGCAGATCGATCTGCCCTATGCCGAGGGGCGCAAGCGCGCCTGGCTGCATGAGCAAGGCGTGATCGAGGACGAGGCGCAGGGCGACGACGGTTACCGCCTCACGGTCCGCTGGACCGCCCGTCAGCGCGCCGAGTTCGACGCGCTGAAATAAATCACTCTGCCTCGGGCGTCAGCACCGTGACGCCCACCGCGCCCGCGCGCGCCAGTTCGGGGTCCAGCGACATCGGGATATACTCGCCGCGCCGCCAGAGCTGTGCCAGATCATCGTAATGGCGGCTGAGGAAATGGCCCGACTGCCCGGTCGCGATGACAAAGACGCTGCTGCCGGGATCGGCGAAATCATAGACCCCGCGATACCCCGCCGCATGCACATTGGTATAGGGCGCGTCTCCGGTGCCAGAGGTGCGCCCGCGTTGCAGCGTGTTGTCGCCGCCGCCAGTGGATTGGCGGATGTTCACGAAATAGCGCAGGACCGGAACGGTGCCCAGAACCGGGTGGTCATGCGCCGCCTGATGCGCGTCGCCCCAGCGCAGCGATTCCAGCGCGGTGCCGTAACGGTCCGAAATCCAGATCAGCGCATCATCGAGCGCGAGGCGCGCGATATCGGTGCAGGTCTCGACCGGGCTCGACTGCTTGACATCGCACCAGGCCGAGGCGCCGTCGACGTCACGGAACACGCGCTCAACAAAGACGGGGTCGGTGTGGGTGAACTCATCGGCCAGCGGCCCCAGCTCGTCCTGCGCGAGGCGCTGGCCAAGCGCGCGCAGCCATGCGGCATAGATCAGCGGCTCGGGGCGGTGCTCGTTCATCTCGCCATTCCACTCGGCCAAGAGCTCCAGCGCGCGCTGGCGCAGGCGCAGGGGCGTGCCCTCGGGCGCGCTCTCGCCGGTGAACCACAGATCGGCGCCGATCAGCGGCAGAAGCGAGCGGGCGGTGAAGCTGACCGTGTCGAGCTGCGCCTCGACAAAGCTGTCGCGCGTGTGCACCTCGCGGCCCTGCATCAGGCGCTGCCAGCGATGGATGCGTTGCGTGTCGCCCCAGAGATAGCTCACATGCGACGGAAACGGGCGGTCCACGATTTTGTTGTTGGTATTGCCCAGAATGCCGCCGGGCGGGTCGATGAATTCGGGATTGGCCGAATAGGGGTAGCGCCCTTGCCAGCGGTTCTGGGGAAGCCAGCCGCGGCTGGGCAGGCGCCCCTCGGTATCATGCCCGGCGCTGCGGCGGGGCATCGCGCCGACCAGTTTCATCGCGATGCCCCGCTCATCCGCGACAGTCAGGATCTGTGCGGGTGCGACGAACTCCTCACCCGCCGCCAGCGCTTCGTCGATGGTTGCGGCGCGCATCAGGGCGATGCCCGCGCTCATCGTGGTGTCGCGCGGGCTGAGAGCGGTCCAGGAGACGCTGGCGACATGGCCGGGCGGCGTGATCGCGCCCAGCCCATATTGCGAGCCGGGCAGCACGGGGCCGTTCTCGGTATGGCGCAGGGTTAGTGTGACGGGCTCTTCGCCGTTGATCCTGATGATCGAGCGGCGCGTGACGAACTCGGCAAAGCCGTCCGGCGTGCGGTACTGATCGGGGTTGTCGGGGTTGATCTCCTCGATATGCACGTCGAGATCATCGAGATAGGCCGAGGTGATGCCCCATCCCAGACGGTCGCTGCGCCCCGAAAGGACCAGTGGCACGCCGGGGATGGTGGCACCGATGACCCCGCCCGAGGCCAGCTCGAGCCGGGCGAGATACCAGATGGACGGTGCGGTGAGGCCCAGATGCGGATCATTGGCCAGCAGAGTGCCGCCCGAGGCCGAGCGCGCGGGCGCGGCGGCAAAGGCGTTGGAGGCGCCGGCCAGTTCCATAGGCGCAAAAGGCGAGAGCGGCCCTTGCGGTGCGGGCGTCACCTCGGCGAAGCGCGGCAGCGCGCCGGGCGCGAAATACGAGGCGTATTTCGGCAGCGCCGCGATGCCGCTGCCGGGCGCGTCGGGCATGATATCCTCAAGCCGCGCGGGATCGTCCAGCGCCAGAGATGTGCGGGCGCGCAAAACTTCGTTTTGCAGATGCGGCGACATCTGGACGGCCATCAGCTTGATGATGGCGATGGAATCGGCGGGCACCCAAGGCGCGATGGGCGCGTTGAAGAGAAACATTTCGGGCGCGCCTCGCCCGAGGGCGCTTTCGTTGATCTCGGTCAGGCGGGCGTTGACGCCGCGCGCATAGGCGCTGAGTGCCGCGCGGGTCGCCGGATCCTGCCACTCGAGCGATTTGCGCGCCGCACCGTAGATATCGAAGCGGCGCAAGAGCTGGTCGATGGCCAGGCTCCGCTTGCCGAACACCTCCGACAGGCGGCCCTGCGCGCTGCGGCGCAGGATGGTCATCTGCCACAGGCGGTCTTGCGCGTGGGCATATCCCAGCGCCTCGAACACATCTTCTTCGGACTGGCCGAAGATATGCGGCACATTGGCATTGTCGCGCACGATCTCGACGGGCGCAGACAGGCTCGAGACGGTCAAAGTCTTGTCATAATCGGGCAGGGAGCGCGACAGCAGGAAATAAAGCCCGACAGCCGCCAGCACCGCCAGCGCGATGAGCGCGCCCGCGATCCGCATCAGCCATTTGAACACCTGTGCCATGACGCCCCGCCTTGTCATCTGCGCAGGGGATAGTCACAAAGGAGGTCAAGGACAATGGCCGTGCGCGGCAATGTGAACGGGAGAGAGACAAATGGCAAAGCTGGCATTTCTGGGCCTGGGCGTGATGGGATACCCGATGGCGGGACATCTGGCCAAGGCGGGTCACGAGGTACGCGTCTACAATCGCACCACCTCCAAGGCCGAGGCATGGGCCGCCGAGCATGGCGGGAGTTTTGCGGCGACGCCGCGCGAGGCAGTGGAGGGGGCGGATTTCGTGATGGCCTGCGTTGGCAATGACGATGACCTGCGCAGCGTCTGCCTGGGCGATGACGGTGCCTTTTCCGGCATGAAAAGCGGCGCGGTCTTTGTCGATCACACCACAGTCTCGGCTGCCGTCACCTCCGAGCTTTATGATGCGGCGGGCGAAGCGCGGTTCAAATTCGTCGATGCGCCCGTCTCGGGCGGGCAGGCGGGGGCCGAGAACGGCCAGCTGTCGATCATGTGCGGCGGTGACGAGGATGCCTATGCCGCCGCCGAGCCGATCATGGAGGTCTATGCCAAGCTTTGCCGCCGCATCGGTGGGTCGGGTGCGGGCCAGATGACCAAGATGTGCAACCAGATCGCGATTGCAGGGCTTGTTCAGGGCCTCAGCGAGGCGCTGCATTTCGCCGAGAAGGCCGGGCTGGACGGCGCCTCGGTGGTCGAGGTGATCAGCCAGGGCGCGGCCGGCAGTTGGCAGATGGCCAACCGCTGGGAGACGATGTTGGACGGCAAGTTCGAACATGGCTTTGCAGTGGACTGGATGCGCAAGGATCTGGGGATCTGCCTCAAGACCGCGGATGAGAATGGCGCCGCCCTGCCGGTGACGGCGCTGGTCGATCAGTTCTACAAGGATGTGCAGAATATGGGCGGCGGACGCTGGGACACCTCCAGCCTTTTCAAGCGCTTGCGCAAGATCGGCTGAGGCAAGCGCCCCGTGGCGGGCGCTGTAATGGAGTGTTTTTGGAACGATGAAAGAGGGGCGCGCTGCGTAAGGCGGCGCGCCCTTTCTTTTTGGCCTATTCCGTGAGGTACGGAATCGGATCGAGGCTGTCGAAGCCGTTGCGAACCTCGAAATGGACCGCTGCGGGGCCGGAGGACGGGATCTTGGCCAGCGTTTGCCCGCGGCTGACGCTGTCGCCGGTCTTGACCGCGACGCTGTCGACGTTGGAATAGACCGTCAGCAGGTTGCTGGCGTGTTTCACGACGATGATCGGCGTGCCCTTGGTATCCTTGGTGATGGCAGCGACCGTGCCACCATCAGCGGCCTTGACGGCGGTGCCGGGGCTGGCGGCGATGTCGATGCCGTCATTCTTGCCCTTGGAATAGGGGCGCACGATGTCGCCGCGCACCGGATAGCTCATCCGCGCCTTGGGGGCGGAGGCCGTAGTCTGCTCCTTGCCCAGATCGGGCGCGTCCTTGGGGGCGGCCTGCGCCTCTGCGGCGGTCACGGTATCCTCGGCGGGCAGCGGCTTGGCCGCGCTCGGGGGTTCGGGTGTGGGCGATCCGGCGCCCGGAGGCTCGGTCGCGGCGGGGACGTCATTGGCGTCGAAGGTAGCCGTCTTCTGGCCCGGCAGAGCGACGGGGATGATCAGATATTGCCCCTCGCGCACGGCAAAGTCCGAACCGAGGCCGTTCCATTCCGCAAGGCTGCGGATCGACACGTTATAGAGGCGCGCGATGGTGTAGGCCGTCTCGCCGCGGGTCACCTTGTGGCGCACTGGCTCGACCCCGGTCTGGCTGGGGGCGGCGGGCGAGAGGCTGCTCGTCTCGATCTGGCTGGGGGCGGCGTTGTCGATAGCCGCGCCCGCGATCTGGGTGATGTCCGCGCCGCCGGGGCGGATCGGGCCGCCCGCGGGTTCGGCCACGCGGCCGGGCAGGGCGATGACCTCGCCCGCGCGCAGCGGATCACTGGTCTGGATGCCGTTATAGCGGGCCAGCGCATTCGCATCGGTGCCGACGCGTTGCGCAAGACTGGCTAGCGTGTCGCCGCGCTGAGCCACCGCGACCTGATAACCGGGATAGGAGATGATGCCGCGCGCGTCAGGCTCGGGCCTGTCAGCCGTGGCGGCGCGCGCCGCCTGCTCGGTATCGAGCCCGCCGATGGGGCCGCGCAGGTCGAAATCCACCGTATCGCCGCAGGCCGCCACTGCCAGCAGGCAGGTGCCGGCCAGAAGGGCATTCAGGCGGGACTGCCGCAAGAGAGGCGTCTGGGGGCGCGAATGGCTGCTCATGTCGTTCTCGTCCTCATGTTTGGCCCCGTTTGCGTCGGGACATATCCTGTTTTTCATCTGGCGTCAGGCCGTATCGCGCCCCAGCCCCTCGATCAGCGGCACGAAGCGCACGGGCCGCAATTCATCATAGTCAAATCCGCCCTCGTGGCGGGTCACGCGGATCAGGCGCTGCACCGTGTCGGACTGGCCGACCGGAACAACCATGATACCGCCGATCTTGAGCTGGGCCAAGAGAGGTCCGGGCGGATCCTCGGCGGCGGCGGTCACAAGGATGCGGTCGAACGGCGCCTGATCGGGCAGGCCGAAACTGCCATCGGCAGTGAGCGCGGTGATATTGGTCAGATCGAGCGCGCGAAAGATCTCGCTGGCCTCCTGCACAAGGCGGCGATGCCGGTCGACGGTATAGACGCGCCGCGCCAGAAGGCTGAGAATGGCCGCCTGATAGCCCGAGCCGGTGCCGACCTCGAGCACCTTGTCGCGCCCGCTGAGCTTGAGCGCCTGTGTCATCAGCCCCACGACCGACGGCTGGCTGATTGTCTGGCCGCAGGCGATGGGCAGGGGCATGTCCTCATACGCGCGGTCGGCGAAATAGCCACGGATGAACGGGCCGCGGTCGATCCGCTCCATCGCCGTCAGCACGCGCGTATCCGTGATCCCCTTCGAGCGGAGCGCGAAGAGGAACTGCATCTTGCGTTCGGCGGGATCGTCTTGCGCGTCTGTCATTCGATGGCTTTCAGCGGCTCCAGCATGTCATGCGCCGTCAGGTCCGCGCGCATGGGGGTGGCCGAGATATAGCCGTCCAGATTGACCGCCGCATCCGAGCCGGGCGAGGTGGGCTGCTGCTGCGGCGCGCCCGTGACCCAGAGGAACCGGCGGCCCGAGGGCGACAGGTGCGGCTGCACGCCGAAGCCCATGTCGCGCCGAAACCCCTGCCGCGCGGCGCGCAGGCCCTTGACGTCGCTGGCGGGGATGGGCGGGAAGTTGACGTTGTAGAAGATGCCGTAATCGTCGCGCGTCCAGACGCCCTTGTCCAGAAGGCGCCGGACGGTGTCCAGCCCATGCACGCGCGAAGCCTCGAACGTGTCGTCAAGATCCTTGTTCGCAGGCCCGTAGAACTGGCTGAGCGCGATGGCGCGGATGCCGTTCAGCGCGGCCTCCATCGCGGCGCCCAGCGTACCGGAATAGACCGCGTTCTCGGCCGCGTTGTTGCCCCGGTTGACGCCCGACAGGACGAGGTCGGGGGGCGAGCCCTTGAGGATGTCATGCAGGCCCGCCAGCACGCAATCGGCCGGGCTGCCCTGCACGGCATAGCGGCGCGGAGACATCTCGCTGACCATCATCGGCTGCGTGTAGGAAATGGCGTGCCCGACGCCCGATTGCTCGAACGCGGGCGCCACGCACCACACCTCGCCCTCGGGGCCGGCCAGTGCCTCCGCGATTTCGGTCAGCACTTGGAGCCCCGGCGCGTTGATGCCGTCGTCATTGGTGATGAGTATGCGCAAAAATCCGCCCTCCGGCCCGCGTTTCGTCCCTTCTCTATCGGGCGCGGCGCGGACGGGCAAGCCTGCCCGAGGCCTTCAGCCCATCAGTGAGAGCAGGCGGCGGGCCTCGCTCCCGGCATCGGCCAGCGCCTCGCGGTCCTCGCCGGGGTAGAAACGCGCGCGCGTCGCCGTGGCCATCGGGCCGGGGCTGACGATATGCACCTTGGGACCGTGCTTGGCGCTTTCGGCCTGCCACGAGCGGGCTAGGGCGATCTGGGCGGCCTTGGTCGACCCATAGGCGCCGGCGAACTTCTCGCCCGCCTTGAAATCCTCAAAGAACATCGCCTGCCCATCCTCGCCCAGGAGGGGCGCGATGAAGGGGATGAGATAGCCGGTTGCAGTGACGTTCGTTGCAACGGATTTGTCCCAGTCGCGGGCGTCCAGATGCGCGGCAGGCGTCAGCGGCGCGGCATGCACGGCGCTATGCGCCCAGAAATGGATGCGGCCCCAGCGGTCATGGATGCTGCGGCACAGCTGCCGCATTGCATCGCCATTTGTGATGTCCATTGGCGCCAGCGTGGCCGAATGGCCCGCTGCCTGAATGCGGTCGTCCAGCTCTTCGAGCGCGCCGGTGGTGCGGGCCACGGCGACGACATGATGCGAGGCGGACAGCTCGAGAGCGAGGGCCGCGCCAAGGCCGCGCGAGGCGCCGGTGATGAGGGCTACTTGTGTCATGTGCGCGGTTTGCACCCCATGCGCGGCGGCGTCAAGCGCCGCGCATGCGTCATTATGCGGCGCGCGCCACGCGCGGCGGTGCACAGCTTGTGGATCTGACGAGGCGGGCTATAGTTTCTCGGGACTCATCAGATCCTGGAGGAGGCACAAATGCCGGACGGAGCGAATGTAGGCAAAGCGCAACGCAGCGTTGTCGTCAACGATTTCACCAATAGCGTTCTCGACCCGAACCAGCCCATGCTTGGGCCGGTCGAGAATGGCGGCACGATCATCGCGAATACTGCGCCGGGATGCTGGGGTCCGATGATCACGCCCAGCCTGCGGGGCGGGCACGAGGTCACGCAGCCCATTTACGTCGAGGGTGCCGAGGTGGGCGACGGCGTCGCCATCCGGATCCGGGACATCACGGTGACATCCATCGCCACCGCGTCGGGGCATGACAGCTCGCCCGAGGGGTTCTGCCTGGGTGATCCTTACGTGGCTGCGCGGTGCCCGGTCTGCGATAAAGTCTGGCCCGAAACCCATATCGAGGGCGTGGGGCAGGATTCGGTCAAATGCGACAGCTGCGGCAACGCGGTAAAACCCTTCGAGATCGTGCATGGCTACACCGTCACCTTTGACGATACGCGCGCCGTGGGTTTGACTGTGCCCAAGGAGGCGGCGGAAAAGATGGCGGGCGAGGCCGATCACTACTCGGCGCTGCCCGACCACAGCCGCCAGCATTCGATCCTGCACTATGCACCCTCCGACATGCCCGGCACCCTTGTGCGCATGCGCCCCTTCATGGGCCAGCTTGGCACATGCCCGTCCATGCCCATGCCCGACAGCCACAATGCCGGCGATTTCGGTGCGTTCCTGGTAGGAGCGCCGCATGAATATGGCATCACGCCCGAGCAGCTGGCCGAGCACAAGACAGACGGCCATCTGGACATCGATGCGGTGCGTACCGGCGCGATCTTGGTTGCGCCGGTCAAGGTGCCGGGCGCAGGCGTCTATATGGGTGACATGCATGCCGGGCAGGGCGATGGCGAGATCGCGGGGCATACGATGGATGTCTCGGGCAGCGTCACGCTGCAGGTTGAGGTGGTGAAAGGCTATCCGCTGGACGGGCCGGTGCTGTTCCCGCTGGAAGAAGACCTGCCGCCCATGGCCAAGCCCTTTACCGAGAGCGAAAAGGCCAAGGGGCAGCGTTTGGCGGCCAAATGGGGCGTCTCCGAGATCGAGGCGCTGGCTCCGATTTCGGTCATCGGCACGGCGGCCAACCTGAACGATGCGATCGAGAACGGGCTGGCCCGCGCGGCCAAGCTGCTGGACGTCAGCGTTGCCGAGATCCGCAATCGCGCGACGATCAACGGCGCGATCGAGATCGGCCGCGCGCCGGGCGTCATTCAGGTGACCTTCCTTGCGCCGCTGGCCAAGCTCGACGCGGTCGGACTGGGAGATTACGCGCGCGAGCAATACGGCCTCTGAGGCACCGAACAACAAAAACCCGCGCGCCATACCCTCTGGCGCGCGGGTTCATGTCAGGCAGCTTCGAGAAGCTACGGGCAGATTATTCTGCCGCCTTCAGCTCGAAACCCTGTTCAATCTGATCCGATGGCCGCACCGGGTATTCGCCCGAGAAACAGGCATCGCAATATTGCGGGCTGGATTGATCGCGACCGCTCGCTTCGCCGACCGCGCGGTAAAGCCCATTGAGCGAGATGAACTTGAGGCTGTCCACCGCCAGATGCTGGCGCATTTCCTCCTCAGACATCGTCGCGGCCAGCAGCTTGTCGCGCTGGGGCGTGTCGACACCGTAAAAGCAGGGCCATGCGGTGGGGGGCGACGCGATGCGGAAATGCACCTCGGCGGCGCCGGCATCCAGGATCATCTCGCGGATCTTGCGGCTGGTGGTGCCGCGCACGACGCTGTCATCGACGAGGATCACGCGCTTGCCCTCAATCAGGGCGCGGTTGACGTTGAGCTTGAGACGGACACCCATGTTGCGGATCTGCTCGGTCGGCTCGATGAAGGTGCGGCCCATATACTGGTTGCGGATGATGCCCATCGCATAGGGAATGCCCGATTCCTGGCTGAAGCCGATAGCGGCGGGCACGCCCGAATCCGGCACCGGGCAGACGAGGTCCGCCTCGACCGGGCTTTCCTTGGCCAGCTCGACACCGATCTGGCGGCGCGTCTCATAGACGCTGCGATCGCCGATGATGCTGTCGGGGCGGCTGAAATAGACATGCTCAAAGATGCAGAAGCGGGGCTTTTGCTTGCGGAAGGGAAAATGGCTCTCCACGCCGCTCTTGGTGATGACCACCAGCTCGCCGGGGGCGACCTCGCGGATATACTTGGCGCCGATGATGTCGAGCGCGCAGGTCTCGCTGCTCAGCACCCAGCCATCGGCCACCTGTCCCAGAACCAGCGGGCGCACTCCCAAGGGATCGCGCACGCCGATCAGCTTTGTCCGGGTCATGGCGACGACGGAGAACGCGCCCTCAACCCGGCGCAGCGCATCTTCCATCCGCTCGGGGATGGTGCGTTGCAGGCTGCGGGCCATAAGGTGGATGATGCATTCTGAGTCTGAATTGGACTGAAAGATACTGCCGCGCTCGATCAGTTCCTTGCGCAGCGCCATGGCATTGGTGATGTTGCCGTTATGCGCGATGGCCGCACCGCCCATGGCAAACTCGCCAAAAAATGGCTGCACGTCGCGGATCACCGGCATCTTGCCGCCCGAGGTCGAGTAGCGCACATGGCCGATGGCCAGCTCGCCGGGCAGCGTCTCCATCAGGCTCTGCTTGGTGAAATTGTCGCGCACATAGCCAAAGCGGCGGGCGCTGTTGAACCCTTCACTGGCGCAGTAGCTGACGATGCCGCCAGCCTCTTGCCCGCGATGCTGCAAGGCGTGCAGGCCAAGCGCGGTGAAGTTCGCCGCATCGGGAACACCAATGACGCCAAAGACGCCGCATTCCTCCTTCAGCTTGTCGCCGTCGCCCGCATCGCGCAGGTAGGACGTGTCAAAGGGATGGGCGGGAGGCATGAGTTTGGCCAAGGGGCACTCCGAATCTGGATTTCACAGATGTGTCACACATAAGGACTGATGGCGCCCGTGTCACGGCATGATCTCGGCGAAGTGATCCCGGGTGCTGCGTCACCAGCGTGACAGGATCATCCCGCCCGCCACCAGCGCGGCCGAGAGGACGCGCGTCGAGCTGATCGTATGCTGAGCGACGCCGAACGCGCCGAAATGATCCAAGAGGAGCGCCGCGCCCATCTGTCCGAAGATCATCAGTGAGGCTGTGGTGACGACGCCCAGCAGGGGCACGCTCCAGAGCGCGGCAAAGACAAAGACGGCCCCCATCGCGCCGCCCAGCAGCATCCAGGGGCGCACCGCGCCCACGCGTAGCAGGCTCTCCCCGTCGCCGACGGTGAAGGTGGCAATCAGAAGAACCGCAAAACCGACCGCGAAGGAGACGGTGGCGGCCCCGATTGGGCTGCCGATGCTACGCCCGAGGGCGGCGTTGATGGGCGCCTGGCTTGCGATCATCGCCCCAGCGACCGCCATGAGAACGGTCGCGATGAGGATCTGATTGGTCACCTGGGCCTCACTCCGCCGGTTCAGCCGGGGTGATGGTGCCCTCTGCCGGTGCGTCGATTGCAGGCGCTTCGGGCGCGTCGCAGGCCCCGACAAGCGCCTCATACTGCGCGGTGATCCATCCCAGCGCCTGCTCGGGATTACCGTCCTCGATCTTGCCCGTCATCTGGCTGAACACGCGGGCCGACCGGCTGTCGTCGATCATCTGGATATCCTGCCCGGTGACGACGGTGTCATAGACGAAATAGGCAATCGCCACGAGCAAGACGCCCCGCGCGACGCCAAAGACAAAGCCGATCCCCTGATCGAGGCCGCCAAGCGCCGAGCGCTGCACCAGCGAGGAAAATAGCGGCGTGATGAAGGACGCGACGATCAGCGCGACGGCAAAGACCAGCGCAAAGGCGCCGATCATGCTCAGCTCGCAGCTATCGGCGATGAAATCGCCGACCATCGGGATTTCCTTGACCAGCGGCTCGACCTGCGGCGCAAAGATGAAGGCGAGGATGCCCGCCACGATCCATCCCGCAATGGCCAGCGCCTCGCGCACAAAACCGCGGCTATAGGCCAGCAATGCTGACAGAACGATAACCAGCGCCACCACGCCGTCGATAATGGTAAATCCGTCCATGTCGCCCCGATCCTGATGCGCGTCTATCCCGCGCCGAAAATGTCACCTACGAAACCGGTCAAGTCCGCCGCACGCGTCAGTCTCAGACCACTCTTCCCGCCGGACTTGCCACCCTTGGGAAGGATTGCCGCCGTGAAACCAAGTTTTTCCGCTTCTTTCAACCTGTTTTCGGTCTGACCCACCGGACGAAGCGCGCCTGAGAGGCTGATTTCCCCGAAAACCACCGTATCTGCGGGCAAGGCGGCGTCTTCCCGCGCAGACATCAGTGCGGCGGCGACGGCCAGATCGGCGGCAGGCTCGGTGATCTTCATGCCGCCCGCGACGTTCAGATAAACATCCAGCCCCGCGAAAGGGATGCCGACACGCGATTCGAGCACGGCCAAAATCATCGACAGGCGCGCGCCATCCCAGCCGACGACGGCGCGGCGCGGCTGGCTATGCGGCGAGGGCGCGACCAGCGCCTGGAGCTCGCACAGAACGGGGCGCGTGCCTTCGATTCCGGCAAAGACGACTGATCCGGGCGAGGGCGTGCCGCGCTCACTGAGAAAGAGCGCGGAAGGGTTGGTAACCTGTGCCAGCCCTGCACCGGTCATCTCGAACACGCCGATCTCGTCGGCGGGCCCAAAGCGATTTTTGACCGCGCGCAGGATGCGGAACTGATGGCCACGCTCGCCTTCGAAATAGAGAACCGTGTCGACCATATGCTCGACGACGCGGGGCCCGGCGATCTGGCCGTCCTTGGTGACATGGCCGACGAGGACCACGCTGACACCCTTGCGCTTGGCAAAACTTGTCAGCTCATGCGCGGCGGCGCGCACCTGAGAAACGCTGCCCGGCGCGCTGCCGATGGTATCGAGCCACATCGTCTGGATCGAATCGATGATGACCAGTTGCGGCTTTTCCGCCTCGATGGTCGTCAGGATGTCGCGCAAATTCGTTTCGGCGGCCAGCTGCACGTTCGCGCCCGAGAGGCCCAGACGCTCGGCCCGCATGCGCACCTGCGCGCTGGCTTCCTCGCCCGAGACGTAGATCGTCTTGAGGCCCTGTCCCGCGAAGCTGGCGGCCGCCTGAAGCAGAAGCGTCGATTTTCCGATGCCCGGATCGCCCCCCACAAGAATCGCCGAGGCAGGCACAAGGCCGCCGCCCAGCACGCGGTCCAACTCATTCAGGCCCGAGCCGGTGCGCGGCGGCGGCGCTTCCTTGGCCGACAGGTCGGTCAGGGTCATGCCCTTGCCGCGGCTCGTGCCGAGCGAATTCGCGGCGGGACCGGCGCTGAGGCCCTCATCCTCCTGGATGGTGTTCCACGCGCCACACGCGTCGCAGCGGCCGGACCATTTGCTATGGACCGCACCGCAAGCCGTGCAGGTGAATGTCGGTTGGTTCTTCGCCATGCGCCGCTCATGCCCCAAGCGGGCTGGCCCGTCAACGCCGCTTAGCGGACCGCCTCGATCGGGCCCGTCGCGCGGCCATGGATGAACTGGTCGAGATAGGGATCGCCGGACTCGTCCATCTCGGCCACGGGGCCCGTCCACTGGATTACCCCGTCGTGCAGCATGGCGATATTGTCGGCGATGGCGCGCACCGAGGTCATGTCATGGGTGATGGTCATCGCGGTCGCGCCCATCTCGGTCACGATCTCGCGGATGAGGTCATTGATGACCCCGGCCATGATCGGATCAAGGCCGGTCGTCGGCTCGTCGAAGAAGATGATCTCGGGCTCGGCGGCGATGGCGCGGGCAAGGCCGACGCGCTTTTGCATGCCGCCCGACAGCTCGGCCGGGAATTTGTCGGCCTGCTCGGGGGTCAGGCCAACGCGGCGCAATTTCTCGATGGCGATCTCGCGCGCCTCATGCGGGGGCCGCTTGAGCGAGCCGCGCAAGAGGCGGAAGGCGACATTCTGCCAGACGGGGAGCGAATCGAAGAGGGCACCGCCCTGAAACAGCATCCCGAAGCGCGCAAGGAACGCATCGCGGTCGCCACGGGCGACGTCCTTGCCATCCAGCAGGATTGTGCCGCTATCGGGCGGCACGAGGCCGAGAATGGATTTCAGCAGGACCGACTTGCCGGTGCCGGACCCGCCGATGATGACCATCGACGTGCCGCTGTCTATCGTCAGGTCCACGCCGCGCAGGACGTGGTTGGTGCCAAAGGCCTTGCGGACGTTTTCGAGGGTGATCATGCCGAGAAAAACACCTCTGTCAGGACGTAGTTGCTGGCCAGGATCAGGACCGAGGCGGTAACGACGGCGGATTTGGTCGCGCGGCCCACACCCTGCGCCCCCCGGCCCGAATTCATCCCGTAATAGCAGCCCATCAGCGCCACGATAAAGCCGAAGACCGCGCCCTTGATCATGCCGCTGATGACGTCCCAGGATTCCAGAAAATCCAGCGTGTTATGCATGTAGGTGGCCGCGTTGAAATCCAGCCGTGCGACTCCCACCAGGAAGCCGCCCATGATGCCGATCACATCGCCCACGCCCACCAGCAGGGGCACGGCCAGCGTCGCGGCCAGAACGCGCGGCAGGGTGAGATATTTCATCGGATTGGTCGACAGCGTGGTCAGCGCGTCGATCTGCTCGGTCACCTTCATCGTGCCGATCTCGGCAGCGATGGAGGACGCCACGCGCGCGGCCACCATGAGGCCGCCCAGAACGGGCCCAAGCTCGCGCGTCAGCCCGATGGCCACGATGGAGGGCACGACCGTTTCGGCATTGAAACGCGCGCCGCCCGCATAGATTTGCAGCGCCAGCGCGCCGCCGGTGAAAAGCGCCGTGAGGCCAACGACCGGCAGCGAGAGCCAACCGATCTGGATCAGCGCATGATAGAATTCGCGCCCATAAAACGGCGGGCGCGCCAGATGCGATACCGTTCCGCTGGCGAAAAGCGACACGCGCCCAACGCCTGCAAGGGCGGCAAGGACATGACGCCCCAGCGCCGCCAAGAACCGAAAGATCACGCTCATGCGCCCAGATACCGCCGTGTATAGCGCGCGCCAAGCGCGGTGAGGATTTCGTAGCCGATGGTGCCGGCCGCATCGGCAATGTCGTCGATACCCTGATCCGGCCCCATTAACGAAACCGATTTGGGATCGCCCGGTGCATCGGTGATATCGACGCCGATCAGGTCCATCGAAACGCGTCCGACCAGCGGGCAGGGCAGGTCGTCCACCCAGACCGATGCGCGCCCCGCAAGCGTGCGAAACAGCCCGTCGGCATAGCCCGCGCCGATGGTCGCGATGCGGCTGGGCCGCTCTGCGCGCCAAGTGCCGTTGTAGCCGACGGTCTCGCCCGCGGCGACATCGCGGCACTGGATCACCGGGATATCCAGCGACACAACCGGGCGCGCATCCGCAAAGGGCCGCCCGCCGTAAATGCCGATGCCGGGCCGCGTGACGTCGAAATGATAGGCCTTGTTCAGCAAAACACCGCCCGTATTGGCCAGGCTCAGCGGGCAGTCGAGGCCCGCCGTCATCTCGCGAAAAGTCTGGAGTTGATGGCGGTTCATATCGTCGCCCGGATCCTCGGAGGCAGCCAGATGGCTGAGGATCAGCTGCGGGCCTTGTGCGATAGCGATATCGCGCACGGCAGACCATTCGCTGGCCTCCATGCCAAGACGGTTCATGCCGGTATCGAGTTGCAGCGCAAAGGGATGGCCCGGCAGCGCCTCAAGATGGCGGATCATCTGGTCGAGCGAATTGAGCACGGGCGTGAGATCCATGTCGCCCAGCATGTCCGCATCCCCGGCCATATGGCCCGAGAACACGTAAATCATCGGGCCGGGACCAAGGGACGTGCGCAGGGCCGCGCCTTCCTCGGCCACGGCAACGAAGAAGGTGCGCGCGCCTGCACGCGCCAGCGCGCGGCCCACACGCCCTGCGCCAAGGCCGTAGGCATCGGCCTTGATCACGGCGGCGGTTTCGGCGCGGCTCATCGCGGCCAGGACCTGCCAGTTGGCGGTCAGCGCATTCAGATCGACGGTAAGGGTGGCTGTGCTCATGGGCGGTCTTGTGACACGGGCGCGCGCAGGGTCAAGACCAAAGCGCAGGGCAGGGGCGACGCATCAGAATTCCTGCTCGCCGCCACCGCCGCCATTCTGCCAGGGCTGCACGAGGTTGCCAAAGCGGGTAAAGCGGCCCTCGAAGCTGAGCTCGACCGTGCCGATGGGGCCGTGGCGCTGCTTGCCGATGATGACCTCGGCCTTGCCATGCAGGCGCTCCATGCGCTCCTGCCAAGCGGCCATTTCCTCCAGCTTGTCATCCGAGGGCTTCTCGCGCTCGGCGTAATATTCCTCGCGGAAGACGAACATCACGACATCGGCGTCCTGCTCGATCGAGCCCGATTCGCGCAGGTCCGACAGCTGCGGGCGCTTGTCTTCGCGGGATTCCACCTGGCGCGAGAGCTGCGAGAGCGCGATGACCGGAATGTCCAGCTCCTTGGCGATGGCCTTGAGACCCATGGTGATCTCGGAAATCTCGTTGACGCGGTTCTCGCTGCGCCCGGTGCCGCGCACCAGCTGCAGATAGTCGACGATCAGCACATCCAGACCGTGGGTCCGTTTCAGCCGCCGGGCGCGTGCCGCCAGCTGGCTGATCGGCAGGGCGGGCGTGTCATCGATATAAAGCGGGCAGGACTCCAGCTGCTTGGCGGCATCGACGAAGCGGCGGAACTCGCCCTCGGTCATGTCCCCGCGGCGGATCTGCTCGGACGGCACTTCGGACGCTTCGGACAGCACGCGCGCGGCCAACTGCTCGGCGCTCATCTCCAGTGAATAAAAGCCGACGACGCCGCCCTCAATCGACCCTTCGGTGCCGTCGGGCCGCGTGCCACGCCGATAGGCCTTGGCGATGTTGAAGGCGAGGTTCGTCGCCAGCGAGGTCTTGCCCATCGAGGGGCGCCCGGCGAGGATCAGAAGGTCGGACTTGTGCAGGCCGCCCAGCTTCTTGTCCATGTCGACAAGGCCGGTCGAAACGCCGGCAAGGCCGCCCTCGCGCTGATAGGCGGCGTTGGCAACATTAACCGCGTCCGATACAGCCTTGAGAAAACTTTGAAATCCGCTCTCGGTCTGGCCCTGCTCGCTCAGCTTGTAGAGCATCTGCTCGGCTTCTACGATCTGGTCCTTCGGCTCGCTGTCGACATCCATGCGCGCGGCCTTGCCGGCGATGTCATGGCCAAGGGCAATAAGCTCGCGGCGGATCGCCAGGTCATAGATCATCTGGGCATAGTCACGCACCGCATAGGTGCTGATGGCCGCGCCGGCGAGGTTCACCAGATAGGCTGGCCCGCCCAGTTCCTTCAGGCCCTCATCCTCTTCCATGAAGGCTTTGAGCGTGACGGGCGAGGCGAGGTTGTTCTTGGCAATGCGCGCCGAGGCGGTCTCGAAGATGCGAGCATGGACCGGATCATAGAAATGCTGCGGGCCGATGATGCTGGCAATGCGATCGAATACATCGTTATTGGTGAGGATCGCGCCCAGAAGCTGCTGCTCGGCCTCGATCGAATGAGGCATCGTGTCGGCGGCTTGCACTTCGGCACCGGCTGCGCTTCCGGTGGCGTTGAATGTGGTGATTTCGTTCATTTCGGGTTCCCGGCTGCTCGGCCCAAGCTCTTACAGGCAGGTCGGGCGCCGGGGCAAATTGTATATCTCTGTGGATAGAACGCGCCGCGCCTTGACTGCGCCTATCTTGCGGCGCAGGCCACCCACCTGTCAATATATGGTGTCCGAGCGCGCGGACTGTTGCGCAAATGCGCCAGAGACTAGCTTCGCGCGTCCTGCCATGCACGCGGCGCCTTGAGGAACGCCTCGACCTCGCGCAGCGTCGACTCGTCGAAGGTGCCCTGCGCGCGCGCCTCGGCCAGCACGTCCCACCAGGTGCAAAGGTGGTGCAGCGTTACGCCATGATCGCCCAGCGTTTTGACTGTGTCCGGGAAAATGCCATAGTAAAAGATCACGGCGGTATGCGCGCAGGTCGCCCCCGTCTCGCGGATCGCATCGACAAAGCCGATCTTGGAGCCGCCATCGGTGGTCAGATCCTCGACCAACAGCACGCGCTGGCCCTCATCCATCGTGCCCTCGATGCGCGCGCCGCGCCCGTGGCCCTTGGGTTTCTTGCGCACATAGGTCATCGGCAGTGCCAAACGCTCGGCCATGAGCGCGGCAAACGGGATGCCTGCCGTCTCGCCGCCTGCGATGTTGTCGAATGCTTCGAAGCCGGCGTTGCGCATCACGGTGACGGCTAGAAAATCCATCAGCGTCGAGCGGATGCGCGGATAGGAGATCAGCTTGCGGCAGTCGATATAGGTCGGGCCGGGCAGGCCGGAGGAGTAGATGTAGGGCGTTTCCGCGTTGAAGTGGACGGCGCCGATCTCCAGCAGCATGCGCGCGGTGAGGCGCGCGATCTCGTCGGCGGGGGGGTAGGTGCTGGGGATCATGGGGGTGGTCCTGGAGTTGAAGTGGCGGATTTCGCCTTCGGCGAGGATAGTCAGAGGTAAGTGAATTTTAGCACACTGATCGAAAACAGTTGTTTAGATATTCGTCAGATATGTCGCACATTGGTGTCACACATACCAGAGGGAGCCCGTGACGCGTTCGCCCTATTCGCGGGTTATACCGGAGTGCGGTGGGAAGAACTTACGGCCCTCTCGTTGAGAGACTTTCGCGAGGAGTATGGAATTGCCTTCTTCGATTTCGCGGAGAACGATGGTCGCGGAGTGAAGACGCTCGCAGTTGAGCGCGGTGTGCCGGTGCATGACAGGCTGATCGCGCTCGGCCTTCTAGACTATGTCGCCGCAGTTCGGCCACAGAATACTTCCGACCTTTTCCCAGAATTGGAGGCGAATGGGCACGTGAAAGGATCGTCGGATCGTTCTATCCAAAAATACCGGCAAGCCCTGGCGACGCGACTGATCTCTTTGGCGTGTCGCAGAATCCGCAACTTGCGCAGAATCTCACGTTGATTCTTGGTCATGTGCATCCCCTTCTTCAAACCTGTGAGATTGAAAAAATGGCCCGCGAGAAACGGCATAGCCAGGCGCGGTTCAGCCAGTAAAATGTCACATACGCCCACGTTTATTACAAACAGGGCAAACCTATTCTGAACAAAAGTGAAAAATAAACGAAAGGATGTAAAAATACGCGGCGCTTGCGCCACCACAAATATGCCGCATAATTAGACCAGTACGATCATAATTAAACTATCCAGATGAGTTAAGCTCTCTCTTCTTGTGTGTTGTCTATAGTTTCAGCAACCCATGACAATGGCTATGTCATACGAGGTTCATTTTGGTGTTGAGAAAACTCATCCTACCCGAGTGCATCGGCTCGGCATTCAGGTTAGCAGTAGAAAATTTCGCTACGAACACTGCTCTTGTCCATGACGGTCGTGACTTCAGCTATGCCGAGCTCGATCGCCTGTCGGATCTTCTGGCCGCGCGCCTGAAAGACGGAGGCGTGAAACAAGGATCTCTGATCGGCATCGCTGCTCAGAGCGACCCGCTGACAATTATCGCGCTTGTGGCGACCCAGAAGATCGGGGCGGGCTATGTGCCCTTGCCGAATTACTATCCGGACGAACGGTTGCGCGTTATCGCGCGCGACGCCGGGTTGCACGTAATCGTCGGGGCGATTGCGGCACTGGAAGAGTCCGGTTTGACCCGCATCGATTTCGACTGGACGAGCGAGGCCGCTGCCGCGACCCCGATCAGACAGCCGGCCTGTGAGCCATCAGCCGTGGCTTATGTCATGTATACTTCCGGTTCCACGGGTGCGCCGAAGGGCGTGATCGTACCGCAGCGGGCAGTCCTGCGATTGGTTTGCGGGCAGGACTTCATGGATCTTGGGCCGGACGAGCGGATACTCCAGGCCTCTCCCATAGGTTTCGACGCAGCGACGCTGGAGATCTGGGGCGCGCTTTTGAATGGGGGTGCTCTGGTGCTGCCCGACTCGTCGACGAAATCGTTGCGTGCGCTTGGCAGCATGATTGCCCGCCACGAAATTACAAGCCTATGGCTGACCGCAGGGCTGTTCCACGCGATGGCCGACGAACGCCCCGGCGATTTGGCGCGGCTCCGTCAATTGCTGACCGGAGGCGACATAGTCTCGCCGGCCAAGGTTGCGCAGGTGATGGCCAAATGCCCGGATCTTACCATTATCAACGGCTATGGCCCGACGGAGAACACCACCTTCACCTGCTGTCACCAGATTTTGCGAACCGATGTCGAGGCAGGTGTGCCGCTGCCTATCGGCCGGCCCATCTCGGGGACAGAGGTTTTCGTGCTTGATGCCGAGTTGCAGGCCGTATCCCCCGGCGAAGCAGGAGAGCTTTGCGCCGCCGGGGCGGGTCTGGCGACAGGCTATCTGGGGGATCCGGACCTGACGGCCGAAAAATTCGTGTCCGCGCCTTGGGATCCTGGGCTGACGCTGTACCGAACCGGCGATCTGGTGCGGCGGGACGATGACGGCCTGCTCCATTACCTCGGACGCATCGACACGCAGGTCAAGCTGCGCGGCTTTCGTATCGAACTGGGGGAAATCGAGGCGGCGACCGAGGATTTCGCGGGCATCCGTCAGGCTGTGGCAATGGCGCGGTCGTCGCGCGAGGATGTTGCAGACAAGATGCTTGTGGTTTGGCTGGTTGCCGATGCCGAGCCGGATGAGGCGGCGCTCAAGGCGCATCTGGCGGCACGACTACCTGACTATGCGATGCCCTCCCGGTTCTTGCGGCTGGATCGGTTGCCGCTCAACGACAACGGCAAGGTAGACCGCCGAGCGCTCGAAAAGCGTGCGCTACCGCAGGCACAACCAAAGCCATGCCCAGACGTGACGCCTGCCGAAAGTGCTGGTGTGATCGAGGACATGATTGTCGCGGCGCTCGCCGATGTCCTTGGTACGAATTCCGCCGATCTGGACCGTACCGCGAATTTTTTCGACCTCGGCGCCTCCTCCCTGCATATTGCACGGGTGCATGAACGGCTTCAGAGCGCGCTGGAGCGAAACTTTGTAATTACTGATTTCTTCCTTCATTCGACCACCGCCACGTTGGCGCAGCATCTGTCGCAGGCACCCTCGCAGCCACAGAAGACTCGGCCGGCATCGCGAACCGGAACAGCAGGGACGGGCGGCGACACGGATGCCGGGCATATCGCCATCATTGGGCTTGCCGGGCGCTTTCCCGGTGCGCCGGATGTGGCGACATTCTGGGAGGGCTTGGTGAGCGGGCGCGAGATGATCTCGCATTTCTCGCCCGAGGAACTGGACGTAGACCTGTCGAAAGCCGATCCGGAGGGGCATTTCGTCAATGCGCGCGGCGTGATGCCCGATGCCGATATGTTTGACGCCCGGCATTTCAACATCCCCCCGCGGGAAGCGGAACGAATGGACCCGCAACACCGCATCCTGTTGGAAGTGGCGCAGACGGCGCTTGACAATGCGGGCCACGATCCGGCGCGCTTTCCCGGCAAGGTCGGCATCTTCGCCGGATCGAGCCAGAATTCCTATCTGCTCAACAATCTGATGAGCGCACCCGGAGCATCGCGGAAGTTCGCGGCGAGCTATCCGCTCGACGATTTTTCGACGCTTTTCGGCAATGACAAGGATTTCATCGCCACCCGCATCGCCTACAAGCTGAACCTGCGGGGGCCGGCCGCTACGGTGCTTTGCGCCTGTTCCACCTCACTTGTCGCCGTCGCTCAAGCCTGTGATGCGCTGCGCGGCGGCACGGCTGATATGATGCTCGCGGGGGGCGTGTCCGTCACGTTTCCGGCGCACCGAAATTACAAGTATCTTCCCGATGGCATGGCCTCGGCCGATGGCCACTGTCGCACCTTTGATGCTGACGCGACAGGGACGGTCTTTGGTGATGGTGCGGGCATCGTGGTGCTGCGTCGCCTGAAGGACGCGCTAGAGGACGGAGACGAGGTGATCGCGGTGATCCGCGGGTCGTCGATCAATAATGACGGAGCGGAAAAGGCGGGTTATGCGGCGCCGTCGATCCGTGCGCAGGCCGAGGTGATCCGGGCTGCACAGAGCGCTGCGGGCGTGACACCGCGCGAAATCGGCTATGTCGAGACGCATGGCACCGCGACGCCGCTTGGCGATCCAATCGAGTTTGCCGCGCTGCGCGATGCGTTTACGGCCGATACCGAAGATCGCGGCTTCTGTGCGCTTGGTTCCGCCAAGACCAACGTTGGGCACCTAGACATCGCCGCCGGGGTAACTGGTCTAATCAAGGCTGCGCTGACACTGAAGCACGGCGTGATCCCTCCTCTCCTGCATTACAAAACCCCCAATCCGCGCATAGATTTTGCGGCGTCGCCCTTCTATCCGGCCACCGCGGTGACCCGCTGGCCGCGCACGGAAGTGCCCCGCTTTGCGGGAGTGTCGGCCTTCGGCGTAGGGGGCACCAATATCCACATGGTCCTCGAAGAAGCGCCCGTCCCGACGGCCAGTGTGCGGCCATCCTGCACCCGGTCGCGGGTATTTCCTGTCTCTGCTTCCACGCCCGAGGCCCTGGCGGCCGCCTGTGCCGATCTTGGTAACTGGGCCGCAGCCAATCCGGACGCTGATCCGGACGGCGTGGCGGCGACGCTGCGAAATGGCCGTGGCTCCTATGGCTATCGCGCGGTTCTTGTGGCGAAAGACATGATAGGCCTTTCCAGCAAAATCTCGGCCGGCGCGCCCCGGCCCGTCGCCGCCGGGCGACGCGACGAGGTCGCCTTCCTTTTTCCCGGTCAAGGCGCGCAGCATGTCGGCATGGCGCGCGAGTTGTTCGCGTCCGAGCCGGTTTTCCGTGAAGCGCTTGGCCTTTGCGCGGACCTGTTGAAACCTGAATTGGGTCTTGATCTTCTGTCAGTGATCCACGCACCCGACGCCGATTCAAAGGCAAATGAAGCACTGAAGAATACCGCGCTGGCCCAGCCTGCGATCTTTTCCATAAGCTATGCACTGGCTAAGCAATGGGATCATTGGAGCGTCCGCCCGGATGTGATGATAGGCCATTCGATCGGTGAATTCGCCGCTGCCACCATCGCAGGGGTAATCGGGCTCGAGGATGCACTAAAGCTGATCGCGCTGCGCGGACGGCTAATGGCGGATCTTCCGGGCGGGGTTATGGTTTCGGTCCGCGCAGCCGAGGACGCGCTTAAACCTTGGATTGGCGCAGGGCTTGATCTCGCTGCGGTGAACGGGTCCAAGGCCTGCGTTCTGGCTGGGCCAGCGGACGCGGCGGCGGAAATTCTGCCGCAGATAGAGGCGGCAGGTATCGTTACGTCCCGGCTACACACCAGCCACGCGTTTCATACGCATATGATGGAACCGGCGCTGGCGACTTTTCGTGAAGCTCTGGCGAAACTGACGTTCAACGCCCCCGCGATCCCGATCGTATCGACCGTCACCGGCGAATGGCTGACCGAGAGCGAGGCTGTCGATCCCTGTTACTGGGCCGACCACATGCGCCGTCCGGTGCGTTTTTATGACGCGGTGTAGGTATTGTGGGCCGAGGGTCGACATATCTTTCTCGAGAGCGGGCCAGGACGCAGCATGTCTGTTCTGGCCGGACAGAACCCCGACCGCAAGAAAGCGCAGCCGGTGCTTGCATCGCTGCCCCATGCGCAGGCTGAGGATGCGGATTCGCACTGCGCCATGCTTGAAGCTTTCGGCGGGCTGTGGGCGAACGGCTATCCGGTGGACTGGACCCGGCTTGACGAGGATCGCATTCCCTCCCGGCGCGTCACGGGCATGCCCACATATCCCTTCCAGCGCAAGCGCTTCTGGGTCGAACCCTTCGACACGGCATCTCTGCCCACGCTCGAATCCCAACCGCAGGCAATGTGCGCGCAGGATGAGCCGGCCACAGCATCTGCCTTGCTCGAAGGTCCGCGCATCACCGCCGCCGCTGCGCTGCGCGACATGCTGTCGGACCTTTCCGGGATCGATCCGTCCGAGATGGCCGGCGAAGCGCGCTTTCTCGAGCTTGGTTTCGATTCGCTGCTGCTGACCCAGGCGACACGCGAATTGTCCGAGCGCTTTGGCGTCACGGTGACGCTGCGCCAGCTGATCGACACCCTGGCCACCATCGACGCACTGGCTGCTCATGTCGAGGAACATGGCAACATGGACGGGAAAGCCCCGTCGGACCGCACACCGCTGGCCGAGATGACGAGGATCGACGAACCCCCGGCCCGAAGCGACGCGGATAGGGAGGCGGCCCCATCCTCCGCCCCGATGACCCGCATCGCACGCGACGCCGACAAGATTACCCCAGCGCAGCGCGCCCATATCGACCAGCTGACCGCGCGCTATACCGCCAAGACCGCAAAATCGAAGGAGCTTACCGCCCACTACCGTCCGTTCCACGCCGATCCGCGCACAGCCTCGGGTTTTAATCAGTTGTGGAAGGACATCGTCTATCAGATCGTAACAGTGAAATCGAAGGGCTCGCGTCTGATTGATGTCGATGGCAACGAATATATAGATATCCTCAACGGCTTCGGCCCCGGTTTCTTGGGTCATTCGCCGGACCTGGTGGTGAAAGCGGTTGAGGAGCAGCTACATGCGGGTTTTGAAGTTGGCCCGCAGAGCCTTGCCGCAATGGAGGCGTCGCAGCTCTTCTGCGAGGTTACCGGCAACGATCGGGCAAGCTTCGTGTGCACCGGCTCCGAGGCTGTCTATGCAGCGATGCGCCTTGCCCGCACGGTGACCAGTCGCGACCGGATCGTAATGTTCGCGCGCGATTATCACGGCAACTTCGACGAAGTGCTCGTTCGCGGCATCGACAGCACGGATGGTCCGCGCACACTGCCGCTTGCCCCCGGCATTCCGCGCGATTCTGTGAAGAACGTCATCGTGCTGCCCTATGGCACGCCGCAGGCCCTGGATTACATCCGCAGGAACGCCGACAGTCTGGCTGCGGTCATCGTCGAGCCCGTGCAGAGCCGTCGCCCCGAACTCCGTCCGACGGAATTCATCCGGGAGGTGCGTTGCATTACCGAAAAGTCTGGTAGCCTTTTCATTTTCGACGAGGTCGTGACCGGTTTCCGCTTTGGCCCGCGCGGCGCGCAGGGTTTTTACGGGGTCAAGGCCGACCTTGTCACGTACGGTAAGGTCGTGGGCGGGGGGATGCCGATCGGCGTCGTCTCGGGGCAGGCGCGCTACATGGACACGTTCGACGGCGGCATCTGGAACTATGGCGATGACAGCTTTCCCGATGCGCCGGTCACGTTCTTTGCCGGCACCTTTGTGCGACACCCGCTGGCGATGGCCAGCCTCAAGGCGATGCTGACCTACTTCAAATCGCAGCCCGATTTTTTCTGGAAGACGGTCGCCGCCAAAGGTGATCGGGTGGCTGGAACGCTCGACAAATGGTTTGCCGACAATGATTTTCCGTTCCAGATGCCCAATTGCGGATCCTTGATGTATCTGCGCATCGGCGAGGATCAGAAGTTCGGTGCGCTTCTGGGCGCGCATCTGCGCGACCGGGGAGTGTTCATGCTAGAGGGCTTCCCCAGCTACATGACGGCGTCCCATGATGACGAGGACATGGACCACATCATCGCGGCCATGCAGGATTCTGCACTTGAATTGCGCAGCGCCGGGATGCTCACCGGCCGCGAGGCCGTGATGTACGACGGGCCGGTCATCGACCACGCGCCGCCTCGCCTGTCCTTGCCGGGGGGCGAGGCGGCGATCGCCGCCGCGATGCGCGCGCCATTGGGAATTCTCTCAGTTCCGACGACTGAGGCACAGCGCGAGATCTGGGCCGCGATGATCGTGACGCCGGAAGTGGTGCCTGCCTACAATGAAAGCGTCACGTTGAAACTTGTCGGGCCCATCGACCGGGCCGCGCTGATCAAAGCAGTCACGACTGGCTTGCACCGTCACGATGCGCTGCGATCCACTTTCTCGGCCGACGGGATGACGATGCACATTCACCCCGACCTTGACGTTGATGTACCGTTGGTGGACCTGACTGGAAAACAAAAGAAGAGTCAGGAAAATGCGCTCAAGACGCTGTTGGACGAGCATGTCGAGACACCCTTCAACATGGTATCGGGGCAATTCGTGCGCGCCCATCTGGTGGCATTTTCGCCCGACGACCACCATCTGATCATCACCGCCCACCACATCGTCTGTGACGGCTGGTCGATCGATGTCATCATGAGTGATATCAGCAAGCTCTACACCGCTCTGACCGAGAAATGCGCGGCGGACCTGCCGCCAGTACAAAGCATCATCGACTATGCCCGAGCCGAGGCTGACTGGGAGCGCTCTGACGCTTTCGAAGAGGATCGCGCATACTGGCTCGAGAAGTTCCAGGCGCCGGATCCTGCACTGGACTTACCTACAGACCGACCGCGCGCCGCGGCTCGCACCGTCGCAGCGCGGCGTCTTGATCGCGCTTTGGACAGCGATCTGACGGTCCGGCTGCGCAAAACTGCCTCAAGGCAGGGTGTCACGCTGGTCAATCTGTTACTGGCGGTTTTCAATCTCCACCTTGCCCGTGTGACCGGTGCCGATGCGGTGACGGTGGGCGTGCCCGCTGCAGGCCAGGCGAGTCGCGGCATGGCGGGAGTGGTGGGGCATTGCGTCAATCTGATGCCGCTACGCAGTCGCATAGACCGCGCGGCGCGCTTCTCCGACTATGTTGCGGACATTCGCTCGATTATGCTCGAGGGTAGCGAACATCAGCATTTCTCCTTCGGCATGATCGTACGCCAACTTTGCATTCACCGCGATCCCGCGCGGGTTCCGCTGACCCCGGTGATGTTCAACATCGACAACGGGATCGATCTTTCCAACATGCGCTTTGGCACGGCCGAGGCCGAGTTCATATCGAATCCGCGCGCCTTCGAGAACTTCGAGATTTTCCTGAACATGACCATTGGAAGGGAAATCATTCAGGCGGAGTGGACCTACAATACCCACCTTTTCGACGAAGCAACGATGATCCAGCACATGGCTGGTCTGACGAATCTGCTGGGCCGAATAGCAGGGGATCCCGACGCGACACTCGCCGAACTTCTGGCCCTGAGTACGGAAGAAGCGACAGCGCTCAAGGAGGCGGCGAGCGGGCCCGCGCACGATTATCCCGCCAAACCGCTGCACCAACTGGTCGCGGATCAGGCGGCGGTATCGCCGGGCAGTATCGCGGTCGAATGTGCAGGCAAAAGCACCACTTATGCCGAATTGGATGCGAGCGCGAACCGGATCGCAGCCACATTGATCGCGCGTGGCGTCAAGCCCGGCGATCGCGTGGGCGTAGCCCTGAACCGCGACGCGCGTCTGATTGAGGGATTGTTGGGCGTGTTAAAGACCGGTGCGGCCTACCTGCCGTTGGATCCTGCGTTCCCGGCAGACAGGCTTGGGTACATGATAAGGGATTGCGACGCGTCCTACGTCCTGGTCGATGCAACGACGAAAGAAGTTTTCACCGACATCGCATCGGGGGCGTCGCTTCTTGATCTTGACGAAGATTCTGGTCTGATCCTGGCACAGGATAAAGTCGCTCCGAACGTCGCGACGGATCCCGAAGCGCTTGCTTACGTCCTCTACACCTCCGGTTCGACAGGGATGCCCAAAGGCGTCGCAATTCAACATTGCGCTTTTGTAAACTTCATCAGCTCGATGGCGCGGGAGCCGGGGTTGAAACCAGGCGCGCGGATGCTTGCCCTGACCACGGTATCATTCGACATCGCGGGGCTGGAGCTTTGGGGGCCTTTGATCACTGGCGGCACCGTCGTCATGGCGCGTCGCGATGATGCGGCGGATGGCACACGGCTGAAGATACTCCTGGAAGCCGATATCTCGATCATGCAGGCCACACCCTCGACCTGGCGGATGCTCATCGACTCCGGATGGACCGGAACGCCTGCGCTGACCGCACTCGTCGGGGGCGAAGCCGTGCCCGCCGATCTCGTCGGTGAGCTGCTGACGCGTTGCGGATCTGTCTGGAACATGTATGGACCTACTGAAACGACGGTCTGGTCGACCTTAAAAAAGATCAGTGGCGCGCGGGTGACGATCGGCCGCCCCATCGCCAATACTGAAATCAGGATCCTCGATGCCGATATGAATCCCGTGCCGCCGGGTGTTCCGGGCGAACTTATGATTGGCGGCGACAGTCTGGCCCTTGGCTATTTCGGGCAGAAGTCACTAACGGCGGAGAAGTTCATCGCCCATCCCGCTCGGCCAAATGCACGGCTCTACCGGACCGGTGATCTTGCGCGTTGGGTTCGGATTGATGACGGGTACGAGATCGAATGTCTCGGCCGGACGGACAATCAGATCAAGCTACGCGGATACCGGATTGAACTGGGTGAAATCGAGGCGGCGCTGTCTGATCATCCTGACGTGAAGCAGGCCGCTGTGTTGTTGAAAGAGACGGGTCCCGGCGACACGCGCCTGATCGCTTATTTCGTCGCCGAGGCCGGATGCGCCCCATCGTCGAGGAGTTTGCGCGCGCATCTGGCAGCGCGGCTACCCGATTATATGGTTCCTTCGCGGTTCGAGACGGTAGCCACAGTTCCTCTGACCCCGAACGGCAAGATTGACCGAAAAACGCTCTCTATGCGTGAGCTCACTGTCGGCACCGATGCCCTGCCGAGCAGCGGTGGCACACAAGAGCGGCTTCTCGCAATTTTCCGCGAGGTTCTGGTTCAGAACGAGGTCGCCCCGGATGATGACTTCTTCGAAATGGGAGGGCATTCACTTTTGACGGTGAAGCTTTTTGCGGAAATTCGGCGCAGCTTTGGTGTCGACATGCCCATCGCGGCGCTGTTCGGGTCGCCAACTGCGCGCAGCCTCGCGGCTCGGATCGAGGATACGATGGACGAGGCCGATGCAGGTAGCTGTGCGTCTGCGGGCACGGTCAACGATGCTCCATGGGACATGACGGCGGTGATCAATTCGGGACCGGACGATGGAAACGAGGCAGCGCTGTTCATCATCGGGGGCGTAGGCGGCAACGTGAACAATCTCTACGAATTGGGCAAGATGATCGGTGAAACGCGCCAGGTGATCGGCTTCCAGACCCGCGGGGTTCACGGCCACTCTGTCCATGCCACGATTGAGGCAATGGCCGCTGACAATATCCACTATCTACGCCAGCATCAGCCACTAGGACCCTACCATCTCGCGGGATATTCCGGCGGTGCTTTCACCGCGCTGGAAATGGCGCGGCAACTTGAGGCCATGGGCGAGACTGTCGCGCATTTCTTGATCCTTGACGCCCCGGCACCGGGCTTTGCTGTTGATTTCGATCCGGATGTCCAAGTCAGCATAGATATGCGGCTGCGCTACGAATGGACCAAGCTGTGCGAAAGGGGGGTCGGTCATTTTCTCAAGCGAGCGTCGAGCAAGTTCAGGAAGGTGACGGAACGCGGACCGCTCATGCCTGTCCTTCGTCACATTAACCCATCGACTTACCGCTACTGCATTATGGAGAAAGACTGGAGGACTGCGGCAAGTGGCTACAGGGGAGGGCCTTTCGGCGGTAACGTTACGTTGCTGAAATCGCGCCCGGAACGACTCATTGACATCATCGCTGATGAGCGAGACCCCAGCTATGGCTGGGCGGACATCTGCACGGCCGACGGACAGCCTGAAGTCATCTTGGTGCGGGGGGGGCACCTTGCGATGCTGAAGGGTTAAAATGCACGTCATCTGGCCAATCTCATAGAGGAAAGTCTAGTGCGTGGCGTGCAAAATGCTCCCTGATCCGACGCCGGGCTACGTCAATGGCGTGCCAGATGGCGTCGTCGTTTCTGTCTGCCAACTCGACGACGACCGCGATATGCCACTGGATGAGGGCCGCGCCCTTCTGTCGCCGGCCGAGTCCGCGCGTGCCGAGCGTTTCCATTTCGAACGCGACCGACACCGCCAAATCCGCGGCCGCGCTTTTCTGCGCCGGGAGGTGGGCCGCACGCTTGGGGCAGACCCTCGCACGCTGATCCTGACAGACGGACCGGACGGCAAGCCGCGCGTGAAGGGCCCGGCACTGGAATTCAACCTTTCGCACAGCGGCGACCTCGCCGTTCTGGCCATTTCGGAACGGGGGCCCGTAGGCATCGACGTCGAACTTATCGACCGGCGCGTCGACGTGGCAAGCTTGGCGCGCAGCGTCTTTGCCGGAGCGGAGACCGATACACTTTTGGCACTGTCCGAAAACCTGTGCCTTTTGCGCTTTCTCGCCTTTTGGACGGCGAAGGAGGCCCGGATGAAGTTGACCGGCGAAGGTATGGGGCTTCAACCTCTGCATATCGCTCTTGAGCTTAATGACGGCTGGCCAGTTGGATACCTGAGGCCTGCCACACCTGCCGCACGTGCCGCCTTTGTCGATCTAGGTGATCCGCGGGCAATCTGCTGTCTCGCCCTAATGGACAAGGAGTAGTGTATGATACCTTCGCGTTCCCGTGTTAAGATCTGGCTCGGCACCGCGCTGGATCTCGTCTTTCCGGCCCTCGGGCGCGACATCAGCAGTGGGGTGAGTCCCGAACGGTATATTCGTCTGAAGCGCTGTATCATCCATTCCAGAACCGTCCGGGCTCGGCAGAGGGGCGATACGGACGCGCTGCAAAAGGTACTTTCGGATGGCTGGCGCATCAACAATGCCGAAAGCTTCTACGACAAGTTCACTGACCGCTTTGACCACTGGTTCCTAGGGCCGCATTACGAGACTATCGACGAACTTCGGACGCTGGCACAAAAGACGCAATTCAACAGGCTGATTGAGATCGGCTGCGGTGACGGACGGGTTCTGGAACATTGCGCTGTGGTGCTGCCAGATATCACGCAGGCCATCGGCATTGACATCAATCCAATGATTATAGAGCGCAACCGTCAGGTCTTTTCAGACAACCCCCATCTATCCTTCACCTCTGCGGATGCTTCGGATTGGCTGGACGCGAATATGCAGGATGGGACCATCGTCATGACATATGGTGGGGTGATGGAGTATTTTTCGTCCGCAGCACTTTCATCCATGTTCAAGGCGATCGCAATACATGACCGCGTGGCGGTAGCGCTGGTCGAACCCGTCGATCCAGACCATGACCTCGCCAATGACCTCAAATCGCATACTTTCGGTTCGGAAAACTCGCTCTCCCACAACCACGCGGCGCTTCTCAGCGAAACGGGCTTTCGGATCGTCTTTTCCAAAGCGCTGAGTATGGGCGGCGTATCGTGGATGATGATATTAGCCGAAAAACGCAGCCCACCATAATAAGGGCCATTCCCATGCTTGCTTATTTTCGTCGTTATGAGATCTGGGTTTTCCTGGTCCTGATGTTCGTTGCGAATGCGGTCTTCGTCTCGGCGATCGCCCACGGAAGCCTGTCCAAAGGGTTCTACAACTATGGCCGTTTCGCCCTTCTGGGGGCTGTATTTTTCGGTGTGATCTTCTGCTCGCGAGGGATGGAGGGAGTGCGCGACGCGCTTCGCCCGATGCTCGAATGGCGCCGCTCGCCACCTTGGTACCTGTTCGCTTTGGGCTGGAGCTCTCTGATATGTATAGGATTTCTTTCCTTAAAGAGCATGTTGACCGGAGGCGACGCGATTGAGGTCAACTTTTCGGTTGTCAGTCGACCCTCGGTGCTTGCCACCGTTCTGGTCGGCTCGTTCATAGGGGAAATCGTCTGGATCAGCTATGCAGTTCGCCGATTGTCTCACATCTTCACTACTTACATTTCGGCGATGATTGTTGGGCTGGCTTGGACGGCTTGGTGGGCGCCTATGGTTTTTTACAACGTCGGCATTGTCCCCGACTTGCCCCTGGCCGCACTGCTCATCAATCAGACCGGCGTCGCAGCAATGTGCGCCTTCATCTATATGCGTTCCAAAAGCGGCGTCCTGGTCCTGTGTATGCAGGTTATGTTCAACTTGGCGATCCTGGTCTTTCCAGTCACGCCGACGGCCGGGGGGACAGCGACCTACTGGGCCTTCGCCTGCACCTATTTCATATCGGCGCTTCTGCTGTTTCGCCTTTTCGGACCCCGCCCACTGTTGCGCAAGTGATGCATGAGCGGCCGAGAGCCGACCTTCATGCCAAAAGCGCCTGACTTCTGCTTCCAGAGGGCAGGTCTCAAGATCCCTAATGCCGTCGCTTTGCTTGGTTGGCCGCCTTCTAACCGCTACTACAATATGTAATCTTATTCATCATGCTCTTGAGTAGATGGTGTCGCACAATGGTTTATCACTGCGAATAAGATCACGGCCGAAAGAAGCGCTCTCTCAATGCCTTGAGATTTATTCAATTTCGCCTTCGGCGAGGGTATTTTCAGCAAGAAGAACGTGTGGAGACGTGCCAGTTCGGTGTAAAGCCCGGATCGAAGACGGTGACGGGGCCGTCCTCGGTCTCGATCTGGGCGGGCAGGTCGGGCGCGCCGCGGCGGAGTGTCAGCGTGCCCTCGTTCGGCGGCAACCCGTAGAAGGCGGGCCCGTTCAGCGAGGTGAAGGCTTCGAGCCGGTCCAGCGCGCCCTCTTCCTCGAAGACATGCGCAAGGATGGGTAGCGTGTTGGGTGCGGTAAAGCAGCCGGCGCAGCCGCAGGGCTGAAGCTTGGCCGGGTCGGTATGGGGGGCGCTGTCGGTCCCAAGGAAAAAGCGCGCATCGCCCGAGGTGGCGGCGGCGCGGAGGGCCAGGCGATGCTCTTCGCGCTTGGCGACGGGCAGGCAATAGTAATGCGGGCGGATGCCGCCCGCGAGGATATGGTTGCGGTTGATCACGAGGTGATGGGTGGTGATGGTCGCGCCAAGGTTGCTGTTCTCGGATCTGACGTAATCGACCCCCTGGGACGTGGTGATGTGCTCCATCACCACCCTCAGGCCCGGGACGCGGCGGCGCAGCGGGTCTAGCACCCGGTCGATGAAAACCGCCTCGCGGTCGAAGATGTCAACCGCCGGGTCCGTCACCTCGCCATGCACGCAAAGCGGCAGGCCGATCTCGGCCATGCGTTCCAGCACACCCTGCACCCGGTCGAAATCGGCAACGCCGCTGGCAGAGTTGGTGGTGGCGCCTGCGGGGTATAGCTTGACTGCCGTAATCAGTCCTGACGCATGGGCCGAGGCCACGTCATCTGCTTCCGTCTCCTCCGTCAGGTAGAGCGTCATCAGGGGCTGAAAGGACGCGCCTTCTGGCAGGGCCGCGAGAATGCGCGCGCGATAGGCTTCGGCATCGACGCGGGTGACCACGGGCGGCACCAGATTGGGCATGATGATGGCGCGGGCGAAATGCGCGGCTGTCCACGGCAGGACCGCCTGCAGCATCGCGCCATCGCGCAGGTGCAGGTGCCAGTCATCGGGAACGCGCAGGGTCAGCTGATCTGTCATGCCGCGCTCAATACACCGCTGCCGCCAAGCGCACCAGACCCGGGCGGGCAAAAGATGCCGCCTCGCGCTGACCTAGGGGTTTTGGGCTCTGTCTGGAGTGAAAACGTCTGCATCCTCATCCGGCGGCGGAGGCAGGCGGATGCCATCCTCTTCGGCGGTCTTTGTCGCCGCCTCCAGCGCCCGGCGGAAGGGCCGCGCGTTGCGCTGCGCCAGCACCTTGCGCGCAAGCAGCACGATCAGGTAGTGCCGTGCATCCCGCTTGAGGCGCTGCAGCAGATTGAACTGATAGCCGCCATCGCGCCGACGCGCGCGGAACATGTGGGCAAGCGCCGCAGGGTCCAGCTTGTCCGCGCTGACCTGCGCGAGAATACGAAAAAGGATCTGCAGGCGCATCAGCCCGGCTTCCAGCTCGGGACCCATGAAGCGCATGCGAAAGAGCGTGACATTCTTGCGCGTGAAAAGCGAGGCGTGCATCGCGTCCAGGTCATCCTCGGGGTCGTAGAGGACAAAGGCCTGCGCGGCTGCATCCAGCATGTCGGGCGCATAGCCGTAGCGATCGGTAAAGGAGGTGCGGCGCATGTGGCGATAGCGGTCATCCCACTCGGCCACACGAGGGTCCAGTGTTGCCTGCGGGGCGAGGACCACCACCTTGGCGCCGGGGGCGGCCACCGAGAACGCAGCGGCGGCATAGCCGCAAGGGCCGGCGCCATAGAAGATGACCTGATCGAAATCCTCGAAGAAGCCGTCATCGATCAGCCGGTCGAAATACCCATAGACCGCCTTGTCGCGGAACCAGGTGTCGCCCTCTGACACCAGGCACAGATGCGACCATCCCAGCGCCTTTACCATGTCCCAGCCCAAGGGCTGTGCGTCGCGCGACAGCGCCTCGATGCCCTGATGCGTCTCAAAGGTGACCAGCAGCGTCGGCTTGTCCTCGATGAAAATCGCGCTGTGGCGCTCACCCAGGCGCTCGACATAGCCGTCCTCCGAGGCGATGTCGGCGACCTTCTCCAGCCACGCCTCGCGCCCGCCAAGATCGGCGAGGGGCGTATCCAAACTGTCGGGCGCGTCTTGCATCGATATCGTCCTCGCTTCTGTCGGCGGTTGCCAAAGGGCAGGTATCAGCATTCTGTCTATGCCTCAATTCAGGCAAAATTTGGAAAAATCCGTGTGGTTTGCTGGACAGCACGCCGGGGGCGCGACAGGATGCCGGAAAGGGCCGCGCGGGTGGCCCGCAAGACCGGAACATGAAGGCGGGGCAGGATGGGACAGGTGACCAAGATCGAGGACGTGCAGACCATGCTCGCCGCCGAGGGCTATGTCTGCGGGCGTGCGCTTGCCACAGCGCTTTTCCTGGCGTTGCGGTTGGGCCGTCCCCTGTTTCTGGAGGGAGAGCCGGGCACCGGCAAGACCGAGATCGCCAAGGCCATCGCGGCGGCGCTTGGTCGCCGCCTGATCCGCCTGCAATGCTACGAGGGGTTGGATGCGTCGAGCGCCGTGGCCGAGTGGAATTTCGCCGCTCAGATGATCGCCCTGCGCGCCGCCGAGGCGGGGGGCACCGCGGATAGCGGCGCGCTCAAGGATCACCTCTTCACCGATGAGTTCCTGATCGAGCGTCCGCTTCTGCAGGCCATGCGTCCCCAGCCCGGCGGCGCCCCCGTTTTGCTGATCGACGAGATGGACCGCACCGACGCGCCTTTCGAGGCCTTTTTGCTGGAGGCGCTCAGCGACTACCAGGTCACTATCCCCGAGCTGGGCACGATCAAGGCCGAGGTGCCGCCCATCGTCATCCTCACCTCGAACCGGACGCGGGAGGTGCATGACGCGCTCAAGCGACGCTGCCTCTATGCATGGGTCGACTACCCCGATTTCGAGCGCGAGGCGCAGATCCTCGCCGCCCGCGCCCCCGAGCTGCCTGCCGAGCTCAGCCGCGAGGTGGTCGCTTTTGTCCAAGCGCTGCGCACCGAGGATCTCTTCAAGAAACCGGGCGTTGCCGAGACCATCGACTGGGCCAAGTGCCTGCTTGCGCTTGATGCCGTTGCGCTCAGCCCGCAGGTCATCGCCGATACGCTGGGCGCTCTGCTGAAATACCAGGACGATATCGCCAAGCTGAATTCGAGCGAGGCCACGCGCATTCTCGATCAGGCCCGCGCCGCGATCGCGCCCGCATGAGGCTGCTCTTTCATTATTCCGCAAACACTCCGGGGGTCCGGGGGTAGAACCCCCGGCGCTGCGCCATGCCAGAATATCCCCACCTCGACATCCCGGAAAACCCGCGCCTTGCCCAGAATATCGTGCATTTCGCCCGCGCGCTGCGCCGTGCCGGGATGCCCGTGGGCACTGGGCGTATCGTCGATGCCGTGCGCGCGGTGGCCGCAGCGGGCTTTACCTCGCGCACTGATTTTTACTGGACGCTCCACGCCGCCTGCGTGACCAGGCCTGAGCATCGCGCCGTCTTTGCCCAGATCTTCCGCCTCTATTGGCGCGATCCGCGCTTTCTCGAGCATATGATGGCCACGCTCTTGCCGGCCATGCGCGGCCTCAATGAGGACCGCACGGCACAGGCGGCCGAGAAACGCGCTGCCGAGGCGCTGCTGGACGGGGCGGAGGCGCCCGAGCGCGAGATGCCCGAGCCTGAAGGCGAGGAGGCGGTGCTGGAGATCGATTCAAGTGCCACGCATTCGGCGCGCGAGCGGCTCCGCAGCCTCGATTTCGAACAGATGGGCGCCGATGAAATCGCCGCAGCCAAGCGTATGCTGGCGCAACTGACCCTGCCGGTGCCGCCGCTGCCCTCGCGCCGGATGGGTGCGGATGCGCGGGGCCGCGTGCTGGACGCGCGCGCGACCTTGCGGCTGGCCATGCGCCGGGGCGGCGAGATCACCCAGATCGTCCGCCGCGCCCCGCGCGCCAAGCCGCCCGATCTGGTGGTTCTATGCGATATCTCAGGCTCGATGAGCCAATATAGCCGCATGGTGCTGCATTTCGTGCATGCCGTCGCCAATACCCGCGCCGGCAGTCAGGCGGCGGCCAGAGGCGGTTGGGGGCAGGTCCATGCCTTTACCTTCGGCACGCGGCTTTCCAACGTGACCCGGCACCTGGCCACGCGGGATGTCGATGCCGCCCTCGCCGCTGCGGGCCGCGAGGTGCAGGATTGGGAGGGTGGCACGCGGATCGGCGATTGCCTGACCGCCTTCAACCGCGACTGGGGGCGCCGGGTGCTGGGGCAGGGCGCGCTGGTCCTTCTGATCACCGACGGGCTGGACCGGGGCGCGCCGGACGCGCTGGCCGCGCAGGTGCAGCGTTTGCGGCTGATGGCGCGGCGGCTGGTCTGGCTCAACCCGCTGCTGCGCTGGGACGGGTTCGCGCCCAAGGCGCAGGGTATCGCCGCGATGCTGCCGCATGTCGACGCGCTGCTGCCCTGCCACTCGGTCGCCACGCTCGAGGATCTGGCCGCGGCCCTCGCCACGCCGAATTCGGCGGGCGACAAGACTCGCCTGATGCGCCTGCGCTGACAAGGCCGCTGCTCATGTGGGGAACGATCGGGGATATGCGCGCGTTGTAGGTGCAAATTCCCGCCCGGCGCGCCGCGCCGTGCCCGATTGCACCCTAGCCCACAGGAGTATTCACATGATTCGCCATTGGCTGACTTCGACAACCGCCCTAGCCCTCGTCCTGAACGCTGCCGCACCGCTGCCCGGCGCCGCCTATGACAAGGCGCAGCCCCAAGCTGCTGCCAGCAAGTCGGCCGTCGACATGCGGCTGGCCGAGAACGAGAATAATTCCGCCGCTCAAGACCTGATGTCGGATGTTCTCGGCGAAGACCCGGCTACGGGATCGACCGAACAGGAGTCAGGTGCTGCGGCCGCCCAAGCTGCTGCCGAAGTCGCCGCTGCCGATGAGGCCGCACAAGCAGCAGCCGTGGACGCCGCTGCAGAAGAGGCCGCGCGCGTAGAGGAAGAAGCCCAAGCCGCAGCAGAAGCCGCAGCAGAGGCAGAAGCAGCGCAGCAGGCCGAAGCCGAAGCGCAAGCGGCCGAGCAAGCGGAAGCCGAGGCTGAAGCAGCCGCGACGGCCGCAGCAGAGGCAGAAGCAGCGCAGCAGGCCGAAGCCCAAGCGCAAGCGGCCGAGCAAGCGGAAGCCGAGGCTGAAGCAGCCGCGACGGCCGAAGCAGAGACAGAAGCAGCGCAGCAGGCCGAAGCCGAAGCAGGGGCGGCTGAGCAGGCGAAGGCTGACGCTGCCGCTACGGCAGAAGCAGAAGCAGCCCAGCAAGCCGAAGCGGAAGCCGAGGCGGCCCAGCAGGCGGAAACAGAGGAAGAACCAGCCGCAACGGCCGAAGCAGAGGCAGAAGCAGCCCAGCAAACCGAAGTAGAAGCGGAAGCGGCTCAGCAGGCCGAAGCAGAAGCGCAGGCTGCCGAGCAAACTGAGACCGAGGCAGAAGCTGCCGCGACAGCCGAAGGAGAGCCTGAAGCACAGCAGGCCGCCGAGGCAGAGGCCGAAGTTGACGCACAATCCGAAGCCGAGGCTCCGGTCGACGCTGAGAGCGAGGCCGCGGAGGCCGTCGAGGAGGCGGCGCCGGCTCAATCGGGTGAGAATGCTACACCTGAGATCGTCGGCGAGGCCCCACGCACGGAATCTACTGAAAATTCCGCGCCTGATGTCCTTCCTGAGGTCAGCGCCGAAGATCAGGCCAGCGCGGCCGAGCTTGCCGATGAAAGCGCAGCTACTGCTGCCGCTGCATCGGATGAAGGCGAAGTGGTCGAGACTCAAGACGTGACCGTGACCGAAGAGGATGCGCGCGCCTCTAACGAGGAATTCACCACCTCCGCCAGCGGCCAGAATGCTGCTGCGGCGCAGACTGTTGCACCCAATACTGCGGATGATGACAATGATTTGCTGCAGAACCTGGGCATCGCCGCCGCAGCGGGACTTGGCGCCTATGCGATCGGCCGGATGCTGGATGGCGGCGGGCAGGTTGTCTCGAATACCGGCGACCGTGTCGTGGTGCAGGAGCCTTCGGGCGGCTACCGCATCATCAAGGATGACGATACGCTTCTGCGCCGTCCCGGCAGCGATGTGCAGACCCAGACCTATTCTGACGGGTCGACCCGCAGCGCTGTGACCGCCGCCGATGGCAGCCAGACCGTGACCATCCGCGCCGCCGATGGCAGGGTTCTGCGCCGCACACGGATTCTGCCCGACGGGCGCAGTGTCGTGCTGTTTGACGATACCCAGAGCTTTGCCCGCGTCGATGTGAACGAGCTGGAGCGCGCGCAGGCCAACCGCGCAAGTGATTACGACTACAGCACATCTGACGTGGATCAGCTGCGCGCTGCGCTTGATTCGGCCAACGGCACGCTGCCCGACCGGACTTATTCGCTGAACCAGATCCGCCGCATCGACGCGGTGCGCCACCTGGTGCCGGTGATCGCGCTGGATGCGATCAACTTCAAGACCGGCTCGGCCGTGATTGGATCGGAAGAAGCGCAGGATCTTGCAGATCTGGGACGCGCGATGGCCGCCGCGATTGAGGAGGATCCCGGACAGGTCTTCCTGATCGAGGGGCATACCGACACCGTGGGCGACGCAAGCTACAACCTCGCCCTGTCGGACCGCCGCGCCGAATCGGTCGCCCTGGCGCTGACCGAGTATTTCGACGTACCGCCGTCGAACATGATCGTGCAGGGTTATGGTGAGCAGGATCTGCGTATCCGCCAGCAGGGCGATGTTCGCGCCAACCGCCGCGGCGCCGTGCGCAACATCACGCCGCTGCTGGGCGGAGACCGCCAGGCGCAACAGTAACCACCCGCCACGCGAGTTCCGATTGAGTGTTTCGGCCCTCCGCCCCATATTGGGGGCGGAGGGTTTTCTCATGGATGATCTGGATGATATTCCGCGCATCGCGCTGGACTGGCACCGGGATGGGCGCGGGGCAGCGCTGGCCACCGTGGTGCAGACTTGGGGCAGCGCGCCGCGCCGCATCGGCGCGATGCTGGCGATCTCCGGCGCGGGGGACATGGCGGGCTCGGTCTCGGGTGGCTGCGTAGAGGGCGCGGTGGTCGCCGAGGCGATTGAGGCGCTGTCCGAGGGGGCTGCCCGTATGCTGGAATATGGCGTCGCGGATGGCGATGCTTTTGCGGTGGGCCTTGCCTGCGGCGGCACGATCCGCGTTCTGGTGCAGCCCATCGGCACAGCGCTGCCCGAGGCGGTTCTTGCCGAATTGGTGGAGGCTCGCGAGGCGCGCCGCGCCGCCGCGCTGGTCAGCCCGCCGGATGGCCCGCCCCGCGTCGAGACCAAGGGGCATGAGAACCGTTTTCGCATGGATAGGTCGGGCTTTGCCGAGGATGGCGAAACCTTCGTTGCCATTCACAATCCTCCCTTGCGCCTGATCGTCGTGGGCGCCGTCCATATCGCGCAGGCGCTGGTGCCGATGGCGCGTCAGGTGGGCTATGATCCCACCGTGATCGACCCGCGCGCGGCCTTCGCCAGTGCCGCACGTTTTCCGGGTGTGACCCTGATGGACGAATGGCCTGATGATGGCGTGCGCGCGCTTGGGCTGGACGGGCGCACGGCGCTGGTGCTGCTGACGCATGACCCCAAGCTGGACGATCCGGCCCTGACCGAGGCGCTGCGCAGCGACGTGTTCTATATCGGCGCGCTGGGATCCAGTCGGACCCATGCAGCGCGGCTGGACCGGATGCGGGATGCCGGGTTCTCCGATACCGATTTGGCGCGCATTCATGGGCCTGTCGGCCTCGATATCGCCGCGGCAGGCCCGGCCGAGATCGCGCTGAGCATCCTTGCCCAGATGACCCAGGTGCTGAGGCGCGGCGCGTGAAATTCGGGCCCGTTCCGCTGGAGGCGGCGATTGGCGCCATCCTCGCCCACTCCGAGGCCGTGCCGGGCGGACGCCTGCGCAAGGGGCTGCTGCTGGAGTCGGAGCATCTGGATCAACTGCGCGCGGCGGGACTGGAGACGGTCACCGTCGCGCGTCTGGCGCCTGAGGATCTGCACGAGGATACCGCCGCGCAGCATCTGGCCGAAGCGCTGGCCAAAGGGGCCGAAGGCATCCGGCTGAGCGCACCGGGCACGGGGCGCGTCAACCTGATTGCCGACGGGCCGGGCGTTGTCCGGCTGAACGCCGAGGCAATCCATGAGGCCAATAGCGTCGATCCGATGATCACCATCGCCACTGTCCCGGACATGGCCCAGATGGGCCGAGGCGGCATGATCGCCACGGTCAAGATCATCTCCTACGCCGTGCCGGGCGCCGATCTGGGGCGCGCCTGTGACATATCGCGCGGTGCCGTGCGCCTTGCCGCACCGCAGCACCGGACCGCGACCCTGATCGTGACCGAGACATCAGCAGGGGCGGGCGACAAGGGCAGGGACGCTATTGCCGCGCGTGTCGAGGCGCTGGACATGACGCTTTGCGACGTGGTGCACGTGCCCCATGACGCCGCGCCGCTCACCGCTGCCGTGGCACAGGCCGAGGGCGACATCGTCCTGATCCTGACGGCCTCGGCCACGTCCGATGCGCATGATACGGGGCCCGAAGCGCTGCGCGCCGCGGGGGGCGAAGTGACGCGCTTTGGCATGCCGGTCGATCCCGGCAACCTGCTCTTTCTGGGCCATCTGGGCGCGCGGCCCGTCATCGGCCTGCCCGGCTGCGCGCGTGCGCCCAGCCTCAATGGCGCGGATTGGGTGCTGTCGCGCATCGCCTGCGGTATCCCTGTCACCTCGGGCGACATCGCCGCGATGGGGGTGGGCGGGCTGCTCAAGGAGATACCCAGCCGCCCGATGCCGCGCCGCGGCAAGAAATCGGTGTAAAAACAGTCTTCTCAACCGGGTATCTCCGTGCTTAACTCCGGGGCAATAACAAAGATAGCTCATAGGGAGGGCGCCCATGTCACAGGTCACGATGACCGTGAATGGCAAGACCGCGAGCGGCACCATCGAGGGCCGCACGCTGCTTGTCGATTTCCTGCGCGAAACGCTGGGACTGACCGGCACGCATGTCGGCTGCGATACCAGCCAGTGCGGCGCCTGCGTCGTGCATGTCGATGGCAAGGCGGTCAAGGCCTGCACCATGTTCGCCGCCGAGGCGGAGGGCGCCGAGGTTGACACGATCGAGGGGCAGGCGGCGCCCGATGGCACGCTCAACACGATCCAGCAGGCCTTTCAGGACTATCACGGATTGCAATGCGGCTTTTGCACGCCCGGCATGGTGATGAGCGCGGCAGCCCTGCTGAAGGACAACCCCAAGCCGACCGAGGCCGAGGTGCGCAGCTATCTCAGTGGCAATATCTGCCGCTGCACCGGTTATCATAACATCGTCAAGGCGATCCTCGCCGCAAGCGGCCAGGACGTGAGCCAGATCGCCGGCGGCATCGCCGCCGAGTGACGCCCACCCGCCAACCCCAGGGAGAGACATATGCCCAAGGATAATGCACCCGATCATGGCGGCATTGGCGCCAGCCCGAAACGGCGCGAGGATGTTCGATTTTTGTCGGGCACCGGCAACTATACCGACGATATCAACCTGCGCGGTCAGGCCTATGTGCATTTCCTGCGCTCGGACGTCGCCCATGGCAAGCTGAACGGGCTGGACCTGAGCGAGGCGGAAAAGATGCCGGGTGTGCTGCGCATCTTTACCGGCGATGATTTCAAATCTGCAGGCTCGATTCCCTGCGGCTGGCAGGTGACCGACCGCTTCGGCAACCCCATGCAGGAGCCGCGCCACCCGGTGCTGGCCGAAACCCATGTCCGCCATGTGGGCGATCCCATCGCCGCCATCGTGGCCGAGACGCGCGATCAGGCACGGGATGCTGCCGAGGCCATCATTCCCGATATCGAGGAACTGCCCGCCGTCATTGACATGGCGAAGGCATTGGAGGATGGCAGCACGAAAGTGCATGAAGAGCTGACCAGTAACCTTTGTTTTGACTGGGGTTTTGTAGAAGAGAACAAGCAGGCGGTCGATGACGCGATCAAGAATGCCGCACATGTTACGACCGTTGAGTTGATCAACAACCGCCTCGTTCCCAACGCCATGGAGCCGCGCGTTGCCATCGGCGACTTCAACCGCGGCACGGGCGAGTCGACGCTCTACACAACGTCTCAGAACCCGCATGTCATCCGCCTGCTGATGGGCGCGTTTGTCCTGAACATCCCGGAGCATAAACTGCGCGTTGTGGCCCCGGATGTGGGCGGCGGTTTCGGCTCGAAAATCTATCACTATGCCGAGGAGGCGTTCTGCACTTTTGCCGCCAAGGCTTTGAACAGGCCAGTAAAATGGACCTGCACCCGGTCCGAGGCGTTCCTGAGCGATGCGCAGGCGCGCGACCATGTGACCAAGATCGAACTGGCGCTTGACAAGGATAACAACTTTACTGCTGTGCGTACCGATACGCTGGCCAATATGGGCGCGTATCTGAGCACCTTCGCGCCCTCGATCCCGACATGGTTGCACGGCACGCTGATGGCAGGCAATTACAAGACGCCGCTGGTCTATGTGAATGTGCGCGCGGTCTTTACCAATACCGTTCCGGTAGACGCCTATCGCGGCGCGGGCCGCCCCGAGGCAACCTATCAGCTGGAGCGTGTCATAGACAAAGCGGCGCGGGAGCTGGGCGTCGATCCCATCGCGCTGCGCCGCCAGAATTTCATCACGGAATTTCCGTATCAAACGCCCGTTGCGGTCGAGTATGATTCGGGCGATTTCAATCGCTTGGCCGACAAACTTGAAGCGCAGGCGGACCTTCCGGGCTTTGACGCGCGCCGCAAGGAGAGCGAGAAGAACGGCAAGCTGCGCGGCCTTGGCATCAACTGCTTCATCGAGGCCTGCGGCATCGCGCCCTCGAACTTGGTCGGGCAACTCGGTGCGCGCGCGGGCCTTTATGAAAGTGCGACAGTGCGCGTGAATGCCACCGGCGGCATTACCGTGATGACTGGCAGCCACAGCCATGGGCAAGGGCATGAGACGGTCTTCCCGCAGGTCGTGGCCGACATGATCGGCATTCCGGCCGACATGATCGAGATCGAGCATGGCGACACCGCCAATACGCCAATGGGCATGGGCACTTATGGCTCACGCTCGATCGCCGTGGGCGGCAGTGCGATGGTGCGCGCCACCGAGAAGATCATTGCCAAGGCCAAGAAAATCGCGGCGCACATCATGGAAGCCTCGGACGAGGATATCGAGCTGAAAGACGGCAAGTTCACCGTCGCGGGCACCGATAAGTCGCTGGCCTGGGGCGACGTGACGCTGGCGGCTTACGTTCCGCATAACTACCCGCTCGACGAGGTGGAGCCGGGGCTTGAGGAGACGGCCTTTTACGACCCCAACAACTTTACCTACCCGGCGGGCGCCTATGCCTGCGAGGTCGAGGTTGATCCGGAGACCGGCAAGGCCACGATCGAGCGATTCACCACCGCCGATGATTTCGGCAATATCGTGAACCCGATGATCGTAGACGGGCAGGTGCATGGGGGGCTGACCCAAGGCATTGGCCAGGCGTTACTGGAGAATTGCACCTATGACGCGGACGGGCAGCTCCTCTCAGCCAGCTACATGGATTACTGCATGCCGCGCGCAGATGACGTGCCGTTCTTCAAGATCGACCACTCGAACGGGACAGCCTGTACGCATAATCCGCTGGGCGTGAAGGGCTGCGGCGAGGCGGGGGCCATCGGCTCGACGCCCACGGTGATCAACGCGGTCGTCGATGCGCTGCAATCGGGCGGCTACAAAGTGGACCATGTGGACATGCCCGTGACGCCGGGCCGCGTCTGGCAGGCGATGCAGCAGGGCTGAGAGGTGGGCGTTTCGGGGCTCCGCCCCGGACCCCGGGATATTTCCGGCAAGAAGAATGGCTTGCCGCAGTTTGGGAGATGACGGGATGTATGCATTCGAAATCGAGCGGCCCACGACCATCGCAGATGCGGTCAAGGCGTTGGCCACAGACGAGGCGCAACCGCTTGGCGGGGGGCAGACACTGATTCCGACGCTCAAGCAGCGACTGGCGATGCCGTCGGTCCTGGTCAGCCTGTCGGGGATTGCCGAGATGAAGGGCATCTGCACCGATGATGCGGGGCGGATGTGCATCGGCGGAGGCACGACCCATGGCGAGATCGCCGCAGGAGCGGGCGATTTTGCCGGGCTCGCGGCGATGGCGGCGCGGATCGGCGATCCGGCGGTGCGCAATCGCGGCACGATCGGCGGAAGCCTGGCCAATAACGATCCATCGGCCTGTTATCCGGCGGCGGCGCTGGCGGCGGGCGCGACAATCCGCACCAATAATCGCGAGATCGCGGCCGATGACTATTTCCAGGGCATGTTCGATACGGCGCTGGAAGAGGGCGAGATCATCGTCGAGGTGAAGTTCCCGGTGCCCAAGGCATCAGGCTATGCCAAGTTCGAACAGCCGGCCTCTCGCTTTGCGCTAGTGGGCGTGTTCGTGGCCAAGTTTGCGGAGGGCGTGCGCGTGGCGGTCACGGGTGCGTCCGAGGGCGGTGTCTTTCGCTGGGAGGAGGCGGAGGATGCACTGTCGAAATCGTTCGACGCGGAGGCCTTGAAGGGGCTGAGCGTGCCGGCAGATGGCATGATGGGCGATCTGCATGGGACGCCGGAATACCGCGCGCATCTGGTGGGTGTCATGACCCGCCGGGCGCTGGCGGCGGCCCGCTAGAACGGAAAGGCAGCGCAAAGTAAAACGGCCCGGAGTGATCCGGGCCGTTTTCGTATTCTAATGAGAGGGTCGTGGTTCAGCGCGGGAGGGGGCCGATGATCATGATCATCTGGCGGCCTTCCATCTTGGGCATGTTCTCGACCTTGCCGGTACCTTCGACATCGGCTGCCACGCGTTGCAGCAGCTCGCGGCCCAGATCCTGGTGCGCCATCTCGCGACCGCGGAATCGCAGCGTGATCTTGACCTTGTCGCCGTTTTCCAGAAACTTGAAGACGTTACGCATCTTGACCTCGTAGTCATGCGTATCGGTGTTGGGGCGGAACTTGACCTCCTTCACCTCGATGATCTTCTGCTTCTTTCGGGCCTCGGCCTCACGCTTTTGCGTCTCGTACTTGTACTTGCCAAAATCCATGATCTTGCAAACCGGAGGCTTGGCGTTCGGCGAAATCTCGACCAGATCCAGCCCTGCCTCTTCGGCCATCTCAAGGGCGCGCGGGCCCGAGACGACGCCGACATTCTCACCATCGGCCCCGATCAGTCTGATTTCGGCGTCACGGATACGTTCGTTGACGCGGGGGCCTGTGTCGCGCGTCGGCGGCGCGTTGTGCGGTCTGCGGGCTATGGCTTTGATCCTTCGATGGTTGATGAAATCTATGAGGTGGCAAGGTAGTCATCGCTCGGTCGGGATTCAAGCGGCAAAATAGGCCGATACGCGCCGAAACCGGGGGAATGGCCCTTGCGCCTTGCCGGGGCGGCAGGCAGATATCACAGTGTGAAATATTGCCTCGTCGCCGGCCACGGGGCGCGGCAAGGATATTATGGGGATGACGATATGAAAAACCTTCTTTGGATCGCGCTGGCCGCGATCGTGCTGATCGGCGGCTATGTGCTGGTCACCGGCAAGTCGCCGACCGAAATTATCGAGACCGAGACCGAGGGCGAGACGATCGAGGCGCCCGCGGAGATCGAGCAGACCGCAGACGAAGCCGCAGATGAGGCGGACGCCGCTGCGGACGAGGCTGCGGCCGAGGTCGATGCCGCCGCAGAGGAAACCGGCGACGCGGTCGAGGCGGCCAGCGATGAGGTTCAGGAGAATGCCGATGACGCGATGAACGCGGTCGAGAGCGCTGGCGAGGACGCCGCCGACGTGGCAGAAGGCGCGGCGGATGCCGCAGCCGAAGGCGCGCAAGAGGCTGTGGATGCGATGTCCGAAGAGGGCAGCGATGCGATGCAGGCGGTTGACGACGCTGTCAGTCAAGGCGCGGACGCAGCGGCTGATGCTGCAGACGCAGCGGCCGATACGGCGACCGAGGCCGGCGATGCTGCGGCAGACACGGCAACGGAAGCTGCAGATGAGGCCACTGGCGCCGCAACCGAAGCGGGCGAGTCCGCTGAAGAGGCCGCGTCCGAGGCAGCAACCGACGTCGCGACCGAGGGCACGGATGCCGCGACTGATGCCGCTTCTGATGCTGAAACTCCGCTGACAGTCGAGAATTTCGACATGGATGCCGCAGCTCAGATGATCGAGGACTCGGACATCAACGAGACGCAAAAGACGCTGCTCAAGACAACGCTGCAGCAGGCACGGGATAACCCTGAATTGCTGCGCGCCGCGCTGGAGCAGGCACGCGCCGCGCTGGGGATGTAATCCCACGCCACGCCGCTGAAAATAGAAGCCCGCAGCAATCACTTGGCGCGGGCTTTTTCATGTCCGGCAGGGCGGGCACGGGTTAGTCAAGAAACGCCTTTTCCACCACGTATTCACGCGGAGCAGAATTTGCCCCCTCGTGCAGCCCGTATTCCTCAAGCAGGTCCTTCAGTTCGAGGTTGAAGGCCAGGTTGCCGCAGATCATCGCGCGATCCGTCTCGGGGGCGAGGGGCGGCACGCCCAGATCCTCGAATACCTCGCCAGAGCGCATGAGGTCGGTGATGCGGCCCATCTTGGGGCCCTCCTCGCGGGTGGTTGTGGGATAATAGCGCAGCTTGGCCGCAAACTTGTCGCCGATCAGCTCTTCGAGCATTTCGTTGCCGCGCACATCCTCGATCAGCTGCGCGCCATAGGTGAGCTCGCCCGCCGTGCGACAGGTGTGTGTGATGATGACCTCGTCATAATCCTCATACGTCTGCGGATCGCGCAGAAGCGAGGCGAAGGGGGCAAAACCCGTGCCGGTCGCGAAGAGCCAAAGGCGCTTGCCGGGCAGGAGGGCGTCATGCACCAGCGTGCCCACCGGCTTGGGGCGCAGGATCACTTCATCGCCGGGCTGGATATGCTGCAGCTTTGACGTCAGCGGCCCGTCCTGCACCTTGATCGAGTAGAACTCAAGCTCGTCATCCCAGGAGGGCGAGGCGATGGAATAGGCCCGCAAGAGCGGCTTTTGCTTGCCTGTCACCGGGTCCGGATCGCCCATCAGGCCGATCATCACGAACTCGCCCGAGCGGAAGCGCAGCGAGGCCGGGCGCGTCACCCGGAAGGAAAAGAGCCGGTCCGTCCAATGCGTGACTTGGGTGACGGTCTGTGCGTCGGGCAGGGCGGGCGCGGCGCGCGGCGGCGTCTTCTGGGCGGCGGTATCGGGCACGTGGGTCATCTCGTTCATATGGTCATGTCACCGGCGTTTTAAACCGGTGCCTTCCGTATAGTCCTTGGGCTGGATCAAATAAAGGCGGCGTTCAGCCGCGCAGGCGGGCCTGATAGTCATGCGCGCGCCAGTCGGCCCGAAAGAGCCACTGATCCTCGGGCTGACGCTCGGCCAGGCCTGCGTCTATTTCCACCTCGTCAAAGCCGCAGCGCCGCGCCATGCTGTATTGATCGGCCAGGACATGCCCGCGCGCCCGCAGGCGCCCCTTGTAGCCCATCAGGCGCAGCTGACGCGCGATGGAAAAGCCGCGCCCATCTGCCGAGCTGGGAAAATCCACGCGGATCAGCGCGATCTCGGGCAGGCGGCCGGCCAGTTCGGTGGGATCCACCGAAGAGGCAAGATCGATGCCGTGGCCCGCGCGTGCATCCTCGAGCGCCGTGATCGGCGCGGTCCAGTCATCGGGGCCAAAGCCCGCATCCGTCACGATAACGCTCATGCGCTTTCTCCTTGTTTGATGAATTTGCCGTCTACGAGGTGGATTCCGCATTCCGTCTTGGCGCGGCCCTTCCAGCGGCCCGCGCGCTCATCCTCGCCCGCCGCGACCGGCGAGGTGCAGGGCATGCAGCCGATCGAAGGATAGCCTTGGGCCACCAGGGGATGGCGCGGCAAGCGGTTTTCCTCGATATACGTGCGCGCGTCGCCGCGCTGCCAATGGGCCAGCGGATTGACCTTGAGCCGGCCTTCGTGCTCGTTATCCGCCGCTTCGACCTCGAAGAATTCGAGGGTCGCGCGCGCCGCGCCCTGATAGCGTTTGCGCCCAGTGATCCATCCGTCGAAGCCTTTGAGGGCCCGCGCCAGCGGCACCGTCTTGCGCAGGGCGCAGCAGGCGTCGGTATCTGTCTGGTTCAGCATCGCGGCTGGGTCGCGCGCCTTCAGCTCGGCCGGATCGGGGCGGATGACGCGCATGTCCCGCAGGCCCAGCCGCTCGGCCAGTTCCTGCTGATAGACCAGCGTCTCGGCAAAGAGCATGCCCGTCTCAAGGAAGATGACCGGCGTCTCGCGCCGCGCCAGCGCAACCATATGCAAGAGCACGACCGATTCCGCACCGAAGGACGAGACCAGCGCCAGCGGCCCCACGTCTGGGTCATGCAGCGCACGCGCCAGGACGGCAATCGCCGAGTGGTGGCGATAGGCTGCGTTGAGCGCATCGGCGCGCGCCTGCAGGGCGCTTATGGGCGCCTCATGCCGGGACATGGGCCTCCGCCTTTCTGCGAGGACGGGCAGCCTCCCCGCCGTAGAGCGCGGATGTGAATGGCTCCATCCCAAGACGGCGATAGGTCTGCAGGAAAGTCTCGGACGCATCCGCGCGATGCGCGAGATAGGCCAGCATGATCGCCTCAATGGCAGGTACGATATCCTCGGCCGAAAAACCCGGCCCTGTCCGGTCGCCCAGCCGGGCATCCGCGCCGCCATCGCCGCCGATGGTGATCTGGTAATTCTCGACCCCCGCCCGGTCGAGGCCAAGGATGCCGATATGGCCCACATGGTGATGCCCACAGGCATTGATGCAGCCCGAGATCTTGATCTTCATTTCGCCGATCTCATGCTCGAGCTTGAGCGCGTCAAAGCGAGTCGCGATCTCCTGCGCGATGGGGATCGAGCGGGCGGTCGCCAGCGCGCAGTAATCCATGCCGGGGCAGGCGATAATATCGCTGATGAGCCCGATATTGGCGGTGGCAAGGCCCACTTCGCGCAGCGCGGTATGAAGGCTGGGCAGGTCCGATTTGTGGACATGCGGCAGGATCACGTTCTGCTCATGGCTGATGCGCAGCTCATTATGGCCATAGCGCTCGGCCAGATCGGCCATGACGCGCATTTGTTCGGCCGTGGCGTCACCGGGCGTCTCGCCATGCGCCTTGAGGCTGATCGAGACGATGGCATAGCCCGGCGCGCGGTGTGCGGCGAGGTTGGTGTCGGCCCAGGCGCGAAACACCGGATCAGCGGCGCGCGCGGCATAATAGCCGTCCGTGCCCGCCTCACGGAACACGGGCGGCGCGAATTGCGCGCGGATGGCGCCCAGAAGCTGTTGATCGACGCCGGTGAAGGCGGGGCGGATCAGCGCATAGCGTTCCTCGACGCGGGCGCGGATATCGTCGATGCCATGCTCATGCACGGTGATCTTGATGCGTGCCTTGAACTTGTTGTCACGCCGCCCGATGCTGTTCCAGACGCTGACGACAGCCTCCAGGTAGGGCAGCAGATCCTCCTCGGGCAGGAAGTCGTGCAGGATTTTGCCGATCATTGGCGTGCGGCCCAGCCCCCCGCCCACGATCACGCGGTAGCCGATCACGCCGTTGCGGCTGACGATGCGCAGGCCAATGTCATGCGCCAGCGTCACGGCGCGGTCCATCGGGCTGCCGGTCACGGCGACCTTGAACTTTCTGGGAAGGAACTGGAACTCGGGATGATCCGTGGACCATTGGCGGATCAGCTCGGCAATGGGGCGCGGATCGGCCACCTCATCTGCGGCGGCCCCGGCAAAATGATCCGCCGTCACGTTGCGGATCGTGTTGCCGCTGGTCTGGATTGCGTGCATCTGCACCTCGGCCAGCGCATCGAGGATATCGGGCACATCGGCCAGCTTGGGCCAGTTGAACTGGACGTTCTGGCGCGTGGTGAAATGGCCATAGCCCTTGTCCCAGCGCTCGGCGATCATGGCCAGCTGGCGCATCTGGCGCGCGTTCAGCGTGCCGTAGGGGATAGCAACGCGCAGCATATAGGCGTGGAGCTGAAGGTAGAGGCCATTCATCAGGCGCAGCGGCTTGAACTCGTCTTCGGTCAGGCTGCCATCCACGCGCCGGGCGACCTGCGCGCGGAACTGGCGGTTGCGCTCGGCCACGAAGGCCGCGTCGAATTCGGAATAAGTATACATCTACTGCGCCTCCGCCTGCTTGCCGTGGAGATAATTGGACGGGCCGGTGCGGCGGAACTCCTCGCGAAAATGCGTGGGCTGGGGGCCTGTTGCCGTGGCAGACATCTCGGCCAGATAGGCGCCAACGACCTCGCGGGCGCGGGCCTGGGCCGTCAGCAGGCGCAGATCGGCATCGGCCTCGTCGGTCAGAATTTCGGCTTCTGACAGTTGGCGCGTCCATGTATCCGCCTCGGTCAGGTAGACGACATCGCCCTCCAGCAGGGCATTGGCGGTAATGACTTTCGGGGTGAATTCGCGGTGTGTTGATCGGGACATCATGCGGTCTCCTCAAGCGGGAAAAGGGCGGGTACGGGCGCGATGCCCGGTATGATCTGCGGCGGCACGCCTGCGCTGTGACAGTCCGAGATGAGGCGCGCATCGGGCGCGGTCGGGACTAGACAGATGACGTGAGTGCCGCGCGCGGCCGTATCGATCAGAGGCTGCGCGACCCTGGGGAGGGGGCCGAAGGCTGCCTCGCGGCGGGCCAAGTCCAGCACGGCAGGCGAGATGTCTGCGCCGTGCAGCACCTGATCGGCCTCATGCAGCACGCGGCGCGTTTTCTGCGGCAAAAGCTCGGGATCGGCGCTGGCGACGATGGCAAAGGTGACACGGCCCGGCTGGCTTGCCTCGCCGAGAGTGGCGGCAAGCTGTGCCTTGAGCAAACCCTGCAAGTCCTCCTCGCCGCGCTCCAGCGCCGCGGGACCGCTGGAAAAGAAGAACCCGCTCCAAAAGGCGCGGCGCGTGCGGCCCATGGGCAATGCCTCGGCCATGCCGCGAAATGCGCGCGCGGCGCGGGCCAGCGGGCCCAGCGTGGCCGGCAGCATCGCCTCGATATCTGCCTTGATGCTGCGCGCCAGCACGGGCGCGGTGCCCTCGGTGCCGATTGCGATGGTCACCGGATCGCGGTCGACGATGGCGGGCGTGATGAACTGGCTGCCCTCTAGGTTATCGACGATATTCGTCAGCGCGCCATCCGCACGGGCCAGCGCCACGGTGCGCGCGTCCTCGGCGGCATCCTCATCGGCCGCATAGAACAGCGCAGCGCAGAGCGCATCGCCCGGCGCCATCGCGCGGCGGATCAGCGCGAGGCGCCCCTGAGCGGCCCAAGCTTCGATCTCGGGCGCGGGGGCGGGGGTAAGGACCGTCAGCCGCGCTTCGGTCTTCATCAGCAGGCGCAGCTTGGCCAGCGCGGCGTCGCCGCCACCCGACAGGACGACGCGGCGCCCCTGCAATGCAATGAAGATTGGAAAATGTCTCAAGGCCTGTCCATTCCATTTGACTTGCCCTCATATATAGAAAATATTCCCACCAAAGCGCTATGGGGGGCGGATCAATAAGGACATACGTTCCATATTGCACCCGCAACCATCGCGAAATTCCATGAACGAGGGAAAACCGGAATGGCTGTTCGTCTGGACGATCTGGATCGGAAGATCCTTGGTGAGTTGCAGGCCGATGGAGGCCAATCGCTGGACGATATCGCCAAGTCGGTGGGTAGCTCCAAGACCCCCGTCTGGAACCGCATTCGCAAGATGCGCGAGGCGGGCGTGATCCGCCACCAGACCTATCTGCTGGATGCCGAGGCGCTGGGGTTTGAGGCGTGTTTCTTTGTCCTCATCCGCACGTCCGAACATGACGCAGCGTGGCAGCAGGCTTTTCTCAAGGCGCTCAAGGGCCGCCCCGAGGTGCAGGAGGCGCACCGGCTCGCCGGGGATATCGACTATATCCTCAAGGTCCGGGTCAAGAATGCCCGCGCCTATGATACCTTCTACCAGGCGCTGATTTCAGAGGTGAAGGTGCATAACGTGACGGCTTTACTCTCGATGGAAGAGATCAAATCGACCACCATGCTGCCGCTATGACGCTTTAGCTGCGTCCTCCAAGGCACGGATGATAGGAGAAAAATCATCTACCTTGAGGCTAGCGCCACCCACCAGCGCGCCGTCCACGTTGGAGACGGCAAAAATCTCGGCGGCGTTGGCGCCCTTGACCGATCCGCCATAGAGCAGGCGGACCGAGCGGCCCACACCGGCGCCAGAGCGCCGCTCCAGCCGGGCGCGGATGAAATCATGCACCTCGCCGATCTGGTCCGTCGTCGGGGTCAATCCAGTTCCGATGGCCCAGCACGGCTCGTAGGCGACGACGGTATTCTCGCCGGTCGCCGTATCGGGGATCGACGATGACAGCTGCCCGCCGATGATGTCGAGCGTGTTCTGCGCCTCGCGTTGTGCGAGGCTCTCGCCGACACAGATGATGGCCAACAGCCCGGCGGCATGGGCAGCCTTGGCCTTGACGCGCACGTCGTCCGACGTCTCGCCATGGTCGCTGCGCCGCTCGGAATGGCCCAGAATGACCGCTCTGGCGCCGACATCCGCCAGCATCGCGGCCGAAACATCGCCCGTATGGGCGCCGGACGCCTCCGCATGGCAATCCTGCCCGCCGATGGCCAGCGCGTGGCCCATGGCGCGGTCTGCGGCACCGGGGATGAGGGGGAAGGGCGGGCAGATCAGCAGATCGACTGCGGCCCCGTCATGCGCGGCGCAGAGTGCATCCAGCATGTCCAGATCGGCACGCAGTCCGTTCATCTTCCAATTGCCTGCTGCCAGTTTGCGCCGCATACCGCCCTCCATGATGTCAGGTGGCATCATCGCCGATGGCGCGGGATCATGCAAGCGGGCTCACGCCGGGCATGTTCCGGGATAATCACGGAATATCAGCGCTTTGGAGCGCGAAGCTACGTGTTGGCGAACTTGATCGACTCGCCGCAGCCGCAGGCCTCGGTCACGTTGGGATTGTTGAAGCGGAAACCGGATTCAAGCAGGCTGACCTCGTAATCGATCTCGGTGCCGAAAAGAAACATCTGGGCCATCGGAGCAATCATCACGCGCGCTCCGGATTCTTCGACCACCTCATCATGCGGATCGACCTCGGTGACGTATTCCATCGTGTATTCCATGCCCGCGCAGCCGCCCTTCTTGACGCCGATGCGCAGGCCCTGATGGCCATCCTTGGCCATGAGCCTGGCGATCTGCGTCGCCGCGCGGTCGGTGATGGTGACGGCTTGTTTGCCGGGAATTCCGAACATGAGTGCGATCCTTTGCCTTTGCGGTCAATCTAGGGGCTGAGGCCAGCAATCTCAAGCGGGGGCAGCAGATCGAGGGCGCGGCGCGTCGCCTCGGCGGTCAGGATGGCCCAGCCGAAGGAGGCGAGCGTTCCGATGATAACATATTCCGCCGTGCGCTGGTCGCGCGTTGCGGTGCCGAAGCGCAGGATGGATTTGGCCGCAATCAGAAACCCGACGCCCAGGGGCTGGCCCATCAGGATCAGTGCAAAGATCAGCCCCCGCTCCAGCAGGCCAATCTGGCGGCCGCCATCCTGCAAGCCATTGTTGCGGATACGGTTTCCATGTGGGCGCATCAGCAGAGCCACTGCATATTGCCCCGCGATCAGCGTGACGATCAGGCCGGTCAGAAGGGCCATCAGGGGCAAAAGCACTGGGAGAGCGTGCCATGCGCCGGTCGCCCATAGCTGAGGCACGAAGGCAGCCAGCAGGGCCAGCGTGGCGATATGCGCCGCCTGGTCTGTCAGAAAGCCGCGCAGGTGGTGAAACCCGCCCCGGATCTTGACCGCGTCGATGACGACATGCGCCGCCGCCAGCGCCAGAAGCCACGGGCTGGTCCATTGGCCCAGCGCCACCTGAGCGCATAGAAGCACCAGTGCCCCATGCAGCATCATGACGGATGGGCGGTGTTTGCGGGCATTGATCCACGCGGTCTGCAGGACGAAATCCGCGACCACATGAGCAAAGAGAAGGGCGGTGAAGGTGGCGATCATCGGACAAACACCTCAGGCAGGCAAGTGATTGAGCTTGCTTTAGTGAAAAGCAACGGGTTTGGCTTGCAACCGGTCACTCCATTGCCTCGATCGCTTCAATCGCCGCCATGATTGCAGGGTATCCAGCGCTGTTCAGCGCCTGATCCACCGCTTGGCGCGATATGCCGATCTGTTCGGCCGCGACACGCCGTGGACCGGCGCCGGGTGGTAGCATTAAGCAGAGCGAGCGGGCCTGCGCCTGCGTCCAACTGTGCGAGATATAATCGGCAAGCCTGAAGGCCGCGTCCATCGCACCGCCGTCCGCATGCGCCATGAGGGTATCCCCGGCCAGCTCTTCCAGAAGGCGCCCGGAGGCCATGAAGGCCGGACCATGCGCGCTGTTGAGATCCGCAAAGGCGAGGCCGTCAGCGGTTTTCGAGCTATCACTTATCATATCTGGCAACTCGCCTTCGCCGGAGGCGACCGCGATGCGGGTCGAATACTCGGAATTCATCAGCCGCAACCGCGCCTTGATATAGAGGCAGAAGCGGAGGGCGAAGGCAGGCCGATTGATTGCTATCTGCCATCCATCACCGCCGCGCCGCGCAAATCCGGTTATGGTGTTTTCATCATCTGAATGCCCCCAACCGGAGCATTCCAAGGACACTTCCCGGACGTCTCGCATGATGGCATCCAGCACATCCGCCGGCATGGCGGACGATTCGACGATATCGCCTGTAAGGACGGACCAGTTCATAAGCAAGCAATAGGGCTTGCATTTTTAAAAAGCAAGTTAAATAACTTGCCCTACATGAAGCCCAGTTCCAAGCGTGCCTCATCGGACATCATGTCCATGCCCCAAGGCGGCTCCCACACTAGCGAGACATCGACCTGCTTGATCCCGTCCAGCGGCTCGATCGCGTCAGCGACCCAGCCGGGCATCTCGCCCGCGACAGGACAGCCGGGGGCGGTGAGGGTCATGATCACCTTGACCGCGTTCTCATCGTCGATGTCGATCGTATAGATCAGGCCCAGATCATAGATGTTCACCGGAATTTCCGGATCGAACACGGATCGGCACGCCTCGACGATCTCCTCGTATTTCGGATGCCCGGTAGAGGAGGGCGCGATCAGCGGGATGCCCTCGAAGGGCTGGGGATTTTCGGTCATGTCATATCCTGCGGCTTTGCCTGAGCGAATATATAGGGATTAAGCGGCGGGACGTAAAGTGTGCGCCAACCTCTAGCTCGCCTTGCGCTTGCGGATCGGGGCAGGGCGCACGCGGGCCTCGATCGTCTCGTAGAGCTTGCCGACGATGTCTTTGCCGGTCGATCCCTCGATGCCCTCGAACCCGGGCGAGGAGTTGACCTCGAGCACCTTCGGACCTTTCTCGGCGCGCAAGAGATCGACACCCGCCATGTTCAGATCGAACGCCCGCGCGGCGCGCAGGGCCGTGTCACGCTCTTCCTTGGTGATGCGCACGGATTTGGCGCTGCCGCCCCGGTGCAGGTTCGAGCGGAAATCACCCTCAGCCCCGGTGCGCTTCATCGAAGCGACGACCTTGCCACCGATCACGAGGCAGCGGATATCCTCGCCCGCCGCCTCCTTGACGAAATCCTGCACGAGGAAATTGGCTTTCAGGCCCCGGAATGCGTCGATCACAGATTCCGCCGCCTTTTTCGTCTCGGCCAGCACGACGCCCTTGCCTTGGGTCGATTCCAGCAGCTTGACGATCAGCGGCGCGGTCCCGACGAGGCCGATGATATTGCCGGTATCGCGGGGGGACGCGGCGAAGGCGGTGTTGGGCATCCCGATCTTGGCGCGGGCCATGATCTGATGCGCGTGCAGCTTGTCGCGGCTGGCGACGATGCCAGCTGACCCGTTGACGCAATAGGTGCCGATCGTCTCGAACTGGCGCAGGATTGCGGCGCCGTAGGGCGTGATCGACGCGCCGATGCGCGGGATCACCGCATCGAAACGGGGCAGGCGCTTGCCATCGTAATGCACTTCGGGCGCCATGGCGTTGATCGCCATGTAGCAGCGCGTGGTGTTGACAACCTCCACGGTATGTCCGCGCTTTTCGCCTTCTTCCACCAGACGCCGGGTGCTGTAATTGTCCTCGCGGCTGAGCACGGCGATACGCAGGGCGCGGTCGGGCGCTTCACTGCGCATCTTGGAAGTCGAATAGACGTCGTAGCTGAGTTCAGGCTGCAAGAAGCGGTCGGTCGCCACGATCGAGATGTGATCCTTGAGCGCCTGGCGTCCCAGCAGCATTCGACTGGCCATGCCCCCGCGATTGGTCAGCGTGATCTCGATGGGCCAGCTATCGCCATTCACCGCCAGAGGCGACTCGATCACGAAACGCGATTCGCTCTCGCCATTGGAGGATGTGACCTCGCGCCGGTCGATGATCAGGGCCGAGCAGGGAATGACCAGATCGTCACGGCCCGGAATCGGGTGCAGGGTAAAGCGCACCTTGGGCCGCGCGGCGGGTCCGAACGTCTCGATATCGAAGGCATGGAGCGCGGAGGTGCGCGCTCCGGTATCCACCTTGGCGCGAATGGCGGGCACGCCCAGCTTGGGCAAACCCACCCATTCTTCCCATCCGAATTGCAGCGGTTCGGGCGGCTCGGAAGGGGACATGGGCAGGGATCCTTTCATGGGGCGCGCATATGCGAACTGCCTGTCTATCGCGATTCGAGCGAAGATACAGCCTTTGCGGCGCCATGGGCGGGTGGTGGCCTTACGTCAGTCCCTGTTGATATCCCCGCGCACCCGGCGCACCTGGCCGTTTTCCAACCGGAAAAACCGGCGCAGGACCAACCATGTCACCAGCGCCAGGATGGCGCAGAGCGCCAGCAGCACGGGCAGGCCCAGCGCGGTGGGTGCAAAGATCAGGAAAAATCCGACCGCCGCCGCACCCACGGCAAAGCCCAGCGCCAGAAAACCGGGCAGCACCACCTCGGCGATCGCCAGAAGCAGGGCCGCCGCCATCCAGACCCACCAAAGCGACCAGATCGGGAGGACTTGGGTTGCCTCGATCATGCCTTGCCCTTCAGCATCGAAAACGCGTTGCCGAACGCTTCGAGCGCGTTGGCCGGCACGAGAATGGTCGATGAGGACGGGCTGGCGCCCAGCGCATTGAGCGCCTCGACCTGTTTCAGCGCGACCTGATACTGAGCCGCCTCCAACCCGTTATCGGCAATCGCCTGCGCCACCACCGAGGTCGCATAGGCCTCGGCATCGGCGGCGATGCGGCGGGCCTTGGCGATCTGCTCGGCGGCATAAAGCTCGGCATCGGCGTTCAACTCGACCGCGCGCTTCTGGCCTTCCGCTTCGGTCACATGGGCGCGGCGGGCGCGCTCGGCATTCAGCTGCTGCAGCATCGCATCGCGGGTGGCCTGATCCAGGTTGACGTCCAGAATCTCGGCCCGCGTCACCTCAATCCCCCAGTTGTCCACAGCATCCTCGACCGAGTTCTTGATGGTCTGGATCAGCTGCGCGCGGTTCGATTGCACCTCGTCGAGGTCCATCTTGCCCATCTCGGCCCGCACGATTCCGGCGACGGTGGTGGCGATCGCGCCGTCGATGTCGCGGATGCGGTAGACCGTTTTTTCAGGCTGCACGATCCGGTAGAAGACCGAGCTGTCGACCTGCACCAGCACGTTATCCTTGGTGATCGCATCCTGGCTTGCCGTGGGCAATTGCCGCTCGAGAATCGAGATCTTGTGCGCGATCTTGTCGAGAAACGGCACGATCATGTTGATGCCCGGCCCCAGCACCGAATGCAGGCGGCCAAACCGCTCGACCACATGTTGCTCGGATTGCGGCACGATCTTGATGGCCTTGAAGATGACCAGCACGACAAGTAGCGCCAGCAGCAGCCACAGCAGATTGGACGACAGAAGGTCCAGCAGTTCGTCTTCGTTCATAAATTTCTTCCTGAAATAGCGCGGGACGGGCCGCCTTGGCTTTTGCAAACCTGTCTAATGCGCTTTATGCAGCGGCAAAAGTGAATAAGGGCTTGGCGTGATGACAAAGCGGATCGAATTTCAGTTGAACGCCACCGATGGCGCCGCGCGTACGGGCGTGATCACGACACCGCGAGGCGATATCCGCACGCCCGCCTTCATGCCGGTGGGCACCGCCGCCACGGTCAAGGCGATGATGCCCGAAAGCGTCGCGGCTACCGGCGCCGACATCCTTCTGGGCAATACGTATCACCTGATGCTGCGCCCCACGGCCGAGCGGATCGCGCGTCTTGGCGGCCTGCACGATTTCATGAATTGGCAGGGCCCGATCTTGACGGACTCGGGGGGCTTTCAGGTGATGAGCCTTGCAGACCTGCGCAAGCTGACCGAGGAAGGCGTCGCCTTTCGCAGCCATATCGATGGCTCGAAACACATGCTGACGCCCGAGCGGTCAATGGAGATACAGGCGCTGCTGGGCAGTGACATCGTGATGTGCTTTGACGAATGCCCCGCGCTGCCCGCGACGGACAAGGCAGTGGCGGAAAGCATGGAGCTGTCGATGCGGTGGGCAAAGCGGTCCAAGGACGCGTTCGGCGACCGGCCCGGTCACGCGCTTTTCGGCATCCAGCAGGGGGGCGTCACGCAAGAGCTTCGCGGCATAAGTGCTTCGAGACTAATCGAAATCGGCTTTGACGGCTACGCAATCGGGGGCCTCGCGGTGGGCGAGGGGCAGGAGGCGATGTTCGGCGTGCTGGACTACGCGCCGGATATGTTGCCGCAAGAAAAGCCGCGCTACCTGATGGGCGTGGGCAAGCCCGACGATATCGTGGGCGCCGTTGCGCGCGGCGTCGACATGATGGATTGCGTGCTACCCAGCCGCTCAGGAAGAACCGGGCAGGCCTGGACGCGGCGTGGTCAGGTCAACATCAAGAACGCGCGTCATGCCGATGATCCCCGCCCACTGGACGCGGATTGCACATGCCCCGCCTGCCGCAACTATAGTCGCGCCTATCTGCACCACGTCTTTCGCGCGCAGGAGATGATTTCGGGCATGCTGCTGACCTGGCACAACCTGCACTACTACCAGCAGATCATGTCAGGGATGCGAGCCGCCATCGCGGCGGGCACATTCGACGCATGGCAGTCGGATTTCCACGCCCAGCGCGCGATGGGCGATATCGAGCCGGTATAGCGACGTGTAAGCCCTGCTTTCGGATCATCACGAAAACTGAGGCGGTTGCGCCTTGCTGCACCGCAGCGGCCGCCTACCTGATGCTGTGCACTGTTTTATATCAGAAAGGCATCTAGGATGACCGAGAAACTCTTTACCCCTATCGACGCAGGCGCGAACCATGCTCAGAACCGCGTCGTGATGGCCCCGCTGACCCGCAACCGCGCTGATAAAGACACCGGCGAGGTGGGCGATATGCATGTGGATTACTATCGCCAGCGCGCAGGCGCCGGGATCATCATCACCGAAGCTACGCAGATCAGCCCCGAGGGCAAGGGATATTTCCAGACGCCTGGCATCCATACTGAAGGGCAGGTTGCCGCGTGGAAGCGTGTCACCAATGCGGTGCACGAGGCGGGCGGCAAGATCGTGATCCAGCTCTGGCATGTGGGGCGCATCAGCCATACCTCACTTCAGCTGGGTGGCGCGCAGCCTGTCGCACCTTCGGCCATCGCGGCGGATGTACAGACCTTCACGGCAAGTGGCTTTGAGGACACCTCTACCCCCCGCGCGCTGGATCTGGACGAGATGCCGCGCCTTGTGGCCGACTATGTCCATGCCGCCAAGATGGCCCGCAAGGCCGGGTTCGACGGGATCGAGGTGCATGGCGCCAATGGCTACCTTCTGGACCAGTTCCTGAAGACCGGCAGCAACACCCGAACCGATGCCTATGGCGGCAGCCCCGAGAACCGCGCCCGCCTGCTGCTGGAGGTGCTCGAGGCCGTAACTAAGGTCTGGGGCGGCGATCGCACCGGCCTGCGCCTGTCCCCGTTCTCGCCGGCAAACGGGATCGAGGATGCGAACCCGCAGGAGACGTTCGAATACCTGGTGCCGCAGCTCAACCGCTTCGGCCTTGCCTATCTGCACATGATTGAAGGCGCGACCGGCGGCCCGCGCGAGTTGAACGAAGGGCAGAGCCTCGACGCACTGCGGCGGCTCTGGGACGGGGTCTATATGGCCAATAACGGCTATGACCGCGAGATGGCCATCAAGGCCGTCGAGAGCGGGGCGGCTGACATGGTCGCTTTCGGGGTGCCCTTCATCGCCAATCCAGACCTGCCCGAACGACTAAGGCAAAACGCCCCCCTGAACGCGCCTGACAAGGACACGTTCTACGGCGGCGGGCGCGAAGGATATACCGATTACCCCGCGCTACCTGAAACGGTGGCCTGACACCTGCCACAGGAAGGGCGGCGAGCGTGCCGCCCTTTTTAAGAAATGCATTCACGCAAATTTAGCCATTTTCGCGCGGGGAAGTCCTTGCCCCCCGCGCGCCGCAGCGTCATTCTGCCCCCCGAGGTTGAAAGCGGCAGGGGACTGCCCCAAATTAATCGACAGATGGAGAGGGCATGGTCGCCGCCGAGCGGGGCCTGACCCTCTTGCCAATAAAGGGCCGGACAGAATTCCGGACCGATGCATAAGGATAGAGCATGAAAGAGCCCCTCAATTCCTCGTACCCGGTGCTGCCGCTGCGCGATATCGTGGTGTTCCCGCACATGATCGTCCCGCTGTTCGTGGGCCGTGAAAAATCCGTGCGCGCGCTGGAAGAGGTGATGGCCGATGACAAGCAGATCCTGCTGTCCAGCCAGATCGACCCCAGCGTCGACGACCCGGATGCCAAGGGTATCTACAAGGCTGGCGTGCTGGCAAATGTGTTGCAACTGCTGAAACTGCCCGATGGCACCGTCAAGGTGCTGGTCGAAGGCGTCGCACGTGTGCGCATCACCGAATACATCGACAACGACGACTTCTTCGAGGCGCGCGCCGAATATCTGACCGAGATGCCGGGCGACGCGACCACCATCGAGGCCCTGCTGCGCAGTGTGACCGCCGAATTCGAGCGCTATGCCAAGGTCAAGAAGAACGTGCCCGAAGAAGCGCTGACCGCCGTGTCTGACGCCGATGATCCAGCGCGCCTGGCCGATCTGGTGGCCGGGCATCTCGGCATTGAGGTTGAGCAGAAGCAGGAGCTTCTGGAGACGCTGAGCGTGAGCGAGCGGCTGGAGAAGGTCTACGGCCTGATGCAGGGCGAGATGAGCGTTCTGCAGGTCGAGAAGAAGATCAAGACCCGCGTCAAATCGCAGATGGAGCGCACTCAGCGCGAATATTACCTGAATGAGCAGATGAAGGCCATTCAGAAGGAGCTGGGCGATGGCGAGGACGGCGAAGGCGAGATCGCCGAGCTGGAAAAGCGCGTCAGCGAGACCAAGCTGAGCAAGGAAGCGCGCGAGAAGGCCGACGCCGAGCTGAAGAAGCTGAAAAACATGAGCCCGATGAGTGCCGAGGCGACCGTCGTGCGCAACTACCTCGACTGGATGCTGTCGATCCCGTGGGGCGTGAAGTCCCGCGTGAAAAAGGATCTCAGCCGCGCCGAAAAGGTGCTGGACGATGACCATTATGGCCTCGAAAAGGTCAAGGAGCGGATCGTCGAGTATCTCGCTGTCCAACAGCGCTCGAAAAAGCTGAAAGGCCCGATCATGTGCCTTGTCGGCCCTCCGGGCGTGGGCAAGACCAGCTTGGGCAAATCGGTCGCCAAGGCGACGGGGCGCGAGTTCATCCGCATCAGCCTCGGCGGGGTACGCGACGAGTCCGAGATCCGTGGCCACCGCCGGACCTATATCGGCTCGATGCCGGGCAAGATCATCCAGGCGCTGAAAAAGGCCAAGACGACCAATCCGCTGATCCTGCTCGACGAGATCGACAAGATGGGGCAGGACTTCCGCGGCGATCCGGCCTCGGCCATGCTCGAGGTGCTTGACCCCGAGCAGAACGGGACGTTTGTCGATCACTATCTGGAGGTGGAATATGACCTCTCGAACGTGATGTTCCTGACCACGTCGAACAGCTACAACATGCCGGGGCCGCTCATGGACCGCATGGAGATCATCCCGTTGGCTGGCTATACCGAGGACGAAAAGCGCGAGATCGCCAAGCAGCACCTGCTGTCGAAACAGGTCAAGAACCACGGCCTGAAGAAGGGCGAGTTCGAGCTGACGGACGAGGCGCTGACCGACATCATCCGCTACTACACCCGCGAGGCGGGCGTGCGAAACCTTGAGCGCGAGATCGCCAAGGTGGCGCGCAAGGCCGTGACCAAGATCATCAAGAAAGAGGTCACCTCGGTCAAGGTGACGCCGGAAAACCTCAGCGACTTCCTGGGCGTGCGCAAGCACAAGTTCGGGCTGGCCGAGGATGCCGATCAGGTCGGCGTTGTCACGGGCCTCGCCTATACCTCGGTTGGCGGCGAGCTTTTGAATATCGAAGCGCTGCGCCTGCCGGGCAAGGGCCGGATGAAGACCACGGGCAAGCTGGGCGACGTGATGAAAGAGTCGATCGACGCGGCCAACTCCTATGTCCGCTCGGTCGCGCCCGCCATCGGGATCAAGCCGCCACGGCTGGAGAAGTGGGACATCCACGTCCACGTCCCTGAGGGCGCAACGCCCAAGGACGGGCCGAGCGCGGGCCTTGCGATGGTGACCTCCATCGTGTCGGTTCTGACGGGCATTCCGGTGCGCAAGGATATCGCTATGACCGGCGAGGTGACGCTGCGCGGCAATGCGCTGCCCATCGGCGGGCTCAAGGAGAAACTGCTGGCGGCGTTGCGCGGCGGGATCAAGACCGTTCTCATCCCACAGGAGAACGAGAAGGACCTGACCGAGATCCCCGACAACGTGAAGCAGGGGCTGGAGATCATCCCGGTGACCCATGTGCGCGACGTGCTGCGCCTCGCTCTGACCCGCGCGCCCGAGCCCATCGAATGGGACGAGGCCGCGGAAGAGGCGGCCGCCGCCGAGGCGGCGCTGAAGGCAGGCCCCGAGGGGACGAGCGCGACCGCGCACTGACCTGCCCGGTGCCTGAGGCCAGATGACACAGCAAATGGGGCGCCCCGATCAGGGCGCCCCATTTTACTTTGGTAGGCCCATCATCGCGGGCGTATCAGTTGGCGCTGACCAATGCGGTGATGAAAATCAGCGCTGTCAGGGAAATCGCGACCATCTCGGCCTGATTGGCCGAAGAACTGGCTGTCTCGGCTTCGATCACCGCAGGCTCCATCACCGGCTCGGACAGGTTACCAGCCGCGACGGGTGCTGCTGCAATCGTGAAAGCGGCAATTGCCGCGATGTGGATCTTTTTCATATTGGGTCCCCAAGGTTAACCGCGCTGAATAGTGTTTTCGTTACATTCCGCGCGTTCCCCGTGACCGAGATGCGGCGCAGCATGCGTCATCGACAGTTGCAGCATCCTAACGTTGGGTCAAGCGGGGCACGGCAGGATCAAAGCGGTGTGTGCATTGAAGCCACACGCTCCAGATCGCGCGCAAGGGCGCGATAGGTCTTTTCGGCGCGCTGGATGCGCCCTGGGGGCAGGCTTTTGTTTTCGACCCGGATCAGCGCCTCGAAGCCCAGAAAGAAGGGCAGGGTCGCGCCGCGCTCGGTAGCACCCATCTCGAAGGCGTCCGCGAACGCCTCAAGGCAAGTTCGGTCCACGCCGAGCCAGCTCTGCCCGGACAGACGCAGCCCGCGGCGGCCCATATGCATCGCAAAGCGCGCGATGTCCTTGGCCACGGGCAGGCAACGCGATCCGCCCAGATCGATGGCGGTCAGGCGCGTGCCTTCGACGATCAGATTGTTGGGGTGGTAATCGCCATGACAGATCGCTGTGCGCCACGGCTCGGCCGCGACGAGAGGGGCAATCCGCTCCATCTGGCGCAGGATCTGCAGTTCGAGCGCGCGCAACGTCTCGAACGGTTGCTGCGCCGAGGCCCGGGCGGCGCGGGCGATCCACTTGTCCGGTTGCGGGGCGTGCCACTCCTCGCTGATCCGCGTGCTGGCGCGCAGCCACCCGGCCGCCGGCCCCAGCCATGCGGCGCGTTCCGGCGGATCGAGGCTGTAAAGCAGCTCCAGCAGAGGGGTGCCTGCGGCCTCCTCCTGAACGATCAGCCCCGCTTCGGGGGCAATCAAGATGGGCTCGGGGATGCGCAGATCTCCGGTGGACATATGCGGCCAGAGGCGCTGCATCTCGTCCCATTCGCGCAGCGCATCGTCCTGATCTGGCGTAAAGTGTAGGCGCAGGATGACGCGCCGGCCGTCGAGCGTGCCGCGCAGAATGGCGCGTTTGCCCGTCACATGGCGGATCAGGTCCGTCACCTCCAGCGCCTCCAGACACGGCGCTTCGCGGCGGGCAGCGTCAAGACGCGCCGTGATCCAACTCGTCGCGTCAGGATCCGGGGTCGGGGGCAGGGGCGCGCTCATCCGCGCAGTCAAGCGCAGGGGCGCGGCGCGGTCAACTCAAATGGCGCGCCTGCCGATTGAACCCCTGCGGCGGCCCGTCTATGGTGCCGACATCATCCGCCGAATGACCCGGAGTCCAGACCGAAAGGCCCCCATATGAGCGAGACACCCGTTGCAGAAATGACTTTCGAGCAGGCCATGGCCGAGCTGGAACAGGTGGTCGGGCGGCTTGAGCGCGGCGACGTGGCGTTGGACGAATCCATCACCCTCTACGAGCGCGGTGCGGCCTTGAAGAAACGCTGCGACTCCAAGCTGAAAGAGGCAGAAGAAAAGGTGGCGGCAATTACGCTCGACAGCGACGGAGAGCCTGCGGGCCTCAAGCCCGTGGACGGGCTCTGAGCGCCGTGCAGCACGAGATCAACGAGGATCTCGGCGCAGCGCGCGCGGCGATCGAGGCGCATCTGGCGCAGGTTCTGGCCCCTTTTGGCGAGGGCGATGTAGCGCAGGCGATGCGCCATGCGACGACGGGCGGCAAACGCCTGCGCGGCTGCCTTGTGCTGGCCTCCGCGCGGCTGCACGGCGTGCCTGAAACCCAGGCGATCTGGCCCGCGACCGCCATCGAGGCGATGCATGCCTACAGCCTTGTCCACGACGATCTGCCCTGCATGGACGACGACGACGCGCGCCGCGGCCAGCCGACCGTGCATGTGAAATGGGACGAGATGACTGCCGTTCTGACTGGCGACGCGCTGCAGGCTCTGGCGTTCGAGCTTGCAGCGCATCCGCAGGCCGGCAGCGCGGAGGTGCGCGCCGAGCTGGCGCTGAGCCTTGCGCGGGCTGCAGGCGCCCAGGGCATGGTGCTTGGCCAAGCCCTTGATATGGCGGCTGAACGTCCGGGTGCGGAATTGACACTTGACCAGATCAGCGCTCTGCAACAGGGCAAGACCGGCGCGCTTTTCGAATGGAGCGCCGCCGCGGGCGCGCGCATGGCAGGGGGTGATCCCGCGCCGCTGATCCGCTATGCGGCGGCGATGGGGCAGGCCTTCCAGATCCATGATGACGTGATCGACGTCACCGGCGATGCCGCCGCCGCTGGCAAGGCCGTGGGCAAGGATGCGGCGGCCGGCAAGGCAACCTTCGTGTCGCTGCTGGGCCTTGATGGGGCCCGCGCCCGCGCATCCGCGCTGGTTGACGAGGCGATCGGCGCGCTATCTGCTTATGGAGAGGGCGCGGGTCCCTTGCGGCGCATCGCGCGCTTCGCTATCTCGCGTGACAGTTGACCTGACGCCCCGCCACCTGACGCCCCGAGGAGGGGCAATGCCATGACGACCGATCCCAGCACGGCGCCCAAGACGCCGCTCCTTGACCGTATTTCGGGCCCCTCGGACATGAAACGGCTGAGCGATGGCGAACTGTCGCGCCTCGCAGATGAGTTGCGCGCCGAGACCATCCATACGGTGTCGCAGACCGGTGGGCATCTGGGCGCGGGCCTTGGGGTGGTCGAGTTGACCGTCGCGCTTCACGCCATCTTTGACGCGCCGCGCGACAAGATCATCTGGGATGTGAGCCACCAAAGTTATCCGCACAAGATCCTGACCGGCCGCCGCGACCGGATGAAGACCCTGCGCCAGAAGGACGGCCTCAGCGGCTTTACCAAGCGCAGCGAGAGCGCTTATGACCCGTTCGGCGCCGCCCATTCCAGCACCTCGATCAGCGCCGCGCTCGGCTTCGCCGTGGCGCGCGATCTGGGCGGGGCCTGCGAGACCGGGCATGGCGATGCGGTGGCAATCATAGGCGACGGGGCGATGAGCGCGGGCATGGCCTTTGAGGCGATGAACAACGCAGGCGCCCTTGGCAAGCGGATGTTCGTGATCCTTAACGATAACGAGATGTCCATTGCGCCGCCCGTGGGCGCACTCTCGTCTTATCTTTCGCGCCTCTACGCGGAGCAGCCCTTTCAGGAACTGAAGGCGGCGGCCAAGGGCGCCATTTCTCTGTTGCCCGGCCCGTTTCAGCAAGGGGCGCGGCGCGCCAAGGAAATGCTGAAGGGGCTGGCCGTTGGTGGCACGCTCTTCGAGGAGCTTGGTTTTTCCTATCTCGGGCCCATCGACGGCCATGACATGGAGCAGTTGCTGCCGATTCTGCGCACCGTGCATCAGCGCGCGACGGGACCTATGCTGATCCATGTGCTGACGAAAAAGGGCAAGGGATACGCCCCCGCCGAGGGTGCCGACGATGGCGGCCACGCGACCGCAAAGTTCGACATCGCCACCGGCAAGCAAAGCAAACCACCCAGCAATGCGCCCAGCTATACCTCGGTCTTTGGGCGCGAACTGGTGGCCCATGCCAGCCGCGATGATCGCATCGTGGCGGTGACGGCCGCGATGCCCGATGGCACCGGCCTTGGCCTCATGGCCGAGCGCTATCCGTCGCGCTGTTTCGATGTCGGCATTGCCGAGCAGCATGCGGTGACCTTTTCCGCCGGGATGGCGGCGGGCGGGCTGCGCCCGTTCTGCGCGCTCTACTCGACCTTCCTTCAGCGCGGCTACGATCAGGTGGTGCATGACGTGGCCATTCAGCGCCTGCCGGTGCGTTTCGCGATTGATCGCGCCGGGCTGGTCGGCGCCGATGGCGCGACCCATGCGGGCAGTTATGACGTGGCTTTCCTAGCCAATCTGCCCGGTTTCGTGGTGATGGCCGCCGCGGACGAGGCCGAGCTGGTGCATATGGTGGCCACCGCCGCCGCGCATGACGAGGGGCCTATCGCCTTCCGTTACCCGCGCGGCGAGGGCGAAGGCGTGACCATGCCCGAGCGCGGCGAGGTTCTGGAGATCGGCAAGGGCCGCATGATCGAGGAGGGCAGCCGCGCCGCGATCCTCAGCTTCGGCACGCGTCTGGGCGAAGTGCGCAAGGCGGCCGAGGCGCTGCGCGCGCGCGGCATCACGCCCACCATCGCCGATGCCCGCTTTGCCAAGCCGCTGGACCGCGAGATGATCCTGAAACTCGCCGCGGATCACGAAGTGCTGATCACGGTCGAGGAGGGCGCAGTTGGCGGTTTCGGCAGCCATGTGGCGCAGCTTTTGTCCGATGAGGGCGTCTTCGATCACGGGCTGAAGTTCCGCTCGATGGTTCTGCCCGACATCTTCATCGATCAGGCCAGCCCCGCCCACATGTATGCCGTCGCGGGGATGAGCGCGGCCCAGATCGAGACGAAGGTGCTGGAGTTGCTGAATATCTCGCAGATCGCGGACAAGCGCGCCTGATAATTTCAGGCCGCTTTACCTTTTCTTGACCGGACTCCGTCATATCTTGGGAAGTATGACCCTGATCCGCATTCTTCTTGCCTGCCTCATGCTGACCCCCGCCGCCCATGCCCAAACGCTGGAGGGACCTGATGGCCCGCTATCCGTGACGTCGATGGCCGAGGGGCTGGAAGGGCCGTGGTCCTTCGGTTTCCTGCCGGATGGCAGCGTTCTGATCACGGAAAAACAGGGACGGCTCTGGCAAGTCAAAGATGGGCAGAAGGTTGAGATCGGCGGGGTCGGACCGGTTGCGCAGGTCGGGCAGGGCGGTTTGTTGGACGTCTTGATCCCGCGCGATTTTGCACAGACGCGGCAGCTATATTTCAGTCATGCGCTTGATCAGGGGTCAGGCGCCGGCACGGCCTTAGCCGTTGCCATATTGCCGGATGGCGCCAATGCTCTGCAGGACTGGCGCGTGATCTACCAGATCGCCGAGGGCAGCGATGGCGGCATCCATTTTGGCTCGCGTCTGGTCGAGGCGCCCGATGGTCTGATCTACATGACAGTCGGCGAGCGGGGCGATCGCCCCGCGGCGCAGGATCTGAGCCGCGAGAACGGCAGCGTGCTGCGCCTGACGCGTGACGGCGATCCCGCACCGGGCAATCCTTTCGTCGGGCAGGAGGGCGCGCACCCGGCGATCTGGTCCTACGGGCACCGCAACCCACAAGGCGCGTCGCTGGACTTGAACGGCAATCTTTGGGTCAGCGAGCATGGCGCCAAGGGCGGAGACGAGATCAACCGCGTGCGCGAGGGGGCAAATTACGGCTGGCCCGTCATCTCATACGGCACGCATTATTCAGGCGCATCCTTTCCGGGTGGCACCGAGCAGCAAGGAATGGAGCAGCCCGAATTCTACTGGGATCCCAGCATCGCACCGTCCGGTCTGATGATCTATTCCGGCGCGTTCTGGCCGGAATGGGAGGGCGATTTCTTTACCGGCTCGCTCAAATTCGGCTTCATCTCGCGGCTCTCGGGCGATCCCCTGCGTGAGGAGCAGCGCCTTGAAAGCGATGAGACCGCGCGGTTGCGCGACATCCGCGAAGGTCCGGACGGGGCGATCTGGTTTCTCAGCGAAGGGCAGGGCGCGCTTTACCGCATGACGCCCTGACCGATCTCAGACTGGCAGCCGGGACGAGTGTGAGCCACGCTCCCGGTAAGGCGTCGTGTTGTAATGCGCGCGGTAGCATTTCGAGAAATGCGAGGGCGACGAAAACCCGCAGGCGAGCGCGACATTGATCACCGTCATGTCCGTCTGCATCAGCAGGTTGCGCGCCTTTTGCAGCCGCAGCTCCATGTAATACCGCTTGGGAGAGCGGCTGAGGTAGCGCCGGAAAAGCCGCTCGAGCTGGCGCGTCGACATGCCGGCATCCTGCGCAAGGGTCGAGGGACTGATCGGCTCCTCGATATTCGCCTCCATCATCTGGATAACCTGGCTCAGCTTGGGGTGGCGCACGCCGATCCGCGTCGGCACCGACAGGCGCTGCGTGTCCTGATCAGTGCGGATCGACGAATAGATCAGCTGATCGGCCACGGCATTGGCCAGCTTTTCGTCATGGTCCTTGGCGATGATGCTGAGCATCAGGTCGATGGAGGACGTGCCGCCCGCCGTCGTCATGCGCGTACCGTCCACCGTAAAGACGGATTTGGTCAACATCACCTCGGGGAATTCCTCGGCAAAGCTGTCGTGGTTTTCCCAATGGATCGTCGCGCGTTTGCCATCCAGCAACCCCGCGCGGGCCAGAAGGTAGGACGCGGTGCAAAGCCCGCCCATGGTCAACCCGCGCCGCGCCTCGCGGCGCAGCCAGTTCAGCACCTTCTTGCTGGCGGCCTGCTGAATTTCGATGCCGCCGCAGACCAGCACAGTATCGTCGCGGCTGAGCTCGCCCAGAGGGCCATCAAGCTGAAAGCGTGCGCCAGCCGAGCATGCGACGACGTCCTCGCTGTCTCCGATGACCGACCATTCATACAGGGTTTTTTCGGCCATCCGGTTGGCGATACGCAGGCATTCGACCGCGGCCGCAAAGCTGAGCAAGGTAAAATTGTCGATCAGGACAAAGACGAAACGGCGCGGCGGCGTCCGCGACATGCCCGTGCCGGATGGAATAGTGCGCTGATTGCTGGTCATGCTGGCGCCCTCCGGCTGCGCATTGGATATACGGGTGTTCCACGAAAATAACGTATTTGACAAGAGATGCGGGGCATAATTGACACCGCGCCCGCATTATTCGTGTGGCGCCGGGGCGATGGCTTTGCTATGCAGCCGTCTCAGAATTGCCTAAGGCGGAGAGGATGTCATGGCTGAGTGGACAAAATCCGACTGGCGCGCGAAACCGCGCGTACAGATGCCCGAATACACCGATTCAGACGCGCTGGAAGGCGTCGAGGCCCGGCTGGCACAGTATCCTCCTCTGGTCTTTGCGGGCGAGGCGCGCCGCCTCAAGGCGCAGTTGGGCGCGGCATCGCGCGGCGAGGCGTTCCTGCTGCAAGGCGGCGATTGCGCCGAGGCGTTCGACCAGTTCAGCGCTGACGCGATCCGCGATACGTTCAAGGTGATGCTCCAGATGGCGATGGTGCTGACCTTCGCGGCCAAGGTGCCCGTCGTCAAGGTGGGCCGCATGGCGGGCCAGTTCGCCAAGCCGCGCAGTGCCCCGACCGAGACGGTGGACGGTGTCGAGCTGCCCAGCTATCGCGGTGACATCATCAATGAGCTACCCTTCTCCGAGGCCGCGCGCATTCCCGATCCGGCCAAGATGCTGCAGGCCTACACGCAGTCGGCGGCCACGCTGAACCTGCTGCGCGCTTTCTCGAAGGGCGGTTATGCCGACATGAACAAGGTCCATAGCTGGACCCTGGGCTTTACCGAGGGCGAAAAAGCCGCGCGTTACCGCGAGATGGCGGGCCGGATCACGGATGCGCTGGACTTCATGCGGGCCGCCGGCATCAACAATGGCAGCACCGAGGCGCTGCAGACGGTCGATTTCTATACAAGCCACGAAGCGTTGCTGCTGGAATACGAAGAGGCGCTGACGCGGCTTGATTCGACGTCCGGCAATTGGCTGGCCGGGTCGGGCCACATGATCTGGATCGGTGACCGCACGCGGCATCCGGACGGCGCGCATGTCAATTTCGCCAGCGGCGTGCTGAACCCGGTCGGTCTGAAATGTGGCCCCTCGATGACCGAGGATGATCTCAAGGCGCTTCTGGCCAAGCTGAACCCCGAGAATGAAGCGGGGCGTCTGACGCTGATCGCGCGGTTCGGGGCGGGCAAGGTCTCCGAGCATCTGCCGCGCCTCATCCGCACGGTGCAGGCCGAGGGAGCCAATGTGGTCTGGGTTTGCGATCCGATGCATGGGAACACGATCAAATCCGCCTCCGGCTACAAGACGCGGCCCTTCGATGCGGTGCTGCGCGAGGTGCGTGAGTTCTTTGCCGTGCACAAGGCCGAGGGCACGACCCCCGGCGGCGTACATTTCGAAATGACCGGCCAGGACGTCACCGAATGCATCGGCGGCGTGCAGGCGGTGACCGATGAGAACCTCAGTGACCGGTATCACACCGCGTGCGATCCGCGCCTTAATGCGTCGCAGTCGCTTGAGCTGGCCTTCCTGGTCGCCGAGGAGCTGTCGGCCCTTCATGACGAGCGGCGCGCCGAGGCGGTCTGACCGCTCGCAACTGAGGACATTGCCAAGGGCGCGCGGGCTAACCCCCGCGTGCCCTTTTTCTGAGAGCAATCGACTCGGGGCGGCCGCCACATCTCCCCGCATATAATTGATAATGTGCCTAATTCTTGTGCAGGCAACGCAAAGGCGTCCCGAATATGCGGCAATGCAGCGAAAAATATGCAGTTGCAGCAAATCAACATTGCCGCATCGCAGCAGACCATGCTTATCTTGAGAGGCAAAGGGTTCAATACGATACCTCCTCCCATCGTGAACCTGACGCAAGATACGCGCGAGGCGGCTCCTCCCTCCTTGTGCGTAGAAAATGACAGGCTGAACCCGATATCCTCCTCCCATCGGTTGCAGTCGATAAGAAACGGTCCAACAGGGCACGGCCGGGCGGTTAGACCGCTCGGCCGCTTTGTGTTTCGGGCTGCGTTTTGTCGGGAGCGGTTGAAAGCCCGCGTTCAGGTCGTCAGCGCTCAGCTTTTGACGAGGCGCAGATAGGGGCGCTCGGACGCGCGGCGGGCCGGTGCGGTCTTGGGCAGGCGCGCGTTTTCCGCACGCTCAGGCTCGGCCGGAAGGAGGCGGGGACTGGCATCGGGGTTGGCGCTGCTCTCCAAGGGCGTGACGGTCGCCTGCGCAATCTCGAATCGGCGCGGCCCGCGCCCGATCGCGCCGGTGCTGATCAGGCATCCCAGCGCGCGCGAGATATCGCCCAGATCGCTGCGCAGCGGCATCATCAGCAACGCGCCTTTCAATTCAGGCGCGCCGGGGCGTGCGGCGCTGATCAGCGACAGGCGCAGCGTCGCGGGGTGATCGAACAGCCAGACAAGGTGACCCGCCAATTCATCGCGCGCGCCCGGCTCCAGAAAGGCGCTGATCGGCATGCCGCGCACCTCCATGCCCATGAGGTCCGTCAGATGGCCGCCCGCGATACGCAGACGCGCCAAACCTGGCGCGATCCGCTCGGCAATAAAGGCATTGCTTAATAAATCCTCGATCCCGCGCGGGTCAATATCCGAGCGGCGCGGCACAATGGCACCGCGGCGCATCTTGCGCCAATAGGCCTCGAAGGCCGCGAGGGAGGAGGCGTCGGAGTCAGGCTGGACGGTCGGGCCGGGCGGGCGTCCCTGGAAATCTTTGCTCATGTCCTGCACCTCTTACTACCTTACACGCCTTGCGTTCTGGCCACGGCCCGTACCTGTCGGGCTTGTGACGACGATGCCGATTAACCAATCGGCTCGCTCTCCGGTTCCCCCATCGCTGCCCCATTCCGCTCGACAACATGCCGACTCGGAGCCGCTCAAAGGGATCTCGCACATTTCGCATTATGACATGGACGCATCGGCATTTGTCTAAAATCCGATCTAACTGGTTAATCTTTGCCGATGTGGGCGACCGCAGTCTGAACCTCTGCGCCGCTTGCCTCGCGGGCGGCGGGGGCTTAGGACGGAGGCCCAAAGGCGGGGCAACCCGTTGCCGCAGTATGAGGGCGCCATGTCAGCCGAACCCAGGATCAACTCCATGACCGCCTTCGCCACGGGCCGCGGCACCGCGCCCGGCCATGCCTGGACGTGGGAGCTCCGCAGCGTCAACGGCAAGGGCCTTGATTTGCGACTGCGCGTGCCTGACTGGATCGCGGGGCTGGAGGCCGGGCTGCGCGCGCGCCTGTCGGAGGCGATGACGCGCGGCAATGTCACCCTTTCGCTGCGCGTCCAGGCGGCGGAGACGGGCGGGCGCATGTCCGTCAATGCAGCTCAGCTGGAGGCCGCTTTGGACGCCATGGCCGAGGTCGAGGCCCGCGCGATGGCACGGGGCCTGTCTCTCGCACCCGCGCGCCCCGGCGATGTTCTGGCCGTCCGCGGCGTTCTGGAAACCGCCGCAGTGGAGGAGACGGACACCGTCGCCCTCTGTGCCGCCATCATGGCTGATTTCGACGCGGTTCTGGCCGATTTCCTGCAGATGCGTGCGCAGGAAGGCGCCGTGCTCGCTACGCTGCTAAGCGCCCATCTGAATGAGATCGCGCGCCTGACCTCCGACGCTGCCAGCGCCGCCGAAGCACGGCGCCCCGAAGCCGCCGCCGCCCTGAGGGCGGCCCTCGCACGCGTCATGGAAGACGCGAACGGCGCCGATACCGATCGCGTGGCCCAGGAATTGGCCATGATTGCCGTCAAATCGGACATCACCGAGGAAATCGGCCGCCTCGAGGCCCATATCGCCGCGGCCCGCACGCTCTTGGCCGCGGGCGTCCCGGTGGGGCGCAAGCTGGATTTTCTCACGCAGGAGTTCAACCGCGAGGCCAACACGCTCTGCGCCAAGGCAGGGTCGACCCCGCTGACCGCGATTGGTCTGGCGCTGAAAGCGGCGGTGGACCAGCTGCGCGAACAAGTTCAGAATGTCGAATGAAGGAAGACCCATGGCAAACAGACGCGGCCTTTTGATCATCCTGTCTTCGCCCTCGGGCGCGGGCAAATCCACCCTTTCGCGGCGCTTGCGCGAATGGGATGAGAACGTCCTTTTTTCGGTGTCCGCAACCACCCGTTCGCCGCGCGCCGGTGAGGTCGATGGGCAGGACTATCACTTCCTGACCGATGAGGCGTTCCGCCATGATGTCAACCACGGCGACATGCTGGAACATGCCTATGTCTTTGGCCACTTCTACGGCTCGCCCAAGGGACCAGTCGAGGAGGCGATAAATCAGGGCCGCGACGTGCTGTTCGACATTGACTGGCAGGGCGCGCAGCAGATCCAGAATTCAGATCTTGGCAAACATACGCTCTCGATCTTCATCCTTCCGCCCTCCATTGCCGAGCTTCGCCGCAGGCTGGAATCTCGCGGACAGGACAGCCCGGAGGTGATTGCCAAGCGCATGCAGAAAAGCTGGGACGAGATCAGCCACTGGGCCGAGTACGATTACGTTCTGACCAATGACGATCTGGAGGCCACCGACGCCAAGCTCAAGCAGATCATCGCCGCCGCGCGCCTGCGCCGCATTCAGCAACCCGCGCTGACCGAACATGTGCGCGGCCTTCAAATGGAGTTCGAGGAACGCTCATGACACTCTATATTTTGGACGGGCACAGCCCCGAAACGCCTGCGGATAACGATTACTGGGTCGCGCCGGGCGCGCATGTGATCGGACGCGTCACGCTGCACCCGGGCAGCTCGATCTGGTTCGGCGCCACGCTGCGCGGCGACAATGAGATGATCACGCTCGGCACGGGATCGAACATCCAGGAAAACTGCGTGCTGCATACTGATATGGGCTATCCACTGAAAATCGGGCAGGGGTGCACGATCGGGCACAAGGCGATGCTGCATGGCTGTACCATTGGCGACAACTCCTTGATTGGCATGGGCGCTACAGTGCTGAACGGGGCGCGCATCGGGAAAAATTGCCTGATCGGGGCAGGGGCGCTGATCACCGAAGGCAAGGAGATCCCGGATGGCAGCCTTGTCGTGGGCGCGCCGGGCAAGGTGGTGCGCCAGCTGGACGAGGCAGCGATTGAGGGGCTGCACCAAAGCGCGCTGCATTACCAGCAGAACATGCGCCGCTTTCGCGCCGGGCTGACCGCGCTGGACGCACCGGAAAATTGAATTTTCCGGGGACGGAATTCGGACGAATTTCGTCTATCGCGGTAGCAGTTCATCCTCGCCGATTTGCGTCGCCAGCCAGTCACGGAACTTGGTCAATGCGCCATCCTCGGCCTTGCTCTCGGGCCAGATGAGGTAATAGGCGCCGGGGCTGGGCGTGGGCCCGCCCCAAGCCGGAACAAGCCGGCCGGCCTCCAGATCCCCCAGCGCCAGGTATTCCGGCAAAAGCGCCACGCCCAGCCCATGCAGCGCCGCCTGCGTAATGGTTGCGAACTGGTCATATACCGTGCCAGGCACCCGCGCCACAGGCACACCCTGTGCTGCAAACCAGGCACGCCACGCATCGGGGCGCGTTTCAATATGAAGCAGGGGAAGGTCCAGAAGATCACGCGCGGATTGGGGCGCGCGGGCTTTGATGACTTCGGGCGCGCAGACCGCGATGACAGCCTCGCCTCGCAGCCGCATGGACGCGGTGCCCGGCCAGTCGGCGGTTCCGAAATGTATCGCCGCATCAAAGGGTTCGACTGCGAAGTTGAACGGTTTGATCCGAGTCGAGAGGTTCAGCGTGACCTCTGGATGTGCGCGGGCGAAATCGGGCAGGCGCGGCACCAGCCAACGCATGCCGAAGGTCGGTAGGATCGCCAGGCTCAGCGCGCCACCTGTCGGGTTCACGGTAAGCTTCATGGAGGCCTGTGCGATCTGACCCAGCGCCGCGCGCACCTCGGCCGCGTATTGCACGGCATCGGGCGTCAGACCCATGCGCCGCCCAGACTTGACCACCAGCGTCACGCCCAACTGATCCTCGAGCGCTTGGATCTGGCGGCTGACGGCACTTTGGGTCAGGGCCAACGCCTCGGCGGCGGCCGTGGCGCTGCCCAGCCGGTCCAGCGCCTCGAGCGCGCGCAGGCTGGCAATGGAGGGCAAGAAGCGGCGGGGCAGGGCCATCTATTCCGTTTCCTCATGTTTGCGAACGAAAGACTTGGTGTTCTTCTGCGGCCCCAAGGTCTATATTGCAAGCAGAACCCATGAAAACTCATGAAAGGTAGCGCAATGAGCCTCGACGCCCCCGCAAACAAGCCCAGCCTCAAGGCCAAGGATGCTCCGGATCTCTCCAGCTTTGATTGGCAGGATCCGTTCCGCCTTGACGATCAGCTGGAAGAAGACGAGCGGATGATCGCGCAAAGCGCGCGCACCTTCGCGCAGGAAAACCTGCAGACGCGCGTCATCAGGGATTACGCCGACGAGGCTGTCGCGCCCGAGCTTTTCACGCAGATGGGCGAGATGGGCCTGCTGGGCACGACCATCCCCGAAGAGTATGGCGGCCTTGGCGCGGGTTATGTCAGCTACGGCCTCGTTGCGCGCGAGATCGAGCGTGTCGACAGCGGCTATCGCTCGATGATGAGCGTGCAGTCGTCGCTGGTGATGTATCCGATCTACGCCTATGGCAGCGAAGAGCAGCGCAAGAAATACCTGCCCAAACTGTCCACCGGCGAATTGATCGGCTGCTTTGGCCTGACGGAGCCAGACGCAGGCAGCGATCCTGCCGGGATGAAGACCCGCGCTGAAAAAACCGAGAATGGCTATCGCCTCACCGGCTCCAAGATGTGGATTTCGAACAGCCCAATCGCAGATGTGTTCGTCGTCTGGGCCAAATCCGACGCCCATGACGGCAAAATCCGCGGCTTTGTCTTGGAAAAAGGCATGGACGGACTGTCGGCGCCCAAGATCGAGGGCAAGCAGAGCTTGCGCGCCTCGGTCACCGGCGAGATCGTGATGAAGGGTGTCGAGGTTGGCGAGGATGCGCTTCTGCCGCATGTCGAAGGCCTGAAAGGCCCCTTTGGCTGCCTGAACCGCGCCCGGTATGGCATTGCTTGGGGCGTGATGGGCGCCGCCGAGTTCTGCTGGCATGGCGCGCGCCAATACGGCCTTGATCGCCACCAGTTTCGCAAACCGCTGGCCCAGACGCAGATTTTCCAGCTGAAATTGGCGAATATGCAGACCGAGATCACGCTGGGCTTGCAGGCCGCATTGCGTGTTGGCCGCCTTATGGATCAGGCGAATGCCGCGCCAGAGATGATCAGCATGATCAAGCGCAATAATTGCGGCAAAGCCCTTGATATCGCTCGCATGTCCCGGGACATGCATGGTGGCAACGGCATCTCGGAAGAGTATCAAGTGATCCGTCACATGATGAACCTTGAGACAGTCAACACCTATGAAGGCACGCATGACGTGCACGCGCTGATCCTGGGGCGCGCCCAGACGGGCCTGCAGGCGTTTTTCTGATAGGGTAGATTGGGGGCAAGCCTTGGGGTTTGCCTCCACTATGAACTTCGACGCATAAAGACCTGAGATAATGACTGAAAACTCGCCAGACGTGATCGTCATCGGCGGCGGCATCGCCGGTGTTTCCGCTGCGGCCGAATTGGCGCGGGACGCGCGCGTAACTGTTTTGGAGGCCGAACCGCAAACCGGCTACCACGCCACCGGGCGCTCTGCCGCGATATATATCCGCAACTATGGCAACGCTGTCTTGCGCGCGATCAATATCGTCTCCGAACCCACGCTGACCACGCCAGGCGATATTTGTGGTCACAGCCTTCTGTCGCCGCGCGGCGAGTTGCTGACAGCCTCGGACGATGAAATGCCTGCACTTGAGGCCTATGCCAATGGATCTGTTGGTCTCGAACGCCTCACTGGGGCAGAAGCCGCACAGCTCGTGCCGATCCTGCGGCCCGAGCGGATTACTGCCGCTATTTATGAGGGCGCCGCGCAATCCATTGACGTAGACCTGATGCTGCAAGGCTATCTGCGCCTGTTGAAAGCGCGCGGCGGATCTGTGATCACAAAAGCGCAAGTGACGGAGATACGCCGTGCGGATGGGCTATGGCACGTCACCGCTGGGGATCATCAGCTGAGCGCCCCGATTGTCATCAACGCCGCCGGTGCTTGGGCGGATCACGTGGCATCGCTTGCTGGCACGCACCTTATGGGACTGCAGCCAAGGCGCCGCTCGGCGGCGATCGTACCGCTCGGACCCGAGCATGATGTCTCTAACTGGCCGCTCTTCGGAAGCGTGTCTGAGACGTGGTACGCCAAGCCCGAGGGAGGCAAGCTGATGGTGTCGCCGGCAGATGAAGACCCGGTCGACCCGCATGACGCTTGGCCCGACGACATGGTCCTGGCCGAGGGTCTGGACCGCTATGAGCGCGCGGTGACCGTTCCCGTGACCCGGATCGAGCGGAGCTGGGCCGGCTTGCGCACCTTCGCGCCGGATCGCACGCCCGTGGTTGGCTACGCCGACGATTGCGACGGATTCTTCTGGCTGGCCGGGCAGGGCGGCTATGGTGTTCAGACCGCGCCCGCGCTATCGCAACTGACGGCGGCGCTGATCACCGGGCGCGCTCCGGCGCTGGCTCCGGAGATCATAGCCGCCATGGCACCGCAGCGTTTTTCATCGACGAACAAAGGAGTTGACCAAAGATGACCGATATCACCCGCAGCCATACCGGCCCGCGCATGAGCCAGATCGTCACGCATAACGGCACGATCTACCTGGCAGGCCAGGTTGGCAATGCTGGCGACAGCGTGACCGACCAGACCAAAACCTGCCTCGAGAATATCGACAAGCTGCTGGCCGAGGCCGGCTCGGACAAGACGCACATCTTGCAGACCATCATCTGGATGGCAGATATGAAAGACTTCGCCGAGATGAATGCCGTCTGGGACGCATGGGTGCCCGAGGGCCACACCCCCGCACGTGCGGCAGGCGAGGCAAAGCTGGCGACACCGGACTATCTGGTCGAGTTCATCGTGACCGCTGCGAAAGCGTGACGCGCAAATGCCCTCGGAAAGTGTAGCTTGTCGGGGGCATTTTAGCTTTGCGGTCACACCCAATGTTGCAACCAAGTAGAAATGTCCGGCTTTGTGCAAAGTAGAAATGTCCCATTCGGGCGCAGGCGGTAGCGCAGCCGGGCAGGGCGGAGACCTCAGTTATCGCAGCCCGGCCCGGCTGCGTGGCTGTCCCGCTCTGCGCGTTTGCGGGCGTAATAACCTTCCATTTTTGACGGCCGTCCGGGGGATTTGAGACCTGTCGGTTCATACCGGGTGCGTTGCTTGCCGGCGCGCCGCTTCTTGGGAGGGGCCTTGTCCTGGGCGGCCTTGATATGCTCCAGGACGGCGCTCAGGCGCTTGTTCTCGGTGATCGCGGCATGGGTCACGCGCTGGTCCTTGTCGAAGGCGGAGTAGGGCAGCTGCACGCCTTTCCAGCGGAACTCCAGCCCTCCGTCTGCAAACTCGTAGCTGTCCACGTATTTGCCCGGCAGGCTGGCGGAGACCTCGTTCTCTTCAAGGATGATCCGCCGCCGATCATAGGAGAAGGCAAGCTGTTGCCCGACATAGCGTTCATCACGCAGGCACAGGATATTCCGTAGCCTCTCAGGCTCGACATTCATGGTGCGGTGCAGGTTGTCCTGTCGTCGAGGGGTCTTTGCGAACCTGGAATTGTAGCGTTCCTTAAACCCCGGCAGGAAGGCATTCGCGGTCTCGATATCCGAGATTCCCACCAACCTGAGCTCCTTCACCAGCCGATCTTGCAAGGTTCGGTTCGCCCGTTCGACACGGCCCTTGGCCTGGGAAGAATTGGCGCAAAGGATCTCGACATTCAACTCGTTCAGGGCGCGGCCGAACTGGGTCATCCCATGTCCGGACTTCGCCCCTTGCTGCGCCACGCGGAACACGGTGTGCTTGTCGGAATAGAAGGCAACCGGCCGCCCATGGGCTTTGAGATACAGATCCAGCGCCTCGAAATAGCTGAAGGTGCTCTCCGACGTCACGAACCTCAGCTGCATCAAGGTACTGGTCGCGTCATCGATGAACACGAGCAGCGTGCAGGCGGGACCACGATCTTCGAACCAGCGATGGTCCGAGCCGTCGATCTGGATCAACTCGCCAAAGCATTCCCGGCGCAGGCGCGGCTGATGAAACGTCCGACGCTGCTTGCGCGACAGCCAGATCCCGGCGTCTTGCATCCACTTGCGCAGCGTCTCGCGCGACACCTTCAGGCCGTGATCTTCCGCCAGCTTCTCGGCGGCAAAGGTCGGACCGAAGTCGATATAGCTCTCTTTGACCAGCGCCACCGCGAAATCCCTGACCGCCGGATCGATCCGGTTGTTCGACCTGCGCCCGCGGGCCTTGTGCCGGATCGCCGCCGCGCCATGAGCCTGAAATGTCTTCAGCAGCCTGTGGACCTGCCTGCGGCTCAATCCCAGCACATTTGCCGCCATCGTCGCCGACATCCGGCCTTGCGCCACCTGGCTGAGAACCTCGATCCGGTTCAGCTCGCGCTCGCTCATCACAACCCATCCCACCGCCACACTCCAATCCTGCCGAAACAGGGAAGTGTGACACTTCTACTTTGCAGATGTGGGACATTCTAACTTTGCGGCTACACCCAAATTACGCATAATCAGTATTATGTAAATAAATTGCGCTGAGTGGATCGAAGATCCGGGCATTCACTCCGTCCCGTATCTCCCCGACATCACGATGGATTAAACCTTTAGCCCGCATGTTTCGAACGCTTCGCGCGTCGCGGCCTTCTCGGCATCTGTTAGTTGCAGCAGCGGTGCACGCACCGGGCCGCCGACCTGTCCCAGAAGCTCCTGCCAGTACTTGCCGTGCGCCTGCGGCTTGCCGCCCGGCTTGGTCCGCTTGAAGGCATCGCGCACCGGATCAAGGCTGTCACGCACACGCCGCGCCTCTTCAAAGCGGCCCTCAAACGCCAGCTGAGTATATTCATTCATGCGGCGGTCGATCTTGGACTGCAGCTGATATGGCGGCGACGAGCACAGGTAGAGCTTCCAGTTCAGCTCCTCGATATTGTCCAGCCACTCGACCTCCGACGCGGTCGAGACATGAATCCTGTCGCCGACCATATGCGTGAGGCGCACATACATCTCGCGCGGGACCGAATACTTGATCGCCACGATATTCGGCAGCTCAGCGATGCGCGCGCAGAGTTCCGGCGACATCAGATATCCGCTGTCAGGATGACTCCACATCGCGATGCCAATGTTAACAGTGTCGCATATCGTCTTGTAATAATTGAAAACAGTTTCATCCGGATCGGTCACAAAATGGAGCATCGGCGCGTGGACGACGATGTAGTCGGCGCCACACGCTTCGGCGTGCTGGGCAAGATCGAGCACAGTGTCGAAATTCTGGTCCGACGCCGACATGATCGTACCCGCGCGCCCGCCGCATTCATCGACGGCAATCTCGAAGTTGCGCTTGCGCTCTTCGATCGACATTGAAAAGAATTCGCCTTGCTTTCCGGCGATGAAAAGCCCTTGGATTTCAAGATCATCTATCCAATGCCTGATGTTCTGCCTGAGCCCCGCCTCGTTCAATGCGCCATCTGGAAGAAACGGGTTCAGCGCGGCCGCCCAGATGCCACGCATGTTCTCGCGGGCATAGTCCTTGGCATCGAGTTTGGAGTATTTCATGATCCGGTCTTTCCCCGTCTCGCCGAGCCCATCGCGCGCCATAGTGTCTGTGATGTCAGCGGCATTTGCAAATCTTCGATCCCAAGTGGTGAGAGCGCGTCAATCGCAGCGTTCAGGATGGCCGCGGGTGCCCCGATGGTGCCCGCCTCGCCGACCCCCTTGGCGCCAAGCGGGTTCATCGGGCTGGGCGTCGCCATCTCGGCCATCGTGATCGGCGGCATCATGTCAGCGCGCGGGACGGCGTAATCCATCAAGGACGCGGTCAGCAATTGGCCCGAGGTGTCGTATTGGACCGCCTCCATCAACGCGGCCCCAAGGCCTTGCGCAAAGCCCCCGATGATCTGTCCCGCCACAGCCTGAGCGTCCACGACATGGCCCGCATCGTCCACGCAATGCGCCGCTTCGACCAGCGGCGCGCCCGTCTCAGGGTCAACCGAGAGTTGGACCAGATAGGCGCCATAGCCCCAGGCCTGACCGCGCGTTTCAAAGCGAATCTCGTGGGTTATAGGAAGGTCTTCACCTGCCTCATGTGCCCGGCTTACGGCGCGGCATGCCTCCAGCACCGCGCTGCCGGCAATGGCGGTGCTGCGCGACGCGACCGCACCGATCCCCTCCGGGCATGTGCCGGTGTCACCGTAAAGCACATCCACCTCGTCCGGGCCCACGCCCAATGCCTCGGTCGCGATGGCGGCGTAACTGCGCGCCCGCGGCTGGCCTTGGGCCGAGCTGCCACTGGCAATCTGCACGCGCCCATCGGTGCCCCATGTCACACGCGCGCTCTCCCAGCCTTCGCCGGAGGGCTCGAGGAAGAACGCGAGGCCGAGGCCCACCAGGTCTCCGCCCGCGCGGCGACGCATCACCTCGGCGCGCCGCGCGTCATAACCCGAAAGGCCGCGCAGGCGCGTCAGCGCGGCAGCGTAGTCACCACTGTCCAGCGTCTGGCCCGTCCCGGTCTGGAATGGCAGATCGTCACGCGAGAGAAGATTTCGCAGGCGGATCTCGAACGGATCGAGCCCCAGGCGCCGCGCGGCCTTGTCGACGAGGCGCTCGATCAGGGCGGCGGCCTCGGGGCGCCCTGCCCCGCGGTAAATGCCCGTCGCCGCTCGGTTTTCGCAGGTCGCGGCAGAGGTGATATCGACCGCCCCGACACGGTAACCGCCGGGCAGGATTCGCGCGGCATTCCATCCGGGGATCAGCGCGCTGTTGGGCAGCCAATGACCCAGCGGCGCCGCCATCTCGGCGCTCAGCGCGGCGAAACAGCCATCACCATCAAACGCCAGCGCGCCCCGCGCCGTGATGCCGCGCCCGTGGGTGGCCGACAGAAAATCCTCGCTGCGCGATGCGCTCCAACGCACGGGGCGGCGCAGCGTATGCGCGGCCCAGACGCAATAGACTTCCTCGGGATAAAGCGAGGCCTTCATGCCGAAGGCGCCGCCCACATCCGGCGCGATGACGCGCAGCAAGTCTGCGTCGATGCCCAGCATTTCCGCCAAATGCAGCCGCGTGCGATGCGGCGTCTGGGTGGAATGCCAGATCGTCAGGCCGCCATCCGCCTCAGGGCGCACGGCGATGCCGCGCGTCTCCAGCGATAGCGGCGCCGTGCGGGCGTGAACCACTTCAGTCTCGACGCGGTGCGCAGCCCTGTCCATCGCCTCGGCCACATCGCCGGTCTGCCAGCGTTTCTCGGCGATGGGCGCCGTGCCACATTCCGGGACCGCGTCCAGGTCCAGCCAGATCGCCTCGGCGGCATCGAGGCCCGCTGCCCGCGTCTCGGCCAAGATGGCGGCGACGGGCTGACCCACCGCCTCGACCTTGCCCTGGGCCAGCACCGGAAAGCGCGGCGCATGCGCCAATGGCATCACCTCGTTCACCGGAAGCGCGCCCAGATGCGCCACATCCGCGCCGGTATGCACCGCCTGCACGCCGGGCATCATCGCGGCCTCGTCGGTGTCGAGGCTGGTGATCACGCCAGAAGGCTCATCACTGCGCAAAAAGACGGCCCGCAGCGCGCCGGGAAGTGGAATGTCGTCGCAATAGCGCCCGTTACCGCGCAAGAGCGCATCGGGCGTATGGGCGCGAAACTCGCCGGTCATCGAATGCCCTCAAGGCTGCGGCAAAACATGGCTGATGATGCCCCGCCACCGGCGCCCCTGCAAATACCGAGGTTGCGCACCGCTATCAAGAAAACGGATAGCCAAGCCCCCTGCCCTCACCTAATCTGCCGCCAACCTGCAAGAGGAGAGCGGCATGACGACGATCGGGATCATTGGCTACGGGGCCATCGCCCGCTATGTGGCGCAGGCGCTGGCCGCAGACGGGATGGCGCCCGCGCTGGTGCTGGCCCGCGCGGGCCGCGAGGCGGCGGCAGAAGATGCACTGGGCGCCGAGGCCGTGACGGAGGCCGGGGATCTGGCCGCGCGGGCCGAGCTGATCGTGGATTGCGCAGGCCATGCAGGCCTCTCAGCGCATGGGTCAAGCATCCTTGGCGCCGGGCGGAGGCTGATCACGCTGTCGCTGGGCGCGCTTGCGGATGATGCGCTCTTCGCTGCGCTGGAGGCAGCGGCGAGGCGGGGTGGCGGCACGCTGCACCTGGCCTCGGGCGCCATCGGCGCGCTGGATGCGCTGGCCGCGGGGCGCGTGGGCGGCCTCGACATGGTGCGCTATTCGGGCACAAAGCCACCCAAGGGCTGGGCCGGATCACCGGCCGAGGTGGCGCTTGACCTCGCATATCTCACCAGCCCCGCCCTTCATTTCACCGGCAGCGCCCGTGCCGCAGCTTTAGCCTATCCCAAGAACGCCAATGTCGCGGCTGCCGTGGCCTTGGCGGGCCTCGGCTTTGACGCCACAGAAGTGCAGCTCATCGCCGATCCGACTGCCACGCAGAACACCCACCGGATTGAGGCACACGGCGCGTTCGGCAGCTTTGACTTCACGATCAGCGGCAATGCCTTACCGGACAATCCCAAATCCTCGGCCCTTGCGGCGATGAGCGCGGTGCAGGCAGTGCGGCGGGAAACCGGCTGGATGCGGCTCTAGCGATGCAGAGCCATGCGCAGATCACCAACCGCGTCATCAACCGGCTGAAGCTGCGGCAGCTGCGCCTCTTGATCGCGGTCGACCGGCATCGCAGCATCCTGCACGCCGCGCGAGAGATGAACCTGTCGCAGCCCGCCGCGACCAAGATGATCAAGGATCTCGAGATCGACTTCGACGTGCTGCTCTTCGAGCGCACCAATCGCGGGGTGATCCCGACCGAAGCCGGGGCCGCGCTGATCCGCGGCGGGCAGTTGATCTTTTCGCAGATCGGCACCACCGCGCAGGAGCTTGAGGATATCGCGGGCGGCAACGCCGGACGCATCGTTGTCGGCACATTGCTCGCCGCCTCTGCGCGCCTCTTGCCCGAGGCGATTGCGCGGGTGCTGGATCAACGCCCGGGCCTCGTGATCAAGGTGGTCGAGGGCACCAACGAGGTGCTGATGCCCCGCCTGCGCGCGGGCGAGCTGGATCTGGTTGTCGGACGTCTGCCCATGCGGCGCCACCGCTCGGATCTCAGCCAAATGAGGTTGATGCAGGGGCGCATCGCGCTGGTGGTGCGGGCGGGGCATCCGGCGCTGGCGCTGCGCAATCTTGGGTTTCAGGATTTGCGCGGCTACGGGTGGATCCTGCCCCCGTCCGACACGACGCTGCGCCGCCAGCTGGATCAGTTCTTTGTTGACGAGGGTCAATTCGTGCCGCCGCGCGTGGTAGAATCGGTCAGCTATGTCACCAACCGCGCGCTTCTTGCGCACAGCGACATGATCTGTGCGATGCCCGCCGAACTGGTGGAGGGCGAGCCAGCAGGCACCTTGGCCGAATTGCCCCTGCCCCTGCCCTTCGGCGATGGCCCGGTTGGGGCCTCTTTCCGCACCGGCACATCCCTGCCCCCCGCTGCCGCCGCGCTGCTGGATGCACTGCGCGAGATGGCGGGCACGACCTAGCCGATCAGCGCCAGTGACAGGCTGGGGAAATAGCAGACCGCCAGCAGCACCAGCAGTACCGCCAGCAGGAAAGGCCAGAGCGATGCGAAGATCGCCGTCGCCTTCACATCGCTCATCGAGGCGGCGATATAGAGGCCGACGCCCACGGGCGGCGTCAGCAGGCCAAGCGCCAGGTTGATGCTGATGACCACGCCGAATTGAAACGGGCTGATGCCGTAATCGCCGGTGGCGATGGGCAGCAGAATGGGCGTGACGAGGATCAGCGCCGCGATGCCGTCGATCAGCATGCCCACCAGCAGAAGCGCGCCCATGACGATCAGCAGAAAAACGAACGGATCCGAGGTGAGCGAGGTGATCAGCGCGGCCAGCGTTTGTGGGATCGCCTCGTAGATGACAACCCAGCCAAAGACATTGGCGGCGGCGACCATGAAAATGACCATCGACGCATTCTGCGCCGTACGCAGAAACAGGGCCGACAGGTGCGACGGGCGCAGCTCGCCATAGACCAGCCAGCCCAGCAGGAACGCGATCAGCGAGGCGACAGCAGCGCTCTCGGTCGGGGTGGCGATGCCCATGACGATGCCGCCGATGATGGCGACGGGGATCAGCGCGGCGGGAAGCGCGGCGAGGACGGCGCGCAGCGCGTCTGCCGCGCTCATCCATTCACCCTTCGGAAATTGCGCAGCAAGGCCGATCAGCGTGACGACGAGAAAGAAACTGCCCGCCATCAAAAGACCCGGCAGGATGCCCGCAAGGAACATGTCGCCGATCGGGATTTGCGCCAGCACGCCGTAAATGACAAACAGCATCGAGGGCGGGATCACCGGAGCGAGCAGACCGCCCGCTGCGGTGGTGGCAGCGGCAAAGCCGCGATCATAGCCCTCGCGCTCCATCGCGGGGACCATTGCGCGGCTCATCACCGCGATCTGGCTGACGGCCGAGCCGATGATGGCGGCCATGAACATGTTCGCCAGCAAGTTGATCCAGACAAGACCGCCGCGAAACCCGCCCACCAGAACGCGCGCGGCATTGACCAGCCGCTTGGTCATGCCGCCTTCGTTCATCAGCTCGCCCGTCAGCATGAACAGCGGGATGGCAAGCAGGCCGTAATTCTCGGTGCCCGCAAACATCTGCTGCGCGAAGCTGTCGAAAAGCACGGTGTTGCCGCTCTGCCAGATATAGCTCATCGCGGTCATCGCCAGCACGATCGAGATCGGCACGGCACCAAAGAGAAGGAGCAAGAAGAGCGCCGCGGTCATGCCTTTGCCTCCACCGCGAGAGGCCGCAGCAGGTTGGCCACACCGTGCAGCGTCATGCCAAGCGCGAAGATCGGCATGATCAGCCACAGCCAGAACTTGCGGATTCCCAAGGTCAGCGTCGGCTCGGCATAGATGAAATTGAAAGTCTCGCCCTGAAACGCCATCGTGTCAAAGCCCGCGCGCGCAAGGTCGAGCGGCAGGAACCAGCGCCAGAAGAGCCAGAGCATCGCGACGGCAAATACCACCACGATCAGGTCCACCGCCCGCTGCGCCAGACGCGCGGTGGCGGGCGGCAGCATGTCCGTGAAAAGTGTCACGCTGATCGTATGGCCAAAATGCACTGCGGCGGAGGCGGCAAGGAAGGTCATCCACGTCATCGCGTAGATCGCCGCCTCATCGACCCAGAAGATCGAGGCGCTCATCGCGCGCGTCACGACATTGAGCAGGACCAGCCCCGTGATCGCCACGGCCAGAACGGCGGCGGCGCCCATCTCGGCGCGGGCCCATTCATGTGAAATCCTGTGCAGCACTCTGCCCCTCATCCTGCCCGTCAGACGTGAGTTTGGCCGCCCGTTTGCCGGGCGGCCATCAGGCTAACCCTGTCAGCCGATCATTCTGCCGAGGCAGCCGCCGCGTCGCGCATCTCGCCCAGAACGGAGGATTGCTCGGACCAGATTTTGTCCCACTCGGCGGGCACGTCGCCAAAGAACTCGGGGCCCACGTCGATGAAGGCGGTCTCGGTGCCGCGCACCTGGTCCAGCCATTCCTGATCCTTGACGATATAGGTCGCAACGACCTCGTCCAGACGCTTCTTCATCAGCTCCGTGACGGACGCACGGTCCTCCTCGGACATCTCTTTCCACACCTTGGCCGAGACGAGGCCGACCATCGGGAACATCATATGGTTCGAGACGACGACAGTGTCGGCCTGCTCGTAATATTTCAGCTTCCAGATCAGCTCGGCATCCATGTCGATGGCGTTGACCTGCCCGTTGGCCAGCGCATCGTAGACGGCGGGCAGCGGCATGGGAGTGGGCGCGGCGCCGAGAAGGTTGTAGAAATCGAGGATCGGCTTGAAGGGCGTGATGCGTAGCTTCTTGCCGTTGAGGTCGGCGGCGGATGTGACCTCTCCCTTCGACACGATCTGGCGCAGGCCAGCCATGCCATAGCCTATGCCGACGACACCGGCCTTGGCGGGCAGATCCTCAAGCATGCGCAGCGCGAGGTCCGATTGCAGGATTCGGCCCGCATGGGCGATGTCCTTTGCCATATAGGGCGCGTAGAAGGCACCAAAATCGGGCACCCGGTTGCTGACTTCGGCGACCGTCAGGAACGCCATGTCGAGCGCGCCGGTTTGCAGCTGCTGCATCATCTCGGCCTCGCTGCCCAGCTGCTGCGCGGGAAAAACGGTGATGCTGTGCGCGCCATCGGTGGCCTCGGCTAGATCGGTGCCGAAATCCTCGGCTGCCTGCGTCCAGATGTGATTGGGCGGCGTGATGAGGCCGAGGCGCATGTCCTTGGCCGTGGCCGCGCCCGCCAGCATCATCGTGGCGGCGGCGACCGAGGCCGCAAGCGCGGCGGGCAGTTTCATCATAATGGTCATAATGGGGTGTCTCCTCCCGGATGGGGTGTTGATGTAAACGCGCCTCTCTGACGGGGCGCTTGTGGTTTTATGCAGGGTTCAGCTGAACCCAGCCTGCGGGCGGTTCCTTGCCCGGGTGGACCGATCCACATTCGGGGCAAGTGCGCGCGTCGGTCGAGGCATAGAAACTTTCATAGACAGGCGGCAGATCGTCCACAATGGATTTCAGCTGCATCTCGGCGCGGTGGACCAGCGCGTTGCAGTCAAAGCAATACCACTCGATCGCATCGAGCTCACCTGTCTGGCGCTTGGGTTCGATCACGAGGCCGATGCTGCCCTCTTGCGGGCGCTGCGGCGAGTGTCGCACATGCGGCGGCAGAAGGAACACGTCGCCCTCGCGGATCGGCACATCATAGAAGTCGTCGCCGTCCTTCAGCTTGAGCAGCATGTCGCCCTTGAGCTGGTAGAAGAATTCCTCGACCGGGTCGTCATGGTAATCGGTGCGCTTGTTCGGGCCACCGACGACGGTGACCATCAGGTCGGCATCCTCGAACACCTTCTTGTTGCCGACGGGCGGCTTCAACAGGTGCTTATGCTCGTCGATCCACTTTTGAAAGTTGAACGCTGCCAGTCTGGACATGACCTCTCCTCCGGTTGGCGGTGGCTGCCAGTTTCCGCGCGGGCTATGCCGATGCGCAATCGGGCAAGGCGAAATCCGCTATAACGGTTTGTGATAGCCAGCACATTGGAGCGCAGTTTTCACCAAAGCACGCCGCAGCGCAAGCGCGCCCTAGCCGCCGGTAAAGAGATCGCCATACCGCTCGCGCAGGATGTTCTTTTGCACCTTGCCCATCGTGTTGCGGGGCAGCTCGTCCAGCACGATCAGCTTGCGGGGATGCTTGAACCGGGCCAGCGCCTCGCCCGCCGCAGCCATGATGGCGTCCTCGTCCGGCGTCTTGCCCGGCTCGGGCACCAGCACGCCCACGACCGTCTCGCCGAAATCGGGATGGGGCACGCCGATCACGGCGCTTTCCAGCACGCCGGGCTGCTCGTCCAGCACCAGCTCGATCTCCTTGGGGTAGATGTTGTAGCCGCCCGAGATGATCAGATCCTTGCCGCGCCCGACGATCTGCACATAGCCACGATCGTCGATCAGGCCCAGATCGCCGGTGATGAAGAACCCGTCCTCGCGCAGCTCTTCGGCGGTCTTGTCAGGCATCTGCCAATAGCCCTGGAACACGTTGTCGCCGCGCACCTCCAACTGGCCCACCTCGCCTTGCGGCAGTTCCTTGCCGGTGTCCGGATCGCAAACCTTCAACTCGACCCCCGGCAGCGGAAAGCCAACGGTGCCGGCGCGCCGGTCGCCGTCATAGGGGTTCGAGGTGTTCATGTTCGTTTCGGTCATGCCGTAGCGTTCGAGGATCGCGTGGCCGGTGCGGGCGCGGAACCTGTCATGGGTCTCCGACAGCAGCGGCGCCGAGCCGGAGGTGAACAGCCGCATATGCTGCGTCGCCGCCTTGTCGAACCGGGCATCGTCCAGAAGGCGCGTGTAGAAGGTAGGCACGCCCATCATCGACGTGGCGCGCGGCAGCTGATGCAGCACGGCATCCACATCAAATTTCGGCAGGAAGATCATCGCGCCGCCCGCCGCCAGCGTCACGTTGGTCGCAACGAAAAGACCGTGGGTGTGAAAGATCGGCAGGCAGTGCAGCAGCACGTCATCGCTGGTAAAGCGCCACTCGTCCTTCAGAACCTCGGCATTGCTCAGCAGGTTGCGCTGGCTCAGCATGGCGCCCTTGGAGCGGCCCGTGGTGCCGGATGTATATAGAAGCGCGGCCAGATCATCCTCGGACCGGTCGGCGGTCTGGAAGGTATCGGACTGGCCTTCGGCGCCCTCCATCAACGTGCCGCTGCCATCGGCACCCAGCGTGACCACCTGCGCGCCCAGCCCCTCGGCGATGGGGGTCAGCGCGCCCACTGCGCCGCTGTCGCAGACCACCATGGAGGCGCCGGAATTCTCCAGAAAATAGGTGATCTCATTGGCCGTATAGGCCGTGTTGAGCGGCAGGAACACGACACCCGCCTGCGCGCAGGCGGCATAGAGCGCCAGCGCCTCGGGCGATTTGGCGATCTGTGCGGCCAGCCTGTCGCCCGGTTTCAGCCCTGAGGCCGACAGATAGCCGGCGATGCGCGCGACCATGCCAAGGAAATCGGCATAGCTGGTGACGCTGCCATCCGGCAGGTAGAGAAAGGGCGCGTCGCTGCCTGCATGGCGTCCGAACAGGGTGTCGTATAGCGGGTTGGCCATGGCTCAGGCTCCTTTGGTCATCTTGGTCTCGGCCCCGGATGCCAGCGATTTTACCGCGCTGGTCGCGGCCACCGCGCCAGTACCGGCAAAGGCTTCGTGGCGCTCGGCTGTGCGGCGCAGATCGTAGAGGTAGTTCACCATCACGCCGCCCGATTGCGCGCGGCCCTTTTGCGACAGATCCGCATCGGCGTGCAAGGCATGAACAATTGCGCCGTTGCTCAGATGGAACCGCGCCACCGGATCGCGCGGCAGGCCGCCCCGCCCCTTTGCGTTCAAAAGGTAATAGGCGGCAAAGCCGGGCAGATCGGTATCGGGCGGCTCCAGACCTTCGGCCTCGAGCCAGGCCATGAGGCCGGGAATGGGAGACAGCGTGACAAAGCGCGTAAGGCCCGGCAATTCATCGGCCAGATCGCCTGCCACCTGCTTGATCAGCGAATTGCCAAAGGAAATGCCCGCAAGGCCCGACTGGCAGTTGGAGATCGAGTAGAACACGGCGGTATCCGCCGCATCCGCCGCCAGCGGCTTGCGCTCTTCGGCCAGAAGGGGCTGCACCGCGCCGGGAATCCCGCGCGTCAGGGCGACCTCTACGAAAATCAGCGGCTCATCCGGCATGGCGGGGTGGAAAAAGGCGAAACAGCGCCGGTCCTCGGGCTGCACGCGGCGGCGCAGATCGTCCCAGCTGTCGATGGCGTGGACTGCCTCGTAGGCGATGATCTTTTCCAGGATATCCGCCGAAGTCTGCCATGTGATGCGCCGCAGGACCAGAAAACCGCGATTGAACCAGGATGCAAAGAGGTGCCGGAAATCAAGGTCCAGCGCCTCAAGCTCGGGCACGCCCCGACCCAGCCGCAGGAGATCGGCGCGCATCGCGACCAGCGCGCCGGTCGCCCCCGGCACCTGGTTGAGGCGGCGGATCATCTCCTGCCTCGGCGGCTCGGAGGCGGTGATGAAGCCACGATAGCTGCTGCGCGACGGGGCCTCCTCATAGGCATCGAGCGCCGCGCGGGCAGCGGCGGGATCGACGTTCATCGCTCCCGCGAGATGGTGAAAAAATGCCAGCTTGGCCGCGTCGTCCATCGCCGCAAAGCGCGACAGGATCTGCTCGGCCAGGATCGTGCCCGACATCTCGCCATGGGTCGTGACCAGCGCGTCGGCCAGCTCTTCGACGGGCCTGCGGCTCCAATCCCCGCGCCGCGCGCCGCCTGCACCCCGCTCGAAGAGCGAGGTCAGAAGATCGCTGAGAACGGTCATACGGCGGTCCCCATGACATAATCGGGCAGCCATGTAGCGAGGCCCGGAAAGAGGCAGAGGATCACGATCGCCAGCACCATGCACGCCACGAAGGGAAGCGAGCCGGTCAGGATCGTCTTGAGCGAAATGTCAGGCGCGATGCCGTTGATGACATAGAGGTTGAGGCCCACCGGCGGGCTGATCAGGCCGATTTCCATGTTGATCGTCAGAACGACGGCGAACCAGATGGGATCGAAGCCCGCGATGGTGATGATCGGCAAAAGGATCGGCGCCGCCATCAGGATCACCGCAACGGGCGGCAAAAAGAAGCCCGCGATCAGCAGAAAGACGTTGATCGCGCCCATCAGCACCCAGCGATTTACATCGAGCGTGCCGATCCATTCCGCGATGGATTGCGTGATGAAAAGGCTGCTGAGCATGTAGCTGAACACGCCCGCCGCCGCGATGATGAAAAGGATCATCACGCTCTCGCGCGTCGAATCGCGCAGGATCAGCCACAGGCCCGCCGGGCTCCACAGCTTGTAGATGACCACGGCAATCACGATGCACAGAAGCGCGCCGACGGCCGCCGTCTCGGACGGGGTCGCGATGCCGCCATACATCGCGTAAAGCACGCCGAGAATGATGATCAGGAACGGGATGACGCGCGGCAGGATCTCAAATTTCTGGCGCCACGTATAGACACCTTTGGTTAGCACCTGCGCATTGCCCGATCTGATGGTTGCATAGATCGACCATGCCATGAAGAGCGCGACGAGCAGGATGCCCGGAATGACCCCCGCAAGGAAGAGGCGCCCGATCGACGTCTCGGTCGCAATGCCATAGACGATCATCGTCACCGACGGCGGGATCAGGATGCCCAGCGTGCCACCCGCCGCGATGCTGCCCGCGGCGACGCCATCGGGATAGCCGCGCTTGCGCATCTCGGGGATGCCCATCTTGCCGATGGCGGCGCAGGTCGCGGGGCTGGAGCCGGACATGGCCGAGAAAAGCGCGCAGGCCCCGAGGTTCGAGATGACAAGGCCGCCAGGGATGCGCGTCAGCCACCGCTCCAGCGCCTCGTAAAGGTCGGCGCCCGCGCGGGTCGAGGCAATGGAGGCACCCATGATGATAAACATCGGAATGCTTAGAAGCGCGAAACTGTCGAGCTTGCCGAAGAAGATCTCGGGCATCAGCTCGAGCGAGCGCATGCCGTCGAAGACCACCAGAAAGCCGCCCGAGACGATCAGCAGTCCCAGAGCCACGGACACGCCCGAAAAGAGCACCGCGATTGTGCAGACCGCGACCAGCGCGCCAAGAAGAAGCGGATCCATCAGGTATCCTCCAGACCGAAAGGCGCCTCGATACGCAGCACGAGCGCGACCAGATCGGCGATGAGTTGCAACAGCAGCAGGCCAAAGCCCACTGGGATAGACATGTAGGGAATCCAGAGCCTTACGCCCCAGATCGTGTCCGAACGCCAGCCGCGCTCCCACGCGAAATGCCAGTAGTCATAACCGTACCACAGCATCACGGCCACGATGGCCGCGCTGAGGCTGAGGGTAAAACAGGCCATGACGAAGCGCGCGCGCGGCGGCAGCGCGATGGGGATGAGATCAACATTCACGTGCCCGCGCAGGCGCTGCACATAAGGCAGGCCAATGAGGGTGGCGGCGATCATCAGGTAAACGACCATCTCGGTCTGCCAAATGGTGGACTGGTTGAGGACCGCGCGCACGAAGATCATCTGGCAGGTGATGCCCACCGCCACGACGATCATCGCGGCCGAGATCCAGCCCGCCAAGGTCGATAAGGCGGCTACCACCTTGAGAAACGTATTGTCGCCCGTTCTGGCGACGCGGTGCGTCAGCTGTCCGGCCATGCCGCGCTCCTTTTTTGGGTGCACTCTGCCGTGCTGCCTACCATGCTGGCGGGCGGCAGGTTTGTCGGTGTCTGTCAGGGGGCGAGGGACGCGTGCGCCTCCCGCCACAACAGGGTGGGCAAGGGCGACATCGGCCGCCCCTGCCCGCATTCCTCACTCGACGGCGAGCGCCATGTCGAGCAGTTCCTGCCCGTTCGGCACGTTCTCGACGAAGTTCTTATAGGAGGTCTCCTTGGCGATCTCGCGCCAAGCGTCGAAATCCTCCTGGCTCATGCTGGCAATCTCGACGCCCGCATCCTTGAAGACCTGGACCGAATCCGCGTCTTCCTTCTTGGCCTCTTCGAGGTAATAGGCCTCGGCCTTGGCCGCACCGTCCAGAAGCGCCTGCTGCTGCTCTTCGCTCAGGCTCTCGAACTTGGATTTGTTCATCAGGAGCGGTTGATACATGAACCACAGCGCGACATCGCCTGCGGGAGTGTAGCACGAGACCTGCTCGTAGATGCGGTAGCTGACGAAGGACGAGGACGAGGTATTGGCCGCATCCAGAACGCCCGTCTGCATCGCGTTGTAGATATCCGCGCTGGACATCGACGCAATCGAGGCACCGGCACCGGCCAGCATCTGCTCGAACGCCTTGCCGGCGGCGCGGGTCTGTAGGCCGTTCACATCCTCGGGCTTGGTGATGCACTTGTCCTTGCCGGCGAAACCGCCCGCCAGATAGCCATGGACGAGCACCATCACGTCATCCTCGGCCATCTTGGCCTCGATCGCCTCCATGAAGGGGCTCTCGTTCAGGCGCGCGGCGTGGTCGTGGTTCTTCACGAGGCCGGGCATCAGCGTCAGGTTGAAGGCAGGCTGCTGGCCGCCCGCGTAGCTCAGCGGAAAGACGGTCATGTCCAGCTGGCCCCGGCTGAGCGGCTTGTACTGCTCGCGCGGCTTGAAGAGCGACTTGGAGCCGAAGATCTTGATGTCGAGATCCACATCGGCGGCGGCCACCTCGTCAGCGACGATCTGGGCCACCTTGTGGCGCACGTCATTGTTGGACCACTGGTGCGACAGGCGCAGTTCGGTCGCGGATGCAGCGCCCCCGAGGGCCATCAGGGCTGTTGCCGCAACTGCGGCCTTGAGCATGGATTTCATGGTATGTCCTCCCAGACTGTTTTTCGTGGCCCGGCCTCCCCGCCGGATCGTGACCCACAGGTTAGGCGCGCGGTGTTTTGTGAGTCAATCATTTTGTATACAAGAAATTCATCTTTGCATGCGCCATGACCCGCGCTATCGTAAGTCATGGAAAAGCGCCGCGCAGATATGATCGCCGAGGAAATCGAAGAGCTGATCTTCGATGGCACCTATCCCGACAGTGCCCGCCTTGATGAGAGCGCGCTGGCCGAGCGGTTCGGCGTCTCGCGCACCCCGATCCGCGAGGCGCTGCAAAGGCTGGCGCAATCCGGGCTGGTTACGCAGATCCCCCGGCGCGGGGTCTTTGTCCGCCAGCCCGGCCCGGTCGAATTGATCGAGATGTTCGAGGTCATGGCCGAGCTTGAGGCCGCCGCCGCCCGCCTTGCCGCACTGCGCATCACCGATGACGCACTGGCCGATCTGCGCGCTGCCAACGCCCTTTGCGCCAAGGCCGTCGAGCAGAATGCGCCCGGCGCCTATTATCTTGAAAACGAACGGTTTCATCACATCATCTACGCGCAATCCGGCAACGGATTCCTGCGGGCCGAGGCCGACAAGCTGCACCGCCGCCTGCGCCCCTTCCGCCGCCAGCAGTTGCGCCTGCGCGGACGTCTGGCGCAATCCATGGCCGAGCATGAGGCCATCGTCGCGGCGCTGACAGGCGGCGACGCGCCGGGCGCGGCCGACGCGATGCGCGCCCATATCGCGGTGCAGGGCGAGAAGTTTCACTACCTCATGTCCAGCCTGCGTGCCGCCGCCGAGTAACGCGATCTCGACAGGACGCGCCCCTGCGGTCTAAAGAGGGATCAAAGGAGCCACCGACATGACCTCGATCCTCATTCTGAACGGGCCCAATCTGAACCTTTTGGGCACGCGCCAGCCCGAGGTCTATGGCCACTCGACCCTTGCCGATATCGAAGCGCTCTGCCGCGCCCATGCGGCCTCGCGCGGGGCCGAGATGGCCTTTGCGCAAAGCAACAGCGAAGGCGCGCTGATTGACCATGTCCACGCCGCCAAGGGCGTGCACGGGGGCATCGTCCTGAATGCCGGGGCCTATACCCACACCTCCATCGCGCTGATGGATGCCATCGCCTCGGTCGAGCTGCCCTGCGTCGAGCTTCACCTGTCGAACGTGCATGCCCGCGAGGAGTTTCGCCATGTCAGCTACATCGCCAAGGTTGCCCTGGGCGTGATCTGCGGCTTTGGCGCGACGGGCTACCCGATGGCCATGGACGCATTGTTGGCCCATCTGGCGCAAAAGGGATAAACGCACCGCGCTTGCCGCCTGCGACCTACCGGATCACATGCACCGAACAGGTCGCGTGGCGCACGATGTGCCCCGCCGTGCTTCCAAGGAAATAATCGCCGAAGCCCGGTCTGTGCGATTCGACCACGATCAGGTCCATCCCGTTCTTCTCAGCATAATCCGTAATTGAGCGCCCGGAATGGCCCGTGATGATCTGGCCCGTCGCGTTCGGAAGATCCCCGGTGAGTTTGTCCATCTCCCCCTGCAACTCCGCGCGAAGCTGCTTTGACGTTCCCTCGGGCACGTAGGAAATGACATAGGTGGGCAATTGCTCGATCACGTGCAGCAACGTGACTTTTGCATCCGGTCCGGCCAGGGCCGCGATCTGCATCGCCCGCGTGTGATCATGCTCGCTGTCGAAGACGACCGGGATAAGAATATTCTTGTACATGGAAAGACCTCTCTAGGATTTTGCGAATGCTACCAGCTCTGCTGCCCGGCGGCTTTGACTCAGATCATTTCGGGTGCACGCGGTGGCCCGGGCACCGCATATCAAAGCCGACCGCCGGATGTTTTTGGGCCGTCACAAATCAATGACAGCAAACCATGTTGGTTTCGACAAATTTCAGGCACATAATAGACGTTCGATCCGCCACGACCGATGCCCGGTCGGCATCATTGACGCAGGTTTCGGAGAGCGTATGAGCCAGGCAGACCAGATTCTCGGCACGTGGCGAATGAAATCATGGACGCGCGAAGCGCTGGAGACGGGCGAGATCTCCGACGCCATGGGCCCCGATCCCATCGGCTACATCGCCTATCACGCCGACGGCCGCATGATGGCGACGGTGTTTCGCCGTAATCGGATTCGGGCGAATGGCGAGGGTGGCTGGTCCGAGGGCGAAAAGGCCGCGCTTTTCGACAGCATGCTGGCCTATGTCGCAAGTTACAGCCTCGAGGGCCGCCGCGTCGTTCATCATGTCGAGCGTGCGTGGAATCCAAGTTGGGAGATGGACCTGTCGCGCCCCTTCACGCTGGAAAACGGCAGCTTGACGATCAGCGGCGCGCCCGGTGTCGATCCGGTGACAGGTGAAAGCGTTGTCTACCGAATGTAATTCGAGAGGGCATAATCGCAGTTGTCGCTACTGATAAGGGGCGAGCCTTTCGGCCCGCCCCCCCAGTTTTTCAACCAGACCGCTACGGCTCAGCTCTTGCCCATCTTGGCAACTTCGGCTGCGAAGTCTTCTTTTTCGACGGCGATGCCCTCGCCCACTTCCAGGCGGACATAGCCGGTCAGCGTGACGCCAGCTTCCTTGGCGGCGGCCTCGACGGTCAGGTCGGGGTTCATCACGAAGGCCTGGCCCATCAGCGTGGACTCGGCCATGAACTTCTTCATGCGGCCTTCGATCATCTTCTCGATGACCTGCTCGGGCTTGCCGCTCTCGCGGGCGATGTCCATCTGGATCTGCTTTTCCTTCTCGACGACCGCCGGGTCCAGCGATGCCTCGTCGAAGGCGACGGGGTTGGTTGCAGCGATATGCATGGCAACCTGGCGGCCGAATGTCTCGTCGCCCTTGAGCGCGACCAGAACGCCGATCTTGCCCATGCCGTCAGCGGCGGCGTTGTGCACATAGGACACGACGCTGTCGCCCTCGATGGCCGACATCCGGCGCAGGGTCATGTTCTCGCCGATGGTGGCGATCTTGTCGGTGATCGTGTCCTCGACGGTCTTGCCGCCCAGATCGGCGGCCTTCAGCGCCTCGACATCGTCCACCTTGACGGCGGCGTCTGCCACGGACGACACCATCTTCTGGAAGTCACTGTTCTTGGCAACAAAATCGGTCTCGGAGTTGATCTCGACGGCGACGCCGCGGCCACCCTCGACCTTGACGGCCACAAGGCCCTCAGCCGCGGTGCGGCCCGACTTCTTGGCGGCCTTGGCCAGACCCTTGGTGCGCAGCCAATCGACGGCGGCGTCCATGTCGCCATCCGCCTCGGTCAACGCCTTTTTCGCGTCCATCATGCCTGCGCCCGTCGTGTCGCGCAGCTCTTTCACCATTGCAGCAGTGATCGCCATTTGGCTCTCCTAATTTTTGTCGAAACGGCCCGGCAGCCATGCCGCCGAGCCTGAAAGTGGGGTAACTCAGACGCCGATCAGCTGTCGGCTTTCTCGGTCTTGCCCTTCTCGCCGGCTTTGGCCGCCATGTCCGAGATTTCCTCGCTCGACTTGATGTCCAGCGGCGCGTCCTTGGTCTGCTTGTCGTCATGCACGGCTTCGTGGCTGATGTCGCCAGTTTCGACGCCCGGCTTCACCTCTGCGGATGCGGCCTCCTCGGTGGGGGCCTCTTCCATCTCGCCGATGTCGATGCCTGCGGCACCCATCTGGGCGGTCATGCCGTCAAGAGCCGCACGGCTGACCAGATCGCAATAGAGCGCGATGGCGCGGGCCGCGTCGTCATTGCCGGGGATGATGTAGTCGATGCCATCCGGCGAGCAGTTGGTGTCGACGACGGCGACGACGGGAATGCCCAGCTTGTTGGCTTCGGCCACGGCCAGCTGCTCTTTCTTGACGTCGATGACGAAGAGTAGGTCGGGCACGCCGCCCATTTCGCGGATGCCGCCCAGCGACGCCTGCAGTTTGGTCTGGTCACGCTCCATGCCCAGACGCTCTTTCTTGGTCAGGCCTTCGGCGCCCGCCTCGAGCGATTCGTCGATCTCCTTCAGGCGGTGGATCGACTTGGACACGGTCTGCCAGTTGGTCAGCGTGCCGCCCAGCCAGCGGTGGTTCATGTAATACTGTGCGCATTTCTCGGCGGCTTCGGCGACGGGGCCGGCGGCCTGACGCTTGGTGCCGACGAAGAGAACGCGGCCGTTTTTCGCGACGGTTTCACGCACGACATTCAGCGCCGCGTCCAGCATCGGGACCGTCTGCGTCAGGTCCATGATGTGAATGCCGTTGCGCGCGCCATAGATGAACTCGCCCATGCGGGGGTTCCAACGCTGCGTCTGGTGACCAAAGTGAACGCCAGCTTCAAGCAACTGACGCATGGAGAACTCGGGAAGAGCCATGCCGTATTCCTTTTCCGGTTTTCGCCTCGGCACGGGGTGAGAGGGGTTTCCCTCAACCGGTGGACTGCCGGGGATGTCTCCCCCGGTCGGCCCGCCCGTGCCTGCGGATTTCAAGTAGGCGCGCTATAGACCGCGCGGCGCCGGGACGCAAGGCCCCTTGGCCGGGCCGGCTGCGTCCCGCTTGTGCAATGCGGCGCACCTGCCCCATTGCCCAGCCCCCGATTTGGCCCTAAACCGTTACAATCGCGATCAAAGGCCGAACATGAGATGACCGCACCCTTCGACGAAGACACAGGCCCGCCGCGCCGGACTGGCATTTTCGCGCGCTTGCGCGCAAGTTTTCTGACCGGACTTGTCGTTGTCCTGCCGGTGGCGCTGACCATATGGCTGATCTGGACGATGATCGGTTGGGTTGATGGGCTGGTTCTGCCGCTGATCCCCTATGATCTAACCCCGGCGAACTACATCGGCATCAACCTGCGCGGCGTCGGCGTGGTTGTCTTTCTGGTCTTCACGATCATCATTGGATGGGTCGCCAAGGGGCTGATCGGACGCACGCTGATCCGGTTTGGCGAAAGCCTCGTCAACCGCATGCCGGTCGTCCGCTCGATCTATTCGGGGGTCAAGCAGATCGCCGAGACGATCTTTGCCCAGACCGAGCGCAGCTTCGAGACCGCCTGCCTCATCCAGTATCCGCGCAAAGGGATCTGGGCCATCGGCTTCATCTCGACCACAGCCAAGGGCGAGATTTCGACGAGGGCAGAGACAGGCGGCGCGCTGCTGAGTGTGTTCCTTCCCACCACGCCCAACCCGACCTCGGGTTTCCTGCTGTTCCTGCCGCGCGAGGATGTGATCGAGCTGGACATGACGGTCGAGGATGCGGCCAAGCTGGTGATCTCGGCAGGCCTCGTCTATCCGAACCAGATCAAGCCCGAAGATCTGCCGGTCAAACCCGCGGCCAAGTAACCTTCAGCCGAACATCTCGCGCAGGTCGGTGCTGCCGCGATGGCCCAGATCATCCCAATGCGCCTCCAGAAACGCATCGGCGGCGACGCGCCCCGCCTCCTTGAGGCGGCTCAGGAGGTACGGATTGGGCGACATCTTGGTCCCGACCGACAGCTCGGCCATCAGCGTATCATCGGCAATCATGTGCACCCGCAGACGCTTCATGGTGCCCTCGTTCAACGCGCCGCTATCCAAAAGGCGCTGGACGAAGTCGACCGCGCGCAATTCGCGCAGGAGGGACGAGTTGAAACTGATCTCGTTGATGCGGTTCTGGATGTCTTGCGGGCTTTGCGGCAGGTCGACCCTATAGAGCGGATTGATGTTGATGATCACGATATCGGAGGGCAATTCCGGCACGAAGAGCGGGAAAAGCGCCGGATTGCCGCTATATCCGCCATCCCAATAGGCCTCGCCGTCAATCTCCACCGCCTGGAACAGGGTCGGCAGGCAAGCCGAGGCTAGCAGAGCGTCCGCGCCGATTTCATCCCCGTCGAAGATGCGGATCTTGCCATCGCGCACATTCGTGGCACAGATGCTCAGCAAGGGCTCTTGATGGGCGCAGACCTTGTCATACTCGAATTTCTCAACGACCCGACGCAGCGGGTTGCTGTAGAACGGCCCGTAGGAATAGGGCGACACAACGCGCGACACCGCATCCGACACAGAGGCATGCAGCGAATAGTCCATCGCCAAATTGACCGCATCCGCGCCGGGTAGCCATCCGTTCATCCAGGTCGGCATGCGCATGTCGTGGACCGCGCCCATCTGGCGCCAGAGCCAGTCCAGCGTCTCCCGTGCTCCCTCGCGGCCGCCTTCGACCCAGCCGGATTTGAATGCGGCCCCGTTCAGCGCGCCCGCCGAGGTGCCGGAAATCCCGCTGACTTCCAATACCTCCTCGTCCAGCAGCCGGTCCAGAACGCCCCAGGTGAAGGCGCCATGCGCGCCCCCGCCCTGCAGCGCCAGATTGATCCGCTTCTTCTCCATCCCTGCCCCTTCGGCTTTTTCTTGGGAAAATACCCATGTCGCGCCGCATCAGCACGGGCGCCGGCGCCTCACAGCGCGGTCCAACCTCCATCGACGCTGATCGTGGTCCCGGTCACCTGCGCCGCTGCATCCGAGCAAAGGTAAAGCGCGGTACCGCCCAGTTGCTCGGTCGTGGCGAATTCCTTGGAGGGTTGACGCTGCAGCATGACGTTCTTGATCACGTCCTCGCGGCTCATGTCATATTCTTTCATCGTGTCGGGGATCTGCGCCTCGACCAGCGGGGTCAGGACATAGCCGGGGCAGATGGCGTTAGCGGTGATCGGCTCCTGCGCGGTTTCCAGCGCGGTGACCTTGGTCAGGCCGACGATGCCGTGCTTGGCGGCGACATAGGCGGATTTGTAGGGGCTGGCGGTCAGGCCATGCGCGGAGGCGATGTTGATCACCCGGCCCCAGCCCGCCTTGCGCATCATCGGGAGCGCGGCGGCGGTGGTGTGAAAGGCCGAGCTGAGATTGATGGCGATAATCGCGTCCCATTTCTCGGCCGGAAACTCGGGGATCGGCGCGACATGCTGGATGCCTGCATTGTTGATCAGAATATCGCAGGCACCCGCCTTTTCGATCAGCGCGCGGCACTCGTCCCCCTTGGACATGTCGGCCTTGATGTAGCGCACCTCGGTGCCGAATTCGGCGGCCAGATCCTTGGCCAGCTGGTGATCCTCATTATTGTCGGTGAACGAGTTCAGCACCACATGCGCCTTGGCCTTCGCCATCTCGCGCGCGATCCCCAGGCCGATGCCCGAATTGCTGCCCGTGATGACCACTGTCTTGCCGCTGATTTCCATGATTTTCCTCCTGCGCTCTGTTGCATCGCAGAATATAATGCTGCATCTGCAAATGTCACCCGCGATCACGTGTCGGACGACTGCCCTTCGGACTGCTATTGCCTGCAAACCCGATCAGCCAAAAAAAAACGCCAGCGCGAAGCTGGCGTTAAGTTATTGAGGCAGGTTTCATACAGGCAAGAAACCTATCGAGCAGTGACTCCCTTATAAGCAATCCTGCGCCGCCATCCAAGCTAAAAGTTTGAAAATCCATAGAACCCCCTCTACCCTCGTGCCACGCTCTTCCCCAATCCAGCAACGCCATACAGGAATTGTCTCCGCGATGAGATCACTTTGTTTCCCGCCGCTTAGGGGCCTTTCTTCAGTCATTACCGTTGTTTTTCTGGGTCTGGGCAGCGCCGCGGCCGAGCCTGTTCACGGTATCGCGATGTATGGGGCCCCCGCCCTTGAGCCGAATTTCGCCGCCCTGCCCTATGCCAATCCCGAGGCGCCCAAGGGCGGCCGCGTGACCACCGCGAATGTCGGCGGCTTCGATTCGCTTAACCCTTTTGCGCCCAAGGGCACGCCGCCCTGGCAGCTGCGCCACCTCGCCTACGAATCGCTTCTGGGCCGCTCCTGGGACGAGCCATTCACGCTCTACGGTCTGCTGGCCGAAACGGTCGAGACGGATGACGCGCGCACCTGGGTCGAATTCACCCTCAATCCCGCGGCGCGATTCTCGGATGGCAGCCCGGTCACGACCGAGGATGTCATCTGGTCCTTCGAGACGCTGGGCACGCGCGGGCATCTGCGCTACCGCGATTTCTGGACCCGGATCGACAGCATCCGTGAGACTGCTCCCGGCAAGGTGCGCATCGATTTCGATACGTCGGACGGCCCGCCTGACCGCGACCTCGTGCTGCTGGCGGGTCTGCGCCCCGTCCTCAAGAAATCCCAGTGGGAGGATGCGGTTTTCGAGGATGGCGCAATCGACGACATCCCCATCGGCACCGCTCCTTACGTCGTGGATGGCTACGACGTGGGCCGGCAGGTGATCCTGCGGCGCAATCCCGACTACTGGGGCAAGGACCTGCCCTTTCGACGGGGCACCAACAATTTCGACGAGATCCGCATCGATTTCTACGGCGACGACGCCGTGATGAAAGAGGCGTTCAAGGCCGGCGAGATCAGCTATATCCGCGAATTCAATGCCGAACGCTGGGAGGAGCTGGCCACCCTGCCGGCCGTCCAAAGCGGCGAGATCGTGCGCAGCACCATTCCCAATGGCCAGCCATCGGGCATCTCGGGCTTTGTCATGAACACGCGCAATCCGCCTTTGGATGACTGGCGGGTGCGCCAGGCGCTGATCGATGCGTTCAATTTCGAGTATATCAACGACACGCTGACTGGCGGGCGCCAGCCGCGCATCACATCCTACTTCTCGAATTCCGAGCTTGGCATGCGCCCCGGCCCCGCGCCCGAGGCCGAGGCCGCCTTACTGGCGCCCTTCGCAGGCAGCTTGCTGCCCGGCGCGATCGAGGGCTATGCCCTGCCCGAAGGAGACGGCACCAAGCGCAACCGCGCCAATATCCGCGCCGCCGCCGACCGTCTGGCCGAGGCGGGGTGGACGGTCGAGGGTGGCGTGCTGCGCAAGGACGGCCAGCCGATGGAACTGACCGTTCTTCTGCAGCAGGACGCGCTGGTCCAGCAGGCGACCGCGATGATGGATATCTATGCCCGCGCGCTCGAACGGCTGGGCATCACGCTGAACGTGCAGAGCGTGGACAGCGCACAATACAACCTGCGCGAGGCGAATTACGATTTCGACATCACCTATATGCGGCGCTCCCTCTCGCTCAGCCCCGGCGCCGAACAATATTTCTACTGGGGCGCCAAGGGCGCAGACCAGCCCGGCAGCCGCAATCTGATGGGCATGGACAGCCCCGCTGCCGAGGCGATGATCCGCACCATGCTGGCCGCGACCGAGCGGGAGGACTTCGTCACTGCCGTACGCGCGCTGGACCGCGTGTTGATTTCGGGCCGCTATGTGATCCCGATTCACCAGTATTCGGAGGGGCGCATTGCCCATGATGCAAGGCTGAAGTATCCTGAGGACAGGCTTCCCCTCTATGGCGACGGCGTGGGCTTCCTGCCCGAAGTCTGGTGGATGGCCGAGGACGAGTGAGAGTATCCGCTGATCGCAAGACCGGGCAAACCGGCGCGACTGGCGCGAGCAGAAACAGGCAAACGGCAGGTAGTCACATGAAAAAGATGATCGCTCTCATGGCGCTGGTGCTGATGACCGGCTGCGCGACCGTCGATGGCGTGGGCCAGGATATCTCGGGCGCCGCACGCGGCGTTCAGAGCTGGTTCTGACGCGGGATCAGGCCGCGCCGCGCTGGATACCTTGACCGGGGCCGCGGCTCGCCGGATAATTTGCGTTGCCTTGCAATGGCCCGCCCCAACGCCTACCAAGGCGGCGCTCTGCCATCCTTGAAAGGTGCCTTACATGGTCAAGCTCGACATCGTCTCCGACCCGATCTGCCCGTGGTGCTATATCGGCAAGACGTTGCTGGACCGCGCGCTGGCGCAGCGCCCCGAGCATCCTTTCGTCATCGAATGGCACCCGTTTCAGTTGAACCCCGACATGCCGCGCGAGGGCATGGACCGGCGCGAATATCTCGAGACCAAGTTCGGCGGCAAGGAGGGCGCAATTGCCGCCTACGCGCCCGTGGTCCAGCGCGCCGAGGCCGCGGGCCTCAATATCGATTTCGAGGCGATGAAGCGCACACCCAACACGCTGGATGCGCACCGCCTGATCCATTGGGCCGGAATCGAGGGCAAGCAGGAAGCCGCCGCGATGGCCCTCTTTGCCGCCTATTTCACCGAAGGACGCGACATAGGCAATGCCGAGGTGCTGGCCGATATCGCTGACGGCATCGGCATGGATGCCGCCGTGGTGGGAAAACTCCTCGCCTCGGACGCCGATACGGACGATATCCGCGCCCGCGACGCGCAGTTCCGCGAGATGGGCATTTCCTCGGTCCCGACCTTCATCGTCGCCGCGCAGCATGCCGTGCCGGGCGCACAGGATACCGCGCTTTGGCTGAATGTCATGGACGAGATCATGGCGCAGCGCGCCGCAGATGACAGCGCGTAAATCCTTGCGCAGCTTTCTGCATACCGCCGTATACAGAACGCTTTCCTTCGCCGCGCCGATACGCTAGAAGCGGCGCATCATTCGACCCTCTCACATGAAAGGCCGCCCCATGTCCAAGATCAAGGTAGACAACCCGGTCGTCGAGCTCGACGGCGACGAGATGACCCGCATCATCTGGGATTTCATCAAGAAAAAGCTGATCCTGCCCTATCTCGATATCGACCTGAAATACTACGATCTCAGCATTCAGTCCCGCGACGAGACCGATGACCAGATCACCGTCGACGCGGCCCATGCGATCCAGAAATACGGCGTCGGCGTCAAATGTGCGACCATCACGCCCGATGAGGGCCGGGTCGAGGAATTCGGCCTGAAAAAGATGTGGCGCAGCCCCAACGGCACGATCCGCAACATCCTGGGCGGGGTGGTGTTCCGCGAGCCGATCATCTGCTCGAACGTTCCGCGCCTTGTCCCCGGCTGGACACAGCCCATCGTGATCGGCCGTCATGCATATGGCGACCAGTATCGTGCGACCGATATGAAATTCCCCGGGCCGGGCAAGCTGTCGATGAAATTCGTCGGCGAGGACGGCACCGTGATGGAGGAAGAGGTCTTCGATGCACCCTCCTCCGGCGTCTACATGGCCATGTATAACCTCGACGAGAGCATCCGCGACTTCGCCCGTGCGTCCTTCAACTACGGGCTCAAGCGCGGCTATCCGGTGTACCTCTCGACCAAGAACACAATCCTCAAGAATTACGATGGCCAGTTCATGATCATCTTCCAGAAGGTGTTCGACGAGGAGTTCAAGGATAAGTTCGAGAAAGCCGGCATCACCTATGAGCACCGCCTGATCGACGACATGGTCGCCTCGGCGATGAAATGGTCGGGCGGCTATGTCTGGGCGTGCAAGAACTACGATGGCGACGTGCAGTCCGACACCGTGGCGCAGGGCTTTGGCTCGCTGGGCCTGATGACAAGCCAACTGATGACGCCCGATGGCCAGATCGTCGAGGCCGAGGCGGCGCATGGCACCGTCACGCGCCACTACCGCCAGCACCAGAAGGGCGAGGAAACCTCGACCAACTCCATCGCGTCGATCTACGCTTGGACCGGCGGGCTCAAGCACCGTGGCAAGCTGGACGGCAATGAGGCGCTGACCAACTTCGCGACTACGCTGGAAAAGGTCGTCGTCGACACCGTCGAGGCTGGGCACATGACCAAGGACCTCGCCCTGCTGGTCGGCCCCGATCAGAAATGGCTGACCACGATGGGCTTCCTCGAGAAGGTGGACGAGAACCTGAACAAGGCGCTGAACGGCTGAGTGCCACCAGTCCTAAAATGCCAAGGGCGGGCCATCGGACGGCCCGCCCTATTCGATTGAATAAGATTGCGTCCCGAAATGGTGCCGGGCACGTCATGCGGCGGCCATGATTTAGGCTTAGCGTCACAGGATGGAAAACGCGCTTAATCAGTTTAACAGTCGTCCCCCGCGTCTTTGGCGCAGCTGGGGCGTCTGGGCGGTAGCGACGGCGGCACTGGCGCTTGGGCTTGTGTTTCTTCAAATGGCATTGCCCGCATTCGATACAGGTCCGTCCACCGCGTCGCAGATCGGTGAAATCGCAGGCGAGATCAAGCGCGCCGCTTGGCGCAGCTTCTTCGGAATGTCGCAGGCCGAGGTTGCGCCAGAGACGCCGAAGCTCATTTTCTATCTCGCCATCATCGCACCGGTAAGCGCAATATTGTCGCTGGTCCTGTCGCTGGTCTCACGCCTCACGCACGAAGACTGGCGCCTTGGCGCCTACGGCGCCAGCCTTGCGGTTGCGGCGCTCGTTCTGCAATTCATCTGGTGGTTGGCGCTGTTGATCATGGGATTTCTTCTACTGGTGTCGATCCTGCAAAATATCGGCGACATCTTCAGCTGGTAGAGCGTCAGTTCAGTCCAGCCGGACCCCATGCCGCCCGGCCAGATCGGTGATGAACTGCCACGCCACCCGGCCCGAGCGGCCGCCGCGGGTCGCCTGCCATTCGATCGCCTCGGCGCGCAGATTCTCGCCCGAAATCTCGATCCCGTAGGCATCGCAATAGCCCCGGATCATGGCCAGGAATCCGTCCTGATCGCAGGCGTGAAAGCCCAGCCAGAGGCCGAAGCGGTCGCTCAGTGATACCTTTTCCTCGACCGCCTCGGCCGGGTTGATGGCCGATCCGCGCTCATTCTCGATCATGTCGCGGGGCATCAGGTGGCGGCGGTTCGACGTGGCGTAGAAAATCACGTTCTCGGGCCGCCCCTCGATCCCGCCATCCAGAACCGCCTTGAGCGATTTGTAATGCTGATCATCATGGCTGAAGCTGAGATCGTCGCAATAGAGGATGAATCGCGCATCCGATTGCCGCAGCAGCCCCAAGAGGCGCGTCACGCTGGTCAGGTCTTCGCGCTGCAACTCGACGATCTTGAGATCCAAGCCCCGGCTGACAATTTCGCCGTGCACAGCCTTGACCAAGCTAGATTTTCCCATGCCCCGCGCGCCCCAGAGAAGCGCGTTATTGGCAGGCAATCCTTGCGCGAAATGAAGCGTGTTTTCCAGCAGCGTGTCGCGGGCGCGGTCGATGCCAACCAGCAGGTTCATGTCCACGCGCGCCACGTCCGGAACGGGCTGCAGATGATCGGGCGAGACGTGCCAGACATAGGCGTCGCAGGCGGACAGATCGGGCGCGGGCGCGGGCGGCGGGCTGATCCGCTCAAGCGCCTCGGCGATCCGCAACATGGGGTCCGCTGCCTGATCCTTCACATCCTTCACGGGCGCTTGTCCTTGTCTACCTCATCTTCTGACTCGTCGTCGAACTCATCCTCGGGATGGCCAGCCATGTCCTCTTCCATCTCGTCCTCGTCATCGAACCACAGGCCTTCGGCGCGCAGTTTCGCCTCGCGCTGACGCTCGACACGGGCGACAAGCTGGATCGAGACCTCGTAGAGGCCATAGACGACGACAAAGAGGATGCCCTGGGTGATGACATCGGGGGGTGTCACAAGTGCGGCGAGGATCAGAATGCCGACGACCGCGTATTTGCGCACGGCGCGCAGGCCCACGGCGCTGACGAGGCCCGCTTTGCCCATGAGGGTCAGAAGGACAGGCAACTGAAAGCAGAGGCCAAAGGCGACGATGAACTTGATCGTAAGGTTCAGGTATTCCTGCGCCGAGCCTTGAAAGACGACGCTAAGCGGTGCGGCGCCCTCGACGCCATCGACGACTTCGCCCGAGGTGCCGAATTGCTGGAAGCCGAGGAAGAAGTCATAGGCCAGCGGTGTGACCACGTAAAAGGCGAAGCTGGCGCCCAGGATGAACATGAAGGGCGATGCGATCAGGAAAGGCAGGAACGCGCCCTTTTCATTGCGGTAGAGTCCAGGCGCCACAAAGCGCCACATCTGGTTCGCGATGAAGGGAAAGGAAAGGATGAGGCCGCCCAGCAGCGACACCTTGATGGCGACGAAGAAGCCCTCTTGCGGGCTGATGAAGATCAGGTCGCAATCCTGCCCCCGATCCGCCAGCACCGTGCAGAGCGGCGCGGTCAGGTAGTTGAAGATCGGCGTCGCGACGGTAAAGCAGATCACCATCCCGGCCAGGAAATAGAGGACGGAATGGATGAGGCGCGTGCGCAGCTCGGCCAGATGCTCGATCAGCGGGGCGCTGCTATCCTCGATATCGCCTTCGGTGCTCATGATTTGGTCTTACCTGTGGCGGGTGTCGTGGCGGTCTTCTTGCGCGGCTTGGCGGCTGGCTTGGCCGTCGTCTTTTCTGCGGCGCCTGCGCTGGTTTTGGCTGCTGTTTTCGCCTTCGGCTTGGCTGCGGCCTTGGAGGTCGCCGTTTTGGCAGATGCAGATTTTGCGACCGGCTTCTTGGCCGCTGCTTTCTTGGCGGCGGGCTTCTTGGCGGGCGCCTTGACCTCGGGGCCATCCTGAACCGGGACCGCGGTCTTGGCCGCCTCGGCCTCGGCCGCCTCGCGATCCAGCCGCTCCTGCGTCTTCTTGGCGGAATGGGCCGTGATCTTGTCCTTGGCCTCCTGCCGCTCGGGACTCAGTTTCTCGGCCTCGCGCTTTTCCTTGGGCTTACCCGCGTCACGGGTCGCCTGTGTAAAGCTGGTCGCGCTTTTCTTGACCTCGTCCATGGCCGAGCCGATCGGATTGCTGGCTTTGCGCAGGCTGTCGGACATGCCCGAGACGCCCGCATCGTCAGCCGCATCGTTCATCGCCTTGGAAAATTCACGCGCCATGCCCTTGGCCTTGCCCACGAACTGCCCGACGGTGCGGAACATGCCGGGCAAATCCTTTGGGCCGACCACGATGAGCGCCACGATGCCGATGACCAGCAGCTCGGTCCAGCCTAGGTCGAACATTTTGGATTCAGACCTTGTCTTTTTTCTTGGAGGTCACGTCGTCCTTGGGGGTCACGTCGCGCGTGCCGGCCTCGTGATCGATATCGGCATCCTTGGCCGAGGTCTCGATTTCCTTGTTGCCTTCGTCGATGCCCTTCTTGAAGGAGGTGATCCCCTTGCCTACCTCGCCCATGAGCGACGAGATCTTGCCGCGTCCGAACAGCACCAGCACGACGACGGCGATCAGAAGAAGGCCGGGAAGGCCGATATTGTTGAGCATGAAGTCTCTCCCTGGCTTCGGGGCGCGCCAGCTAGCGGGCCCTGATTGTATGACTGCACCCGTATCTAAACCCTGCCGCAGCCGGTTGAAAGGGCTAAGGCGGGCCCTGCCGCGCGGAATCGCGAAAAAAGCAGGGATGCGCCTTTGGCCCCTGCCCGGCCATGAGTATTTTTCACGACGGTGAAAGGGTTAGTCGCGCGCGGGAAAGACGAAGCAGCGATCGCGGCGGAGCATCAGCCACAGCGCCTTGCCGGGACTGGGCAGAAAGACATTGGGCACGGTCGCCTTCAGGATCGATCCGTCGTGATCCATGCGGAATTCCACGATGCTTTCCGAGCCCATGAAGCGCGCCCGCTCGACCACGCCGCGCGCGGGCGTGCCGTCCTGCGCGGTGGGATCGGGTCCGCGCCCGGCGCGGTCGAAGTCGATCTTGATGTGCTGGGGGCGGATCACGATATCCACCTCGGCGCCGTCGGGCACACCGGGGGCGAGGAAGTGACCGAAGGGCGTTTCCGTCAGCGCACCGCGCACGGTGCCGCGGATCACGTTGATATCGCTGAAAAAGGCTACGGCGTCCTTGTCGACCGGAGCGTTGTAGACATTATAGGGCGCGCCCTGCTGCACGATGCGCCCGCCCCGCATGAGGGCGATATCGTCGGCCATGCGCATCGCCTCGTCCGGCTCATGCGTGACCAGAAGGACGGCGGCATCCTCCTCCCGCAGGATATCCAGCGTCTCGTCGCGGATACCGTCGCGCAGGCGGTTGTCGAGGCCGGAGAACGGCTCGTCCATAAGCATGATGCGCGGGCGCGGCGCAAGGGCGCGCGCGAGGGCGACGCGCTGCTGCTCGCCGCCCGACAGCTCGTGCGGGAAAGATTTGGTGAAATGGCGCAGGCCGACCCGGTCCAGAAGCTCGGCGACGCGGGCCTGCATCTCAGCCTTGCTGCCCGACAGGCCGAAGGCGACGTTGCCTTCGACCGTCAGATGCGGAAAGAGCGCGAAGTCCTGGAACATCAGGCCGATCTGGCGCTCTTCCGGGGGGACGCGCGCCGTGCCGTCGCAGATGATTTCGCCGTCGACGCGGATAACACCGCTATCTTGCGTCTCGACCCCAGCGATCATGCGCAGCGTGGTGGATTTGCCGCAGCCGGAGGGGCCGAGCAGACAGGTCACCTGCCCCGGCATCACCGAGAGCGAGATATCATCGACCACCAGGCGCCCGTCATAGCGGCGGCTGAGATGCTCGATCTGCAAACGGGGAATCAGGGCGGGCATTCAGGGCCTTTGCGGGTCGGTGCGGGCAGTTACCCGAGCGATGCGGTCGGGAATGGGTTGCAACGGCAGATAGCAACGCCCCCCCGCGCTTGCAAGCGCTATGGCTCAGACGGCCCGACGCGCCCTGGCATGCGTTTGCGCGAAGCCGATACCCAGGACGAGGCCGCAGATCCGCAAAAACTGCTCGTATTTATGGACGCCCGGCAGTTTTGCCGCGGCCCAGTCCGCGCGGCGCGCGAAGTAGAGGGCGGCGCCCGCCATGGCTGCTGAAAAGGGGACATTGTAGGACCAGCGCGCCATGGGCCGGTGAATCACCTTACATGGTCGAGGAAATCGCCCCGCCATCCAGCAGCAGGTTTTGCCCCACGATAAAGCCCGCCTGAGCCGAGCAGAGGAACGCGCAGGCGGCGCCGAACTCATCCGCAGTGCCATAGCGGCGCACCGGGATGGTGGCGTAACGATTCTCGCGGGCCTCCTGCATCGAGATGCCTTGCGCCTCGGCGACGCCGCCATCGAGTTGCACGGCTCGGTCGGTCGCGTGGATGCCGGGCAAGAGGTTGTTGATCGTCACGCCATGCGGCGCCACCTGCCGGGCGGTGCCCGCGACATAGCCGGTAAGGCCCGTGCGCGCCGCGTTCGACAGGCCAAGAGCCGGGATCGGCGCCTTGACCGATTGCGAGGTGATGTTGACCACCCTGCCCCATCCGCGCTCCATCATGCCGGGCAGCACGGCCTTCATCAGCGCGATGGGCGTCAGCATGTTTGCATCCAGCGCCTTGATGAAATCGTCGCGGTCCCAATCGCTCCAGACGCCGGGCGGCGGACCGCCCGCATTGGTGACGAGGATGTCCAGATCGCCCGCCGCCTCCAGCACGGCGGCCTGGCCCTCTTGGGTGGTGATGTCGCAAGCCACCGTGGTCACCTCCACGCCGAATTCGCCGCGAATCGCATCGGCGGCGGCCTCCAGCGTCTCTTGGCCGCGCGCGTTCATCACCAGGTTCACGCCCTCTGCGGCCAATGCGCGCGCACAGCCCCGTCCTAGCCCCTTGGAGGAGGCGCATACCAGCGCACGTTTTCCGTTCAGACCCATATCCATCTAGACTTCTCCCAAAGCTTTCCTGCCGCGAATAGCGGTTTGCCCTATATTGTACCGCAGCGCGACGCGACGCTGCCACAATCGGTCGATACCCCTGACCCTATGTCAGCCGAAATGGGACCAAAAGGATTTTTCGGCGCGTGCTAAATACTTGACCCGGACGCCGGAATGGAGGACCGACATTACATGACCGACGGCCTTGTCCAAATCCTGCCCGTGTTCTGCGCCCGCGACATCAGCGTCGTGAATGGCGCAAACCTTGGCGATCCCATATCCTTTGCGGACGAGCTGGATCTCGACGACGTATACGAGCTGGGCTTGCGCGCCCAATCCGTGCGTCTGTCCGTTCAGCCGGCACGCGCGGGCGTCATGGAGATTGCCGAAGGATCGGCGCTGGGCACGGCCGGTCACCGGGTGCACCTGGATGCGGCGCTGACGATGATGACGGCCAATGGCATCACAACCGAGCTTCTGATCCTGGTCGAGGTCGATCCCCGCGGCGATGTCGAGGCGGTTTATGTCCTGCCCCTCGCCCCCCTGACGTCCCGCACCGAATTTACTTTGGTGGGAATTGACCGCGCCTCAGCGCAAACCCGGTTTGCCGAGGTCGCCTGTGTATCCTTTTCGCGCGGCACGCATGTCACGCTGGCCTCGGGTGCCCAGACCCCAATCGAGGATCTGCGGCCCGGCGATGTGATCCTGACGCGCGATGACGGTCCCCGCCCGCTGCGCTGGATCGGCTCCGCGACCGCGCGCGCTGTGGGTGATTTCGCCCCCATTCGCATCCGCGCAGGCGCCTTGAACAATTCGGGTGACCTGGTGGTCAGCCCGGAAAGCCGCCTTTTCATCTATCAGCGCTCGGACGCGCTGGGCGCCGGACGTCACGAGGTGCTTGTGCGCGCGCGGCATCTGGTCAACGGCGGCAGCATCGTGCAGGAGCGCGGCGGCTTCGTCGATTACTTCCAGCTGCTCTTTGACGAGCATCAGATCATCTATGCCGAGGGGATCGCCGCCGAGACGATGCTGGTCGATCCGCGCACCCGCAGCGTTCTGCCCGCCGATCTTAGCGAGACACTGTCGCGTACTGAGCCCGGCCATGACCACCGCGCGCATATGGAGTTCGAGGTGCAATCGCAGCTGGTCGACATGCCCGATGCCGCCGAGATCCTGCGCCGCGCCTCGACCCGCTAGCGCGCCGGACTCACTTCTTCTCCGCGTCCAGCTCTTCCTTGGCGACCTTGTCATCGTTACCGTCTAGCCGTGGCTCGCGCAGCGCCTCGTCCATCGCGGCATGTGTCCACTTGCCGTCCTGCTTTTTCTTCGGCGCGCCAAATGGATCGGCTGCGGATTTGGCATTGTCGGGTTTGGCGGGGCCTTCGCCCGGTTTCTTCGCGCTCATGACATCTCTCCTTTGCTGCAATCTTGCGTGATGCAAAAGAAACGCCGCGCGCCCCTTCCTCGTTCCGGCAGGTCGCGCGCCCCATTGCGCGCCCGCGCGCGCCGCCTTATACGCGGCGGCATGCTGGACACCGCCTCAAACCGCCCCGATCTGCCCCCCGAAATCGCGCGTCGCCGCACGTTCGCGATCATCTCGCATCCCGATGCGGGCAAGACGACGCTGACCGAAAAATTCCTGCTTTTCGGCGGGGCGATCCAGATGGCGGGCCAGGTTCGCGCCAAGGGCGAGGCGCGGCGCACGCGCTCGGACTTCATGCAGATGGAGAAGGATCGCGGCATTTCGGTCAGCGCCTCGGCCATGTCCTTCGATTTCAAAAACTTCCGTTTCAACCTCGTCGACACGCCCGGCCACTCGGATTTCTCCGAGGATACGTATCGCACGCTTACGGCGGTGGATGCCGCCGTGATGGTGATCGACGGCGCAAAGGGCGTAGAGAGCCAGACCCAAAAGCTTTTCGAGGTCTGCCGCCTGCGCGATCTGCCCATCCTGACCTTCTGTAACAAGATGGACCGCGAAAGCCGCGATGTCTTCGATATCATCGACGAGATTCAGGAAAACCTGGCCATCGACGTGACGCCCGCCAGCTGGCCCATCGGGATGGGCCGCGATTTCGCGGGCTGCTATGACATGCTGAACGACCGGCTTGAGCTGATGGACCGCGCCGACCGCAACAAGGTGGCCGAGAGCATCGAGATTAACGGCCTCAGCGATCCCAAGCTGGACGAAAATCTGCCCGTCGAGTTGGTCACGAAACTGCGCGAGGAGGTCGAGATGGCGCGCGAACTGCTTCCGGCACTCGATCCGCAGGCGGTGCTGGAAGGACATATGACCCCGATCTGGTTCGGGTCAGCTATCAACTCCTTCGGCGTCAAGGAGTTGATGAGCGGCATTGCTGAATATGGGCCCCAGCCCCAGCCGCAAAGCGCGGAGCCGCGTCAGATCGCGCCCGAAGAATCCAAGGTCACCGGCTTCGTCTTCAAGGTGCAGGCCAACATGGACCCCAAGCACCGCGACCGCGTGGCGTTCCTGCGCATGGCGTCGGGGCATTTCAAGCGCGGCATGAAGCTGACTCATGTGCGCTCGAAAAAGCCGATGACGGTATCGAACCCGGTTCTCTTCCTCGCCTCGGATCGCGAACTGGCCGAGGAGGCCTGGGCCGGCGACATCATTGGCATTCCGAACCACGGCCAGCTGCGGATCGGCGACACGCTGACCGAGGGTGAAGCCCTCCGCGTCACGGGCATTCCCAGCTTTGCGCCGGAACTCTTGCAGACCGCCCGCGCGGGCGATCCGATGAAGGCCAAGCATCTGGAAAAGGCCCTGATGCAGTTCGCCGAGGAAGGCGCGGCCAAGGTCTTCAAACCCGCCTTCGGCTCAGGCTTCATCGTCGGCGTTGTCGGGGCGCTCCAATTCGAGGTGCTGGCCAGCAGGATCGAGCTGGAATACGGCCTGCCCGTCCGGTTCGAGCCGTCGCAATTCACATCCGCAAGATGGGTTCAGGGCAGCCAGACGGCCATCGACGCCTTCATCAAGGCGAACCAGGCGCATATTGCGCATGACAACGACGGCGATGTCGTCTACCTGACGCGATTGCAATGGGATATCGATCGTGTGCAGCGCGATTACCCGGACATTCGCCTGACGGCGACCAAGGAAATGATGGTCTGATCCAAGCGCGAGAATCAGGTGACTGCGGGTGTGAGCACCTCCTGAAACCGCTACTTTTTTCGCTCCGGATTTCCGGGAAAGGCATCTTTCCTGGTTAATCGATTGCCACAAGAAAGTTGCATTTTCGCCTCAATCCTTTATAAGGAAGATGTCGTCAATTTGGCGAACGGTCGCTTTTCGAAACAATGGGCACCGTTCGAACCGGCCGTGTCATTTTGTCAATAAATTGACACGCTTGAGTTGCATCTGGCACCGCGTTTCGCCACTGGTTCAGGTGGAACCAGAAACAATATGTTTCGTTAGATTTGTCTGAAGATTGTGGTGAGCGGTGTTAGGTTCAACCGTGTCGATATGGACGCCATTTGGTGTCCCATACCGGCACATTCCGATCTTCGGAGGCGGTCCCTTGGCCGCCCCCGGATAGTGACGGGGCGTAGATCCCGCGACGTCAGATATCGGGGCAGCTTTTTTGTTTTCGCGCGGATGTGGGGCCGCGCAGTTTTGAGTGAGTAAGTCTGCCATGTCAGAAATGCATACCGATGTTTCGTCGCCCGCGGCACGCGTATCAATGCCAACCCACTGCGCGACCCGGGGTCTGCGTCCCGTCTACCCTAAAACCTATTCGACGATCCGGGCGGTGCCTTCCGCCGTGCCCGCCCCTACACCGCCCGCGGCGCAGCCCGCCCCCCAGCCGCATACCGGCTTCTATCGCTCCCGCGGCAAACGTGCGCTGGATATCGCCCTTGTCATGGTGAGCGCACCGATCGCACTCTTGTTGATCGGCCTTTCGGCGCTCCTTCTTTGGATCGAGGGCGGCGCGCCGTTCTATCGCCAGGCCCGTCTGGGCAAGGGTGGGAAGTCTTTCTCGATCGTCAAGCTGCGCACCATGGTGCGTGACGCCGACGACCTCCTGGAGGCGCATCTGGAAACCGATCCGGCCCTGCGCGCCGAATGGGACAAGGCGCAGAAATTGCGCCGCGATCCGCGTATCACCCGCATCGGAAATTTCCTGCGCAAGACCTCGCTGGACGAGCTTCCCCAGCTGTGGAACGTGCTGCGCGGTGACATGAGCCTGGTCGGCCCACGCCCCATGCTGCCCGAGCAGTTGGCGCTCTATGGCGATGCGGAACATTATTTTGCGCTACGGCCCGGCATCACCGGCTATTGGCAGGTCTCACAGCGCAGCACGAGCGCGTTTCGCGCCCGCGTTGCATTGGACACAGCCTATGATTACGACCTGTCCCTCACTCAGGATGCGCGGATACTCTGGCGCACCATTGGCGCGGTGATCAAGCGGACGGGAGTCTAGGCCATGTTTCAGCGCTACCGCGACGGGGGCGCGAGGCAAGCCGCCTGCCCCCATCGCCAGTTGCAGGATCTGCCTTTCGATCTGGCACTGACCCGGCGCGTGAATGGCAAGATGTTGGTCCCCCGATGGGGCACCCGCGATCCGGCCACCCCCCCCGCGGTGGAGCCGTTTGGAAGCCGCATGGACAGCGTGGATCTGCCCGCGCGCGGCACCGACTTTGCACCTGACCTCTGGAGCCAGCTGCCATTGCTCCCATTCTGCCACGGCGGGGCGCCGATCGACGCACAGATGCAGATGATCGGCCATGATCCTGCGATGCTCCGGGCCTTTGACGATCTGCGCACGCAGCTCTTGCGCACGATGCATAGCGCAGGCTGGTCGCGCGTCGCCATAGCGGCGCCGACGCTGGGCTGCGGCGCCAGCTTTACCGCGCTGAACCTCGCTCTATCGATTGCGCGCATCCCCGACGCGCGCGCTCTGCTGATGGACATGGATCAACGCGCGCCCTCCATCGCCGCGATACTGGGCATCAAGGCGCGCGGCAGCATGCAGCGCCTCTTGTCCGGCGATGTGTCGGTGCACGATCATCTGGTCAGACCAGCCGAAACGCTGGCGCTGGGGCTTGGCGAGGGCCGTGCACCGAACCCTTCGGAGCTGCTCCACGCGCGCCGCACGAGCCTGGTTCTGAACAAGGCGCTGGATGCGCTGCGGCCGGATATCACTCTTTATGACCTGCCTCCCATGCTGGAGCATGACGATCTCGAGGCGTTCCTTCCGCAGGTCGAAGGGGTCTTGCTGGTTGCCGATGCCACGCGCACGCTGGGCAGCCAGATTACCGAATGCAAGCTGCGCCTCGAAGGCAAATCGCGCCTGCTGGGCGTGATCCTGAACCGCACCCGGCCCGGGCGCCGCCGCGCGGCCTGAGCGCCGCCGCGCGCAAACCAAACGTTCTTCCGCGTAACAACGCGACCTGCATCCCCCTGTCATATTGTTGCCCCTTTACCATGTGATGGATCGCGGCATGACATCATCGCGCCCTCCAGCCTGTCCGCCGGGGGACGATATCAGGGCGGGGACAGCCAGCGGATGGGATCGATTTTTTCGGTTGAGGACTTCTTTGACATGCTGCGCCGCCGCCGTGGCCTGGTTCTCTTGGTCTTTTTTATCGGGTTCATCCTCTCCATGATCGTCGCTGCAGCGCAGCGGCACATGTATACCTCCTCCGAGGTTCTCCAGATGCAGGGCCCGATTGTCCCGGGCGAAATGGCCCCGTCCACAGTACAGGGCTCCTCCGCGCGGCGCCTGCAGCTGATCGAACAGCAGATCATGTCGCGCGGCACTATTCTGGAGCTGATTGCAGAGCTGGGCCTCTTCGCCGATCAGCCCGCGCTGACCGAGGCGCAGAAGGTGGTCGCGATTCGCACCTCGGTTCAGATCTCGGGCGTGGACGCCGCGCGCGACGGCTATATCGACGATGGCGAGGTGTCCTTGCTGCGCATCACTGCCAACTGGCCTACCGCCGAGGGGGCGCGGGCCCTCGCCCATGAGATCTCGCAGCGTACCGTTTCGCTCAGCGTCAGCACCCGTCTGGATCAGTCGCGCGATACGCTGGAGTTCTTTGCGCTGCAGGAGGATGCGGCCCTGAGCGCGCTTGAGGCGCTGGAGCGCGAGGTCAGCCAGTTCCGCGCACACAACAATAGCGCCACGTCCGTCAAAACCGAGAGCGCCCAGCGTGAGATCGCGAGGCTAAACGAAGTGCTGCTGAACATCGACAGGCAGATGATCGCCCTGCAGCGCCAGATCACCTTGCCCGCCCAGTCACAAATCGAGCGGCGCACCCGTAACGAGCAGCAGGCGCAGCTAATGGGTCTGAGCGAAGAGCGCGCCCTTTTGGTGCGCAATATCGAGGCGCTGACCGCCTCGATCGAAGGCACGCCCGAGGTGCAGCGGCAGCTGGACGACTATGCGCGCAGGATGGACGCCCTGCAGACCGAGCTGGAGGCGGCCGCGGCCAAGCGCAAGGAGGCGGACGTCGCCTACCGTCTGGAGACGCAGCGGCAGGCCGCGCGGCTCACCGTGCTCGATCCGGCCACCCTGCCCGAATATCCCTACACCCGATCCCGGATACTGACGGTCGCCCTGGGCGCCGTGATCAGTGCCCTCGCCGCAGTTCTCGCCGCCTTCGCGATGGACGTGCGCCACCCGATCATCCGCTCGGCCGCGCAGATGGAGCATGCGCTGGGTCTGCGTCCGGTCGTCTCGATCCCGCAGATGCCCCCGGCCAAGCGCCGCCGCCGCTTCTTTTCCCGGCAGCTGGACGGTTAGAGCGCGGCCAGCGCCGCAATGATGGGCCACGGGTCATCGCGCGATCACCAGATCGGCGCGCAGCCCTCCCAGACGCTCCGAGTGGCCCAGACGCAAGCTGCCCCCATGGGCGCGCACGATGTCGATGGCAATCGACAGGCCCAGACCGACGCCCGTCCCCTTGTCCTGATTCCGCGAGGGCTCGAGCCGGGCGAAGGGACGCAAGGCCTCTTCGCGCTGCGCCTCGGGGATGCCGGGGCCATCATCCTCGACGGTGATGCGCAGCGCCCGTTCGGTCAGCACCATCGAAAGCTCGGCCCGCGTGCCATAGCGCACGGCATTTCCGATCAGGTTTTCCACCGCCCGGCGGATCGCGACAGGGCGCAGCGGGACGGTGCCCTCACCCGTGATCTCGTGCAGGGTCGCAGGGATACTGGCGCGCGCGCAATCCTCGGCGATGCGGCGGATCAGTTTGGCCGGATCAACAGGCTCAGGCTCGCCCTCGGACGCGCCGCGGGCGAAGTCCAGAAACGCGTCCATCAGGCGCTCCATGTCGCGCACATCGCGCAGCATCGGGGCGCGTTCTTCCTCGTCCTCCAGCATCTCGAGGCTCAGCTTGAGGCGCGTCAAGGGGGTGCGCAGGTCATGGCTGACCCCGGACAGCATCAGGGTGCGCTGCTCGATCTGGCGCTCGATCCGGGCGCGCATGTCCAGAAACGCATTGCCCGCCGCCCGCACCTCGTTCGCGCCAGAGGGGCGGTAGGGCACGTTGCGGCCCCGCCCGAATGCCTCGGCGGCACGCGCCAGTCGCGTGATGGGGCGTAGTTGATTGCGCAGGTAAAGATAGGCGATCAGGGTCATCAGCACGCCGAAAAATATCATGTTCACAAAGAGCTGGTGCGGGTTCGAGGCCGAGAAGCGCCGCCTGTCGATCATCATGCGTACGGGGCCGTCAGTGTCCTCCAAGTAGAGGTTCACCACCTGGTCGCCGCTGAGATCCACCGCCATGAGGCGCGGAAGCAGCTGCTCGATCTCGTCCAGCAGGATCAGCCCGGTGATGTCGTACCACGGCCGCAGGTTCTGCGTGGGGATATCATCGGGCCGGGCGGGCACATAGATGATCGCAAGCGCCTGGGCGATGGGAACCGGATCATCGCTTTCGAGCAGCAAGCGCACCTCGCGGCTGACAGAGGTCGTCATCTGCCGCGTGACCCCCTCGAAAAGGCGCTGCGCAGAGACGACGGAAACCACCAGAAGCAGCGAGATGACCGGCAAAAGCAGGATCAGGAAAGCGCGGCCATAAAGACCGCGCGGCATGGTGCGCTTGAGCCATCGAAACATCATGGCAGACGCTACGCCAGCGTCCCTGCCCGCGCAAGACGCGGCAGGCTGGACGCAAGGCCGCGCGCCGGGTAGCCTTGAGCCAATGCCCTGCCCCTGCCCTGACGGAGCCGTGCCGCCCTTGTCCGACATTCCTTCATTCGATCCCCCGCCCGGCAGGCCCGAGCGGCTGGCACCCGCCATTCCGGGCCAGGATCTGCGCCGGATTCTTGCGCCCAACCCGTCGCCCATGACCTTTCGGGGCACCAACACGTATCTTCTGGGCACCAAGGGCATCGCCGTGATTGACCCCGGCCCCGATGACGACCTGCATCTGTCGGCCATCCTGTCGGCGCTGGGACCCGAGCAGCATGTGAGCCATATTCTGGTCACCCATGCGCACCGCGATCACTCGCCCCTCGCGCGCCGCATTGCCGCCGAGACCGGCGCGCCCGTGCTCGCCTATGGTGATGCCGGCGCAGGCCGCAGCCCTGTCATGGCGCAACTGGCGGCGGATGGCATGATCGGCGGGGGCGAAGGCGTGGATCTGGAGTTTGCGCCCGATATCCTCCTGAAGGACCGCGAAGTGCTGCGTGGGGATGGATGGCAAATCTGTGCGCTCTGGACGCCGGGGCATTTCGGCAATCACATGTGCTTTGCCGCCGGGGACGCGATCTTCACGGGCGATCTGGTGATGGGCTGGGCCAGTTCACTGGTCTCGCCGCCCGACGGGGATGCGGCGCATTTCGTCGCCTCCTGCGCACGGCTCAAGGCGCTGGGGGCGGCTGTCCTGCATCCGGGCCATGGCGCGCCGGTTCAAGATCCGTCTGGGCGCCTCAATTGGCTTATACACCACCGTGCGGCACGCGAGGCGGCGATCATTGCCGCGCTGGCGCATGGTCCGGCCACAGCCGAGGCGTTGGCCGAACGCATCTATACGGATACCCCCGCCGCGCTGATGCGTGCCGCTACGCGCAACGTGCTGGCGCATCTGATCGACCTCACCGCCCGCGGCGAGGCAGTTGCGCAGGGGCCGCTGCATGCCGATGCTGTCTTTGCCCTGCCACAAGGATACGGGCGCGGCTGACTCGCGCGCATGGCTCAGCCCTTGGCTTCGCCAAGACGGTCGGCCTTTTCGGCGCCGCGCTCTCCCATGGGCTCATCCTCGCCGATAGTCGTGTCATAGCGCGTCTGCGCTTCCATCTCGGCATTCAGCTCGGCCCCCATCAATACGATATAGGCCGAGATCCAGAGCCACATCAAAAGGACGATCGCCCCGCCAAGCGAGCCGAAACTTTCATTATAGGAGCCAAAATTCGCGGCGTAGATCGCAAAGCCGATGGAGGCGATCAGCCAGACAACGCAGGCCACCGTCGAGCCGGGCGAAGTCCAGCGCCATTCTGGCCGGTCCCGGTCGGGACCAAAGCGATAGAGGAAGGTTAGCGCCACCGACAGCATGATCAGCAGCAAGAGCCAACTGCCCGCTGTCACCGCCATCTCGACCACCGGGCCCAGTTGGACGAAGGCCAGCGCCGCGGGCACCGCCATCATCAGCACCATTGCCACGATCACGCCAAGGATCAGCGCAATGGTCAGGCCGAAGGTGATGACCTTGAGCCAGATGAATCCGCGCTCTTCCTCCTCGTCATAGGCGACATTGAGCCCCTCGATCAGGCTCCCGACGCCCTTTGAGGCGGAGTAAAGCGCCAGAAGGATACCCAAAACCGCCGCAAGGCCCAGACCGCCCTCGCGCGAGCCGGCAACCTCTTCCGCCTGATCCAGAATGATGCTGGCGACCTGCTCGGGCATGACCTCTGAGAAGGTCTGAAGCTGGTTCACGATCTGCGACGGCTCGAGCATCAACCCGCCGATGGCCAGAAGTGCGGTAAGCGCCGGAAAAATTGCCAATAGCGCATAGAAGGCGACGCCCGCGGCGATCAGACCGACATGGTCGCGCGCCATCTCGTCCTTGACCCGCAGGGCGATATCCTTCCATCCCTTGGCCGGTATTCCGGATGGTTTCTGAGCGTCGCGGCCATGGGTCATATATATATATCTTCCTGAAATTGATCTGAAAAAGACTCGGGGCAGCCCGGTATCAGGCTGCCCCGTTTGGCCTAGCTCTTGCTCTTGATGTCGTCCTTGACGTCACCGAGGTTTTCCTGCTCGGCCTTGTCCTTGGCGGCGCCGGCAACCTGGCTGGCGGCCGATTTTGCCTTGTCCGCCGCCGTATTGGCCGCGTCCTTCACATCGCCTTCAAGGTCCGACGCGACGTTCTTGGCCTCGTCTACACCCGCCTTGACGACTTTCTGCGCCTTCTCGACCTCCTCGGCATAGATGCGCTCGGCCTCGTCATAAAGGTCGTCGCTGTAGCTGCCGACATAGTCATCCTCGACGCGGGTGCGCGGCAAGGCGCCAGCGATGGCGGCACCAACGGCGAAGGCAATCGCACCGGCGACAAGCGGATGCTCGTCATAGAAGTCGGCCGCCTTATCGGCCCCGTGGCTGACGCGGCGCCGGGCCTCCTCACTTGCATCCAAGGCCCGGGCCCGGGCCGCTGCGATGCGGTCACGCGCTTCTGCGGACAGGTTCTCGGTTCCTTCGGTCAGGCGGCGCTGCACCGCACTGGCCCGCTGGGACGCACTGCTCCAGAGGTTGCCGGCGCGATCCCGCACGCCTTGCGCCGCGTCGCTGGCGGTATCGGACACGCTGTGCGCCGCATCGCTGGCGCTGTCCCGGACCGAGGATGCCGCCGAAGAGACCGCGCCTGCCGCTGCGGACGAGCCGGCAGAGACCTTGTCCTGAGCGTCGCTGGCTGCACCGCGCACGGCGTCCGTTGCTCCGCCCGAATGCGATCCGCCGCTGTGGCGCATATCGCCCAACTCGTGCCGGTCCCAATCGCGGGCCCAGGCGGGTTGCGCGCGCATGCTGCGTGCGGCCCCGGTTTTCGGGCCACTATAGCTGGCGCCGCGCCGCGCTGCATAATCCGGCACGTCACCGTGATCGACATCGCGGTCGTGGGACAGGCTGCGGCCGCGATAGCGCGCCTCATCGCGGCGACGATCGTAGTCGTAGTCGTCATCGCGGCGCTCTGACTTGCGGTTGTTTCCGAACATCAACCACGCAAGGCCCGCGCCCGTCAGGGCAAGCGCCACGGGGTTTTCCCGCGCCGAACGCGCGACCGAGCGACCGAATTCACCGCCATGCTCGCGGAACTGATCGCCCAGTTGCTGAAACGCGCCATCAAGCGAGAAGCGGTCCTGCAGGTCATTGATGGAATCCTTGAGACCCGCGCGCTCGCGCTCGATCTCGCGCTCGATTTCGTCGGAAGATTTGGCATTACTTGTCATCGTAGGCATCCTTTATTGCAGTGGCGTCGCGCTTGACGTTGGTCGCGGTACGCGAGGGCGCCAGGCTGGACAGCTTGAGATCATTCATTCCTTTGCCCGCCATCACGAAGGCGATGATGGCAAAGACCACGCCGACGATCAGCGCGCTCCATCCGGCGTCCAAGCCCGCTTCGGTAAGAGCGGCAACAAGGGCCGCCGAAAGGACGTTCAACGCGGTAAGAGCGACGACGACAGCGCCCACGATCAGGCCGAGGGCAACCGCCGCACGGTTGAGGTTTTCCGACACTTCAGCTCGCGCCAGGTCCACTTCCTTGCGGACCAGAGAGCTGACATGCGTCAGCGCGTCGGACAGCATGTCCGAGGTCGATTTCTTGTTTGGATCGCTCATGATGCACCTCCGCTTGTGGGCCGGACACCCGCTGTCCGGTTGATGCTGGGGCTGGCCGGGCGGTGGCTGGCATGGACAGAGCTGGCCGACTGATAGGGATCGGGCTGCACATCATTGCTATCGCGCCGCGCCGATGCGGTGGCAAAGCGCGTTGCCGCGAAGCCCGCGAGCGCGACACCGCCAAGGAAGAGGAGCGGATTGCGCTTGGCAAAGCCGCTGAGCTCTTCGGCCATCTGGCCCAGATCCTTGTCGCGGATCGTGTCCGACACATCGGCAAGACCGCCGGCAATCTGGCCGATTGTTCGTTCCTGCGGCGAGCCATTGCGCATGTCATCGGCTGCCTTGCGCAGAGCCGTGGCCACGTCCGACACTTCGTCGGCGACGCCGCTCTTGGCGCTCTCGGCGCGGCGCGTCGCCTCTTCGCGGACAGCGCCTGCCGCGTCCTGTGTCGCATCGCGGGCGCTGGCGCCCAAGTCGGCCGAGGCGGCTTTTGCCTGCTGCTTGAGGTCTTCTGACTTATTCGAGGTGGATTCGGTCATGATTTTCTCCCTTGGAGTTCAAAATGCAAGATTGAGGATGGCGAGGATCACCACGATCAATCCGATTAAATAGAAGATTCCGTACATGGTTTTCTCCGTTCAGCCTGTGTCTTCACATCTGAGTGACATGTAGAAACAAGACTGCCAGCGGCTTATTGGTTCCGCGTTCTGGAGGACATTTTCCGCAGCGGCGGGGCGACCGAGGCAAGATCGCGCCGAGGCGGCGGACGACGCGCAGGGCTGCGCTAGCGTGGACGTCGCGGCCGGTCAGAACGTGAAAATCGCCGACATAGCGCCCGCCACGATGGCGCGACGCATCTTATGCGTTTTTTTTGGGGGCTGTAACGGGGCGTGCGCTACGATTGCTTCAACGCCTCGAGCGCGCAGGTCAGCTGCCAGCGCACCCCGCCCGGCGCGTAGTCCAGCGACACGGTCGCATCCAGCGCAGAGCTGGTCATCTGGTCGATCACCGTCGAGCCAAAGCCTTTTGCCTTGGGCGGGGCAACGGGCGGGCCGTCATGCTCGGCCCAGCGGATTTCGAACGTCTCTCTCTCAGGCTGGACGTCCCAGCTGACGTTGACTCGGCCAGTCTCATTCGAAAGCGCGCCGTATTTTCCGGCATTGGTTGCCAGTTCATGCAGGGCCATGCCCACCGCCTGCGCGGCCTGGGCCGAAAGTTCGACCGGCGGGCCGGACAGATGGATGCGGGTATCGAGCAGATCGCGAAAATGATCGAGCTGCGATCCGGCCAGTTTCTGCAGGTTTATCCGGTCGCTCCCGCCATCCAGCAGCAGATCCTGCGCACGCGACAGGGCGCGCAGACGCGTCTCGAACCGGTCGAGGAAGCCTTCCGTGCCGCCACGCGCGGTTTGCCGGGCCACAGCCTGCACCAGCGTCAGGATATTCTTGGTGCGGTGGTTGATCTCGCCCATGAGCAGCGTGGCATGCGCGCGCGCCTCCTCGCGCGCCAATACATCAAAGCCCGAGGCCACCAGGCGCACAAGGCGGCCATCCTCGTCGAAGATGGGCATGATCAGGACATCGACGGTGATCAGCCGATCATCCTTGCCACGCACGACCACGTCGAACCGCTCGGCCTGGCCGGTCTGTGCCTTGGCCACGGCCTGCCGGCACTGTTCGGCGATCTCGGCCTTGTAGGCCCACCAAGGCGTTTCCCAGAACGCCTTGCCGATCACGTCCTCGCGGGTGAGGCCACCAAAGTCGAGCGCGGGCTGGTTCACCTCGGCGACCCGTCCATCCGGATCCAGCACCCCGACGAAGGCCAGCGTACTGTCGATGACGGTCCGCAGCTGGCTTTCGCTTTGGCGCAGGGAAATTTCGGTCTCTTTCGCTTTGGTTATGTCCTGAATGACCCCGATGACCCGAACGGGCCGCCCCTCGTCCCTGCGCACCACCTCGCCTTTCGCGGCCAGATAGCGGACCTCATCGGCATCGATCACGATGCGAAAATCGACTTCCAGCACCCCTTCCCGTCGCGCCGCCTTCTCGAAGGCCGCCTCGACGCGCCTGCGGTCCTCGGGGTGGATCGAGTTGCGCCACAGCTGACCCAGATCCCCCGAATATCCGGGCTGGCCGAACAGATTGGCCAGTTGCGCCGTACCGCTCACCTCTTGCGTGACAAGATTCACCTCCCATGCGCCCATCTGCGCCGCGTCATAGGCAAGGCCCAGCTTCTTCTGCTGTTCTTCCAGCGCGCGCTCACCCCGCACCCGCTCGCTCAGATCATAGAAATAGCAAAGGACGCCAGGCTGCCCATCGTCGAGGATCGTGCGCTCGATGCTCCAGTCATAGGCCTCCAGCACCTTGCGGTCGGCGCGGTCCTGTATCACCGGCTCGGCATAATAGGACATGCCGGTATCCAGCGTGTTTTGAAATTGCGTCACCGCATGGGAGGCGAAAGGATCGTCCCAAAGGATGTTCAGGACCTCCCCGATATCGCGTCCGATAAGATCGTCGATTTCGAAAAACGCCGCGAGGCCGGTCTTGTTGATGCGCACCATCCGCAGATCGGCGTCCACCGCATAGACGCCCACCGGTGCGGTATCGATCAGGCGCCAGAACGCATCGCTGGCCAGCTTGAGATGGGACGTCGGCCCGGTCGCCTGCCGCGTGATATCCGTCAGGGTGCCCGTGACGCGATCGACCTTGCCGATGGCCGGAATGCGGGCCGCATGCGCCCGGCCCGTGTCCCGAACCCACAGCGTGCGGCCGTCTGGCAGGACAAGGCGAAAAGAGAACTCGTAAGGTCCGGACCGGCGCATGATCGCCGCCATGCTGCCGGTTACCCACTCGCGATCTTCGGGATGAATATACCTATGGATCGTCTTGATATCGATCGGACTGTCGGACGGGTTCAGGAGCATCCCCCTCAGCGACGGGCTCCAGACGGACATGCCTGTCCGCACGTCAAAATCGTAGGATCCCAGAAGCTCGCATTCCGGCACCGCGCTTATCGGGTCATTTTCTCTCGCCTCGGTGACGTCGATGAAGATCCCCCTCACCACATCATGCCCCGAGCCGGGCGCGCGAACGAACGATGCGTGCAAAATCAGATGCAGGACCTTGCCGTCTGGCCGCACGAACCGGAATTCCTGCGTGCGTTCCCCGCCGGCTTCGAGAAAGGTGATGGTTTCGGCCTCCATCCCGATCCTGTCATCCGGATGGACGCGGCCAAAGAATTCATCCGTCGAGATCGGACTGGGAACGCCGAGGAGCGATTGCGCCCGATCGGACAGAACCGTGCAATCTGTCCGGGAACTCCATACGAAAGTGGACACTCCGGGGAGCGTATCGAGAGAGCCGGAAATGCTCATCTGGGCACTCTCACCCATTCCCGCGCCTCCGTTGGTGACGATGCGAAAAACTCAGTATGCTATGGAAATTAACTCCATGTCAATTTCAAGCGCACGCAAGGGCTGATCCGGGTTCGCAACCCAGGATCAGGGGGGCAACCTGTTGGCCTCCCGCGCTTTTCCAAAACGCTTTTGGTGCTTGCGTTCGGCCGGTTCACTGGTCGCCGCGTGGCCCCCGGCCCCCTCTTGGGACCGCTTGAGAGTTGCAAGGTGCAGGTCAGGGTCGCGCTTGGGTGTCGCCAGTTTCTCCCAAGTGTATCGGCTCAACCAGTGAGAGAACCGACCTCATCCCCGACAGGGTTTGGCGACTGCAAAGGGCCTCTCGGAATGGATACGGCCCTGCCCCGCGGCGCATCGACATTCGCGCCCAGTCCGTCAGGCGACCTCACTCGGCGCTTTCTCTTCCTCACGGAAGACGGCAAGCGCCTCATCGACTGACGCGGCATGGTGGACGAGCGGGCTTTTCAGCCCGTGGGTCGCGAGCATGCGCCGAATGTCCTGACCGGTCCCCGTCAGCCACAAGCTGACGCCGTTTTTCTGCGCCTTGTGGGCGAGCCCCTCGATCATGTTGGCGCCGGTAGAATCGAGGAACGGCACATTCGAGAAATCCACGATCAGCGCCTTGTGCTTGTCCTGGATGTGGTCGAGCACCGAGCCGATGGAGGCCGCAGCCCCGAAAAACAGCACACCGGTGATACGATAGATCACAACATCGGGATTGGCAGCGGTCTGCTCGTCATAGGTCCTCTCGCTGTCCGCCCGATCGCCGGTGATAAAGGCCCTGTGCGTCGCAACCTCTGTCGTGCGGCTCATCCGGTGGATAAAGAGCACGGAGCCGAGGGCGAAGCCCACCACGATGGCCTCGGTCAGGTCGCGGAAAATCGTCAGGAAGAAGGTCACCGCCAGCACTGTCGCCTCGCCCCGGCCCGACCGCAAAAGAATGGCGATGGCAGATTTCTCAATCATGTTCCACGCGACAACGGCCAGCACCCCTGCGAGGGACGCAAGCGGAATAAAACCGGCGAGCGGCGCCGCGATCACCATGAAAAGCAGGAGGAAGACCGCGTGCAGCATCCCGGCGACGGGGCCGTGGGCGCCCGCGCGCACATTGGTCGCGGTGCGCGCGATGGTGCCGGTGACGCAGAAACCTGTGAAAAGCGCCGACCCGACATTTGCCACCCCCTGTGCCACCAGCTCGCAGTTGGAGCGATGCCGCCGCCCAGTCATTCCATCGGCGACGACCGCCGAAAGCAGGGATTCAATGGACCCCAAGAGCGTGAAAGAGAGCGCGGCCGGCATCACTTCCACGATCCGGCTCATCGACAGCTCCGGCAGACGCGGCATCGGCAGGGATGAGGGTATGCCTCCGAATTCCGTACCGATTGTCGCCACGGGCAGTCCGATGACCCCCGTGGCCGCCGCCGCACATCCGACCGCGATCAGCATGCCAGGCCAATGCGGGCGGGTCCGGCGGAGCCAGAGAATGGCGGCGATCGTACCCAGAGAAAGGGCCACGGCGGCGAAGCTGATGGTGTCGCGCACCTTCCAGAGGGCCGGGAGCTTCTGCAGTAATTCTCCTGGCTCTTCGGTCAGGGTCAAGCCAAACAATTCGCGTATCTGGCTGGCAAAGATGATCACCGCGATGCCCGAGGTAAAGCCCACGGTCACCGGGTACGGAATGAATTTGATGTAGGTTCCGAGGCGGAGCAATCCCGCCACCGCCATGATCACCCCCGACAGGAAGGTGGCGAGGATCAGGCCGTCCATTCCGTGCTGCGCCACGGTTGCGGCCACCAGGACGATGAACGCCCCTGCCGGGCCGCCGATCTGAAAACGCGAGCCACCCAGCATCGACACGAGAAACCCGCCGACAATAGCGGTGTAAGGCCCCTGCGCAGGCGTCGCGCCCGCCGCGATGGCGATGGCCATGCTCAGCGGCAAGGCCACAATGGCGACCGTCAGCCCGGCGATGGCGTCGGATTTGAGCGCGCGCGGACCGTAGCCCTCGCGCAATACGGTGATGAGTTTGGGGATGAAGGTATCCGTGAAGCTGACATAGCTGCCAGATTGCGGGATCATGTTTTTCATATCTGGGCCGCACCTAATTGGGGGCGGCGGGATCGTCGGCTATGTGTCGGCGGTCGCCGTCGCGGTAGTCGCGTCTTGTTCTGATCTGTAGGTGTCCGCGGACTTCAGCCGCACGCCGCGACCGCGTCCATCGCTTTTCGCGCCCTCGCCGATCAGCTCGACTCCGGCGAGATCGAGCGCCTCGACCACCTTGGTGAGACTGTCGACGACGCCGCGCACATTCCCCGGCCCCGTTTCCATCCGCTGGATCGTCGGCACCGAGAGACCGGACAGTTCGGCCAGCGTCTTCTGGTCGATCCCAAGCAGGGCACGCGCCGCGCGCATTTGCGCCGAGGTGATCATAAGCAAAGCTCCAGCGTTCTTAGAGTAGGCAGGTAAGATGGCTATACTCATATCTCACGTATCACAAGTGATATTTTTTGGCGAGAGAGGCCCTGCTGTGCGCGCTCGACGCGCCCCAAACTCATCCATTGATGATTATCAACACGCCCTGCTCTTCCGCGTGATTACATTCTCATGGATCAATCCAAGTAAGTGAGACCGCGAAAGTTCGATCGGCAATCGCGGACGGATATCACAGCGGCTTTGAAAGCTTGGCTAAAGGTATCTGGGGCAGTTTGCGGCTTTAAAGAGGGATTGATCGCCGCGGGTGGTCTCAAGATAAGCCCCATGTGTACCTGAACGTGTACCGGACGGGACGCAATGTCACTTAAAACATTGATATAATGCCAACTTCTGGGGGAAACTGGCTCCGGCGGTAGGGATCGAACCTACGACCAATTGATTAACAGTCAACTGCTCTACCGCTGAGCTACGCCGGAACACGAGGTGCCGTATAGCAATGCGGTCTGACGGCGTCCAGTGGGTTATTCGAAAAAAATGCGGCTCTTTCGGATCAGGTAAATTCGCGTCTTTCCATGGTGGCCGGAAGTCCGCGTCGGCGGCGACTGAAGCATGATCGGAGGGCTGCGTGCAATCGGTGTAGGGGTGAGGCAGTGGCCTGAAGGGACGTCTCATCATCACCATTCTGCAATTTTTTGTTTGAGCGCTCATTTAAATTCCATATACTCGGCCCGACGAACCAAGGAGCCAGGCCGCCATGGAGACCCAAGACACCCGAATTCCGAACGAGTGGGACCGCAAGGGACTGCCCGCGTGGAGCTTTTTCAGCCCGGAAATGCTGGAAGCGGAGAAAGAACAGCTATTCAGGCGCCATTGGCAGGTGGTCTGTCATGTCAACGATGTTCCCAATCCCGGTGATTTCATCGCATCCGACCTGGTGGGTGAGCGCGCTTTGGTCGTGCGCGGGCGCGACATGGAGGTGCGCGCCTTTCACAACCTCTGCCGCCATCGCGGCAGCCGGGTCGTGGCCGAGCAATCGGGCAATTGCAAATCGGCCATCATCTGCCCCTTCCACGGCTGGGCCTATAATCTTGACGGCACGCTGCGCGGTGCGGCGCAGCCGCAATCCCTGCCCGATCTCGACCCGGTCGAAATGGGGCTGAAGCCGATCGAGATGGAGATCTGGCAGGGCTTTGTGTTTGTCCGGTTCAAGCCTGGACCGCAGCCCAGCGTGGCCAAGATCATGGCACGGTTCGATGACGAACTGGCGCAGTATGATCTGGAAAACCTCGTGCCCGCCGAGGATGGCTTTTGGGCCAGCGAGATCGAGGCCAACTGGAAATGCGTGCGCGATGTCGACAATGAGGGCTATCACGTGCCCATGGCCCATCCGGGTTTGCATGATCTTTATGGCAATAATTACCATGATGAGCCGTTCGAGAACGGCACGTCGCGCTCCCTTGGCCAGTTCCGGCAAGGCAAGCATCGCCTCTGGAGCGTTGAGAACTATCGCAAGATCCTGCAACCGCCCGAGCGCCTTGATGATGTGCACAAGGCTGCGTGGCTCTATGTGGGCATGTTCCCCAACCTCGTCTTTGGCCTCTACCCGGATTCGGTGATCTTCTATCACGAGTTCCCCATCGAGAACGGCAGGACCGTCCAGCGCGGCAGCACCTATCGCCACAAGGGCGAAGACCGCAGGATGCGCGCCGCGCGCTACCTGTCCATGCGCATTGACCGGATTACCGGCAAGGAGGATGAGCAGCTGATCGAATGGACGTGGGAGGCCGCGTTCTCCAGCGGGTTCGACGGAATCGTGCTGTCGGATCTGGAGTATGGCGTGCGCAGCTATCACGATGCCCTGCGCGAGCTCTTTCCCGTCCTGGACGGTGACGAGCCGCCCGAGGGCACGCTGAGCCGGACCAACGCCGAACTCTTGGGCACCGCCGCTCCATGAGCGCGCTTGCCTTTGCATGCAGGCCATGTATCGCTGAAGGCTGTCCAAGGGAGATGCCGACATCGTGCCCGGTCTGAGCCAGCAAAGCCGCCAGGGCCTGACCCTGATCAGCCCCACGCTGATCTATGCGCTGGTCATGCTGGCGGCACCGCTGGCGATGGTGGTGATGTTCAGCTTCTGGACGCAGGACTACCTCGATCTCGACAAGACGCTGACGTTTGCCAATTACCGCGAGGCGTGGACGCAACCCATTTTCCAGGTGTTGATGTGGCGCAGCCTGCGCATTTCGTTGATCGTGACGGCGGCAACGGTCATCCTGGCGTTTCCGATCGCCTACTACCTGTCGTTCCACGTCAAATCGCGCAAGGCGCTATGGCTTTTCCTGATCACGGTGCCCTTCTGGACCAGCTACCTGCTGCGCGTGTTCCTGTGGAAGGTGATCCTGGGCTATAACGGCGTCTTCAATTCGGCGCTGATGAACCTTGGCATCATCGACGAGCCGCTGACCTTCATCCTCTACAATGCCAACGCGGTGGTGCTGACCCTAGCCCATGCCTGGGCGCCCTTCGCCATCCTGCCCATCTTTGTCGCGCTGGAGAAGATCGACCGCTCGCTCTTGGAGGCGGCCGAGGATCTGGGCGACGGGCCGCTACGGCGGTTCTTTCGGATCACCCTGCCACTTGCGATGCCGGGCGTCGTTGCTTCGACCCTGATCGTGCTGATCCCCACCGTCGGCGACTATATCACCCCCAAGCTGGTTGGTGGAACGGATGGGCTGATGGTGGCCAACATGATCCAGATCCAGTTCGGCAAGGCCAATAACGCGCCCCTCGGCGCGGCGCTGGCGGTGTCGTCGATGGTCGTCGTGGGCGCGATCAGCGTCGGCATCTATTTTGCGGGCCGCAAGTTCGGCGGCAAGGTCAGATGATGGGCGGGTTTGGCAGATATCTCTCGGGCCGGTGGCTGGCGGTCTATGCCGTGGTCTACATGGTTTTCCTCTATGCGCCGGTCCTGCTGCTGCCGCTCTTTGCGTTCAACGATGCCACCGTCGTCGCCTTTCCGCTCAGCGGCTTCACGACCAAGTGGTTCGACCTGCTCTGGGGCACCGACGCCCTGCATGGCGCTGTACGCAACTCCGCCATCGTCGCGATCAGCACCGCCGTGATCAGCACGCTATTGGGGGCCTGCGCCGCGCGCTCGGCGGCGAATTTCACCTTTCCGGGGCAGAAAAGCATCATGGGTTTCATCATGCTGCCGCTGGTCCTGCCCGAGATCATCGTAGCGGTCGCGCTTTTGGTGATGCTGATGCAGCTAGGCATGCCCTTGTCTCTCTGGACGGTGGTCGCGGGGCATGTGCTGATCTGCACGCCCTTTTCCATCGCCATCCTCAGCTCGGCCTTTGCCGGGATGGAAACCAGCCTCGAGGAGGCGTCCTTCGATCTGGGCGAGACGCGCTGGGGCACGTTCCGGCGTGTGACGCTGCCGCTGATCATGCCGGGCGTCATCTCCAGCCTGCTCATCACCTTCACCATCTCGCTGGACGAGTTCATCATCGCCTTCTTCCTCACCGGCACCGATGTCACCCTGCCCGTCTATATCTGGAGCCAACTGCGCTTTCCCGCGCGCCTGCCCTCGGTCATGGCACTGGGGACGATCCTGCTGGCGGTCTCTGTCGCGCTGCTGATCGTGGCCGAAATTTTCCGCCGCCGCGCGGCCCGCCGGCAGGGAATGGATGCCGGATCAACACAAGGAATGGTCTGAAAATGACGCCAGCCGATGTCGCCCCCATGATCGAAATCCGCGACGTGTCGAAAAATTTCGGCGCGGTCACCGCCCTCAAAAGCGTGAATGCAACGATCCGCGAGGGCGAATTCTTTTCGCTGCTGGGGCCATCGGGCTGTGGCAAGACGACCCTTTTGCGCCTGATCGCTGGATTCGAGCAGGTGACGGGTGGGACCATCATGATCGGCGGCAAGTCGATGAAGGGCATTCCGGCCAACCAGCGCCCGACGAACATGGTCTTTCAAAGCTACGCGATCTTTCCGCATCTGAATGTGGCGGAGAACGTGGGCTACGGGCTGACCCGCAAGAAGCTGGGCCGGGGCGAGATGGAGCGCGAGGTGGAGGCGGCGCTGGAAATGGTCGATCTGGCCGGCTACGGCCAGCGCAAGGCGCATGAGCTGTCGGGCGGCCAGCGGCAGCGCGTGGCGCTGGCCCGCGCGCTGGTCATGCGGCCCAAAGTGATCCTGCTGGACGAGCCGCTGTCGGCGCTGGACAAGAAGCTCCGCGACCAGATGCAGCACGAGCTGCGGCGCCTGCAAAAATCGCTCGGAATCACCTTCATCCTTGTCACCCATGACCAGGAAGAGGCGCTGATCATGTCCGATCGGATCGCGGTCATCTTCGACGGCATTATCGCGCAACTCGCTACGCCCGAGGAGCTGTATCGCCGGCCCGCAACGCGCAAGGTGGCGTCCTTCATCGGCGTGATGAACTTTCTCGACGCGACGGCGACGGGCGGTAACGGCGCCCCCTTCCACCTTGATATTCCCGCACTCGGCAAGGTCGAGATTGACGCCAGCCATGCCCCCGAAGGTCTGACCTCGGCGCAGATCACCGCCGTCGGCGTGCGCCCCGAGATGTTCACCATCACCGGCGAGGATACCGGCCAGTTCGAGCGTGAGGTGGAGGGCACCGTGACCGGCACCGACTATTATGGCGACATGACTTACTACAGCGTCGCCCTGCCCGGCGCCGAGACGCCCGTGACCATCTCGATGCGCAACACGGCGGGCCGCGCCGTTGCCCGCGAGGGCAGCACCGTAACGGTAGGCTGGGGCGCCGATTCCATCATCCTTCTGGAGTAAACCGCCATGTCCGAGCCGCTTTACGACAAGGGTCATATCTCGTTTCTGGAAATGCTCTGGGGCGAGGGATACCTGTCGCCGGGTGGTCCCGAGGAAGTGGCGCGTGTGCTGGAGGGGCTGGATCTGAGCGGAAAGCGCGTCCTTGATATCGGCTGCGGATCGGGGGCAATTACCCTGTCGCTGGCGCGCGATCATGGCGCGACGCACGTGACCGGGATCGACGTCGAGGACGATGTCGCTGCCGCCGCCCGCGCGCGGATTGCGGCGGCAGGCGCAGGTGGCGCCGTGACGATCGACAAGGTTGTGCCGGGGCCGTTCCCCTATGAGGACGGCGCGTTCGACGTGGTTTTCTCCAAGGATTCGATCATCCACATCCCCGACAAGGATGCCCTTGCACGCGAGGCTTTCCGCGTCCTTGCGCCCGGCGGCTGGTTCGCCGCCTCGGACTGGATGATCTCCGGGGACACGCCGACGCAGCAGATGGCTGATTATCTGGTTCTAGAGGATCTGGATTTCGCAATGGCCTCGCCCGCGCGCTACCGCGCGGCGCTGGAAGGGGCTGGATTTGAAGATGTGAGGCTGATCAATCGCAACGCTTGGTATCTGGACGTCGCCCGCGATGAGCTGTCCCTACTTGAGGCGCGCCGCGATGCGCTGGCCGACGCGCATGGGGCCGCATTTATCGACCACTCCATCGTCACGTGGCGCGCCATGATCGGCGTGCTGGAGACGGGCGAACATTGCCCGCATCACATCCGCGCCCGCAAACCCGCGTGAGATGCAAAAGGCGGGCCGCGAAGGGCCCGCCCGGTTCGCAATGCGATCTTGCGGTTGGCTCAGAAGCCCGCCTTGATCAGCTCGAATTCAGCGATCATCTTCTCGCGCAGCGCCGCGGGCACAGGGGCCTGCCAAAGCGTGTTATCGCGCATTTCTTCGCTGCTTTCCAGCCCGACCGATTTCAGCGTTTCCGCCGGAATCTCGCTCATCGCCTTGGCGTTGGCATGACCATAGCCCCATGCGGTCACGATATAGTCTGCCGACTGCGGCTCCAGCCACGCGTTAATGAAATCATAGAACTTGTCATCCGAGCCGGGCCCATCTGCCAGTTTGGTATATCCGCAGACCCAGGAGGACGCGCCCTCATCGGTGTCGCGCTTCAGTGCGATGGGATGGCCCTCGGCGCTCATCGTGGCATAGGTCTCGTTCCAGGCCCAGGCAAGATAGACCTCGCCGCTCTGCATCAGCTGCGCCAGCGACGAGCCGTCGGACCAGTAGGCGCGCACATTCGGGTGCACCTTGCGCAGGAAATCCGACGCGGCCTGAAACTCCTCTTCGGTTGCCTGGGTCCAGTCGGTCACGCCCGTTGCCAGAAAGGCCAGCGCATAGGCATCATCGACATTGTCGCCAATCGAAATCCGGCCTGCATGGGCGGGGTCGGCAAAGGCCTGAAGGGACGAGACGTCCTCTTCGCTCAGAAGTTCGGTATTGTAGACGACAGCAGTATTGCCCCAGTCGATGGGGATAAAGTAATTCTCGCCGTCCTTCTTGTAGGCCTCGATATCGCGAAAGCTGGCCTCAAGCTCGTCCCAGCGCTCAATGCGCGAGGTGTCGATCGGCTCGAGCAGGCCCGCCTCCATCCATTTCGGCACCGATTGCGAGCAGGGATGCGCCGTATCCGCCTGAAAGCCCGAGCGCAGCTTTTGAAACGCCTCTTCTTCGTCGCCGAAATAGGCGAATGTGGGGCTGTCCCCATGGGCGTCGATATAGGCCTGGAAAAAGTTGGGGTCCTCGTAGCCGGCCCAGTCAAAGACCGTCAATTCGCCATCTGCGGCTAATGCTGCGCCCCCGGCTGCCACCAGAGCGGCGGATGAGACGGCAAGTGCAAAATTTCGATAGGCAGACATGTAGGTTCTCCTTGTTGAATGGCTCTTTTGGGGGGCGTGTTTCGCCCTTGGCCTTGCCATCAAGGCTAACAGGAACGCGGCGTCACACAAGTTTTCATCTGAACGCTCAATCAGAAACGAATTGGCCCCATTTTTTTATTTCAGTGTATTGCGCCGGCGATCTTCACGCTCTTACGCAGCAAGGCGTCTCTCGACCTCCTCCAGCGCGCGCTCCAGGATATCGAACATCTCGTCGATTTCGGCACGGGTGATGATCAGCGGCGGCGAGAAGACGGCCATGTTGATCAGGGGCCGCACAAGTAGTCCCATTTCCTCGCAGACCTCGTCCAGCATCGCGCCCAGCCGACGCTCGCCCGCGAGCGTGCGCGCGCCGCCCTCGATGCAGCCCAAAAGGCCCATACCGCGCACGTCGCCCACGATGTCGAACCGGCGCAGCGCCTGCAAACGCTGCTGAAAATGCGGGGCGATCTGGCGCACATGGTCCAGGATGCCCTCATTCTCGAGGATCTCGATATTTTTCAGCGCAGCGGCGCAGCAAACGGGATGCGCCGAATAGGTATAGCCATTGGCGAAAAGGACCGCGTCATCAGGGTCGGTCATCCGCTCCATCACCGCATCCGAAATGATGCAGGCGCCTAGAGGCAGATAGCCCGAAGTCAGCCCCTTGGCGCAGGTGATGATGTCGGGCGTGATGCCGAATACGTCCTGCGATGCGAACCAATGGCCAAGCCGGCCAAAAGCGGTGACCACCTCGTCCGAGATATAGAGGATGTCGTGCGCCTTGCAGATGTCATGTGTGCGCTTGTGATAGCCTTCGGGCGGGATGATGACGCCGCCCGAGCAAAGGATCGGCTCGGCGATGAAGGCGCCGACATTCTCGGCGCCGACCTCGGCGATCATATTCTCCAGGTCGGCCACCTTCTCGTCGCACCAGTCGGCAACGCTCATCCCCTCGGGACGGCGATAGGGATTGACGTCAGGCAGGAAACGCACAAGGCGCTCTTCGACGTCAAAGCGGGATTTGTCCCGCTCCTTGCCCGTGACGGAGGAGGCAAGATAAGTCGAGCCGTGATAGCCCTTTTCGCGGGCGATCACGATCTTCTTGTCCGGGCGCCCGAGGCGATTGTTCATGAAGTGCACCGTGCGGATGGCGGTATCCACGGCGGTCGAGCCACCGGTCGTGAAGAAGACGTTGTTGAGATCGCCCGGCGCGAGATCGGCCAGCTTCTTGGCCAAGAGCGCCGAAGGCTCGGTCACCGTGGTCCAGGGTGAAGTATAGGGCAGCTTCATCACCTGGGCCGAGATGGCATCCGCCATCTCCTGCCGGCCATAGCCGATCTGGACGCACCACATGCCCCCCGGCCCGTCGATGAAGCGCTTGCCCGTGGAATCCCACAGGTAGATGCCCTTGGCGGCGTCGACCATCATATGATCGTAGCCGCGCCAGTCATCCATCGCGGCCCACGGGTGCAACTGATGGGTACGGTCCCAGTCATGCAGCTCCTCGGTGGCGGGCTCATTCGAAGTGGTCAGATCGGGTGCGATTGTCGCGCTGGTCATGCCGGGTCTCCTGCTGATGTTACCCTGAGCATAGCACATCGCTGGGCTGGTAAAAGTTTTTTTGAGCGCTCAAACAAATAATTTGCTATGGTGTATGCCAAGCCAGCCCGCTACTAAAACAGGCCACAACCCAGCGACGTGCCCCGATGAGCAAACCTCAGACCGCCAAGCCGCGCAAAGAGCGCAAGGAAAACGCCGACAAGCGGCGCCAGCAACTTCTGGATGCGACATGGCGCTCGATCGCGCAGAACGGGCTGGCCCGCACAACGCTCGCAACAGTGGCGGCGCAGGCCGAGCTGTCGCAGGGCGTCGCGGTGTTCTACTTCAAATCCAAGGCCGGCCTGCTGACCGAGGCGCTGCGCGATCAATATCAGCGCTATCAGGCGACGTGGGAGCAGGCGCTGGAAGATGCGGGGAATGACCCCAAGGATCGCCTGATCGCGCTGATCCGCGCTGATTTCGATCCCTCCATCTGCAACCCCGAGGCGCTGTCGATCTGGTTCGCCTTCTGGGGCGAGCAGAAGTTCACGCCTGATTACGCCGCCATCTCGGCCCAGTTCGATGCCGCGCGCAATGACGCCGTGCGCAAGGCTTGCGCGGCCCTGATGCAAGGTGCGCCGAAGGAGGATATCAGCCGGATCGCGGAATGGATCGACACGCTTTCGGACGGCTATTGGCAGCGCATGCATGTCCTGCCCGAGAGCTATGACCCCAAGGCAGGCCTGCGCGAAACGCTTTTACTTGTCGAGCGCCTCGTGCCCGAAATGGCGGATGCCGCACGCCGCGCCGTCGCGGATTAAACCGCCGCGAGCTTTGCCAGTTTGGCCAGCCGCGCCTTGCGCAGACGGGCAAAATCATCGCCTGCATGATAGGACGAGCGCGTCAGCGGCGTGGCCGAGACCATCAGGAATCCCTTGCCGAAAGCCGCCTTTTCGTAGGCCTTGAACTCATCCGGCGTGACGAACCGGTCCAGTACATGGTGCTTGGGCGTCGGTTGCAGATACTGCCCGATGGTCAGGAAATCGATATCGGCGGCGCGCATGTCATCCATCACCTGATGGACGGCCGCGCGGTCTTCGCCCAGCCCCACCATGATGCCGGACTTCGTGAAAATCTCGGGGTCCATTTCCTTGACCCGCTGCAAGAGGCGCAAGCTGTGGAAGTAGCGCGCGCCGGGACGCACCGAAGGATAGAGACCGGGCACCGTCTCAAGATTGTGATTGAACACATCCGGCTTGGCATCGACGACCGTTTGCAGGACCGCAGGGTCGCAATGGAGGAAGTCGGGCGTCAGGATCTCGATCGTGGTGCCGGGGCTGCGGTGGCGGATGGCGCGGATGGTCTGGGCAAAATGCTCGGCCCCGCCATCCTCGACATCGTCGCGGTCGACCGAGGTGATGACGACGTGATTCAGGCCCAGCTTCTGCACCGCATCGGCGACGCGGCCCGGCTCGAACACGTCCAGGTCCTCGGGCGGCTTGCCGGTGGCGATATTGCAGAACGTGCAGGCGCGGGTGCAGACCTCGCCCATAATCATCATGGTAGCGTGCCCTTGGGACCAGCATTCGCCCACATTGGGACAGCCTGCCTCTTCGCAGACAGTGGTCAGGTTATGGTCGCGCATGATGCGGGCGGTATCGGCATAACCCTTCCCGCCCGGCGCCTTGACGCGGATCCAGTCAGGCTTCTTCGGCTGGGCATTGTCGGGACGGCGCTGCTTTTCGGGATGGCGCTGCGCCGGAATTTTCAGATCACGCACGAATTGGTCCCCGCGAATGGTGTGGTCAGTTGGCGTGAGTATAGGCATGCACGGCGGCAGTTGCCAGCACAGCCGAAGCTGCCGGGTGCGGCGTCTCGCCTCTCATCGCGCGCCGCCCATTTCGCGCGGTCCCGTGTAAGCGTCGGCGGCGCCTTGTGTGATCGCCTGCCCCACTTGCGTCAGCACCTCGGCCAGCTGTCCGAACCACCCGTCGCCCGAGGTCGACGCGCGGCGCACAAGGCAGATGGTGCGCCGCGGCTCGGGCGCGTCGAACCGCACAAGGCGGAGGCCGGGCGCGCCGCGCAGTTCTTCCTCGGCGGCGAGTTCCGGCATCAGCGTCAGGCCAAAGCCCGCAGCCACGAGCCGGGTGAGCGTGGCGAGCGACGAGGCACCCATGTCGATCTGGCCGTGTCCCCTGCCCCGCTTGCACGCCTCCAACGCCTGATCGGTCAGGCAGTGACCATCCTCCAGCAGCAGCAATTGCTGCGCGCCCAGATCGTCAGGCCGCAGCGTGCGCACCGCGCTTTGCAGCGCATCCAGCCGCGCGGCGCTGCCGGCCAGCAAGAAGCGATCCTCGAAAAGCGGGCGCGCGATCAGCCCGTCGGCCTCGACCGGCAGCGCCATGACAGCGGCGTCCAGCCGTCCGGCGGTCAGATCGCCAATCAGCCGGTCGGTCTTGGCCTCCTGCACCGAGACATCCATTGAGATATCGCCGCTGCGCAGCCGCTCCAGCACACCGGGCAGCAGATAGGGCGCCAGCGTCGGAATGAGGCCAAGGCGGAGCCGCCCCGAAAGCCCGCCATGCCAGCGCGCCGCATCGCCCATCGCCCGCACGCCCTCGCCCACCGCCTCGGCATGGGTCAGCATCAATCGGCCAAAGGGGGTCAGCACTACGTCGCGCGCGCGCCGTTCAACCAGAGGCTGGCCCAGCGTCGCCTCCAGCTCTCGGATCTGCACCGACAGCGCAGGCTGCGATACGGCTACGGCGGCGGCGGCGCGCCCGAAATGCCGATGCTCGGCCAAGGCGCGAAAATAGGCGAGCTGGCGGAGGGTAACGCTCATAAGGCAATCCTATCGCAACAAGAAGAAACTGCAATTTGCATTTATGGCGCGTAGCGGTCATGATCAATCTGGAATGATTCCAAACGGCCCCCGCCGTGCGGAGAAAACAAACGACACAGACGCGCCGGGACAGACCCGCGCAGCCCAAGGAGGTCCCCATGGACGGCAATCTGAAATGCCCCGTTACATCCAAGAAAAAGCGCACCAATCGTGACTGGTGGCCCGACGCGCTGCCGGTCAACGTGCTGCATCAGCACGGCCGCAGCCCAAACCCGATGGGCGAGGATTTCAACTATGCCGAGGCGTTCAGGAAACTTGACCTCGACGCGGTCAAGGCGGACCTGCACGCACTGATGACCGATAGCCAGGACTGGTGGCCGGCGGATTACGGCCATTACGGCCCCCTCTTCATCCGTATGGCGTGGCACAGCGCCGGCACCTACCGCACCGCAGACGGGCGCGGCGGCTCGAACACCGGCAACCAGCGCTTTGCGCCGCTGAATAGCTGGCCCGATAACGGCAACCTCGACAAGGCGCGCCGCCTGCTCTGGCCGATCAAGAAGAAATACGGCGACAACCTCAGCTGGGCCGATCTGCTGATCATGGCGGGCAACGTCGCCATCGAGTCAATGGGCGGGCCGGTCTTTGGCTTCGGCGGTGGCCGCGCCGACATCTACGCGCCCGAAGAAGACGTCTACTGGGGTGCCGAGACAGAATGGTTGGCAACTTCTGACAAGGACAACAGCCGCTATTACGGTGAACGCGAGCTCGACAACCCGCTTGCGGCGGTTCAGATGGGCCTGATTTACGTCAATCCCGAAGGCCCGGACGGCAATCCCGACCCCGTGGCATCCGGCCATGACGTGCGCGAGACGTTCACCCGCATGGGCGTCAATGACGAGGAAACCGTGGCTCTCATCGCGGGCGGTCATACCTTCGGCAAGGCGCATGGTGCCAATGACCCGATCTATATGGGCCCCGAGCCGGAGGCCGGCGGCATCGAGCAGATGGGTCTTGGCTGGAAGAACAGCCATGAAACCGGCATTGGCGGCCACACTTTGACATCCGGCATCGAGGGCGCGTGGAAGCCCAAGCCGACCACTTGGGACATGGGCTATTTCGACGTCCTTTTCGACAATGAGTGGGTGCTGACCAAGAGCCCCGCAGGCGCACAGCAATGGACTCCCAAAGACCCAAAGCCCGAGCACATGGTCGTCGATGCGCATGATACATCGAAGAAGCATCCGCCGATGATGACGACGGCCGATCTGTCGATGCGTTTTGACACCGAATACGAGAAGATCGCGCGCCGCTTCCACAAGGATCCCAAAGCCTTCGCCGAGGCGTTTTCACGCGCGTGGTTCAAGCTGACTCACCGCGACATGGGGCCGAAATCGCGCTATCTGGGCAAGGACGTGCCGTCCGAGGATCTGATCTGGCAGGATCCGATTCCCACCGCCAACTACGACATGATCGACGCGGGCGACATCAAGACGCTCAAGGCGCAGATCCTGGACAGCGGCCTGCCCGTCAGCGATCTGGTCTTCGTCGCATGGGCGTCGGCCTCGACCTTCCGCGGCTCAGACAATCGCGGCGGCGCCAATGGCGCGCGTATCCGGCTTGCCCCGCAAAAGGACTGGGAGGGCAACGATCCCAAGCGCCTCGCCTCGGTTCTGGACAAGCTGGAGGCGGTCAAGGCCGATTTCGACGGTAAATCCGGCTCCAAGAAGGTGTCGATGGCCGATCTGATCGTTCTGGGCGGTGTCGCAGCCGTTGAGAAGGCAGCGGCAGATGCGGGATACGAGGTGGAGGTGCCCTTCCACCCCGGCCGTACTGACGCCACCGCCGAGCAGACCGATGTCGAGAGCTTCGATGTGCTCGAGCCTATCGTCGATGGCTTCCGGAACTACCAGAAGCAGACATTCAGCGTGAAGGCCGAGCATCTGCTGATCGACCGCGCACAGCTTCTGGGCCTCAACGCGCCCGAGATGGCAGTGCTGGTCGGCGGCTTGCGCGCACTGGACGCCAATCACGGCGGCAGCAAGGACGGCGTTCTGACGGACCGTCCCGGCCAGCTGACGAACGACTTTTTCGTCAACCTGCTGGGCATGGATATCGAATGGCTCTCGACCGATGAAGGTCAGGACCATTTCGAGGCCAAGGACCGCAAGACCGGCGAGCGCCGCTGGACCGGCACGCGCGCCGATCTGGTCTTTGGCTCCAACTCGCAACTGCGCGCCGTGGCCGAAGTCTATGGCCAGGACGATGCAGGCCCCCGCTTTGTCCGCGATTTCGTCGCCGCCTGGACCAAGGTGATGGAGGCCGACCGCTTCGATCTGAAGTGATCCGGTTCTAAACCGAGACTACGAAAGAGCGGGCTTCACGGCCCGCTCTTTTTCTGTCAGCCCCCCGCTGGACGATAGGCGCGCACGCCCATAGGATCGCGGCAGCGAGCGAGGGACAGGCATGGATTGGCAGGCACATCGACGCGAGGCGCATGCTCTCGGGCGGATGCAGGAATTTCTCAAGCAGATCGTCTATGGCGGCAATGACGGCATCGTCACCACCTTTGCCATCGTGGCCGGATTCGCCGGCGCGCAGGCCGATGGCGTAGCGCAGATCGGCGGCGTCGCTGTGCTGGTCTTCGGCCTTGCCAACCTCTTTGCCGATGCGGTCAGCATGGGGCTGGGCGATTTCCTCTCCACCCGGTCGCAGCACGACCTCTACCGCAATCGCCGCGCCAGCGAGATGTGCGAGATCATCGAGGACCCCGAGCATGAGCGCATGGAGCTGTTCGAGATCCTGCGCCAGCGCGGCGTGCCCTCGGGCGAGGCGGATACGCTGACGACCATCGTCGCGCGCCATCCCGATCTGATGGCCGATCTGATGATGACCTACGAATTCGGCATGCTGGACCCGGACGAGGATAGCCCTGCCCTCTCGGGACTGATGACCTTCGCCTCATTCGTCGTGTTCGGCGCGGTGCCACTGGTTCCTTACTTCGTGCTGGAGCCAACCTCGCAGACCTTCTGGCTGTCGGTGTGCAGCACGGGCGCGGCGCTGGTGGCGCTGGGCGTCGTGCGCTGGAACGCCACAGGCGAGCGATTGGTGCGCACGGTGGGCGAGACGGTGATGGTCGGCACCGTCTGTGCCCTCGTCGCCTTCGTCGTCGGCGCGGTGGTGGGCGGCTAGCCGATCATCCCGCCGGCCTCACCAAGGCTTTCATAATGGCGCTTGAGCCGCTGCAGCGCGATGCGCAGCACGATCTTGCCCGAGCGCGCGGACCAGCCCATCCGCTGTTCCGCCTTCTCCAGCCCCTCAAGGTGGCAACAGCAACGCAGAGCGATATCGCCCAGGCCCGGCCCCAGATCATGCAGCGCGCCCTCGACGCGGCGGCGCGCCGCCTCGAAGCCGCGCGCATGACCGCCTGCATTGTCCCCCCCGCCCGGCGTCGTCAAAAAACGGCTCCAGTCCTGCGTCACGCGCGGGCCCATCTGGCTCAGCTCGAAATCTTCGCGCAGACGCTCGCCCGCGCGCACCAGATCCTCGGGGATGAAACGCGTGCCATCTCGGTCGCGCCGCCGCGCCAGTGCCAGAAGCGGGCTCTCATTGGCCGAATAGCGCATACGGCGCGGGGCGGCGACCTCCTCTCGCGCGCTGAAGGGCGCCTGAGCGTCGGCAAAGCCGGAGGCCCGGTTTTCGGCCTCGGCCAAAAGCCCCCCCAGCGCCGCGCGCCCCGCCTTGGTGATGTGATAGCGCGCAAGGCGGCCCGGCGCATCGCAGGCGATCCAGCCCTTCAGGGCCATCGCCTCGGCCACGGCGCGGTCGACCACCGCAGTCCGGGTCGGATCCGCCGCCCCATCGCCGCGCACAACTACCGCCTTTTCCATCTGCGCCGCGACGGCCAGCACCGCCCCCGTCTCGGCGAGGCGGCGCAGGATCCGTCCAGCCTCGCGCATCAGCTGCGCTTCGGTCACTTCGGCCACGTCATTGGCGCTTTCTTGGGGTTTGGCTTTCATGGCAGTCTCCTGATGCAGGGGACCGATCTTTTCTCCTGGAGCGACATGGCAGCCGAGACGGCGCAGCGCCTCGTCCACCATCGGATCGTCGCGGCGGGTCTCGAATTGGCGGATGCGGCGCAGAACCGTCGAGGCATGACAACCGTTCTGCCGCGCCAGGGCACGGATCGACGATCCCTGCTCGGTATGGGCGAGATATAGCTTCGCCCCATGCGGCACCCATGACGGCACGCTGCGCGCACCGACGCTGTCTGTTCCCCGATTCAACATCTCTACCCTTCTTTTGCCTGACCGCGATGTTCCCGGCGGAATTTGGCCCCGCGCCATCGCTGATTATCCACAGACTTATCCACGTCCTTGGATACAACCTATGCGAGAAAAAGTTACCGGTCCGTTAATTGTCAACGTGTTGGCAACATTGGTTGCTAAACGGTAAACAAACTTGAAGTGCAGCGACCGCAGAATCTCCGCTTTGCGCAACACCCGCCATAGTTGTGCCATGAAAAGGCCGCAATTCAGTTCGGAGACCCGTGATGCATGATATCCTGAAAGCCCTCGACACCCTGCGCCGCCCGCGCCTTTTGATCCGCGCGGCGCGGATCGGCGCTGCCGAATACCGGCGCGACGCGCATCTGCGCCGCCATTTCGGCTATGGCGCATTGCCGCGCAGCGCCGCAGCCCTGGAGAGGCTGGTCGAGATGGAAGAAGCGCTGAACCAGCAGCGCCAGATTGGCACGGGCGGCTACTCGGCCACGCGCCATGTGGAAATCCTGATCGCAATGATGGGCGAGGCACGCATCCTGCGCGGCACAGGGGCACACGCGGCCTGAAAAGCGGCCGCGTGCTATCTTGAGAAGCTTACATGAAGGCGTCGGGCATCGACGCCTTTTTCTTGGCCACGTATTCATCCAGCGCATCGGTAATACCCTGATCGAGCGACGGCCGCTGATACGTGTCCAGCATCCGGTGCATGCGCAGATTGGCAAGCGTCATCGTGTCGCGCGCGCCTTCCTCGTCCCAGGTCTCGAAGGGCTTGTAGTCCAGCAATTCGGTGCGCCAGAACGCATCCTTGAAGTTGGCCTGCGTATGCGCACAGCCGAGGAAATGGCCGCCCGGCCCGACCTCGCGCAGCGCATCCATCGCCTGACCGTTCTCGTCCCACTGCACCCCGCGCGCCAGATTGTGCAGAACGCCCAGCTGGTCAGCATCCATCACGAATTTCTCGAAGCCCGCAACCAGCCCGCCCTCCAGCCAGCCGCAGCTGTGCAGCATGAAGTTCACGCCGCCCATCAGCGCCGCGTTCAGCGTATGCGCCGATTCGTAAGCCGCCTGCGCATCGGGCAGCTTGGAGCCGCAGAGCCCACCGCCCGAGCGGAATGGCAGGTTCATCCGGCGCGCCAGCTGACCCGCGCCATATAGGATATGACTCGCCTCGGGTGTGCCGAAGGTGGGCGCGCCCGAATTCATGTCGATGGAGGTGACGAAAGCGCCGAAGATCACCGGCGCGCCGGGGCGCACCAGCTGGCTATAGGCGACGCCCGCCATCACCTCGGCCAGAACCTGCGTCAGCGTGCCGATGACCGACACCGGCGCCATCGCACCGCCCACAATGAAAGGCGAGATGATGCAGGCCTGGTTGTTCTCGGCATACACCTCGAGCGCGCCCATCATCACATCGTCGAAGGTCAGCGGCGAGTTCACGTTGATGAGCGATGTCATCACCGTGTTGTCCTGCACGAACTGCTCGCCAAAGAGGATGCTGCACATATCCACGCTGTCCTGCGCACGACTCGGCTCGGTGACCGAGCCCATGAACGGCTTGTCCGACAGGGTCATGTGGGCATAGAGCATGTCCAGATGACGCTTGTTCACCGGAATGTCCGTCGGCTCGCAGACTGTACCGCCCGACATGTGCAGCCATTTGGACATGTATCCCAGCTTCACGAATTTGCGGAAATCGTCCATCGTCGCATAGCGCCGGCCGCCTTCCATGTCGCGCACGAAGGGCGGGCCATAGACCGGCGCGGTCACGAGGGTGCCGCCGCCGACCTCTATGTTGCGCTCGGGATTGCGGGCATGTTGCGTATAGCGGCTGGGCGCGGTTTCGCACAGCTTGCGGGCAAGGCCGCGGGGGATGCGCACGCGCTCGCCGTCAACATCGGCGCCCGCTTCGCGCCAGCGGTCGAGGGCCGCGGGATTGTCCACCACGTTGACGCCGATCTCTGCCAGCACCGTCTCGGCGTTCTGCTCGATGATCTCCAGCGCCTCCTCGTTGAGCAGCTCATAAACGGGGATATTTCTCTCGATATACTTGGCGGTCTCGACGCTGACGGCGGTCCGCTCGGCGCGGCGGGCGGCGCCTCCGCCCCCACGTGTCCGTCTGCCGGCTGCTGCTTCTGCCATGATATGCCCCTTCGCAATGCTGAGCGCCCCGCGCGCGGGGCCAATTGATGGCCCCTCATATCGCAGCGTCCGCGCACGCCGGCGCCGGTTTGCGCCATTTGCGGGGGGAAAGCGACATGGCCGGCCCTCTTGCGCCGCTGGCCTGCGGCGATGGCGCAAATGACCCTCGGCCTCTTGCGCAAAACCGCGGCGCGGCCTACTAGGCTGGCATGACCGAGATACATCACGAACGCCTTCTTATCATCGACTTCGGCTCACAGGTGACGCAGCTGATTGCGCGCCGCCTGCGCGAGCTGGATGTCTATTGCGAAATCCATCCGTTCCAGAACGTCACCGACGCCTTCCTGGACGAGATGCAGCCGCGCGCCATCATCCTGTCGGGTGGCCCGGCCAGCGTCATGGACGAAGGCTCGCCGCGCCCGCCGATGAAGGTTTTCGAGATGGGCGTGCCCGTTCTGGGCATCTGCTATGGCCAGCAGGTAATGATGCACATGCTGGGCGGCAAGGTGGAGCGCGGTGACGGCACCGCCGAATTCGGACGCGCCTATGTCACCCCGGCCGAGACGCGCATCGACCTGCTGAATGGCTGGTTCCTAGAGGCGCGCGAGCAGGTCTGGATGAGCCACGGCGATCACGTGGCCGCCCTCGCTCCCGGTTTTGAGATCTACGGCACCTCGCCCGGTGCGCCCTTTGCCGTGACCGCCGACCTCGAGCGCCGCTTTTATGCCGTGCAATTCCACCCCGAGGTGCATCACACCCCGAACGGCAAGACGCTCTACCAGAATTTCATCCAGGACGCAGGTTTTACCGGCGACTGGACCATGGCCGCCTACCGCGAAGAGGCCGTGCGCCTCATCCGAGAGCAGGTTGGCGACAAACAGGTGATCTGCGGCCTCTCGGGCGGTGTCGATTCCTCCGTTGCCGCCGTGCTGATTCACGAGGCGATCGGCGATCAGCTCATTTGCGTTTTCGTCGATCATGGCCTTCTGCGGCAGGGCGAAGCGGATGAAGTGGTCACGATGTTCCGCGACCATTACAACATCCCGCTGATCCACGCCGACGAGGCGGAGCTCTTTTTGGGTGAGCTTGACGGCGAAAGCGATCCGGAAACCAAGAGGAAGATCATCGGCCGCCTCTTCATCGATGTGTTCCAGAAATACGCGAACGAAATCGAGGGCGCGGAATTCCTCGCGCAAGGCACGCTCTATCCCGACGTCATCGAATCGGTCAGCTTCTCGGGAGGCCCCTCGGTCACAATCAAGTCGCATCATAATGTCGGCGGCTTGCCCGAAAAGATGGGCCTCAAGCTGATCGAGCCGCTGCGCGAGCTGTTCAAGGACGAGGTGCGCGCCCTCGGCATGGAGCTTGGCCTTCCGGCCAGCTTCATTGGGCGCCACCCCTTCCCCGGCCCCGGCCTCGCCATCCGCTGCCCCGGCGAGATCACGCGGGAGAAACTGGAAATTCTGCGCAAGGCCGATGCGGTCTATATCGACCAGATTCGCAAGCACGGACTTTATGACGAGATCTGGCAGGCTTTCGTCGCCATCCTGCCCGTGCGCACCGTGGGCGTCATGGGCGACGGACGCACCTATGATTTTGCCTGTGCGCTGCGTGCGGTGACCTCCGTCGACGGCATGACCGCGGATTACTACCCCTTCAGCCACGATTTCCTCGGCGAGACGGCGACGCGCATCATCAATGAAGTGCGCGGCATCAACCGCGTGACCTATGACATCACCAGCAAACCGCCGGGCACCATCGAGTGGGAATGAGCCTCGCGCGCGCGATGTATCATTTTTGTGACGCAGGCCGATCACTACGCCTTTGAGAAGTAAGCGCCGCCTCGTATTCCCACCGCCTCATGATAAGCTCCTTACCACTTTGGGAGGAGTGCGAAGATGAAATACAAGACTCTGGCGGCGGCATCGACCCTTGCCCTGACGACTGGCCTGGGCCATGCAGGAAATCTCGATCAGAACCAGACGCCAATAGACATCATATTCCAGCCTGGCAACTATGCCGAGCTGTCCTATACCTTTGTCGACCCCACCGTTACGGGGCGCGATCTGCTGGGTAATTCGATCTCGAATCTAGCCAACAGCTATTCTCTGGTCGGCAGCGGACTCAAATTTCAGCTGACCGATCAGATTTCCTTGGCGCTTTTCCAGGATCAGCCTTACGGCGTCGATGTCCAATATAATGGCGATCCCGCGACCACCCTGTTGGGCCGCACTCTCGCCGACGCGGATACCACTGCGCTGAACATGCTGGTGCGCTATCAGTTCGGCAACGGGATGTCCGTCTATGGTGGCCCCCGCGTCGTCAGGGCCGAGGGCCAGGTGACCCTGTCCGGCCTCGCATATGGAGGACCTCCGGGCACTGCGCTGAATGGCTATAATGTCAATTTCAGGTCCGATCAGGCAGTCGGCTACATTCTCGGCGCGGCCTATGAGATCCCCGACATCGCGTTTCGCGCCGCTCTGACCTACCACTCCGAGGTCGAGCTGGACATGCCGGCGATCGAGACTTTCCCCGGCGGCGGTCCAGTGCTTTCCTTGGGCGAGACCACCACGAAGTTGCCGCAGAGTGTCAAACTGCAGGCCCAATCCGGCATCGCGCCGGATACACTGGCCTTCGGCAGCATCCGCTGGTCCGAATACAGCGTCTTCACGCTGGACCCGCCCAGCGGCCCGGCGCCCAACCTGACTGAGCTGGACGATTCCTGGACCTACGAGCTGGGTATCGGACGCCGCTTTACCGAAAAGTTTTCGGCGCGCATCAGTTACATCTACGAAGATGAGACCGGCAACGACCTCGTCTCGCCCCTGTCGCCGACCAAGGGCAAGCAAGCGGTATCGCTGGGCGGCGAGTATCGCGTGACCGACGCCGTGACCCTTTCGGGCGGCGTGCGCTATATCTGGATCGGCGATGCCATCGCAGAGACCGGCACGCCCGATGCACCGCGCGCGGTCCTCACCGGCAATGACGCCGTGGCTGTTGCCATGAAGATCGGCGTCTCCTTCTGAACAGGTGCGGCAGGGGCTTAGGCCCCTGCCCGCCGCTATTGATTTGACGCGCCCCGCCGTGCTGGCTACGGATTGCACGGCAACAACCGAGGCGCCTCATGCTGTACCCTGACGCTGACACCTGGCGCGCCGCGCCCACGAAACACGTGCTGTTCTATGGCATGTCGGGCCTCGGCAAGACGCATCTCGCGAACATGCTGCGCAGCGCCGGCGGGTGGTTCCACTACTCGATCGACTACCGTATCGGCACGCGCTACATGGGCGAGCTTATTGCAGACAACGCCAAGGCGCACGCGATGCAGGTCCCTTTCCTGCGCGATCTGCTGCTGTCCGACTCGATCTATATCGGGTCGAACATCACCTTCAACAACCTCGCTCCGGTCTCGACCTATCTGGGCAAACCCGGCGATCCCGCCCGCGGCGGCATGCCCATCGCCGAGTATCGCGCAAGGCAGGAGCATTTCCGCCGGGCCGAGATTGCCGCCCTCAATGACACCGGCTATTTCATTGACCGGGCCGTGCGGCTTTATGGCTATCCCAACTTCATTTGCGATACAGGCGGGTCGATCTGCGAATGGGTGGAAGGCAGTGATCCCGCCGATCCGCTGTTGACCGAGCTGTCGCAGCATTGCCTGCTGGTCTATCTGGAGGGCAGCGAGGCGCATACGGCCGAGCTGATCCGCCGCTTTGACTGCGCGCCCAAGCCGATGGCCTACCAGCCCGAGTTCCTGACCCGCGTCTGGGACGAATATCTGCGCGAAAACAAATACGTCGAAGCCGATGTTGATCCGGATGCCTTCATCCGCTGGACCTATGCGCGCGCGCTGGCGCACCGCAAACCGCGCTACGAGGCGATGGCGCCGTGGGGCATCACGCTGACCCCCTCGGACGTCGAAAGCATCACCGATGCGGACAGTTTCAACGCGCGGATCGCGGACGCCCTTGAGCGCCGCGCCGGAGCGCCTACCTAAGCCTTTCCCCGAGAAGGACGACCTGACCCATGCCCATCAAGATCCCCGCCGACCTGCCCGCCTATGACGTGCTCACGCGCGAAGGCGTCATGGTCATGGATGAGGATCAGGCAGCCCGTCAGGATATCCGCCCCCTGCGCATCGGACTGCTGAACCTGATGCCCAAGAAGATCCAGACAGAGAACCAGTTTGCCCGGCTGATCGGCGCCACTCCCCTACAGATCGAGCTAAGCCTCATCCGAATGAGCGAGCATCAGACCAGGAATACCGCCGCCGATCACATGGAGAGCTTCTACCGCTCCTTCGCCGAGGTCGAGGCGACCGACGAGAAGTTTGACGGCCTCATCATCACCGGCGCGCCGATCGAGCATCTGGACTTCCACGACGTGACCTATTGGGACGAACTTAGCCGCGTCTTTGATTGGACACAGACCCATGTCCATTCCACTTTTGGCGTCTGCTGGGGTGGCATGGCGATGATCAACCATTTCCACGGTGTGGGGAAACACATGCTGCCCGCCAAGGCCTTCGGCTGCTTCCGGCATGAGAACATGGAACCCGCCTCGCCTTATCTGCGCGGATTTTCCGACGATATGGTGATCCCTGTTAGCCGCTGGACAGAAATGCGCAAGGCCGAGATCGACGCCGCGCCGGGCCTGACCACCCTGCTTCATTCCAATGAAGTAGGCCCCTGCCTTGTGGAGGATTCGCTGCACCGCGCGCTCTATGTCTTCAACCATTTCGAGTATGACAGCGACACGCTGAAGCAGGAATATGACCGCGATGCCGCCGCCGGCACGCCCATCAACGTGCCCTGCAACTATTATCCCGATGACGATCCCACCAAGGCCCCGCGCAATCGCTGGCGCAGCCATGCGCATCTGCTCTATGGCAACTGGATTTCGATGATCTACCAAACGGTGCCCTACGACATCGATGCCATCGGGATATGATCCCTTGCTCAAAGCCATGATCTATATCGCGATTTTACTGGCCGTTCTAGTCGCCGCCGTTCACATCATCGCCACCCTGCGCGAGAGGCGGGCCGTCGCGGAATACCCGCCCGAGGGGCAGATCCTCGACGTGGACGGCGTTCGGGTGCATGCGGTCGTCATGGGCCCTGAGGCCGGAACTGCCCCGGACCTGGTGCTGATCCACGGGGCCAGCGGGAATACTCGCGACATGACCTTCAGCCTCGCGCCGCGCTTGGCCGAGCGCTATCGCGTCATCGTCTTTGACCGCCCCGGCCTTGGCTATACCGAGCAGATGAACAGGTCAGGCGCGACGCTGCAACAGCAGGCCACCCTTCTACGCGCCGCCGCGGCGCAGCTTGGCGCCGATCGTCCTATCGTCATGGGCCAAAGCTATGGCGGCGCGGTCGCGCTGGCCTGGGCCGCAGAATACCCCGAGGATGTAGCGGCCCTGATCCCCGTGGCCGCGGCGTCCAACCCTTGGGACACCGGCCTTGGCACCTTTTATCAGATTACCTCATCCGGATTGGGCCAGGCGCTGGTCGTGCCGCTGATCACGGCCTTTATCCCGGAATCGGTCGTCACCTCCTCGGTCGAGGCGGTGTTCGAGCCGCAGAGCGCGCCCGACGGCTATGCCGGGTCCATCGCGGCGCCCCTCACCCTGCGCCGCGTGTCGCTGCGCGCCAATGCCGATCAACGCGCCAACCTTCTGGGCGAGATCAAACAACTGGTCCCGCAATACGCGCAGATCACCGCCCCGACCGAGATCCTTCACGGCACCGCCGATACCACCGTGGGCCTACAGATCCACTCCGCCAAGCTGGTCGATCAGATCGCGGGTGCGACCCTCACCCGCCTCGAGGGTATGGGTCATATGCTGCAGCACGTGGCCGAGGATGCCGTTGTCGACGCCATTGACCGCGCGGCAGCACGCGCCGGGCTGTAGCGCAGTGATTGCACCCTAGCCCCCGCCGCCCCATACTGGGCCGACACGGGAGAGACCGCCCTCATGAGCCTTCCTTTTGACGGTGCCATCAGCGCCTTTTTCCACAGCGACGACGCCGCGCATCTGCGCGAAGCGATCCATAGCGCCGAAAAGAACGACATCATTGGCCCGGATTACCCCTATGACCGCCGCATGAAGCGCAAAGCCTATGAAAAGCAGTTCGACCTCCTGCAGATCGAACTGGTCAAGATGCAGTCCTGGATCAAATCCAGCGGCGCGCGCATCGCCACCGTCTTCGAGGGGCGGGATGCCGCCGGCAAGGGCGGCGCGATCAAGCGCACCCATCTCAACCTCAATCCGCGCGGCGCGCGCGTCGTCGCCCTGCCCAAACCATCAGATACCGAGGCGACAGAGTGGTATTTCCAGCGCTACGTGGATCATCTGCCCGCCGCGGGCCAGATCGTCTCTTTTGACCGCAGCTGGTATAATCGCGGCGTGGTCGAGCATGTCTTCGGCTTTTGCACCGAGGCCGAGCGCGCCCTGTTTTTCGATCAGGCCCCCGCGTTCGAGAAGATGCTGGTGCAGGACGGCATCATCCTGCTCAAGTTCTGGCTGAACGTGGGCCGGGCCGAGCAGTTGCGCCGCTTCCTCGCGCGCGAGAGCGACCGGCTCAAGCATTGGAAACTCAGCTGGATCGACGTCGAAGGCCTCAAGAAATGGGACGCCTATTCCGAGGCCATCACCGAAACCCTGGCCCGCACCCAAACCAGCCACGCCCCCTGGACCGTGATTCGCGCCGATGACAAGCGTCGCGCGCGTCTTGCGGTCATGCGGCACTTGCTGAACGCGGTGCCGTACGAGGGCAAGGATCCCGAGGCCATCGGCCCGGTCGATGGCAAAATCACCGGCGGCCCCGCCCTCTGGTCCGACGGCAAGATCGATTAAGTGGCAAAGCGCGGCTATCATCATGGCAATCTGCGCCAAGCCCTCGTCGAGGCCGCTCTGGAACTGATCGAAGCCAAGGGCCCGACAGGCTTTACGCTGTCAGAGGCGGCCGCCCGCGCTGGCGTGACCCCCGCCGCCGTCTACCGCCATTTCAGCGGCCGCGAGGATCTGATCGCCGAGGCGGCACTGCAAGGTTACGAGATGTTCGGCGCGCTGATGGAGCATGCCTATAACGGCGGCGCCCCGTCGGCGCTTGCCGCGTTCGAGGCGACGGGCCGCGCCTATCTGGCCTTTGCCCGTAAGCACCCCGGCCATTACATCGCCATGTTCGAAAGCGGCATCTCGGTCAACCGCACGCCCGAACTTGCCGCCGCCGCCCTCGCCGCGCGGCGCGTCCTCGATTCCGCCGCTGCCCAGCTTTGCCAACACATCCCCGAGGGTCAGCGCCCGCCTGCCACGATGTTCTCCGCCCATATCTGGGCCATGAGCCACGGTGTGGTCGAACTCTTTGCGCGCGGCGCGCCCGGCACGGCCAGCCCGTTCGCACCCGAGGATCTGCTGGAATCGGGCATCGGCATCTACCTGCGAGGGCTGGGGCTGATCCCGCAGGACGGCTGACACCCGTCTAAGCGCGGCCTCGTCAGCGCGCGCCGTAGCTTTCCGACAAGAGTGCCGCGAGGCCAAGCGCACCGGCGACAGACAGATGATTCGTATCGTGGTAGAGAGACAGGCCATCGCGCATCCACGCATAATTGCCGCCCTCGGCAAAATGATCGGCCAGCATCAGAACCTCGGCTCCATGCGCTGCCGCCTGCCGCGCCAGAACCTCATCCACGGCGTGGCTGAAAGCCTTGAACGTATCCTGTGCCACGAAGCTGCCTTCGAATTTCTGCGCGGCCTGCTCCCATTCCAAGCCCGACAGGATCGACTGCTCGATCATCGTCTGAGCAATCACGTGCTGCAGTGGCACCTGCCCCACAAGGACGACCCGCACCCTAGCCTTTTGGTAATATTCCAGCGTCCGCGCCAGCGCCGCTTCGAAATTGGCGAGCCGCTGCTCCGAGCGTACCTGCTGCGCACCAAAGCTCTCCGCCAGCGCATAGGTTGGCTTGCTGTCAGCGTATTCACCGGACGCATAAAGGCTCCACCGCGCGACCAGATAGACGGTCCCGATGTCTCGCGCGACGACAGTTTCTGCGGCTTGGCGCATAAACTCATGGCAGTCCCGCGAATAGGTGTCGCCCTTTGCTAGATAGACCCCGAGAAGGGGTGGGCAGGCACCCTGCGCCGCCAACTGCACCTCTACCCCGTGCTCCTCGGCCATCAGCGCAAAGCCGGGCTGCAGCGCCTTGGCATGACTGTCGCCCAGGACGGCTACCCGGGGATAGGCGGCTGTGCCGCCCGCGCCGTGTTCCGGGCGGTACATTGCGCAGAGCTCCTCTTCGATCTGCCCGGTGCCGTCAAGACATTCCGAGCCAACCCGCTCGGTCAGCAGCTGAGTTCTCATGGCAGTGGTGACGCCGGGCGCCATGTGTTCGAGACGACTCGGATAGCCGTCCGTTGCCACCCCCGAAAAACCCAATGCGGCAAAGCCCGCGATCCCTGCTGCACTGACGCTCAGCAAGCCTCGGCGCGTCGCCAGCAGACGGCGTCGGCGAAACGGTGTCTCGACATAGCGCATTGTCAGCCAGGCCAGCAGCAGCGTGACCAGCGACAAAAGCGCCATGACCCACAAAGGCGGCTCGGCGATGCTGCGAATTCGGGTAAAGGCAAAAAGCGGCTGATGCCACAGATAGGCGCTGTAACTGACAAGCCCGACCCAAACCATCGGCCCCACGCTCAGCGCGCGCGCAGCCCATGTGCCCGTGTCTGCGAAGAGTATCACCAGCGCAGACCCGATGATGGGAACCAGCGCATAGACCGACGGAAAAGGTGTCGCCTCCGAATAATTAAACACCGCCCAGAGGATTAGCCCCAGACCCGCCAACGCTGCAATGTCACTTCGCATCCGGGGCCGTGCATAGAGGACTGCGGCACAGATCGACCCTGCCAAAAGCTCCCACAGGCGAGAAAAGGTGAAATAGAAGTTCTCTCCGGGATAGTTGCGCCACCCCCATTCTGCCAGCGCCAGCGACAGAATCGACAGGATCAGAAACACACCAATGAATTTGGCACGCGCGAATGCACCCAGCGGCAGCAAGACCAGCGGAAAGAGCAGATAAAACTGCTCTGCCACCGCCAGGCTCCAGGTGTGCAGTAGCGGACGAAGGGCCGAGCCAATGTCGTAGTAGGATGACTTTTCCAGAAAATGAATGTTCGAGATGAAGAGCGATGCAAAGGCGCCGCTGCGCGCATAGTCATCGAAGGGGCCGGGCGCCAACCAGCGCCATGCGAACGGAATGGTGCAGAGCATCACGAGAAAAAGCGCGGGCAGAATGCGGCGCGCGCGGCGCTCGTAGAAGTCCAGTAGCGAATAGGTGCCAGCCTCACGCTCGGAGATGAGAATGGTAGTGATCAGGTAGCCGCTGATGACGAAAAAGACATCGACGCCGACATAACCGCCGGCAAAGGGCGCGAATCCTGCATGAAAGAGGATGACCGGAATGACCGCGACCGCGCGCAATCCGTCGATTTCAGGCCTGTAACGCATGAGGCAAGAGAATCCAGCAGTTAGGAAGGCGCAGCGCAGGCAGACACCCGATGGCAAAAGAGGCGCGGCGGTTTCCCCGTCGCGCCCCTTTCCATGTTGTGGTGGTCCAAGTGCGTGTTAACGCTTGGAGAACTGGAAGCTACGGCGGGCCTTGCGGCGGCCGTATTTCTTGCGCTCAACGACGCGGCTGTCGCGGGTCAGGAAACCTGCCGCCTTCAGCGCACCGCGCAAGCTGGGATCATAGAGCTGCAGCGCCTTCGAGATGCCGTGCTTGACCGCACCGGCCTGGCCCGAAAGACCGCCACCGACGACCGTGGCCATCACGTCGAACTGATCCTCGGTCCCCGAGATCGTGAAGGGCTGGCGCAGGATCATCTGCAGAACCGGACGCGCGAAATACGTGTTCAGCTCCTTGCCATTGACGGTGACCTTGCCGGAGCCGGGCTTGATCCAGACGCGGGCGACCGCGTCCTTCCGCTTGCCGGTCGCGTAGGAGCGGCCCAGCTCGTCGCGGACGGGCTCGCGCGGGGCAGCCTCCTGAACGGGGGTGCCGGTTGCCACGGCGGAAAGTTCTTCGAGGGAGTTGATTTCGTCAGCCATCAGTAAGCCACCCGCGTGTTCTTGGAGTTCATGTTTTTGACGTCCAGCACCTCGGGGCTTTGCGCCTCGTGGGGGTGATCGCCGCCGGCATAGACGCGCAGATTGGTCATCTGCGTGCGGCTCAGGCGGTTGCCCGGCAGCATGCGCTTGACCGCCTGCATCACGACGCGCTCGGGGAATTTCCCTTCGAGGATCTCGCCCGTGGTGCGCGATTTGATGCCGCCCGGATGGCCGGTGTGCCAGTAGTTCGGCTTGTCACGCTTCTTGCCGGTCAGTTGGACCTTCTCGGCGTTGATGACGATGACGTTGTCGCCCATGTCCATATGGGGGGTGAAACTGGCCTTGTGCTTGCCGCGCAGGCGCATGGCGATAACCGAGGCAAGACGGCCCAGCACGACGCCTTCGGCGTCGATGATGATCCATTTCTTGTCGATATCCGCCGGTGTCGCTGAGAATGTCTTCATGACCGCAGAATCCTTGATTACGTCGAACGAGATGCAAGCTGGGCCTGCCCCTTGGTGATGGGCGGGTTATATAGCAGGCGCATGCCGCGTCAACACGCGCTTACACCGATTTATATAGCAAAAACAATGGCCTGAAAATTAGGTATTTAAATACCCCATACAGAGTTGCTGGAAACGGTCGTTTTCAGCCCCGCCCGGACGCCGCCGGCGGGATCGAGTAGGTGAGGCTGGCGCGCGCTGCGGGCGCGTCGGCCCCGTCCGAGCGGATCAGTGCATCGCCCACCGCCAGAACGCGGCCCAGCTTCAGCAGGCGCACATCGGCGATCATGTCGGCTCCGGCCTGCGGCTTGCGCATGAAATCAATGCTGCAATTGGTCGTCACGGCCAGCGCTTCGGGGCCGATCATGCTGAGAACAGCCAGATACATGCCCACATCGGCCAGTGCAAAGATCGCCGGACCCGATACGGTGCCGCCGGGGCGCAGGTGAAGCTCCTTCACCTTGAGGCGCAGCGACAGATGCATGGGGCGCAGATCGTCGATGGCGAAATCGTGCGCCACCTGCGGAAATTCGCGCGCCATGAAATCCGTCAGTTCTGCCAGGGTCATCTTGGGGTTCATGCTTTCCTCCACGCCATGTCGCCGCTACACATAGGCGACTATCACAAGGAGCGACAAGATGGCGATGATCACGCGAGCCGATAGCGGGGCCGTGGCTAGGCTGACCCTGAACGCGCCCGAGCGCCTCAATGCGTTGAGCGATGCCATGCTGGCCGCCCTCAAGGCCGAATTCGATACACTCGACGGTCAACCGCACATCCGCGCCGTAATCCTTGCGGGTGCAGGCAAGGCGTTCTGCGCGGGCCATGACCTCAAGGAGATGACGGCAGGCCGCGCGGCCGAGGACGGCGGCCAGGCGTATTTCGCCGATCTCTTCGCGCGCTGCTCGGCCGTGATGATGGCCATTCGCGCCCTGCCCCAGCCCGTCATCGCCGAAGTCCACGGCGTCGCCGCCGCTGCCGGATGCCAGCTGGTCGCCTCCTGCGACATGGCCGTGGCGGCGCAAGGCACCCGCTTTGGTGTCAATGGCGTCAATATCGGCCTCTTCTGCTCGACGCCGATGGTCGCGCTCAGCCGCAATGTGCCGCGCAAGCAGGCATTCGAGATGCTGACGACGGGCGCCTTTGTCGACGCGGATCGCGCGGTCGAGATCGGCCTGATCAACCGCGCCGTTGCGCCGGACGCATTGCAGGATGAGACGCTGCACCTGGCGCAAACCGTCGCGGCCAAGCTTGGCGGCGCGGTGCGGATCGGCAAGCGCGCTTTCTACGAACAGCTCGAGATGCCGGTCGAGCAGGCCTATCTCCACACGGGCAGCGTGATGACCACCAACATGATGATGGAGGATACCGCCGAGGGGATCAACGCCTTCCTCGCCAAGCGCAGCCCGGAGTGGTCGCAGTAACCCATCGTCACAATTTCGCCCGAATCGCAGCCCGGCCGGCCAGATGCTTCCAGCTACGTCTACGAAAGCTCTCCAATCCCCGCCTTCGATTGCCACTGTTTCCAGAAGACTGCCCTATTTCCTCCATATTTGCCGTTATTCTGCCCCAATCCCTCAATTTCTTCTTCCTAAACACACTGTTTCAGGGTACGTCTTAGAAAGATCTTGGGTCACCGCCGCCGCAGTCATGTCCCTCCAGGCCAGCCTCTCTCTGGCCGCAGACGTGCCTGGCGCGGTGACCCGAAGAGCACCCCCGATATCCGATGATGCTTCTTTTGACCGGCTCGGCTGTTTGGGATCTGCCCACCTGCCCCCTTTCCATGCGCCTCCGCATGGACTATCTGCCGGCCTATGACACAGGTTCTCAATATCGTCGGCGGCGGCATGGCCGGGTCCGAGGCCGCATGGCAGGCCGCCAATATGGGCGTGCAGGTCATCATCCACGAAATGCGCCCCAAGGTCGCGACCTTTGCCCATCGCAGCGGCGATCTGGCCGAGATGGTCTGCTCCAACTCCTTCCGTTCGGACGATGACGAGCAGAACGCCGTGGGCCTTTTGCATTGGGAAATGCGCGCGGCGAACGGCCTGATCATGCAGACAGCGGACAAGCACCGCCTGCCCGCCGGCGGGGCACTGGCCGTCGACCGCGATCCCTTCGCCGCCTCGGTCACCGAAGCCTTGCGCGCGCATCCCAACATCACCGTTCAGGATGCCGAGATCACACAGATCCCCAAGGACGGCCACTGGATCATCGCCACCGGGCCGTTGACCTCCGCCGGCCTCGGCGCGGCGATCGCCGCCGAGACCGGCGCCGATGCGTTGGCCTTCTTCGACGCCATCGCGCCCATCATCCACCATGACAGCATCGACATGTCCCGCGCGTGGATGCAATCGCGCTACGACAAGGGCGAGACCGAGGAAGAGCGCACCGCCTATCTCAACTGCCCTATGGACCGCGAGACCTATGACGCGTTCATCGACGCGCTACTGGCCGCAGACAAGACCGAGTTTCACGAGGGCGAAACCGCGGGCTATTTCGACGGCTGCCTGCCGATCGAGGTGATGGCCGAGCGCGGACGCGAGACGCTGCGCCACGGCCCGATGAAGCCTGTGGGTCTGACGAACCCCCATCAGCCGGACGTGAAACCCTGGGCCGTGGTCCAGCTGCGCCGGGATAACGCGCTGGGAACGCTATATAATATCGTCGGCTTCCAGACCAAGATGAAATACGGCGCGCAGGCCGAAGTGCTGCGCATGATCCCCGGCCTCGAAAACGCGCGCTTTGCCCGCTTGGGCGGCATTCACCGCAACACGTTCCTCAACTCGCCGACTTTGCTCGACGATCAGATGCGCTGGCGTAGGCATCCGCATATCCGCTTCGCCGGGCAGATCACCGGCGTCGAGGGCTACGTCGAATCCGCTGCGATGGGCCTTCTGGCGGGGCGCCTCGCCGCCTCGGACCTTCTCGGCCAGCCACTGGGCAGCCCGCCCCAGGACAGCGCCATGGGAGCGCTGATACACCACATCACAGGCGGCGCCGAGGCCAAGACCTTTCAACCGATGAACGTCAATTTTGGCCTCTTCCGCCCGGTCGAAGGCCTCAAGGGTGGACGCCGGGGACGCACCGATCGCTACAAGGCCTATACCGACCGAGCCAAGGAAGCGTGGCGGGGCTGGCTCGCTCAAAGCCCGGCCTGAGCCCATGCTGTGCAACATGAGGATCGCCGCCGAACGGTCCGAAACTCCATGACTTTCGTCACACGTTTCGCTCCATCCCCGACTGGCCCGCTGCATCTTGGCCACGCCTATTCCGCGCTCCTTGCGCATGACATGGCACTAGAGAAGAGCGGCACGTTTCTCCTGCGGATCGAGGATATCGACCAATCGCGCAGCCGCCCCGAATGGGAGGCGCAGATCTATGACGACCTCGCCTGGCTTGGCCTCGCATGGCCCACCCCGGTCATGCGCCAGTCAGACCGCCTGCCCGTCTACACGGACGCGCTCCGCTCCCTCATGCAGCGCGGCCTCGCCTATCCCTGCAGCTGCACGCGCCGCGATATCGCCGCCGCAGCCAGCGCGCCGCAGGAAGGCGCGCCGCTTCTGGGTCCGGACGGCATCGTCTATCCCGGAACCTGCCGCCCGCCCAAGGGCGCGGCGCCCTGCACCAATCTGCCGCCCGGCGCGGCCCTGCGTCTCGACATGCGTGCCGCGCGGCAGGTTCTGGACGCGCCGCCAGAATTCAACGAAACCGACGCCGGACCCAAGGGCGAGACGGGGCTCATCCGCGCCGATTGGCCGGATATCCTGAACGGTGTTGGGGATATCGTTCTCGCGCGCCCTGCGATGGGCACCTCCTACCACCTCTCGGTCGTGCTGGATGATGCCGCACAGGGCATCACGTTGGTCACGCGCGGTGCCGACCTCTTCGAGGCAACGGTGATCCATGTGATCCTCCAGCGTCTTATGGGCTTGCCCACGCCAGGCTATCATCACCACCGCCTCATCCGCGACAAGGCGGGCAAGCGGCTGGCCAAGCGCGATGACGCTCGCGCCATCGCGAGGTATCGCACGGACGGCATCAGCCCCGCGCAGATCCGCGATATGCTGAGCCTGCCCTAGCGCTTCATCTTGGCGAAAATACTCAATTCCTCAGCTTGTTTCCGGCGCCATCGACACCCGTTCCGTGCCATCCTCGACCACCGTGTAGAAGCAACTGCGCCGGTTCGTGTGGCAGGCCGGCCCCGTCTGCTCGATCCTCAGCAGCAGGCAGTCTCGGTCGCAATCGACGCGGAACTCCACCAACTTCTGCACATGGCCCGACGTCTCGCCCTTGATCCAGAAGGCCTGCCGCGACCGCGACCAGTAGGTCACGCGCCCCGTTTTCAACGTCTGAGCCACCGCCTCGGCATTCATCCAGGCCATCATCAGCACCTCGCCGGATGCGGCGTCCTGCGCGATGGCGGGAATCAGCCCGCGCGCGTCATAGCTGAGGTTGGCGGGATCGAAAGTCATACGGGTTTTCCTTTTGCATCTGGCCGCGCGCGCCTTATCTAAGGCGCAGTACTTTGAGGGACCAGACATGACCGCCAGGACCGACATGATCAAGCTTTACTCGCAGCGCATTCTGGCGTTGGCCGCGGATATCCCGAACCACCGCCGCCTCGACGCGCCGGGTGCCACGGTCAAGCGGCGCGCTCCGCTCTGCGGATCGACCGTCACGGTGGATGTCTGTTGCGAGGACGGCAAGGTCAGCGCCTTCGGGCAGGACGTGAAGGCCTGCGCGCTGGGTCAGGCGGCGGCCAGCGTCGTAGGCGGCGCCATTGTCGGCTGCGATGCCGATCAGGTGCGCGCGGCGCGCGATGCACTGTCAAGGATGCTGACCGAAGATGGCCCAACCCCGCCTGCGCCCTTTGACGGGCTCGAAGTCCTGCGGCCCGCGCAGGAGTACAAGAACCGCCACGCGTCGATCATGCTGTCGCTTGAGGCCGCCGTCGAGGCGCTCGAGACCGCCTGCGGCTGACCTCACACCCATTGCCAAAAAAAACCGCCGCGCATCCGGTCTGGATGGCGGCGGAAGTATGCGTGTTCCCATGAGGGACCCTGGGCGCGTCTTTCGAACCAGGCAGGGTCCGAACCGATCGGTGACAGGCAGTGTCGGTCGTCGCGGGCGCATCAGGTGTTGGGGACAGGAGATGCAATCGCGCGCAGGCACGGGATTTCGCAGGCAGAAACGGTCGGAATCAGAAGCCCTGGATAAGGCCTGGCAGGTAAAGGCAGCCCATCAGAAGAACGACAAGCGCCGCCATGCCAACGGCATCGCCGAGCAGTGTCTCTTGCGAGCGCGTGGCGGCTGTTTTGATCTGGTCAATCATCATGTCCTCCTCTCAACGGATCGGTTGCCACTTTGTTCTCACTTCCATTAACCAAAGTAAAGAACTTTTTGAGAACATTTGAGAACAAATCGGAATTTTTCGCCTAACCCACTGAAATCAAACGAATCACCTGATCGCGTTCCATCAGCCACAGCAGAACACGCGCCGCCTGCCCGCGCGGTCCGGTCAGATCGGGGTCTTCGGCCAGCAGCTTGCGCGCGTCGCTCTGCGCCACCGCCATCAGCGCCGTCTGCCCTTCCAGATCCGCGATGCGGAAGCGCGGCAGGCCCGATTGCGCGGTGCCGATCATGTCGCCGGCGCCCCGCATTTCCAGATCAACCTCGGCGATACGGAACCCGTCCTCGGTATCGCGCATCGTTGTCAGGCGCCGCTCACCCGCTTCGCTAAGGGGCGCCTGATACATCAGAAGGCAGGTCGAGGCCGCGCTGCCCCGCCCGACCCGGCCCCGCAGTTGGTGGAGCTGCGCAAGGCCGAAACTTTCGGCGCGCTCGATCACCATGATCGAGGCATTAGGCACATCGACGCCCACCTCGATCACCGTGGTTGCGACCAGCACGGATGTCTCGCCCCGCTGAAAGGCCGCCATCGCGGCGTCCTTCTCCTCGGGGGGCATCTGGCCGTGGACCAGCCCGACGCGTCCCTCGCCAAGCGCCGCACGCAAGGCGCGGAACCGCTCTTCGGCGCTGCTGAGATCGCTGACCTCGCTTTCATCGACCAGCGGACAGACCCAATACGCCTGCCGCCCCTCGCCGATGGCATGGCCCAGCTTGGCGACCACCTCGTCCATTCGCGCCATGTTGACCATCGCGGTCGCGATGGGTTTGCGCCCCGGCGGCTTTTCGTCCAGCACGCTAACATCCATGTCGCCATATTGCGCAAGGCTGAGACTGCGGGGGATGGGCGTCGCGGTCATCACCAGCACATCCACCGCAGCGCCCTTGCGCCCCAGCTCCAGTCGCTGGCGCACGCCGAACCGGTGCTGCTCGTCTATGATAGCGAGGCGCAGATCGTGAAATTCGACATCCTTCTGAAAGACGGCATGCGTGCCGACAAGGATCTGGATATCGCCCGCCGCCAGTGCCGCCAGCTTGGCGCGCCGCTCGGCCCCCTTGTCGCGCCCGGTAAGGATCTCCAGCACCACACCGGCGCTTTCCGCCAGTGGGCGCAGCCCCTCCAGATGTTGCCGCGCCAGGATCTCGGTCGGGGCCATCATCACGCCCTGCCCGCTCGCCTCTACCGCGATCAGCAGCGCGTTCAGCGCCACCAGCGTCTTGCCCGCCCCGACATCGCCCTGAAGCAGGCGGTTCATCCGCACCTCGCGGGCCATGTCCTGTGCGATTTCCTGGGTGGCCCGGCTCTGCGCGCCTGTTGGGCTATAGGGCAGCGCCGCCAACACACGCTCGCGCAGCGCGCCCGTCCCTGCTGTGCCGCGCCCCTTGCTGCGCTTTAACTGCGTGCGCGCCAGGGCCAGCGTCAGCTGATGCGCCATCAATTCATCATAGGCGAGTCGCAGCCGCGCCGGGTGGGTTGCGCCCAGCTCGGCCATCGATTGCGGCGAGTGAGCCATGTGCAGCGCCGCCGCCCAATCGGGCCAGCCCTCATGCGCCTTCTGGCCCGGGTCAATCCACTCCGCCAGTTCCGGCGCACGCGACAGGGCCGCCGCAGCCGCCTTGCGCATGACGCCCTGCGTGAGGCCCGCGGTCAGCGGATAGACCGGCTCGAAATCCGGGATATCATCGGCCTCTTCGGGCGGGAGCACATGATCAGGATGCACCATCTGGGGCACGCCATCGAACAGCTCGACCTTGCCGGACAGCACGCGCCGCGCGCCGGTGGGCAGGATCCGGTGCAGATACTCGTCATGGGCATGGAAAAAGACGATCTGGAAGGTCGTCTGCGAATCCTCTGCCGAGATACGGTAGGCGCCGCCGCGCCGCGCGGGCGGATGATGCGGGCCGATCACCGCCTCCACGGTAACATGGCCGGGCAGGTCCGCGCCCAGAACGCTGGACCGTTTGCGCCTGTCGATCCCCGAATGGGGCAGCGTCAGCAAGAGGTCCACGGGCTTTTCGATGCGCAGCGCGGCCAGCAGCTTGGCCGATTTCGGGCCAACGCCCTGCAAGGTTTCGATCCCCGCGAAGAGCGGGAACAGCGCCGGTGGCCGCCCCTTGGGGGAACTTGGCGGCGCGCTGGAGCCAGTCTCGCTCATGCGCCGCCGATCAACGCCAGCCAGGCGTCCTCATCCATCGTCTCGATCCCAAGCTCGGCGGCCTTGTCCGCTTTCGAGCCTGCGCCTGGGCCCGCGATCAGGATATCCGTGCGGGACGACACACTGCCCGAGACCTTGGCGCCAAGCGCCTCGGCGCGCGCCTTGGCCTCTGCGCGAGTCATTTTTTCCAGCGTGCCGGTAAAGACGACGGTCTTGCCCGCGACCGGGCTGTCAGACACGCGCGGCGCGGCGGCATCCTCGATCGTCAGATGCTCCACCAGTCTCTCTATGCTGGCCCGCTCGGCCGTCTGCCCGAACACCGTTACGAGGGAGGCGGCGACCGTGGCGCCGATACCGTCAATACCGATCAGATCGTCCCATGCGGCCCGGGCCGCTGTATCGCAGCCCTTCCATTCGGCGTCCCGCGCTGGCTTGATCCGGGCACGGCGTCCTTCATCGGCAGCACGCGCGCGCTCTCCTGCTTCGGCTGCATCGGCGCGCAGATGACAGACCGCCGCCGGCGCCGCAGCCTCGACCGCGCGGGCCAGAGCCTGCCAGCTACCGAAATGACGCGCCAGATCGGTCGCCGCCACTTCGCCCACATGGCGGATACCCAAACCGAACAGCAGCCGAGCCAGGGGCACCCGCCGCCGCTCGTCAATCGCGGCAAAGAGGTTGCGCGCGCTCGTCTCGCCCCATCCGTCGCGATTTGCCAGCTTGGTCAGGTTGGCCGCATCGCGCGCCTCAAGCGTAAAGATATCCGCCGGGGTGCGAATGGGCAATTGACCATCGGCATAGAACATTTCGATCTGCTTGGCCCCCAGGCCCTCGATATCGAAGGCGCCCCGGCTGACAAAATGCTTCAGCTTTTCCATCGCTTGCGCGGGGCAGACAAGGCCGCCGGTGCAGCGCCGCACCGCATCCCCATCCTCGCGGATCGCATCAGATCCGCATTCGGGGCATATATGAGGGAAAACGAAAGGTTCCGCACCTTCGGGCCGTTTGGACAGATCGACATCCGCGACTTTGGGGATGACGTCGCCCGCGCGATAGACCTGCACCCAATCGCCCACGCGGATATCCTTGCCGCCCCGAATTTCGCTTCCGTCGCTGGCGCGCCCGGCGATGTAGTCCTCATTGTGCAAGGTCGCATTGCTGACGACGACGCCGCCGACTGTTACAGGGGACAGCCGCGCGACCGGGCTGAGCGCCCCGGTGCGTCCCACATTGATCTCGATATCCTCAAGGCGCGTCCAGGCCAGCTCGGCGGGAAATTTATGCGCGATCGCCCAGCGGGGGGTGGTGCTGCGATAGCCCAGCCGGCGCTGTAGATCCAGATCGTCAACCTTGTAGACGACGCCGTCGATATCGTAGCCAAGGCTCGCGCGCTGCTGTTCGATCATGGCGTAATGCGCCAGAAGCCCATCGACATCGTCGCAAAGTTCCGTCAGCGGGTTTACCGAAAATCCCAGCTGCCCCAGCTGCAAGACCGCCTCCATCTGTGTCGCGGCAAGCGGTGCGGTGACCTCGCCCCAGGCATAGGCGAAAAAGGCAAGCGGGCGTGAGCGGGTTATCTCAGCATCAAGCTGGCGCAGCGAACCGGCAGCGGCATTGCGCGGGTTGGCAAATATCTTGGCGCCCGCCTCTTCCTGCCTTTGGTTCAGCGCCTCGAAATCGGCATGGGTCATATAGACCTCGCCGCGCACTTCCAGGATGTCCGGCGCGCCCTCCAGACGCTCGGGGATGCTGTTGATGGTGCGCGCATTGGCGGTCACGTTCTCGCCCACCGTGCCATCCCCGCGCGTGGCCGCCTGTGTCAGTACCCCGCCCTCATAACGCAAAGACAGGCTCAGCCCGTCGATCTTGGGCTCGGCCGTGTAGGTCAGTGGCTCCGACGCGCTCATTCCCAGATACTTGCGAATCCTATCGTCAAACTCGTTGATCTCGGCCGCGTCAAAGGCGTTGCCCAGCGACATCATCCGCTGCGCATGCGTGACCTTTCCAAACCGGCCCAATGGCGCCGCCCCGACCATATCGCTGGGGCTATCCGCGCGTTTCAGGCTGGGAAACCGGGCCTCTATCTCGCTGTTACGCGCCTTGAGGCGGTCGTACTCGGCATCGCTCAGGGTCGGCGCATCCTCGGCATGATACTCGAGATTTGCCTTCAAAAGTTCCTGCGATAGCCGTTCCAGCTCGGCCCGCGCCTCATCCTCGGTCAAACTCTCGACAGCGCGCGCGTCCTGCATCCTTGCCCTCATGCTGTGCGGTCCGGTGCACCGGACCAACCTCGTCGCTCTTGTGATAGGGCGAGCCTGTGGAGAGGTCCAGTCGCGAGAGTCGCCGGAGCGTCCGGGATCTGCATTATGAGGCGATATGAGTAGTTTGGTGGCACCGAGCGGTGAGGACGCCTGCCGTATCCGGCTTGGGCACCCGGTTGCCGGGAAACGCGTCGTTGCCGCTGATAGAGCAGTCACCGAGCGGGCACTCCTGCGCCCGCCTCATCCGTTTCCCGTGGAGACCTCAGGCGCCGATTGCCAGACGCTGATTGTCCACTTCCGACGGCTCGGGATCGCGCAGGACATAGCCGCGGCCCCAGACCGTCTCGATATAGCTGTCGCCGCCTGTCGCCTCGCTCAGCTTCTTGCGCAGCTTGCAGATGAAGACATCGATGATCTTCAACTCGGGCTCGTCCATACCGCCATAAAGGTGGTTCAGGAACATCTCCTTTGTCAGGGTCGTGCCCTTGCGCAGGCTAAGCAGTTCCAGCATCTGGTATTCCTTGCCGGTCAGATGCACCGCCTTACCCGCGACATCCACTGTCTTGGCATCGAGGTTAACGTTGATCAGGCCGGTGCGAATGACTGATTGAGAATGCCCCTTGGAGCGGCGGATGATCGCATGGATGCGCGCCACCAATTCCTCGCGGTGGAACGGTTTGGTCAGATAGTCATCCGCGCCAAAGCCGAAACCCTTGATCTTGCTGTCCGTATCGTCCGCGCCAGAGAGGATCAGGATGGGCGTCTCGATCCGCGCCAGACGCAATTGGCGCAGCACATCATGGCCCGTCATGTCCGGCAGGCCCAGATCCAGCAGGATGAGGTCATAATCATAGAGCTTGGCCAGATCGATCCCCTCCTCGCCCAGCTCCGTTGTGTAGACGTTGAGATTGGCATGAGTCAGCATCAATTCGATGCTTTTCGATGTGGTGGGATCATCTTCGACCAGAAGGATACGCATTCGCTTTTCTCCGCAACAGGATCTCTTTTGTCCAACCTGACCAAAATTGGTTAACTACAAGTTACCGTAGGCGAACATTTAGCGAATACAATTCAGGGTTGTCTATACATTTTCAGAGCAGTGGCTTTCAATGCCCCTTCGCCATGCACGGAAACCGCGCGGACCCATTCGGAAAACTCCTCCTCGCTCAGGTTATAGCGTTTGCACGCATCGCCTTGTGTTATAAGGCCGTAGAGCACGCCGCGCACTACGGCCAGCTTGCGCGAGGCAACCCAGCGCACCGTGTCCCTTGGCGGCAGATCGGCCTGTGTCATGGTGCCGCCGTCGGGCAAGGTGACGGCGCGCGGGCAATCGACTTTTTTCAGGTACATCTCTCATATCCTCACAAAACCGAGGATCAAAATGGGCGCTGCCTCTTAACACCGGCTGAAACGCGGCACGCGAAATACCTTGCATTTACCTAAACCGCGCTTGCGAATTCACGCCAAAGCGTTTTGCGTTCTGCCGCCCGAACCACTATGTGAGCGATCAAAGACGCAAACGGACTCCGCATCATGCCCCTCGATACCGCCCCCCGCATCAATTCGCTCGGCTTTGCCAAGCCCGAGTCCGAAACGCGCGTCGTCGTCGCCATGTCGGGCGGCGTCGACAGTTCGGTCGTGGCGGCGCAGCTGGCCGAAGAAGGCTATGACGTGGTCGGCGTCACGCTTCAGCTTTATGACCACGGCGCGGCGCTGGCCAAGAAGGGCGCCTGCTGCGCGGGCCTCGATATCCACGATGCGCGCCGCGTCGCGGAGGAGATGGGGTTTCCGCATTACGTGCTCGACTATGAGAATGTCTTCAAAGAAGCGGTGATCGACGAGTTTGCCGACAGCTACCTTGCGGGCGCGACCCCGGTGCCCTGCATCCGTTGCAACGAACGGGTCAAGTTCAAGGATCTGCTCGAGACCGCGCGCGATCTTGACGCCGACTGCATGGCCACAGGCCACTACATCCAACGCAAGATGGGTGAGAGCGGACCCGAGCTCCACTCGGCGGCCGATGCGAATCGCGATCAGTCCTATTTCCTGTTCTCCACGACGCCCGAGCAGCTGGACTATCTGCGCTTTCCTCTGGGCCACCTGCCTTCCAAAGACGCGACCCGCGCGCTGGCGGCGAAATATGGGCTGAGCGTGGCCGACAAGCCCGACAGCCAGGACATCTGCTTTGTTCCCAACGGCAACTATGCCTCGGTGATCGAAAAACTGCGCCCCGGCGCGGCCGAGCCGGGCGAGATCGTGGATACCGAAGGAAATGTTCTGGGCCAGCATGATGGCGTGCTGCATTACACGGTCGGCCAGCGCCGCGGCCTTGGCATCGGTGGGCTGGAGACGCCGCTTTACGTGGTCAAGCTGGACGTCGAGGCGCGGCGCGTCATCGTCGGACCCAAGGAAATGCTAAGCACTGCGATCGTGCCGGTCCGCGAGATCAACTGGCTGGGGGATGAGCCGTTCGACTCCGTTCCCGAACGGCAGGTCTCGGTCAAGGTCCGCTCGACCCGCGCGCCGCGCGAGGCCGTGATCCGTCCGCTTTCGGCAACCACCGCCGAGGTCGAGCTTTTGACGCCGGAAGAGGGTGTATCCCCCGGACAGGCCTGCGTATTCTACGAGACGGGCGGCAGCCGCATTCTGGGCGGCGGCTGGATCTGGCGCGGCTATTGATCCCGTAGATTTAGTGCCCAAGGCCCCTCAGAACTGCGCGCGCCGCACGTAGTCCCGGTGCCTCGCCACCTCGCCCCAGCCGCTCCATGGTCAGCGCCATCGCCTCCATCTGCGTGCCCGGCGCGTCCAGCATTTTCAGCAGCGCCGCCGCAATCTCGGGCGGGTTGCAATGCTTGCCGTTGCATTCGGGAATGGCGCGCGTCTCGCTCACGAGGTTGACCAAGGTCAGCGTGTCGATCCGCAGCATCATGGCGATGATCTGGCGGCTGATCCAGCTGACATCATAGGCGATGACCATCGGCGTCGCACTGGCCGCCAGTTCGAGCGAGACTGTGCCGGACGCCGCAAGCGCACCGGAGGCGGCGCCAAAAGCTGCTGCCTTTTCCGACTTATACGCGTCGCTTTTCATGTCAGACGGATCAAGGATCACCGGCCTTGCCGGCCACTCCGCGACAATGCCCCGCAAGAGCGGCGCGACATACGCCGTGGTTGGGACGACCAGTCGCAGATCCGTATGACGCTCGAGAACCGGCGCAAGTGCGCGGCCAAAGATCGGCCCGAGGCGCGCGACCTCGCCCTTGCGCGAGCCCGGCAGCACCAGCATCACGGGCGCATCGCCCAGATCGTGGCGCGCCCGGAAATCGTCGATTTCCGCCTCGGTCGCTTGCGGCTCGCTCACCACCGGATGGCCAACGAAATCGCATTCCATTCCGGCAGCTTCCATATAGGGCGGCTCAAACGGCAGAAGGGCCAGAACGTGGTCGATCACCTTGGCCATCTTTGCCGCCCGGCCCGCGCGCCAGGCCCAGACCGAGGGCGCGACGTAATGCACCGTTCTCAGCTCACTTCGGGCCTTCACCAGCGCGGCGACACGCAGCGAGAAATCCGGGCTGTCGATGGTGATCATCACGTCGGCGTCGCTGGCAAGGGCGGCCTCGGCAGTCTCACGGATCCGGCGTTTGAGATGGCGGTATTTCGGCAGCACCTCGGTGATGCCCATGACGCTCAGCTCGTCCATGGGGAACAGGCTCTGCATCCCCTCGGCCTGCATCAGCGGCCCGCCGACGCCCTCGAACTCGACCTCCCCCAACTGGCGCAGGCCGGCCATCAACGCCGCGCCAAGCCGATCGCCTGACGCCTCACCCGCAAGGATGAAGACCTTCATGCAAGCGCCTGGGATATGACGAAAATTCCGCGCGCCGCTGCGCGATCCAACGCATTCTCACGATCCAGAATTACAACGGCCTCGGCCGCCAAAACCAGCCCAGCGAGCCCGGCATCGGCCACCGCATCCATCGTCGAGGGGCCAACCGTCGGCATGTCGATCCGCAGGTCTTGCCCGCGCTTCGGCGCCTTGACATAGACGCCCCGCTGACCGCGCCGCAGCGCGTCAGGCGTTTGCGCCACATAGGCCAGCAAGGCATCCGTGCCTTGCACCGTCTCGATCCCGAGGCACTGCCCCCCGGCCACCGCGCAGCCCTGCCCGATGTCGAGGGGTGAGATTTCGGCAAGGATATGCGCCGCGCGCGCGGCATCGGCCAGCTCGGCGTCGCTGGGCGCGGGGCCAACGGCGAGCCCCGCCTCGACGGTAAGGCCCGGCAAAAGATCATGCGCGCCGAGCACCTCAAACCCCTGCTCTTCGAACATACCGATCACAAAGCGAAGGAGCGCATCATCACCCTGGGGAATCGCCGCCATCAGGCCAGGGGCAAGCCGCGCCATTTCCGCGTCGAACTCGGCCGGGTTCAGCGACGGGCGCACCAGCGATCCGGCAAAGACCATGCGGGTCACGCCCGCTGACTTCATCGCCGCAAAAAGAGCACCAATTTGCTCAAGGGGAAATTCCTGCGCAGTCGCCGTCAATTCGCTCGGCACGCCGCGCAGCGTGAAATGAAGCGCCTCCGGATGCGCCCGTGCCAGCAGAACCGGAAGCGCGCCGCCGCAGGCGAGGATGGCCAGCTGCCCCGCCATGCGCCTAACCCTGTCCTGGCGTCAGGAACGACCGGTCGCTGACCCCGGTCACAAACTCGACGATCTGCCCGACATATTTGCTGTCGCTCTCACCGCCCATCCGGCGGGCACGCTCCTGAAAGGTGCCCTCGCCCTGCGCCAGCATCTGGAACGCCGCACGCAGCGCCGTGATGTCCGAGCGCCCGACACCGCGCCGCTTGAGCCCCACCAGGTTCAGCCCGTCCAGCACGCCGCGCGGCGCCTGCACCAGACCGTAGGGAATGACGTCATTCGTCACCATCGTGACCGCGCCAATGATCGCCCCGCGCCCGATGCGCACGAACTGGTGTACACCCGAGAGGCCGCCGATGATCACATCATCCTCGACCACGCAATGTCCGGCCAGCGCTGCATTGTTCACTATGATCACGCGGTTGCCGATGCGCACGTCATGGGCCACATGGCAGCCTGCCATCAGCAGGCAATCATCGCCCACCAAGGTCACCCCGCCGCCGCCTGCGGTTCCGGTATTGATCGTCACATGCTCGCGGATGCGCGCGCGCGCGCCAATCTCAAGCCGGGTCTTTTCCCCCTGAAACTTCAGATCCTGCGGCACTTCGCCGATGCAGGCAAAGGAGTAGATGGTCGCCTCGGGTCCGATCACCGTCTGGCCAGTAAGGACCACATGGCTTTTCAGGGTTGCGCCATCGCCCAGCACCACGTCCGGGCCGATATGGCAGAACGGCCCGATACTGCAGCCAGCACCGATTTGCGCGCCCGGCTCGATCACCGCGCTGGAATGGATGGAGCTGTCACTCATGCGGCGCCGAGGTCCATCATGGCGGTGAACTCGGCCTCACAAGCCATCTCGCCATCCACACTCGCCACGCCGGCGAATTTCCAGACCTTGCCGCCCGGCTTGCCGCGCTGCGTGGTCAGGTGCATCTCCAAGACATCACCGGGCACGACCATGCGGCGGAACTTGCATTTGTCGATGGCCATGAAATAGACCAGCATGTTCTTGTCCTGCATCTCAAGCGCAGTGCCCACCATTACCGCCGCCGTCTGGGCCATCGCCTCGACGATGGTGACGCCGGGCATGATCGGCTTGGACGGGAAATGGCCCTGGAAATGCGGCTCGTTCATGGTGACGTTCTTGACGCCGACCGCCGATTGATAACCGTCGATATCGCGCACCTTGTCGATCAACAAAAACGGATAGCGATGCGGGATCAGCCGCTGGATCATGTGGATATCGGCGGTGGCGAGCGGCTGGGTCATCAATGTCCTTTCAGGCGCCATCGGGGCGCGGCATGGCGAGCGGTATCAGGCCTCGCTTTACCAACTCGGCCCGAGCGGAGCAAGGCGCGCCCGCCTATTCGGCGGCCTCGGGCAGCGTAGCAGGGTTCTCTGGTGCAGGCACGTCGGGGCTGGCTTCGCCCCCGTCGCCGCCATCGTCACTGGTCTCCCCGTCCGGCGTCCGGAGCTCCGGATCGGGACTCGTGCTGGACCCGTCGCCAATCGCGGCATCGATGCGCGCAATGGCAATATCCGTAATATCGATCGCATCCGCGCGCAGCAGAACCTGCCGGTTGTCCAGGATGATCTTGCCGCCAGTGTCGCGCATCACCTGAACCAGGATAGGCTCGGCCATGCGCATCAGGCTGAGGGGCGCCAATTCGCGGCCGCGCTCCAGATCGCGGGCTTTGCGGTCATTCTCGGCCCGGATCGAGCGGACCTTGTCGTCGAATGCATCCGCCTCGGCGCGAAACTCGCTGGCGGTCATTGTCTTGCGCGCTTCGGTCAGCGCCTGTTCTTCGGCGCGCAGTTCGGCCTCAAGCTCGCGGTTGTTGGCAATGAGAGCGTCTCGTTCGGCCTGGTATTGGTCGGTCAGGCGCTGCCCCACCTGGGTGCCGGAAAACAGCCGATCCGGGTCCAGCACCAGAATCTCGCTCTGGATGGTGCCCACATCCTGCGCCTGAGCCACGGCGGGCGCGGCACCTGTAAGGACGACCGCCAGCACCACCACCGCGCCCCAGCCCGACTGGCTGCGGCGTCTCATCAGAAGGTCGAGGCGATCGACAGGTCAAACGACTGCGTATTGTCGCCCGGCTCTTTCTTGAGCGCATGCGAGAAGTTGAACCGCAGCGGACCAAAGGGCGACTCCCAGATCACGGACACACCAACCGCGTGCCGCGCGTTGAAGCCGGTCGAAGAGACCACGCCGGTGGCGCCTGTCGTGTCTACATCCCACAGCGCGCCAATGTCGTAGAAGGCACCGCCCGTGATCCCGTATTCATCCGGAAGGCCCAGCGGGAATTCCGCATCGAACTTAAGCGCGGCATAATAGTTACCGCCGAGTTGCTCGTTATTCTCGAGGGGGCCGATGCCGTTCGGCTCGAACCCGCGGATGATCTGGCCCGAGTAGCGGTCAACCGCACGACTATCTTCGCTGCCGGTGAAGTTCAGCGCGCCACCTTCAAGCGTGGCGCGGAGCGTCAGCTCTTCGTTCAGCACCTTGGTTTGAGCGATGGCACGGGCCGAGGTCTTGATATACTCCTGATCGCCGCCGATGCCGTAGAACTCCTGCCCGAAGGACAGCAGGACACCGGCATTGGGGTTCAGGCCTGTGCGGCGCGTGTCATAGGTGTATTCATAACCCACACCGCTGGCCCACTCGTCACCGCGCGCAACCTCGGTTGCCAGAATGCCGCTTGTGCCGGTGTAGTTGCTCATGTCTTTGTAGGCAGCGCTATAGAGCAGCGAGAGACGACCATTCTCGCTGACAGGGAAGGTCAGGCTGGGCCGGAACGTGCCGATGGTCGTGTCATAGAACGCGAAGTCGTCTTCCGTCTCGACCAGCCCGAAATCGAGGCCGAAGGCCACATCGCGGCCCAGGAAAGCAGGCTCGACAAAGCTGAGGCGGTAGTTGGCCTGGTCGGCACTGGCCGCAATCTGCGCCGAGAGGCGCTGACCCCGTCCGAGGAAGTTGCGCTCGGAGAAACCAATCGAGAAGCCGACGCCGCTGCTGGTGGAATAGGAGGCGCCGAAGGACAGCGAGCCGGTGCTTTTTTCTTCGACGTTCACGTCGACTAGCACCTGATCGGGCGTCGATCCTTCGCGGGCATCTACCTCGGCGGTCTCGAAATAGTCCAGCGCGCGGATGCGCTCGGCGGCTTCGCGGATCTCGCGCGGGTTAAACGGATCGCCCTCAACAGTGTCGAATTGGCGGCGGATCACGCGGTCGAGCGTGGTCGTGTTGCCCTCGATATCGATGCGCTCGACAAAGATGCGCGGGCCGCGGACCAGCGCGAATTCGACGTCCAGCGTCAGGTCACGATCATTGCGAGTGATGCGCGGCTCGACCCGCAGGAAATCGACGCCATTGCGCACGCCAAGGCGTTCCATCCGGGCGATCGAGTTTTCCACCTGCGTCGGTGTATAGATCTGGCCCGGCTTGACCTTGAGCGCAGCCTGATACTCGGCAGCATTCGCGTTCGGCAGCTCGCTAATCGTCGTGATATTGCCAAAGCGGAACTGCTGACCTTCCTGGATATTGAAGGTCACGAAATAGGTGTCACGCTCGCGCGCCAACTCGGCATTGGTGCCGGTCACACGGAAATCGACATAGCCCCGGGCGGCGTAGAAATCGGCCAGCAGCTGCTTGTCGAACTCAATCCGGTCCTGAACGAACGTGTCACGGTTGACCAGCGCGCGGAAGAGGCCCGCCTGCTTGCTTTCAACGACGCGGCGCAGGCGGCGATCCGAATAGGCGCGGTTCCCGACAAAACTGAGGCGCTGCACCTCGATCTTCTTGCCCTCGAAAATCTCGAAGACCAGATCGACGCGGTTGTCGCTGCGGCGGATGACCTTGGGGCTGACGCGCGCAGCGCTGCGGCCACTGGCGGCATAGGCGTCGATGATGGTGGCGGCATCGCGCTCGGCCTTGGCCGGGTTGTAGACTTGGCGCGGCGCGCTCTCGATCTGACCGACGAGGTCTTCGTCGTCGATGCGGGTGTTGCCCTCGAAGGCGATCTTGCTGATCGTCGGGTATTCGATCACGCGAATTTCCAGGGTGTTTCCGCGCGGCGTGATCGCCACTTCCTCGAAAAGACCGCTGTTCAGAATGCGCTGGTATGCCTCGTTCAACTCGCCCGCCGAAACGGTCTCGCCCCGCCCGATTCCCGCATAGGTCAGGATCGTGCCGGACTCGATCCGCTGGTTGCCTTCGATCGCCACATTGGTAAAGCGGTAGGACTGCGCCTCGGCCCCGGCGGGCATGAGCGAAAAGGTCAATGCGATCAAGGCGGTGCAGATTGCACTCACGAAGGCCGAACGCCCCTGCCCGGTGTCAGCAACCCTGCCATGCAAGGACAACAGCATGAGGCGCGCCGCGCGCGGGAACTTCGACAATTTCATGATACCACCCGGTCAAATACCCTATTACGAATTTCAGTAACGGGTCAGGGATGGCTTGTCAAAACGCCAATGCCGCCGCGAACCGACATGGTGCGCTGGCGGCATGAACAAGATGGCGGCGCCGAGGGCGCCCCATGGTCAGAATGAGCTGATGAATGCCGCCAGGAAAAGCGCGGCCGCCAATGCGCCCGGCACCAGAAAACGATCAATATTGAGATCGATGAAGAGGCCGAAGCCTTTGAATCCGATTGTATTTTGCACGGGTTTCATCCCTCGGTCCAGTCAGGCGCCCCTTCAGATTCGGGCGCGTCACCGAGGATTATGGCAGCGCATTATGCCAGGAACGGCGCAATATTGTGGCAAAAAGTAGGCATATCACCAGTTGCCGCAAAGTCACGCCATATGATGTGCCGCCCGTAGCCCTTTTGGGCTATGGACACCAGATGTCGTTAAAGAGCGCAAAGAGCATCAGGCTGAGGATCAGCGTCAGACCGATGGTCATCATCACCCGAAGCGCCCCGTCGCTGGGCGGCTTTCCGGCCACCGCCTCATAAGCGTAGAAAACCAGGTGTCCGCCATCCAGAACCGGCACGGGAAAGAGATTCAGCAGGCCTACGGCGGTCGACAGGACGGCGATGAACCAGATGAAATTCTCGGCGCCCTGGCTCGCCATCGCCCCCGAGGCCTGCGCGATCCCGATGGGCCCCGACATGTTACAGCTGCTGATTGCGCCCGTGACCATGTAGTAAAGCCCGCTGAGCGACCCGGCAGCGACGGCATATGTCTGCTGCACACCCGTGCCAAGCGCCGCGAGGGGACCCATCCTCTCGGTTCCCGGATCAAAGGCCCAGCCGCCCGCGATCCCGATCCGCCAGACGGTGGCGTAACCGCCATCCTCCTGGGGCTCGTCCGTGCGGCGGGGCGTCAGCTCCAGATCCACCGTTTCGCCCGCGCGCCAGACCTGCAGGGCGAGCGGCGCGCCGTCAGATGCCTCGACGATATCCTTGAGCTGCGTGAAGGACGAGATGTCATTGCCGTTCACCGCGGTAATCACGTCGCCCAGTTTCATCCCAGCGCGGTAGGATGCCGATTGCGGCGCCAGCTGCGTCACGATCGGGGGCAAGGGATGCGGCCCCGCCACGGTCGTTTCAGACCCGTCCCGCAGGACGCGGTACTCCATAACCTGCCGGTCAGGCAGCGCGTCCGAGAAAGCATCGAACGCATTGCGGTCCTCATAGCCCGGTACGTCCGCACCGGCGACATCCAACACCGTGTCACCGGGGCGCAGTTCGATCCCCTGCGCGGGCAGCGGCTTGAGCGCGCCGATCTGCAGCGGCTCGGCCATCTTGCCCTGCACCATCATGACGCCCGCAAAGATCAGGATCGACAGCACGAAATTGAAAATCGGCCCCGCCGCAACCGTCGCTGTCCGCGCCCAGAGCGGCGCGCCGTGCATGGTCTGGCGCAGCCGTTCGGGCGGAGTGGCGGCCATCGCCTCGGCATCCTTGCCGCTGGCCGCATCCGCATCGCCCAGGAATTTCACGTAACCGCCGAAAGGCAATGCTGCCAGTTGCCAGCGCGTGCCGTGCTTGTCCATGCGTGAGAAGAGGACCGGGCCAAAGCCCAGGGAGAAAACCTCGGCCTTGATGCCCGACCAGCGGCCCACGATGTAATGGCCGTATTCATGGATCGCGACGATCACTGACAGCGCAACGACGAAAGCGGCAATGACCCCGATAAAGCTGCCGAATTGTGGGAGTAGCGCGGAAATATCCAAGGAATGTCCTATTCTGCCTGTGCCACCTGCCTCGCCTGCCCTCAGGCGGCGATCAGCCGGTCTATATGTTGACGTGTAAGGTGGTCCCAGCGCCCCACGCTTTCAAGCGTGATCTCGTCGCAGCCTTTGGCAAAGCCTTGGCTGCCGCCGACCTCATCGAGGGCACGCGCCACCAGATCGCTCATCTGAAGAAAGCCGGTGCGCCCGGCGATGAAGTGATCCAGCGCGCGCTCCTTGGCGGCATTGAACACCGCGCCCGCATGACCGCCTGCTCTCATCACCTGCCGCGCGAGGTCCAGCGCCGGATATCGCGCCGGGTCCGGGTGTGCGAAATCGAGACGGCCCAAAGCCGCCAGATCCAGCCGCTCGATCGGCAGCGCGCGCCGCTCGGGCCAGTGCAGCGCATAGCCGATGGCGTGGCGCATGTCCGGCGGGCCGACATGGGCCATGAGAGCGCCATCGACAAAGCCGACCAGCGCGTGAATGGTGGATTGCGGATGCACCAGCACTTCGATCTGGTTTGGATCCAGATCGAAAAACTCCTTGGCCTCAATGACTTCCAGCGCCTTGTTGAACATCGACGCCGAATCGATCGTGATCCTCTGGCCCATGTCCCAATTGGGATGCTGCGACGCCTCGGCCACCGTGACATGCGCCAGATCGCTCAGCGGGCGGTCGCGGAACGCCCCGCCAGAGGCGGTGATGACGACGCGATTGACCGCGGCCCGATCCTCGCCCACCAGCGCCTGGAAGATGGCCGAATGCTCGCTGTCGACGGGCAGGATGCGCGCGCCATGGGCGGCGGCGGTCGCCATCATCAGCGGACCGGCGGCCACCAGCGATTCCTTGTTGGCCAGCGCGAGGGTCGTGCCCTGCCACAGCGCGGCAAGGCCCGGCGCAAGGCCCGCCGCGCCCACGATGGCCGACATGATCCAGTCAGCGGGCAGTTCCGCCGCCTCGATCAGCGCCGCTTCGCCCGCTGCGGCGCGAACGTCGCTGCCCGCCAGTGCGGCCCGCAGATCGTCCAGCCGCGCGGGATCAGCGGTCACCGCCAGTTTGGCACGAAACTCTCGCGCGTCCTGCGCCAGCTGGGCGATGCTCTGCCCTCCGGTCAGCGCGACGATCTGAAAGTCATCCGGCGCGCGCCGGATCAGGTCGAGCGTGTTCTGCCCGATCGAGCCTGTCGCCCCCAGAATACTGACACGCCTCATGCGATCCCCGGCAGCAGTCCAAAGAGCCACAGCACGCCCGTAACCAAGGTCGCGCCCAGCATCGCGTCAAAGCGGTCCAGGACGCCGCCATGGCCGGGGATGAGGTTCGAGCTGTCCTTGACGCCGACGCGTCGCTTGATCCAACTCTCCCAGATGTCGCCCGCCTGCCCAGCGACCGAAATAACCAGCGAGACCAATATGAGGCCCGATCCGACACCGAAGTAGAGACCGAAGGCCAGCCCCATCAGAGCGGCTGCCAGCCACCCGGCGATGGTGCCGCTCCAGGTTTTCTTAGGGCTGATGGCGGGCCAGAATTTCGGCCCGCCCAGCGAGCGACCAGCCATGTAGCCGGCCACATCCGTGGCCACGACCACGCATACGACCCAGAGCAGCCAGCCCATTCCGGCCTCGATGCGCAACAGCACCGCCGCGTGGCAGGCCAGCAAAGTTGCTGCGGCGAAACTGCCGAAGAGAACCCGCCGGGCGGCCAGTTGCCACGCGCCGAAAACGGCGATAGCGACAAGGCCCGGCAGCGCGACCCACACGGGCACCAGCCAGGCCAGCGCCAGTGAGACGCCCGCGATGATGCCCATGCCCGGCGCCCAGGCATATCCGCCCAGCATCCGCGCCAATTCCCAGACCATGAGTCCGCCCAGTACCCAGATTGCCACCATGAAGGGCGCGCCGCCCAGCCAGACCTCGACCGCACCGATTGCGATCATCACCGCCGCCGAGATCAGGCGCACATTCAAATCCGCCCAGCGTTCCGTGCGGGGGGCCATCAGCGAGTTCCTCCATAGCGCCGGTCACGCACGCCATAGGCGCTAACGATGCCGGCGAAAATGTCCTTGGTGAAGTCGGGCCAGAGCGTATCGACAAATTCATACTCCGCGTAGGCCGATTGCCATAGCAGGAAGTTCGAAATCCGCGCCTCACCCGAGGTGCGAATGACCAGATCGGGATCAGGCAGAACCCGTGTATCCAGGTATCGGGTCAGGGTTTCCTCATCGACCTCGTCAGGGCTCAGCTTGCCCGCGGCGACATCGCCGGCCAGTTCCTTGATCGCGCGGCTCACCTCGTCGCGGCTGCCGTAATTCAGCGCGATGGTCAGATGGATGCGGTCATTGCGCTCGGTCAGCTCTTCCAGCTCGTCCATCAGCGCGATCAACTTGGCATCCAAACGAACCCGGTCACCGATGAACCGCACGCGCACGCCCTCGTCACGCAATGCGCGGGCCTCCTTGGCAATATAGCGGCGAAAGAGGCTCATCAGGCCCGCGACCTCAGTCTGCGTGCGCTTCCAGTTCTCGGTCGAAAAGGCGAAAACCGTCAGATACTTCACGCCCAGATCGGGGCAGGCATTGACGATCTCGCGCACGCGCTTGGCGCCCGCGTGGTGGCCAAAGAGGCGTGGACGACCGCGTGCCTGCGCCCAACGGCCATTCCCATCCATGATGACAGCCACATGACGCGGCCCCCGAAGCCCATCACTGGCCGGAGCTTTCGGCCCGGTTTCGGCTGTATCGCTGCGCCCGAACATCAAACCTGCATGATCTCCGCCTGCTTGGTCTCGAGCGTTTCATCCACGCGGGCAATGAACTTGTTGGTCAGATCCTGCACCTCGGTCTCCCAGAATTTCTGGTCATCCTCGGACATGCCGTCATTCTTGGCCTTCTTGATCTGATCCATACCATCGCGGCGCACGTTGCGCACGGCGACGCGGGCATGCTCGGCGTAGTTCGAGGCCACCTTGGTCAGCTCGCGGCGGCGCTCCTCGTTCAGCTCGGGGATGGGCAGCATGATGATGGTGCCATTCATCTGCGGGTTGATGCCAAGGCCGCTTTCGCGGATGGCCTTCTCGACCTTGTTGACCAGGCCCTTGTCCCAGACGTTGATGGTCACCATGCGCGGCTCGGGCACGTTGACAGTGCCGACCTGGTTGATTGGCGTCTGCGCGCCATAGGCATCGACCATCACCGGCTCCAGCATGGAGGCCGAAGCGCGGCCCGTCCGCAGGGACGCGAATTCGGTCTTGAGCGACACGATCGCGCCCTCCATCCGCCGTTCCAGATCGGCTGTGTCGATTTCGATATCGTCGGCCATGATGATGTATCCTCTTGCACTCAGTCGGACCCGCAGGCGCGGGTGTCAATTTGGGGGCCCGCGAGGATCGCGGGCGGTCTGCCCTCAGGCGTGAACGGTGGTGTAGGTGCCCTCGCCCGCCAGGATGCCCTTGAAGCCTCCCGGCTCGTCCAGCGAGAACACGATGATGGGCAGGTTGTTGTCACGCGCCAGCGCGATGGCGCTGGCATCCATGACCTTCAGATGCTTTGCCAGCACGTCATCATAGGTCACGCGGTCATAGCGAACGGCATCCGGGTTGGTAACCGGATCCTTGTCATAGACACCGTCAACCTTGGTGCCCTTCAGGATCGCCTCGCAAGCCATTTCATTTGCGCGCAGAGTCGCGGCCGTATCGGTCGTAAAATAGGGATTGCCGGTGCCTGCGGCAAAGATGCAAACGCGCTTTTTCTCCAGGTGGCGCACCGCCCGGCGGCGAATATAGGGCTCGGCCACCTCATCCATGCGGATTGCGGAAATCACGCGGCAATACACGCCCAGTTTCTCCAGCGCGGATTGCATCGCCAGCGCGTTCATCACGGTCGCCAGCATACCCATGTAATCGGCGGTCGTCCGCTCCATCCCCTGCGCGGATCCTTGCAGCCCGCGAAAGATATTGCCGCCGCCGATGACCATGCAGATTTCGACGCCCATGTCATGGACCACCTTCACTTCGCGGGCGATGCGCTCGACCGTGGGCGGATGCAGGCCATAGGCCGTATCCCCCATCAACGCCTCCCCCGAGATTTTCAGCAATACGCGCCGAAAGGTCGTCTTGGGGGTGTCGCTCTCGGACATGGGGTGGCTCCGTCTTTGTGGCTGCCTGAATGGCTGGGGCTGTCTGGCGGGCAAAATGTCGCAAAAGGCTGCAATGTTCAATCGCATAAAGCGAAGGCGCAGCGGGTCCGGCACCAAAACGCCGCAGGGGCCTCGCCAGCGGGCCGCGCCCGCGCTAGAAGGCGGCCATGCTGCGCCACCTCGACATATCGCCCGATCGCCCCGTGCTGATCGCCGGGCCGACGGCCTCGGGTAAATCCGCGCTCGCGCTCGACATTGCCGAGCGTCTGGGGGGGCGGATCATCAATGCCGATTCCATGCAGGTCTATGATGGCTGGCGCATCCTGACGGCCCGCCCATCAGCAGAGGACGAGGCGCGCGCGCCCCATGCTCTTTATGGGCATGTCCCGCAGGAGGCCGACTATTCCGTCGGCCACTGGCTGCGCGAGATCGCGCCGCTGCTAAGCGGCGCGCGGCCCATCATCGTGGGCGGCACCGGGCTCTATTTTACCGCGCTGACCGAGGGATTGGCAGATATCCCACCGACCCCGCCCGAGGTCCGTAGCGAGGCGGACGCGTTGCGGCTGGGCGGGCATCTGGCGCAGATGATCGCGGCGCTGGACGCCGCCACGGCCGCCCGCGTCGATCTGCAGAATCCGATGCGCGTGCAGCGCGCATGGCAGGTGCAGCGAGCCACCGGACGCGCTCTGGCCGAGTGGCAGGACGCGACGCCGCCGCCGCTCTTGCCGCTGACCGAGTGCCACGCGCTTTTGCTGGATGCCGATCGCGATTGGCTGAATGCGCGCATCGCCCGCAGGATGGAGGCGATGATCGAGGCAGGCGCATTGGACGAGGTGCGCGCCAACATGCACCGGCCCGCCGCGCGCCAAAGCGCCAAGGCCATCGGCGCGCCCGAGCTGGCCGCCTATCTGCGCGGTGACGTATCCCTGCCCGAAGCTACGACTGCTGCGACAATCGCGACACGCCAGTTTGCCAAGCGGCAGCGCACTTGGTTCCGCGCCCGCATGGGCGCCTGGCAGCGCATCCCCCTGCCCTGAAACGGCCGAATTTACAATTTACGATGATTTGCCATGCCGGCCCTCCCGTGCGAGCATGGAAGTTGCATGATTCCGATCAAAAGGATCAATCCGCGTGACTGACAGTGCCCCCAGACTGTTGACGCTGGCCCAGTGGTCGCGCGGCGCGCCATGGCGGCTGAATCTGCCGCATAGTCAAACCTCTCATGCGCTGATCTGGGTCACGCGGGGCCAGGCCCGCGCCACTGTGGGCGGCGTGCGGCGCGGCGTCGGCGCGCATAACGCGCTGGCGGTGCCGGCGGGCACGCTATTTTCGCTGGATATCGGGCCGGCCTGCTATGGTCAGGTCTGCCTGATCCCGCCGGGCGGCCCTGCCCTCATGCCCGACTTGCCCGAGCATGTGCGCATCCGCGAGGTTCAGCAACAGGCGGAACTCACATCGCTGCTCGACGCGATGACGCGCGAGGCCAGTCAGGATCGCCCCTTTGCGGATGAGGCGGCCGAGGCGCTCGCCATCATGGTGACCGTCTGGCTGCGCCGCGCCCTGATCGGACAGGAGCCCACGCCGCGCCCCACAGCAGCGCAGCGCCTCGTCACAGCATATGCAGCACTGGTCGAGCAGGACTTCGCCACCGGTCAGCCCATGGCCGCCTATGCGCGCGATCTGGGCGTGACGCCCACGCATCTGACCCGCAGTTGCAAGGCTTGCTGCGGACTGACCGCCGCGGATCTGCTGGTGCAGCGCATCCTGCACAGTGCGCGCGAAATGCTGGAGGACGGCGGCGACGCAGTGCGCCATGTCGCGGCGCAGCTCGGCTTCGGGAGCGCCGCCTACTTCTCGCGTTTCATCACGCAGCACACGGGCGTCAGCCCGTCTGAACTGCGCCGCCGCGCGCAAAGGGCCAAGCCCGATCAACTGCCCCAGATGACACGCACGTAATTGGTGGTTTCCTCGTAGGGCGGCACATCGCCATATTTCTTCACCGCCCCAGGGCCCGCGTTATACGCCGCCAGCGCCAGCCGCCACGAGCCGAATTCGCGGTATTGCATCGCCAGGTAGCGCGCACCCCCCTCGAGGTTCTGCCGCGGATCATGCGGATCGACCCGTAGTACGGCTGCCGTACCCGGCATCAACTGCGCCAACCCGATGGCTCCCTTGTGGCTGAGCGCGGTGGGCCGCCAGCCGCTTTCCTGTTGCACGAGGCGTAGAAAAAGATCTTCGGGCACGGAATGCTTGCGCGCGGCCTCTTTGGCCATGCTCAGAAACTCGCCCCGATAGCTGCCGGAATAGGCCTTGGCCGCACCCCATTTTGTGGGCGTGTTTACCTTGGCCGGCTGCAGCCGCACCGACGCCTTGTATTGCGAGGCCGCGCGATTATCCAGAACGCTGGTCTGCGATTTGAAGAGATTTCCACGGCTTTTCGTCGAAATCGTCTCGGCATGGCCGAGCTGCGCAATGACAGAAAACGCCAGTGCCGTTCCAAGAAATGTCTTCATGGTGAAATCTCTTTTCCGTCCCTGATGCACTGGGGTTAACCGATTCCGCCGCAGATTTCCAGTCTCACACGCCCGCCGGAACCGGAACGCCGGGGCATCCTGGAATTTTTAGGCTGGCATTAACCCCCATTGGGTGATGTAACACGGGGTGGAAATTTCAGCCCTAGCAGGAGGACGCGCATGGCCGGGTCGGTTAACAAAGTCATCATCATCGGCAATCTGGGCCGCGATCCCGAAGTGCGCACGTTCCAGAACGGCGGCAAGGTCTGCAACCTGCGCATCGCCACCTCCGAAACTTGGAAGGATAAAAGCACCGGCGAGCGGCGCGAGAAGACCGAGTGGCATTCGGTCGCGATTTTCAACGAAGGCCTCGTGCGTATCGCGGAGCAATACCTCAAAAAAGGCTCGAAAGTTTATATCGAGGGCCAGCTACAGACGCGCAAATGGCAGGACCAATCCGGCCAAGACCGCTATTCCACCGAGATCGTTTTGCAAGGCTTCAATGGCACTCTGACCATGCTCGACGGCCGCGAAGGCGGTGGTGGTGGCGGCGGCGGGGGCTATTCCGGCAGCGGTGGCGACAGCTATGGCGGCAATGATGGCGGTTATGGCGGACCCGATGATCGCGGCGGCTCCTCCGGCGGCGGTGGCGGTGGTGGCAGCGCCCCCTCGCGCGATTTCGACGACGAGATTCCGTTCTGAGCGCCGCGCCTCAAAGGCATTAACCGTATCTTAGGCATGGGTGCCGCTTACTGGCGCCCATGTCATCCAGCCCCCTCCAGATCGATTTCGTCGATCCACTCTGCGGCAGCGATCTGCCCGGTACCCCCCTTCAGCAATCCGGCACCTATGCATCCGTCCTGCGTGAGTTCGGCTGCGCCTCATCGCTTGCCGAGATGCGCGGGGGTGGCGCGCTCTTGGGCCGCGCGCGCGTTTATCTGCGCCGGGTGGGTCCGCTGCGCCTCGCCTGGTTACCACGCGGTCCGGTCTGGAGTCCGGCAGCCTCGCCCAATCAGCGTATTCAACTGACCACCACCCTGCCCCGTGCCGCGCCGTGGCGCGCCCTTTGGGCCAGTAGCGATGATGCCAGCGGACCGCGCCTTGGCGTTCCCATTTCGAAGGGCGTAATGCTGGCTCAGCTAGACCTCCGCATTGACGAGGCATCCCGCCGTGCCGCCTTGGACGGGAAATGGCGCAACCGTTTGAAGCGCGCCGAGGCGGCGGGCCTCCGAATTATGGCACGCCCTCTCGACATGGCCCGCGACACCCCCTTGCTGCAACGCGAAGAGGCACAGCGCCGGACGCGCCGCTATGCCGCCTTGCCCCCCGGCTTCACGTCGCGGTGGGCCAACCTCGCCCCGCGCGATAGCCTGATGCTGATCGCGGAGGAGGGCGGCGCGCCCATCGCCTTCATGCTGATGCTGCTGCATTCGGACATGGCCACCTATCACATCAGCTGGACCGGCACGCGCGGACGCGCCTTGAACGCGCATACACTGCTGCTCTGGCGCGCCTCCTGCCTGCTGGCACAGTCGGGATATCACAGCCTCGACCTTGGCCGCGCGGATACCGCGCAGACGCCCGGCATCGCCCGCTTCAAGCTGGGCACAGGTGCGATTGCCCGTAACTTGGCGCCGACACGGCTTCGCCTTTGACCCAGAGGGCGCAACACAGGCCCGCCGATATCCGCCCCAAACCCTCTTTGCTCTGGTCAAACGGACCCGCAGGCTATAGGGCGCTGAAAAAAAACCCCAAGGATTGACCGAAATGGACCTTCGCAATATCGCGATCATCGCCCACGTTGACCATGGCAAAACCACCCTGGTCGACGAATTGCTCAAGCAATCGGGCGCTTTCCGCGCCAACCAGGCCGTGGACGAGCGCGCGATGGACAGCAACGACCTCGAGCGTGAGCGCGGCATCACCATCTTTGCCAAGCCGACCTCGGTTGAGTGGAAAGGCAAGCGCATCAACATCGTCGACACGCCCGGCCACGCCGATTTCGGCGGCGAGGTGGAGCGTATCCTCAGCATGGTGGACGGCGTCGTCCTTCTGGTCGACGCGGCCGAAGGCCCGATGCCGCAGACAAAGTTCGTCACCTCGAAGGCGCTTGCGCTTGGCCTGCGCCCCATCGTCGTGCTGAACAAGGTCGACAAGCCCGATGCCGAGCCGGACCGGGCGCTGGACGAGTGCTTTGATCTTTTTGCCAACCTTGGCGCGGATGATGACCAGCTGGATTTCCCGCATATGTATGCCTCGGGCCGTTCCGGCTGGGCCGATCACCAGCTCGACGGGCCGCGCAAGGATCTGACCGCGCTGTTCGAGCTGATCGTCAACCACGTGCCCGCCCCCAAGCAGGTCAAGCAGCAGAATGACGATTTCCGCATGCTGGCCACAACGCTGGGCGCCGACCCCTTCGTTGGCCGCCTGCTGACCGGCCGCGTGGAATCCGGCAAGCTGAAGGTGGGCGCGACCGTGCAGGCTCTTTCCCGCATCGGCCAGAAGATCGAGCAATTTCGCGTGACGCGCATCCAGGCCTTCCGCGGCCTGGCCTCCCAGGACATCGAAGAGGCGCAAGCCGGCGATATCGTCAGCCTCGCGGGCATGTCCAAGGCAACCGTGGCCGACACGATCTGCGCGCTGGCCGTGGACGAGCCGCTGGAGGCGCGCCCCATTGACCCGCCCACGATCACCGTCACCTTCGGCATCAACGACAGCCCCCTCGCGGGCCGCGATGGCAAGAAGGTGCAAAGCCGCGTCATCCGCGACCGCCTGATGAAGGAAGCCGAATCCAACGTCGCCATCAAGGTCAAGGACACGCCCGGCGGCGAGGCCTTCGAGGTGGCCGGCCGCGGCGAATTGCAGATGGGCGTCCTGATCGAGAACATGCGCCGCGAGGGCTTCGAGCTGAGCATCTCGCGCCCGCAAGTGGTCATGCGGGACGGCGAGAATGGCGAGCGTCTGGAGCCCATCGAAGAGGTCACGATCGACGTCGATGATGAATACTCCGGCGCCGTGATCGAAAAGCTTACCGGCCCCCGCAAGGGCGATCTGACCGAGATGAAGCCCGCCGGCGCCGGCAAGACACGCATCATCGCGCATGTCCCGTCGCGCGGCCTGATCGGCTATCACGGCGAGTTCCTGACCGATACGCGCGGCACCGGCGTTCTGAACCGCGTCTTTCACAGCTGGGCGCCGCATAAGGGGCCGATTCCGGGCCGCCGCGCGGGCGTGCTCATCTCTATGGAGAACGGCGAATCGGTGGCCTACGCGCTGTGGAACCTCGAGGATCGCGGCAAGATGTTCATCGGTCCGCAAGCCAAGATTTATACCGGCATGATCATCGGCGAGCATAGCCGCGAGAACGATCTGGAAGTGAACCCGCTCAAGGGCAAGAAGCTGACCAACGTGCGTGCCTCCGGCACGGACGAGGCCGTGCGCCTGACGACACCGGTCGAAATGAGCCTCGAGCAGGCCATCGCCTATATCGACGATGACGAACTGGTCGAGGTCACGCCCAACGCGATCCGCCTGCGCAAGCGGCATCTGGACCCGCATGAGCGCAAGCGCGCCTCGAAAAGCGCCTGATCCTCAGGGCTCAATCAGAAAACGGCCAGCCTCGACAAGCTGGCCGTTTTCATCTCGGGTGGTTATCACGATCTCGCCCGAGCGTGCGTAGGTTCCGCTGAGCGCGCTGATATTCACCTGATGGGTGACCAGCAGGGGCCGCGCGCCATTCGGCAGCTCCGCCAAGACCTCCATGACGGCGCGCGCCTGGGCCGCGCGATTACCCCGCCCCGCGAAATGCGAGTTGAGCGCAGGAAGGGGCGTGACCTCGCCCAGTTCCAGAAGCTCGGCCGTTTCGCGCGCGCGGCACCACTCACTTGCGAAAATATGGGGCGGCCTGACATCCGCCTCGCGCAATGCCGCACCGATCCGGCGCGCCTGATCGCGCCCGGCCTCATTCAGATTGCGCTGCGTAGTGCAATCGCCCAGCCTGAACGCCGCCGGATCCCCCGTGCCCGGGGCCAGCGCATGCCGCATCAGCCAAACGGCGCCCGGCCGATCCAGCACGGTCGCATCCTGCGCAGCACCAAGCGCCGGCAGGCAGATCAGAACAAGACGTAAAACCCAAACCTGCATGGCGTCCCCCTTACCCCGTTGTGAGGTAGCAGGAAGCACCGAAGGGTCCAGGTTCGCCGGACAGAACCGGGCGCGGTGTGGGGATAACGTCTACTCGTCGGTTTCGACGATCAGCAATTCCCGTTCGGACGCATTGCGCGCATGGCTGAGCGCTTCTTGATATTCGGGCGAGTGATAGCAGGTTTCGGCCGCCTCGACGCTGTCGAATTTCGCCACAACATTGCGTGGCCGTTCCTTGCCCTCAAGCTGAACGAAGCGCCCGCCCCGCGCGATGAACTTGCCGCCATGCTTGGCCACGGCGGGCCCGGCCAGTGCCGCGTAGCGGCCATAAGCGTCCTCGTCTTTTACCGTGACATGGGCAATCCAGAGTGCAGGCATGATCTATCCTTTCAAAAGGGCGCGTACCGCATCAATCGCGGCGCTGGAATTCGACGCATCGGCACCGCCACCCTGCGCCAGATCGGCCCGGCCGCCGCCACCTTTACCGCCCAATTCGGCCACGGCGGCGCGCACCATGTCAACCGCCGAAAGTGCTCCTGTCTTGTCATCTGTCACACCCGCGGCGACAGCGGCCTTGCCCCCCGTATCCGCAATCAAGAGGACAGCGCCGCTCTCGATCCGGGTTTTCATCTGGTCGATCAGGCTTGGTAATTCCTTGCCCGCAACGCCGCTGAGAACCTGTGCGATCAGACGCGTGCCACCGATTTCTTCGATCTCGGCCTCGCCCCCACTGCCGGCGCCGCCGGACATCGCCAGATCGCGACGTAGCTGAGCAACTTCCTGAACCAACGCACGGCGCTCATCCAGCAGCGCCTGTACGCGCGATTGCGCGGCATCGGGCCGCACCTTTAGCGCGCCAGCGATCTCGGTTAGCGCCTTGGAATGACCGCCGAGATGGCGCAGCGCCGCCTCGCCCGTCAACGCCTCGATCCGGCGGACGCCAGCGCTGGAGGCGGCATCGCCCAGAAGGATAAAAAGCCCGATATCGCCCGTTCCGCTGACATGGGTGCCGCCGCAAAGCTCGATCGAGTAGGTCGTGCCATCTGCGCCACGGCCCGAGCCGCGCTTGCGCCCCATCGAAACCACGCGCACCTCGTCGCCGTATTTTTCGCCAAAAAGCGCCTGCGCCCCCAGCGCACGCGCCTCGTCTGGCGTCATGATCCGCGTCTGGACCGGCGCATTCTGACGGATATAGGCGTTCACATCGGCCTCGACGCGGGCCAGTTCATCCGCTGTTAGCGCCTTGGTGTGGCTGAAATCAAAGCGCAGGCGATCGTCTGCGTTGAGGCTTCCGCGCTGCGCGACGTGATCCCCCAGCGTCTCGCGCAGAGCCTCATGCAGAAGATGCGTCGCCGAGTGGTTCGCCCGGATTGCGCTGCGGCGCCCGTGATCGACCTCAAGCTGCGTTGCCGTGCCCTTGGTCAGCTTGCCCTTGGTCACTTCGGCAAAGTGGATGAACACGCCCGCCACCTTGCGGGTGTCGGTGATGCGCGCCTCGCCGCCCTCGCAGCGCAACATGCCGCTGTCGCCGACCTGGCCTCCGGCCTCGGCATAGAAGGGCGTCTGATTCAGTACGATCTGAACCGCATCCCCCTCGGCCGCGCTGTCCGTTTGCGCGCCATCCTTGACCAGCGCCAGAATCTGCGCCTCGGCAGTTTCGGTGTCATAGCCCAGAAAATCAGTCACGCCCTTCGCTTCGGCGATGTCAAACCACACCGCCTGATCGACCGCCTCGCCGGTGCCCGCCCATGCGGCGCGCGCCTTGGCCTTCTGCTCGGCCATGGCGGCATCGAAGCCCGCCGTATCCACGCTCCGGCCCTTCTCGCGCAGCGCATCCTGCGTCAGATCCAAGGGGAACCCGAACGTGTCGTAGAGCTTGAACGCCGTCTCGCCCGGCAAGTCCGCGCCCTCATCCAGTGTGTTCAGCGCATCGTCCAGCAGGCCAAGCCCCCGCTCCAGCGTCTGCTTGAACCGTGTCTCTTCCAGGCGCAGCATCTCCTCGATCATGCCCTGCGCGCGGCCCAGCTCGGGGAAGGCTTGCCCCATCTGGCCTACCAGCGACGGCACCAGCCGGTACATGACGGGATCCTTGGCGCCCAGCAAATGCGCGTGGCGCATCGCCCGCCGCATGATCCGGCGCAGCACATATCCGCGCCCCTCGTTCGACGGCATCACGCCATCGGCCATCAAAAACGAGGTCGAGCGCAGATGATCCGCGATCACGCGGTGATGTACATTGCCCGGCCCATCCGCATCGGTGCTGGTCGCGTGCGCACTGGCCTCGATCAGCGCGCGCATGAGATCCGTGTCATAATTGTCGTGCTTGCCCTGCAAGAGCGCACCGATCCGCTCCAGCCCCATGCCGGTATCAATCGACTGCATGTCGAGATCCCGCTGGGTTCCATCCTCGAACCGCTCATTCTGCATGAAGACGAGGTTCCAGATCTCGATGAATCGGTCGCCATCCTCCTCGGGGCTGCCCGGAGGGCCACCCCAGATCTCAGGGCCATGGTCGTAGAAGATTTCCGAGCACGGCCCGCAAGGACCGGTCGCCCCCATGGACCAGAAATTGTCATCGGTCGCGATGCGGATGATGCGGTCATCCGAAAGGCCCGCAACCTTTTTCCAGATATTCGCCGCCTCGTCATCGGTATGGTAAACGGTGACCAGCAGTTTGGACTTGTCGATCCCGAAATCGCGCGTCAGCAGCTCCCACGCAAAGTGGATGGCATCCTCCTTGAAATAGTCGCCAAAGCTGAAATTTCCCATCATCTCAAAGAAGGTGTGATGGCGCGCCGTGTAGCCGACATTGTCCAGATCATTGTGCTTGCCGCCCGCGCGCACGCATTTCTGGCTGGTAGTGGCGCGGACATAGTCGCGCTTTTCCACGCCGGTAAAGAGGTTCTTGAACTGAACCATCCCCGAATTGGTAAACATCAGCGTCGGATCGTTGCGCGGCACCAAGGGCGAGCTATCGACGATGCGATGATCATTTCGGTCAAAATAGCTCAGAAAAGTCGAGCGGATGTCGTTCAGCGTCGGCATGCGGGGCCTCGTTTCAAGGATGATTTCAGACGGGTCGGGCGTCGCATTGATTATCCGCCCCTGCCCGCCCTGTCCACCGCAAGAAAAAAGCCCGGCGCGCAGATGCGGCCGGACCCCTTGTCATCCCTCCAGAGGCGCTTACGCCTCCATCAGATCATCATTGTCTCCGCCCTCATTGTCAGAGGCTGTCATATCGAACTCCAGCCCATGCGCTGCGCGGATCTTGTCCTCGATCTCCAGCGCCATCTTGTTGTTCTCCTTAAGGAAAGTCTTGGCGTTCTCACGCCCCTGGCCGATCCGCTCGTCGCCATAGCTGAACCAGCTGCCGGATTTCTCCACAACGCCAGCCTTCACGCCCAGGTCCAGGATCTCGCCCATCTTGCTGATGCCTTCGCCATACATGATATCGAATTCGACCTGCTTGAAGGGAGGGGCCACCTTGTTCTTGACGACCTTGACGCGCGTCGCGTTCCCGACAACCTCGTCACGATCCTTCAGCGCGCCGATGCGGCGAATATCCAGCCGGACCGAGCTGTAGAATTTCAGGGCGTTACCGCCAGTCGTCGTCTCGGGGCTGCCGAACATGACGCCGATCTTCATGCGGATCTGGTTGATGAAGATGACCGTGCATTTCGTGCGGCTGATCGAGCCGGTCAGCTTGCGCATTGCCTGGCTCATCAGACGGGCATGCACGCCGACGCTGCTGTCGCCCATATCGCCCTCAAGCTCGGATTTCGGCGTAAGAGCCGCCACCGAGTCGACCACGACCATGCTGACCGCGCCCGACCGCACAAGCGTATCGACGATTTCCAGAGCCTGCTCACCCGTATCCGGCTGTGAGATCAGCAATTCGTCCAGATCCACACCCAGCTTGCGCGCATATTGCGGATCCAGCGCATGCTCGGCGTCGACAAACGCGCAAACGCCGCCCTTTTTCTGCTCTTCGGCCACGCAATGCAGTGTCAGCGTCGTCTTGCCCGAGCTCTCGGGGCCATAAATCTCGACGATCCGACCTTTGGGAATGCCGCCGATGCCCAAGGCGATGTCGAGCCCCAAAGACCCGGTCGACGTGGATTCCATGTCCGTGATGGGGTTATCCCCCAGCTTCATGATCGAGCCCTTGCCGAACTGGCGCTCGATCTGCGCAAGCGCACTATCGAGGGCCTTTTGCTTGTCTGCGCTCTTCTTGTTGTCCATGCTCAAAAGATCTGCCGTTGCCATTGCGTTCGCATCCTTATTTCACACCATGCCTCTACCGGCAATCGCTGCGTTTGTTCGCGTCTTGTTCTCACCTAAATGAAGACAAAGCGCGAACATTTCAAGTTAAATGTTCATATCTTCACATTTGACCAGAAGTATTGAAGAACGGTTAACGTCGGCCCTAGTGGCCAATATGAGGTGGCGTAAAACGGTATGTTGGTCTTTTCCAAGCAGAAACTGGTGTTTCTATCCGTACCCAAGACGGGCACGACCGCGTGGCAGGCCGCGCTTGGCCCCCATGCGTCGATGATCGTCAGCGACCCGCCCGAGCTGAAACACGCGCCCATTTTCCGATACAATCGGTTTTTCAGACCGGCGCTTGAAAAGTTCATCGGTGAGGATCTGCATGTCATTGCCGTAATGCGCGCACCGATCGACTGGCTAGGCAGTTGGTATCGCTATCGGCAGCGCCCGTTCTTGGCTGGCCAGCCCACCAGCACCGAGGGCCTCAGCTTTGATGCTTTCGTCCGCGCTTATGTTCAGGGGAACCACCCGCAATTTGCCAATGTCGGCTCGCAATCCAAGTTTTTGGAGCCGCAGCGGAACGGCACGTCGGCGACTCACCTCTTTCGATATGAGGAACAAGATGCTTTGCTCGCCTATCTAGAACAGCGGCTTGGCATTCGCGTGCAACCCGATCGCCTCAATACATCCCGCCTAAATCCTCTCCACCTGTCATCGGAAACCAAGGCAATCCTTGAGCGAAAATACGCCCCGGATTTCCGGCTTTATAACAGTATTCAGCAAGATGGCACCTACACGCCCGAGCCAGACGCCTCTCCCGTGGGATGATGTTTGTGACAGATTTCCCCAAGGGGTTAGCCAGTGGTACATTTGATTTTCGTCAGGCTATTTGCCTGCCACCTGAAATTTCCAAGCGCTACTCAAGTTGCCGTTGCACGACATCCGTCAAATCCGTCAACGAAAAAGGCTTGGGAAGGAAAACAGAGTTTGGAATCCGCGCCTGCGTGTCTCCGAAATCCTCTTCCGCATATCCAGAAACAAAGACCACGCGCGCTTCAGGCCGGTCGATTAGCGCCTTTTGAACCCAGCTTGGCCCGTCCATGCCGGGCATGACGACGTCCGTCACGAAAACATCCACGCACACGCTGGCGTCGGCGAGGATTTCCAAAGCTTCCTCGGCGGATTCTGCCTCGAGGACCGTGAAGCCACGCATCTGCAGAGCGCGCGAGGCAAAGGCGCGCACCGGCGCCTCATCCTCGACCAGCAGCACGATACCTTCCGCCGGCGAGGGGTCCATGACCATCCGTTTTTCCGCCTCTACAGGCAGCTCAACACTCTCATGTGCCGGGAACATCAGGAAAAAGGTTGTCCCTACATTGCGCTCGCTATCGACGAAGATGAACCCACCGGTCTGCTTGACGATGCCGTAAGCTGTCGACAGGCCAAGTCCCGTTCCCTCGCCTGTGCGCTTGGTGGTGAAGAAAGGCTCGAAAACCTTTTGCAGACGGTCCGGCGGAATCCCCGTCCCGTCGTCCGAGACGCTGATCCTGACCCATTGCCCGGGCGAGACGACAGCACGGTCCCGGTGCATCGGTTGGTCCAGGGTGACATTCCTCGTCTCGATCCGAATCTCTCCGCCGGATGACATCGCGTCTCGCGCGTTGACGACGAGGTTCATGATGACCTGCTCGAATTGACGCTTGTCCGCACGAATCGACCAGAGCGTCGGGTCGTGATTCAGCGACAGGACTACCTTCTCGCCAACCAATCGATTGAGAAGATGCGTCAGGTCCGATATCGCATCGCGCAGATCCATGACCTCGGGACGCAGCGTCTGCTTGCGCGAATAGGCAAGCAATTGGTTCACCAGCGATGCCGCGCGGTTGGCGTTCTGAGCGATCTGCAATAAATCACCGTAATCGGAATCGCCCTGGTCGTGACGCAGCAGCAAAAGATCGCAATGACCGGAAATCGCGGTCAGAAGGTTGTTGAAATCATGTGCAACGCCGCCCGCAAGCTGGCCGATCGCCTGCATTTTCTGGGATTGCACAAACTGCGCCTCAAGGGATTTCAGCTCTGTCGCGTCGTTCAGAACCGCGATCAGGACCGTCTCGCCCTCTTCTGTGGCGCGATTGAGCGTCACCTGAATGAAGACTTCCTCATCCGCCCGGCGAACGCGCAGGAATTCGGAATGAACACTGCCGCGCGCCAAGGCCGCATCCTCCAGCCAGTCGGGGATCGACCGACCCAACCCTTCCAGTAGATCGGTGATCTGCTTGCCTGACCAGTCGGCACATCCCAGCAATTCGCTTGCCGGTCTGTTGCAGAGCTGGATCGCCCCGCCGCGCGTCAGTTTCAGCAGGGGCACTGGCAACTCGTCGAAGAACGTCCAGCCGTCGGAGGGACGCTCGGTCGCGGCGATTCCGGGCATGACGAACACCTCGCGTCGCCCGGCAATTCCCTCCAGCTCGACCACGAGGCAGGACTGAACGCCGGTTTGCGTGCTGATATCGTTCATCTGGCCGGATCTGAGCGGCAGTTTGGCGCAGATGCGATCCAGGGTGCGCGCACGCTCCCCGATGAGGAGGCGGGCCGCGTCATTCATGAAAAGAACCGCGTTGTTGCGACCAACCGTCAGCATGGGCAATGGTATCGCGCCGCCTCGCCGGGCCGCAGTGTCGGCAGATTTCTCGATCCGCCATAGGAGCATGTCGTGTCCCGCGCGATGCACGCTGATGCGCACATGCCCCGCGCCCGTAACTACATCCTCATGCGCCGATCCGCGCGCGCCGGCGCGCGTTTGCAATCGATAGAGAATGGCGCCGGGATTGGCGATCAACGGCTGCAATGCCCCCACCAGCGTGCGGTGGCGGCGCGCCTCATAGGCGCGTTCGGCGGCATCGTTGCAATAGACCAATGCGCCGTCCGCGCCCGTGACCAGGCAGGCCGTCGCATCGTGGCGAATCAGATCGCGGACCGAGGATGCGGCCCGCTCATCCGTGGCATCGGAGAGGCGCGATATCGCAACGATCCATAGCGACGCGGTGCCCAGGACGGCAGCTATCAGCATGATCACGTATCGCTCGCTGCTGGGCGAAACCATGAACGCAGTCGTTGCGAAAAGAACCGCCGAGCAGAAGACAAGTCCTGCATGGGGGCGCATACGCGACGCCGCGCGCCGGATCGGGCCAATGGCATGGTCGGATAGGGTCACGCGCTGGGTCCTGTATTGCGTTTCGGTCCGTGCGAGACTGGACCAGAAAGTTTAAGTGCACCTTAACGCAATCAAAAACGCAATCAGAATTACCACCCTGAATTGCAATCCACTCACATTGCTCGCGTTAAATGTGTCACAAAAAAACCATCTCCGCCGTCCGAAATTTCGAAACGCTGCTGCTTTTCCAGCCTCCAAACGGTCGCACCAGCAAGGAATTCCTCGATACGCTCTTCATTCTCTACCCGCAGAACCGAGCAGGTCGCGTAGATCAGCTGTCCCCCCGGCGCGACCAGTTGTGACGCCTTCCCAAGGATATCTGTCTGCAAATCGGTCAATTCATCCAGCCAGTCGGGCGTCAGCCGCCATTTCGCCTCCGGCGTGCGGCGCCAGGTCCCGCTCCCTGAGCAGGGCGCATCACATAAAACGATGGCATACGGTGCGTTAGCTGGCAAAGCTGATGTGTCAAGCAGGGTTACATCTGCGCCTGCCCGTTTGGCGCGCTCCGGCAGGTCCTGCATGCGCCGCGCGTCGATGTCATGGGCGTAGACCTGCGCGTCTGTGCGCGCCGCCAGTGCCAGCGCCTTGCCCCCGCCGCCCGCGCAATAGTCCAGAATGCTTTCGGACGCCGTCAGGTCGATGCCCTCCATCGCAGCCTGCCCCGAACCGTCCTGCAACTCGACCAGCCCCTCCAGGTAAGCCCGACTCCGGGCAATCCGGCGCGCACCATCGATCACTTTTATTGCTGTTTTGGCAACAGGATGCACTTCGGAGTGAATGTCCTGTTCGGCGAGGGTACGAACGATATCGTCTCGACCGGCGTGCCGCAAATTGGCACGCAACATGACCGGCGCGCGTTGGCGCAGCACCATTGCCGCTGCCTCGGCATCGGGGCCGAGGGAGGCCTGAAATGTCTCCCAAAGCCATTCGGGCAGATCGACCGCATCGGCGCCGCTTGGTGCCCAGCCTGCCGCCTCTTCAGCCGCCGTCAGGGGCGCGGGCGCATGGCCGATTCCGGTGAAGACCTCTGCCGGATCTGACCCCGCGCTGCGCAAGGCCCCGATCATGCGGGCGCGCCCACTGTCGCCCCCACCGAGGCAGGCATAGGAGCGCCAGCAGCGCAGCGCCTGATACACATGATCCCGCACCGCTGCCCGATCCCCCGACCCGGCGAAGCGCGACCCGCGAGCCCAGGATGTCAGCGCCTTCTCAGCCGGCTCACCCGCGCTGATGCGGTCCAGCAGGTCGATGGCCGCCTGGATGCGCGCGCCGGGCGTCACGAGTCGCGCCCCGTCACTGCGTCAAGATCGCATCGCAAGATCTTGATCCATTTACCCAATTCTGTAATTTGGCGACTCTCGCGTGATCTGAACGTCATGCACATGGCTTTCGCTGAGGCCCGCGCCTGTGATGCGGACGAACTCGCAATCCTTGCGCATTTCTTCGACCGTCGCGCAGCCGGTATATCCCATCGCTGCGCGCAGGCCCCCGACCAGTTGGTGCACCACCGTTCCGGCAGAGCCTTTGTAAGGCACCTGACCCTCGATCCCCTCGGGCACCAGCTTGTCACTGGCGGCGTCCTTCTGGAAATAGCGGTCGGCACTGCCCCGCGCCATCGCACCAAGGCTGCCCATCCCGCGATAGGCCTTGTAGGAGCGGCCCTGGAACAGGATCATCTCGCCGGGCGACTCGTCCGTGCCTGCAATCATGCTGCCCACCATGGCGCAAGATGCGCCCGCGGCAATCGCCTTGGCAAAATCGCCCGAGAACTTGATGCCGCCATCGGCGATGATCGGCACGTCTCCGGCCGCTTCGACACAGTCCATGATCGCCGTCAGCTGGGGCACACCAACCCCCGCAACCATGCGGGTGGTGCAGATGCTGCCGGGGCCGATACCCACCTTGACGGCATCCGCGCCCGCATCGATCAGCGCGCGAACGGCATCGCCTGTGGCCACATTGCCTGCCACGACCTGCACATCACCGGAGATTTCCTTTGCCCGGCGCACAGCCTCGGCGACCCCCGCCGAATGGCCATGAGCGGTATCGATCACGATCATGTCCGCACCCGCATCGATCAGCGCCTGACTGCGCTCGAACCCCGCATCGCCCACTGTTGTCGCCGCAGCCACCCGCAGCCGGCCCAGATGGTCCTTGCAGGCCGACGGATTCAGCACCGCCTGCTCACTGTCCTTGAGCGTCAGAAGGCCGGTCAGCTTGCCCCCGCGATCCGTCACCAGCAGCTTTTCGATCCGGCGCTCCTTCATCAGAAGCTTGGCCTCTTCCAGATCGGCGGGCTCCTGCAGAATGGCCAGATTGTCCGAGGTCATCATCATGCGCACCGGTGTGCGCTCATCCTCGGCAAAGCGCATATCGCGGTTGGTGACGATGCCGAGGACACGGCCCGCATCATCCACCACCGGAAAGCCGCTGACGCGGTACTGATCCTGTAGCGCCTTGGCGTCGGCAAGGGTCTGGTCGGCCTTGAGCGTGATGGGATTATAGACGATGCCACTGACAAAGCGCTTGACCCGGCGCACTTCGTTCGCCTGATCTTCGACGTTGAAATTGCGGTGGATCACGCCCATCCCGCCGTATTGCGCCATGCAGATCGCCATGCGCGACTCGGTCACCGTATCCATGGCCGAGCTGAGCAGCGGAATGTTGAGGGCGATCGAGCGGGTTACCCGCGTGCGCGTATCGGCGGTGCTGGGCAGCACGTTTGACGCAGCCGGAAGCAGCAGGACATCATCGAAGGTCAGAGCCTCACGAATCTTCATCACGTTTCTCCATGAACAGATCGTTTGGCAACTCCCTATTTCACGGATGCCGCCCATGCGAAAGGCAAAAGGCGCCGGCGCGGCAAAACGTGGCTTGCCGGGGCGCGCGCGGCCTGTCTATCTGGCCCGGCCGAGCATCGAGGGAGAGGCAAGATGAGTGGACATGGCTATGAAAGCGGGCGGCTGAACCTGCCCTTCGTCGGAATTTCGACCTTCGGCAAGCGACCCTACGTGGCGGACTGGTCCGCCATCGACGCCGATATTGCCATCCTCGGCGCGCCCTTCGACGGCGGCACGCAGTTTCGCCCCGGCGCGCGCTTTGGCCCGCGCAGCGTGCGCGAGGCCTCGACCCTGTTCAGCTTTGGCCATGGCGGCGCCTACGACCACGAGGATGACGTGACCTATCTGGGCCAGGATGTGCGCATCGTGGATATCGGCGACGCCGACATCGTCCATACCGACACCGTCCAGAGCCATGCGAACATCACCAAGGGCGTGCGCGCCATCCTCGCCGCGGGGGCCCTGCCCGTCACCATTGGCGGCGATCACTCGGTCAATATCCCGTGCATCGACGCCTTTGAGGGTCATGGCGACATCCATATCCTTCAGATCGACGCGCATCTCGATTTCGTGGATGAGCGGCACGGCGTGCGCAATGGCCATGGCAACCCCATGCGCCGCGCCGCCGAGAAGTCCTATGTCACCGGCCTGACCCAACTGGGCATCCGCAATGTCAGCTCGACCGCCAAGGAAGGCTATGACGCCGCCCGCGCCATGGGCTCGGACATCCTGTCGGTCCGCCAGTGCCGCAAGCTTGACCCCGAGGCGCTTGCCGAACGCATCCCAGACGGCGCGCGGGTCTATGTCACACTCGACATTGATGGCTTCTGCCCCTCCATCGCGCCCGGTACCGGCACGCCCAGCCATGGCGGCTTTCTCTATTACGAGGTGCTGGAGCTGCTTCAGCAGGTTGCGCAGCGCCATGAAGTCGTCGGCATCGATCTGGTCGAGGTCGCGCCCGCCTACGACTCAGGCGATGTAACATCCGTCTTGGCTGCGCAGGTGCTGCTGAATTTCCTCGGCTTCATCATGCACGCGCGGCAGAACTGAAGAACACCACTGCGTCATCTTGGCCAAAAATACTCCCGGCGGAGGCGTCCGGCGGGGGTGAACCATCGAAACAGCGGCCATTTGCGCAACAAGTGAAAAGAAAATTGGTCCTCCGCGACATTTTATCCGCTGGATGCGCTTGACGGCCCTCACACCCGGTCATAATGTCCGCCTCGTACCTAAAAGGGAGTGGTCCGTTGGAGCCGCTAGTAGTAGTCACACTGAAATTGCGCATGGGCCGGTAACCGGACACCCAGACAGGTACCCATGCGCCCCCGCCACTTCGGGGGCTTTTTTATGCGCGATCGCGCAATGATGTCATGAACGGAGCAAAGCGATGACACGTCAGATGACCGGAGCGAAAATGGTGGTTCAGGCCCTCAAGGATCAGGGCGTGGACGTCGTCTTCGGCTATCCCGGCGGGGCGGTCCTGCCGATCTATGACGAGGTTTTCCAGCAGAACGATATCCAGCATATCCTGGTGCGCCACGAACAGGGCGCCGTGCATGCGGCCGAGGGCTATGCCCGCTCGACCGGCAAGCCGGGCGTCGTGTTGGTGACCTCGGGCCCCGGCGCGACCAATGCCGTGACCGGCCTCACCGATGCGCTGCTGGACAGCATCCCCATCGTCGTGCTGACCGGCCAGGTGCCGACCTTCATGATCGGCTCGGACGCCTTTCAGGAGGCCGATACTGTCGGCATCACACGCCCCTGCACCAAGCATAACTGGCTGGTCAAGGACACGGCCAACCTCTCGGCCACGATCCACGAGGCGTTTCACGTCGCCACCGCCGGCCGTCCCGGCCCGGTGCTGATCGACATCCCGAAGGACGTGCAATTTGCCAGCGCCGAGTATACCTCGCCGCAAAAGGTGCGCACCGGACACTATCAGCCGCAGGTCAAGGGCGATATGGATGCCATCACCGAACTGGTGGCCGCGATGGAGACCGCCAAGCGTCCCGTCTTCTACACCGGTGGCGGCGTGATCAATTCCGGCCCCGCCGCCAGCCAGCTGCTACGCGAGCTGGTCGAGGCGACCGGCATCCCGATCACCTCTACCCTGATGGGCCTTGGGGCATATCCCGCCTCGGGCAAGGCGTGGCTGGGCATGCTGGGTATGCACGGCCTCTACGAGGCGAACATGGCGATGCATGATTGCGATCTGATGATCAATATCGGCGCGCGCTTCGACGACCGGATCACGGGCCGCCTTGACGCGTTCTCGCCCGGTTCGAAGAAAGCGCATATCGACATCGATCCGTCGTCGATCAACAAGGTGATCAAGACCGACATCCCCATCGTCGGCGACATCGCCCATGTGCTCGAGGATCTGCTCAAGGTCTGGAAATCGCGCGGCCGCAAGGTCAACGCCGAGGCCATCGCAAAGTGGAATGCACGCATTGATGAGTGGCGTAAGGTCGAGTGCCTCAGCTTCAAGCAGTCCGGCAAAACAATCAAGCCGCAGCAGGCGATGGCGCGTCTGGAGGCGCTGACCAAGGGCCATGACCGCTACATCACTACAGAGGTGGGCCAGCATCAGATGTGGGCGGCGCAATATCTGGGGTTCGAGGATCCGAACCGCTGGATGACCTCGGGCGGCCTGGGCACCATGGGCTACGGCTTCCCGGCCTCCATCGGCGTGCAGATGGCGCATCGCGACGCGCTGGTGATCAACGTGGCCGGCGAGGCAAGCTGGCTGATGAACATGCAGGAGATGGGCACCGCAATCCAGTTCCGCCTGCCGGTCAAGCAGTTCATCCTCAACAACGAGCGCCTCGGCATGGTCCGTCAGTGGCAGGAGCTGCTGCATGGTGAACGCTACTCGCATAGCTGGTCCGAGGCCCTGCCCGATTTCGTCAAGCTGGCCGAAGCGTTTGGCGCCAAGGGTATCCGCTGCGAGGATCCCGCCGATCTGGATGACGCGATCAACGAGATGATCAACTATGACGGCCCGGTTATCTTCGATTGCCTCGTGGAAAAGCACGAGAACTGCTTCCCCATGATCCCCTCGGGCGAGCCGCATAACAAGATGCTTTTGGGCGAGGCGTCGACCAAGGACGCCATTGGCTCCAAGGGCGCAGTGATGGTTTAAGAGCGGCGCAGAAGCCACTCGTTCGAATATATTTTGGCAGGCTCCGGCGCATTCGGCACCAACCTGCACAAGGAGACAGACAATGTCCGCACTGAACATCAAGAAAGGCTCGAACAAGCATTCGGCCTACAACCTGCGGCCCAATTTCTCGGACGTGGAAGAGCAGCACACCCTCGCCGTCATCGTCGATAACGAGGCGGGTGTTCTGGCGCGCGTGATCGGCCTCTTTTCCGGGCGCGGCTACAATATCGACAGCCTCACGGTGGCCGAGATCGACCACGAGGGGCACACCTCGCGCATCACCATCGTCACCACCGGCACGCCGCAGGTGATCGAGCAAATCAAGGCGCAACTGGGCCGTATCGTCCCGGTCCACAAGGTGCAGGATCTGACCGTCGAGGGCCGCGCGGTCGAGCGGGAACTGGCGCTGATGAAGGTGGTCTGCACCGGCGACAAACGCGTAGAAGCGCTGCGCCTTGCGGATATTTTCCGCACGAACGTCGTGGACAGCACGCTTGACAGCTTCACCTTCGAGATCACCGGCACGTCCGAAAAGATCGATGCCTTTGCCGACCTGATGCGCCCTCTGGGCCTGTCGGACCTCGCGCGCACCGGCATCGCGGCCCTGCCCCGCGGCGCCTGATTGACAGGCGGCACAGGAGCGTCAGACATGAAAAAAGGCGGGCCCGATGGCCCGCCTTTCTGTTTCCCGGCGCAGCGTCCAGGTGCCCCCACCCAGATAAGCAGCGCCCTCAGGCGTAAGCGGCTTGCCGCGCTTCGCGCAGCGGTATGACATTGGCGGCGTAATCGCTGTTCGCGGCTCGCGGCGCACCGGACTGCAGGATGCCCAGCCGTGCGCCAACCTTCTTCAATTCTGACGTCAACGTCGGATGGCTGCGCTGCGTGATCAGACGGGGCGCATCGGCAAGGCGCATATCGCCGGTATCCTGCACGTCGAATTCCACGAGGTCGCCCGCCGTCATCGCAGAGTCCCCGCCGGCGGCGCCGCGGTAGAATGCCAGATCACCATGATCCTCGCACCAGATGACTGCGCGGTTCTGGCGCTGATCAGTCCAAAGAACGACTCCGTACATGGTAATTCCCCCAATAGCCTTGCACCTGGGCCTCTCTGCGACCCCGGGTCTTGTGTGTCCAGGCAGGCCGCGTTATCGCTCACTCTGCACTGGTAGTCCCATTTACCAAAATGTCGCTTTCCAGCGCTTTGGGCTATGTTTGAATCGCCCTCGGCACTGATCCATTTGTGTCACGATAGGCAAAAAGTGACGCCAATTAGCGTCAGCAGGCGTGACATACTCGGACAGGCGTGCTGAGGTGGCCCCAATGAGGCTAAGTCAGCTTATGAAGGACACAGCGCGATGAGAATTCCACAGCAGCCACCAACCCCACCCGACCCTCGCTGAGGACTCATCCCAGATTATGGCCGCGCCCCGCAAAACACCCCCGACAGGCGACAGCAATCCCGCGCAGCTGCGCGCGATTTTCGGCCAGAACCTGCGCAAACTCAGCGCGGACTACCCATCGATCGCCGGGCTTTGCCGCGATCTCGGGATCAATCGCACGCAGTTCAATCGCTACCTCACTGGCGAAAGCTTTCCCCGCCCGGATGTGCTGCACCGCATTTGCCGGTTCTTCGGCACCGACGCGCGCATCCTGCTTGAGCCCGCGGAGAACCTGAAAACCGCGTCCTTCGATCTGATCGGCCATCCCGCTGTCGCGGGCTTCTTTGGGGCCGAGCCTGTCTCGGTTCCGGAAGAGCTGTTCCCCAGCGGCATCTACCGCTTTGTCCGGCGCAGTTTCGTCGATGAGACGCTGTTCGTGCGGGGGCTGGTCTATATCCACCGCAAGGATGGCTACACCTTCCTGCGCGGCAGCGAGCCTTTGGATGCGCTGCGGCGTCAGGGTCTCTCCACCGCGCGGCGCGACCGCGAGTACCGCGGGATAGTCATGCGGCAGGAGGAAGGCATCATGATCCTTGTCACGCATCGCAACTCGATGGCCTGCTCGTTCAACTTCCTCGCGCCCGAAACCTCATTTCAGTCCAACCTCTGGGAAGGCTACGTCACGCGCACCGTGCGCGAAAAGATCTCGGGCATCCGCGCCGCCCGCATGGTCTATGAACATCTGGGCAGCGATACCGCCGCCGTCATGGCCGCCGCGCGCGGCAAGGCCCTTGTCGGTCTCGAAGACCTGCCCCCCTTCCATGCGCGCCTTCTGCGCCTCGATCAGCCCTTTCGCTAGGGCGGCACGGGGCCGCCCTGCATGTCGCCTTGAGGAAAACCGCGTCGCGGATCGTCGGTTTCGCCCCGCGTTCTGCTGCATACTGGGCATGAGTTTAGTCTTGCCCGGAGGCCCGCCATGACCGTCACCGATCTATCTAGCGTCCGCGCGCCCGTGGATATCGCAAATGGCCTTCCCAATGCCCACTACATCGATCCCGCCATTTTCGAGGAGGAAAAGCATGCGCTGCTCTACTCGCAATGGGCGGGCCTCGCTGTCGGCGCTGACGTCCCCGATCCGGGCGATGCGGTGCCGCTCACCTTCCTCGGCATGCCGCTGTTGCTGCTCCGGGACAAGGAGGGGTCGGTCCGCGTCTTTCAGAACATCTGCCGCCATCGCGGCATGATTCTGGTCGAGGAGCCGCGCAAGATCGAGGGCGCTATTCGCTGCCCCTATCATTCATGGTGCTACTCGACCAAGGGCGCGCTGGTTTCGACGCCCCATGTCGGCGGGCCCGGCCAGAACACCCATGCCGCGATCAAGCGCAGCGAGCTGGGTCTGATCGAGGTGCGCAGCCATATCTGGCGCGATGTGGTCTGGATCAACGTGTCGGGCGATGCGCCCGCTTTTGAGGAAGCGATGTCGCATATCATCGAGCGCTGGCGAGAGTTCGACCTGCCGCTGCATCATGGCGGCCATGAGAGCCGCTTTACGCTGGAGGTCCAGACCAACTGGAAACTCGCGGTCGAGAATTACTGCGAGAGCTATCATCTCCCTTGGGTCCATCCCGGCCTCAACAGCTACTCGCGCCTTGAGGACCATTACCACATCGAAGAACCCGCCGCCTTCTCGGGCCAGGGCACGATGGTCTACCGCCAACTGACCAATGAGAATGGCGACACCTTCCCCGATTTCGCCGAGGTCGGCGCCAAGTGGAACGAGCAGGCCGAGTATGTCGCGGTCTATCCCAACGTCCTGCTGGGCGTGCACCGCGACCATGCCTTCACCATCATTCTCGAGCCGCGCGGCCTCGAGCGGACCGCCGAGCATGTGCATCTCTACTATGCCGAACCCGATCAGGACGAGGGGCTTAAGGCCCGCAATGCCCAGCTTTGGAAATCAGTCTTCGAAGAGGATATCTTTGTCGTCGAAGGCATGCAGAAGGGCCGCCATGTCTGGAGTTTCGATGGCGGGCGCTTCTCGCCGGTGATGGACAGCCCTACCCACTGTTTCCATGCTTGGGTTGCGGGCAAAGTCGAGGCGTATCGCAGCCTCTCCAAGGCGGCGGAATGAGCGGCGATCTGCACACCCGGATGCTGGCTGCGCATGAGGGGCCGGACCACGCAGCCCTCATCGCGCTCTATACCGAGGCGGCGGATTGCGCGAACGATCTCGACGCCTCCTGCTTTTTCCTGACCCATGCCTATGTCTTTGCGCTCGAGGCCGGTGCGCCGCAGGCACGGATGCTACACGGTCGCCTGGCCCGGCACGGGCGGGAGGAATAGGCGTCGCCGCCGATGCAACCCTGCGACACCCTGCGCCGTTGCGTCATCAGGAACGGCAAAGGAGCGCATAGATGTCCTCATCGAAAACCCGCGACCAGATCTGGAGCGAATGGCGCGATCTGGTCAACATGGCCCCGCAAGAGCTGGAGGAATTCCTCGAAACCGAAGAGTCCAAATCCGTTGGTGACAGCGATCGCGGCGAATCCACCGGTCACGCCTCGGGCCGGCGCATCGTCAAGATCAAGCGCACCAACAAGGACGATCTGACTGGTGACCAATGGGATCACATGGCCAAGGTGACTGGCTATATCAAACGCCACACCGCGCAGGGCGGCCCCGATGAAAATGTCGCGCATTCGGACTGGCGCTATTCGCTGATGAACTGGGGCCACGACCCGCTCAAATAGCGCGCCCTACCCGCTTCATCTTGGCATAAATACTCAAATTCCGACGTTCGAGACCCGGTGCAGGCGTTAGTCCCCTTGCGCCTCGGCGCGGCTCTTGCCGCTGACATTCATCGCCAGCGTTGCGGCCATGAACTGATCCAGATCGCCGTCCAGCACACCCTTGGTATCGGATGTCTCGACCTGCGTGCGCAGATCCTTGACCATCTGGTAGGGTTGAAGGACGTAAGAGCGGATCTGGTTGCCCCAGCCCGCATCGCCCTTGGCGTCATGTGCCTCGTTGATGGCGGCGTTCCGGCGATCGAGCTCAAGCTGGTAGAGTCGCGATTTCAGCGCCTTCATGGCGATGTCGCGGTTCTGGTGCTGAGACTTCTCGGAGCTTGTCACGACAATGCCCGTGGGATGGTGCGTGATGCGCACCGCCGAGTCAGTCGTGTTGACGTGCTGGCCACCCGCGCCCGAGCTGCGATAGGTATCTATGCGAATATCGGCGGGGTTCACCTCGATCTCGATGTCGTCGTCGACCACCGGATAGACCCAGACCGAGCTGAAGGAGGTGTGCCGCTTGGCCGCCGAATCGAAGGGGCTGATCCGCACAAGGCGGTGAACACCGCTCTCGGATTTCAGCCAGCCATAGGCGTTGTGCCCACTGATCTTGTAGGCTGCGGATTTGATGCCGGCCTCCTCGCCGGCGCTCTCGGATTGCAATTCCACCGTATAGCCGCGCTTCTCGGCCCAGCGGACATACATGCGCGCCAGCATGTTGGCCCAGTCGCAGCTTTCGGTGCCGCCCGCGCCTGCGTTGATCTCGAGGAAGGTGTCGTTTGCATCCGCCTCGCCGTTCAGCAGCGCTTCCAGCTCCTTGGCGGCGGCGCGCTTTTGCAGCGCCTTCAGGGCAGTCTCGGCCTCGGTCACAACATCTGCGTCGCCCTCGGCCTCGCCCATCTCGATCAGCTCGACATTGTCCGAAAGCTCGCTCTGGATGCAATCATGCGTCTCGAGCGCGTCGACCAGCGCCTGTCGGTCGCGCATCAGCTTCTGCGCCTTGGCGGGATCGTCCCAGAGGTTCGGATCCTCGACGCGCGCGTTGAACTCCTCCAGCCGGTGCTGGGCAGTGTCCCATCCCAGACGCTGACGCAACAGATCAAGCGACGTCTCGATTTCCTGGGTGACATTCTGAATTTCTGCGCGCATCAAAGCCTTCCTGACTGGTCGTCTGCCTGATACCGCAGCGCGCCGGAACGGGCAAGCCATGGCGGCTTGCCCCTGCCTATCGGATGGCTTGCCTAGTAGAGGCCGCCCGAACTCATCGAGCCAAAGGTTGCTTTCTCACCAACTTGGCCGGTCTGGCCGCTGGAGGTGGTCACGTCGCGCACGCTCTCGCTCTCACCCTCCCGGAAGAGGTCCAGATCGGTGCCCATCGCAAAGCCGCCATCGAAGGCCAGGCCGAACATCGGATCCTCGCCCTCGCGGAAATACTCCGCCACCACGTTGGGTCCCGAGGCACTGTCCGGCAGGCGCGCGCCGGTAAACCGGTCGATCTTGATGAAATAGCCGCCCGGCGGCACTTCGAATTCACCACCGCCGTATTTCGCCGTCGCCTTGCGCATGAATTGGGTAAAGACCGGGCCGCACATCCCCGCACCATAGGCACCGCGGCCCAAGCTGCGCGGCTGGTCATAGCCGATATAGCAGCCCGCCACGATATTGCTGGTAAAGCCGATGAACCACACGTCGCGCGCGTCGTTGGTTGTACCGGTCTTGCCCGCCACGGGCACTGACAGATCGACATTGCCCGCCGCCGTGCCACGCTGCACCACGCCCTGCATCATCGAGGTCAGCTGATAGGCCGTGACGGCGTCGATCACCCGCTCGCGGTTCGACACAATGCGCGGGCCGCGCCCCGGCGTAATGGAGGGGTCATCGCAATCGGCGCAGACGCGCGGATCGTGGCGATAGACAGTGCGCCCATAGCGATCCTGCACTCGGTCGACCAGCGTCGGCTCCACCCGCTCGCCGCCATTGGCGAACATCGCATAGGCAGCGACCATCTTGTAGACGGTCGATTCCTCGGACCCGAGCGCATTGGCCAGAAACGGGCCCATGTCGTCATAGACGCCAAACCGCTCGGCATAGCTGGCGACGGTATCCATGCCCACCTCCTGCGCAAGGCGCACCGTCATCAGGTTCCGCGACTGCTCGATGCCTGTGCGCAGCGGGGTTGGCCCGTAATACTTGTTGGACGAGTTGCGCGGCCGCCAAAGGCCCTGCGGAGTGTTCACTTCGATGGGCGCATCGACCACGATGGTCGCGGGAGAATAGCCGCTATCGAGCGCGGCGGCATAAACGAAGGGCTTGAAGCTGGAGCCGGGTTGACGCTTGGCCTGTGTCGCACGGTTGAAGACCGAGTTCTGATAGCTGAACCCGCCCTGCATCGCGATCACCCGGCCCGTGTTGACGTCCATCGCCATGAAACCGCCCTGCACCTGCGGCACTTGCCGCAACGTCCAGCGGACAAATACGCCATCCTCGGTCATGCGGCGCACATGCACCACTTGCCCTACCTTGAACGTCTCCTGAAAATTCTTGGGCAGCCAGCCGATATCGTCACGCGGAATGACCTGCGGCTCGGCCTCGGTTTGCTCGACGCCCTCGATGCCGATGCGCATCTGCTGGTCCTCGATCCCGAGGATCACAGCGGGATACCACTGGCTGTCCAACTGGACATCGCGCGCAACATCGACCTCCGCCAACGCCTCGCGCCATGCCTCCTCGCTCTCTAGCGCCTCATCGGGGATCGATTTGCCGGTGCCGCGCCAGCGGCCTAGATTGCGGTCGTATTCCTCCAACTTGTTCTGCAGCGCCAGCGCAGCCTCGACCTGCATTTCAGGATCGATCGTGGCGCGCACGGTATAGCCGCCAGAGAAGAATTCGCCCTCGCCGAAATCGCGGCTCAGCTGGCGGCGGATCTCGTCGGTGAAGTAGTCGCGCGGCGGCAGGTCGGCCGAGAACGGCTCGAAGTCGCCATTCTGCACGCTGCGCAGCGGTTGCGCGATCTCTTCTTCGTAGACGGCCTTGGAGATATAGCCGTTCTGCTGCATCTCGCGCAGCACGTAGTCGCGGCGCGCCAGCAGCCTGTCCCTGTTGCGCACGGGATGAAAATTGCTGGGCTCGGCGGGCATGGAGGCCAGCACGGCCACCTCATGCGGGGCCAGCTCGCCCAGCGTCTTGTTGAAATAGGTCTGCGCGGCAGCAGCCACGCCATAGCTGTTCTGACCCAGGAAAATCTCGTTGAGGTAAAGCTCGAGGATCTTTTCCTTTGTCAGCGCTTCCTCGATGCGGGTGGCGAGTATGATTTCCTTGATCTTGCGCTCGATCTTGCGGTCGCCCGACAGAAGGAAGTTCTTGACCACCTGCTGTGGAATGGTGGACGCGCCGCGCACCCGTTTGCCGCGCGTCTGGACCGCCTCGATCACGGCGGCGGCGATGCCGCGGGCATCATAGCCGCCATGTGTATAGAAGTTCTTGTCCTCCGCCGAGATGAAGGCCTCCTTGACCAGCGTCGGGATTTCCTCGGCGGGAGTATAGAGGCGCCGCTCGCGGCTGAATTCGTCGATGATGCGCCCCTCGCCCGAGAAGATGCGGCTGATCGTGGGCGGCGTGTAATTCGCAAGGCTCTGATGCGACGGCAGATCCCGGCCATAGATATAGAAGATCGCGCCGATGCTGAGCGCGATCATCATGATGCCCATCGTGATGAGGCTGAAGATCGAGCCGAAGAATGTCAGGATATGTCGAAGCACGCGCGGCCTTTCTCAGACGGAAGTCCCGCCCATATAGGCGCCGCTGCGCCCCACGTCAAAACACAAGCGCGCCATCGCTGCGCCGGTATCCGCGCATGGGGTTCGGGAAGGGCGTTCACTGCCGGACCAGATCGGCATTGGCCGCATCCGCAATCATCCACGCACCGATACCGTCCGCGACGGCCTGCGCCATACGCTGGCGCCATTCGGGATCGATCAGGTTGTTCAGATCCCGCCCGTTCGACAGAAATCCGACCTCCAGCAGGACCGATGGAATGTCGGGCGATTTCAGGACGGAAAAGCTGGCCGTGCGGATCGGCTTGGAATTGACCGACAGCGCGCCTTCCTCCAGCCCGATCAAAAGAGCGCGCGCCAAAAGGTCGACGCGCGGCTGCGTCTCCATCCGGGCAAGGTCCATCAGCACATCGGCTACCACGTCATCCGTCCCGCTCAAGTCCAGCCCGGCCAGCATGTCGGCGCGGTCATGCCGCTCGGCCAACGCGGCGCTGGCAGCATCGCTGGCATCGGCGCCCAGCTTGTAGATGGTCGCGCCGCGCGCGCCGCCCTCGCCCAGCGAATCCGCGTGCAGCGACAGGAAGAGATCCGCATCCGCCGCATGGGCGATTGCCACCCGCCGCTCAAGCGAGACAAAGCTGTCATCCTCCCGCGTCATGACGACGCTGACATCGCCCCGGCGCAGCAAGGCTTCCTTGAGCTCGCGCGCGAAGGCCAGCATGACGTCCTTTTCCATCGTCTCGCCCTCGGCGGCACCCGGATCAATGCCCCCATGGCCCGGATCCAGAACGATGACCAGCGTGCCATCGCCGCGCGGCGCGGGGACGGCGCCCAGATCGGCCGGCTGGGGCAGGTCCCACCCCGGCTGGTTCGGCACGCCCGCCCCTGCGGCAAAAGCGTCAGCGGTCGTCCTCTCTAGCAGAAGATTTAGGATTGCCCCTGCGCCGTTGACATCACCGGTCAGCGACGCCTGCGCCAAGGCGAAGGGGCCAGACAGTTCCAGCACCATGCGCGACCAGCCGGGGCGAAACCCGCCGACACGGGCGGACGTGACCAGATCCGTCTGCACCAGTTCGGGTCCAAGCGTGCCGGCCCAGTCGACCTCGCGGAAATCGACGACGATGCGCGGCGGCGCATCCAGGCTGAAGATGCGGAACGGCACCCCTTGGCTCAGCGCCAGATCGACGCGGATCTCGCCGCGCGCACCCGTGATGGTGCTGGACGCGGGATCGAGCCGCGCCAACGCACCGAAGTCGCTCTGCTGCGCGCTCAGCCCCGCGCCCGTCAGGGCGATGGCCAGCGCAAGGATCCAGGTCTTCATGCTCGCAAGGTCCATGTCATGCGCCTGCCTCAAGGCGCTGTTTCGGTCAGTCTATCACCCATGCCGGGGCCCGCCCAGCCCATCACGATCAGCGGAGCGACCTCTGCAGGGCTTGAAGCGCGGCGGGCTTTGTCCCTAGACTGCCCCCCACATCTTGCGTCCTTTTCACCGATAACACCAAGGTCCGTCAATGCGCCAGCTTCGCACTTTCCCGGCCTGCATCACGCTTGCGCTGGCCCTGATCATCGCCACCGTGACCCAGCCTGCGCACGCCGTCACCCTGCTGCGCGATCCGGATATCGAATATGCGCTGGAGCAATTGGCCGCACCCATCCTGCAGGCCGCTGGCCTCAATCCGGGGCGCACTGATGTCCTGGTGATCGACGATCGCACGCTGAACGCCTTCGTCGTGGACCGCGATACGATCTTTGTCCATTCGGGCCTGATCCTGAAGATGGAGACGCCGCAGATGCTGCAATCGGTGATCGCGCATGAGGCCGCGCATATCGCCAACGGCCATCTCGTGCGTCGCCCGCAGAACATGCGCAACGCGCGCACGGCGGCAGGTCTTGGCATGGCACTGGCCGCAGCGGCCGGGGCGGTTTCAGGCAACGCTGCGGCGGCTGCGGGGATCGCGGCGGGCGCGCAGGGCACCGCCGCGCGCCTCTTCTTTGCCCATACCCGCGCCGAAGAGAGCAGCGCCGACAGCGCCAGCGTGCGCTACATGGTCCGCGCCGGGCGCGACCCGTCGGGCGCGGTCAAGGTCATGGATATCTTTCGCGGGCAAGAGGCGCTCTCTGCCGCGCGTCAGGACCCTTATGCCCGCACGCATCCCATGTCCGCTGACCGGGTGCGCGTGCTGCAGCGTCTGACCGCCGCCTATGAGGGCAAGACGCCGCCGTCCAACGCCGATCTCTATTGGTTCGCGCGGGCCAAGGGCAAACTCTCGGCCTTTCAGCGCAGCCCGAATTGGACGATCAACCGCGCCGAGGAGTCGGGCTTTGCCGATGTCGGGCAGATGCGGACCGCCGTTGCATGGCACCGACAGTCGAACCTGCAAAAATCCATCGCCGCAATGGACCGCGCCATCGCCGCGCGGCCAAATGACCCTTTCTACCACGAATTGCGGGGCCAGATCCTGATGGAAAGCCGCCAGTTCGGCGCCGCCACCAACGCCTATGCCACCGCCGTGAACCTGACGCCTGACCATCCGCTGATCCTTGGCTCCTACGGGCGGGCGCTGGTGGCGCAGGGACAATATGCCAAGGCGCTGCAGGTGCTGGAAAAGGCCCGTTCGCGCGATGGGCGCGATGCGCGCGTGATGCGCGATCTGGCCGTCGCCTATGCCAAGTCCGGGCAGAACGGCATGGCATCGCTGGTCACCGCCGAGCGCTATGCCATGACCGGTCGGCTGGACGACGCCGAAATCCACGCCAAACGCGCCTCGGGCCTCTTGCCCAATGGCTCGGGTGGTTGGCAACGCGCCCAAGATGTGCTTTCTGCCGCCAAGATCGCCCGGCGCTGACCGCGCCGCTGAAACAGTCATCAAACGGAGAACATGCCGATGAACCGCACCGCCATTCTGACCGGGGTCGGCGTGATCGTCGCCGGGGCCGCGCTGACCGCGCTGATCGTGCCGGACGACACCCCCGAGCCTACACCCGCGCCCGAAGAGGTCAGCCAGGCTGCCTCCGCCCCCGCCCCGGCGCCCGCAGATGCCACCGCGCAACTGGATGATGCCGCCTTCGGCGAGCGCGTGCGCGCTTACCTCATGCAGAACCCCGAGGTCATCTTCGAGGCGGCCGCCGTGATGGAGCAGCGCCAGCAGGAGCTGCAAAGCGCCAACGATGCCGACCTGATCGAGGAGTATTCGAGCGCCCTCTTCAACGATCCGCAATCGTTCGTCGGCGGCAATCCCGAGGGCGATGTGACAATTGTCGAATTCACCGATTACCGCTGCGGCTATTGTCGCCGCGCCTTTCCCGAGGTCGAGGAGCTGATCGCCAGCGATGGCAATATCCGCTTCATCGTCAAGGAATTCCCCATTCTGGGCGAGCAATCAACCATCGCCGCCCGCTTTGCCATTGCGGCCAAGCAGCAGCTGGGCGACGAGGCGTACAAGGCGCTTCACGACGCGATGATGACCTACAAGGGCGACATGGTGGTTCCGGCCCTGACCGAGCTGGCCGAGGCGCTGGATCTGGATGCCGAGGCCATCGTCGCGCATATGGATGATGACGCGGTCAGCCAGGTGATCGACGAGAACCGCGCGCTTGGCCAGGCGCTGCAGATCTCGGGCACGCCGTCCTTCATCATGCAGGACCAAATCGTGCGCGGATATGTCCCGCTGCAAGGCATGCAGGAAATCGTCGAAGACATTCGCGGCTAAGATAGCGCTGCCCGCACCTGTGGCGGGCGGCGCAGCCTATTCGGCGGCGGCAACCTCTTTGGCGGCACCCGCCTCGATCTCGGCGGCACGCTTCTCAACCTGCTCGACGATATGGTCGATCATCTGCTCGTTGCTCAGCTTGTGGCTCTGCTTGCCTGCCAGATAGACCATGCCGGATCCGGCCCCGCCGCCGGTAAAGCCGACATCGGTCATCAGTGCCTCGCCCGGCCCGTTCACCACGCAGCCGATGATCGACAGGCTCATGGGCGTCTTGATATGTTCCAGCCGCTGCTCCAGCGCCTCGACCGTCTTAATCACATCAAAGCCCTGGCGCGCACAGCTAGGGCAACTGATGATGTTGACGCCGCGATGCCGCAGGCCCAGTGATTTCAGAATTTCAAAGCCCATCTTGACCTCTTCGACCGGATCGGCCGAGAGGCTCACGCGGATCGTGTCACCGATCCCGGCCCAGAGAAGATTGCCCATGCCGATGGCCGATTTCACCGTGCCGCTGATCAGCCCGCCCGCCTCGGTGATGCCAAGGTGAATGGGCGCGTCCGTCGCCTCGGCCAGTTGATGATAGGCCGCTGCGGCCATGAAAACGTCCGACGCCTTCACGCTGATCTTGAACTCGTGAAAGTCGTTGTCCTGCAAAATGCGGATGTGCTCCAGCCCGCTTTCGACCATCGCATCGGGGCACGGCTCGCCGTATTTCTCCAGCAGGTGCCGCTCAAGACTGCCCGCGTTGACGCCGATACGGATCGAGCAGCCGTGATCCCGCGCGGCCTGGATCACATCGCGCACGCGCTCGGGGCTGCCGATATTGCCGGGATTGATCCGCAGGCAGGCGGCGCCCGCCTCGGCGGCCTCGATGCCGCGCTTGTAGTGAAAATGGATATCCGCGACGATGGGCACCGGGCTTTCGCGGACGATTTCGCGCAGCGCCTTGGACGATGCCTCATCCGGGACCGACACGCGCACGATATCCGCGCCCGCATCCGCCGCGGCCTGAATCTGCGCCACGGTTCCGGCCACATCCGTGGTCGCGGTGTTGGTCATGGTCTGGACCGAAATCGGCGCGCCGCCCCCCACGGGCACGTTGCCCACATGGATCTGGCGGCTCTGGCGGCGTTCGATGTTGCGCCAGGGGCGAATGGGGTTCAGCGACATGGGCGGCAGTCCTTCCTCCGGCGAAGATGATCGCCGGTCTGTATCCATGATGTCAGATAGGACGAACGCGGCTCGGCTTCAATCGCCAAGGTCGCAGGGCGCGCCTACTCGCCCGCTGGCGGTGCGGGCGGCAGGCTCAGCTCTTCGCTCAGCTCGGCCACGTAGCGCTCCAGATCGGAATCCTGCGCCAAGTCAGCGACTTCCAGCGTGTCGGTCAGGTCCGACGGTGCCAGGGCCATGCTGGACGTCACCGCGCCGCGCGGGCCAGCGGGACCGTAATGCTCCCCAGCCACCTTGAAGTAGATCGCACCCGATTCGCCTATCCGAAGGGTTGGGGGCACCTCGGTCAGAGGCACGTCATAGGTATCGCCGCCATTCATGACGCCCTCGAAGATCACCGTGCCATCGGCCGAGCGCACACGCACCCAAGCCGGGCGCACAGCTACCATCTGCACACCGGTGGGCGCATCGGCCACAACCTGCGGGCTGATAATGGACGCGATGGCGGCATCGATGGCGGTCGGCTCAACCTCGGCGGAGGGCTCGACCGAGGCTACCGACACGCCGGGCAGCGTGCCGCCCTGCATCGGGTCGAGCGTCGAAATGGGGCCGTCACGGGCGACCAGCACGGGCACATCCAGCGCCTCGGGCCGATATAGCCGGTCCAGCGTATCGCCCTCGGGCGCGGTCATGCCAGCGCCCGACGCAACGTCCTGAGCATCTGTATCGTCGGCTTGCGGCGCGCGCCGCTTCACACCGGCCAGCGGATCAAGATCGGCAAGTACATCGGGCGTATTCTCGACCGGGGCGACCTGCACGCGCTGAACTTCGTTCAGAACGCTCCACCCGCCATAACCGATGGCGCCGATCAGGGCGACAAGGACCGCGACCGATCCGATGGCGCCCGGCTCGATCCGGGAAAAGATGCTCTCACTGGCGGGGATAAAAGGCGTGCTGGGCGCGGTCAGGCGCGCATCGCCCCGGCCCATCGTCCGCGGCGTGGGCGTATCGCTGCGCCGCACGGACGAGGCCGCGGCGGACATGCCATGTGCTATAGAAAATCCGCTTTCCGCGCAAAAGGTGGCAAAGGCCCGGTCAGGGTCCATGTTCAGGTAGCGCGCATAGGAGCGCACATAGCCGGGGATGAAACCGGGGGTGTCGAAGGCGTCGGGATTGGCGTTTTCGATGGCGGCGACATAGCTGGCCTTGATGCGCAACTCACGCTCGACATCGAGCAGCGACTTGCCCATGGTGGCCCGTTCGCCGCGCATGAGATCGCCCAGTCGCAAATCGAACGAGTCAAAGCCACGCGGCTCAGTCTCTTCAACCGTGGTCTTTCGCGAAAACCGGCGCAAAATCATGCAAACTGCCCCTCAATGCTCGGAAGCCTTGGATCGAATGTCCCGATTCGACCGTGCCCTTTGTTTTCAGGCAAGCTAGCACAGCGCAAGAGCCTTTGCACCTTTTACGCGTTCACGCACTCATCTCGGCGCGATTCAGCGCACATTGGCTCCAGAGCGAATCCATTGCGGAAACAAGGTGATCCATCTCTTTCGGGCCATGCACCGGCGAGGGCGTAAAGCGCAAACGCTCGGTCCCGCGCGGCACGGTGGGGAAGTTGATGGGCTGCACGTAAATTCCGTGCTGATCCAGCAGCATGTCACTAAGTTTCTTGGTATGCTTGGGATCGCCCACGATCACCGGGATGATGTGGCTGCCATGGTCGATCAGCGGCAGACCCAGCCCTTTGAGCCGCAGCTTGAGGATCTTGGCCTGCGTCTGATGCCGTTCGCGCAGCGACTGATCACGTTTGAGAAACGCGACACTCGCCGCCGCCCCGGCCGCGACGGCGGGCGCCAGCGACGTGGTAAATATAAAACCGGGCGCATAGCTGCGCACCGCGTCGCACATCCGCGCAGACGCCGCGATATAGCCGCCCATCACGCCATAGGCCTTGGCCAGTGTGCCATTGATGATGTCGATCCTGTGGGCGAGGCGGTCCCGCTCGGTCACGCCGCCGCCTCGAGGGCCATACATGCCGACCGCGTGAACCTCGTCGATATAGGTCAGCGCGCCAAACTCGTCCGCCGCATCGCAGATGGCCTCGATCGGGCCGAAATCACCGTCCATCGAATAGACGGATTCAAACGCCACCAGCTTGGGCGCGGCAGGATCATCAGCGGCCATCAGCTCGCGCAGATGCGCGACGTCATTATGGCGGAAAACACGCTTGGCCCCGCCATTGCGGCGCACGCCCTCGATCATCGAGGCGTGGTTCAGCGCGTCGGAATAGATGATCAGCCCTGGAAACAGCTTGGGCAGGGTCGAAAGCGTCGCGTCATTGGCGATATAGGCCGAGGTAAAGAGCAGAGCCGCTTCCTTGCCATGCAGATCGGCCAACTCGGCCTCCAGCCGCTTGTGATAGACGGTCGTGCCCGAGATGTTGCGCGTGCCGCCCGATCCCGCGCCGGTCGCATCGATCGCCTCATGCATGGCGGCCAGCACTTCGGAGTTTTGCCCCATGCCCAGATAGTCATTGCCGCACCAGACGGTGATATCCCGCTCGGTTCCGTCTGGGCGCGTCCATGTGGCGTGCGGAAACTGGCCACGCTGACGCTCGATATCGATAAAGGTGCGGTAGCGCCCTTCTTCGTGCAGACGGCCCAAGGCCTCATCCAGCTTGGCGGTATAGTCGATGGGCTGATCCAAGGGGGATCCTTTCCTGGGTCTTGCCGTGCGGCGTATCGGCCGTGGCAGGCTGCACCGAAGCGCAGCGCCTGGGGTATGCCAGTGATATAGCCACCGGTATTTCGTTGCAACAGGGTACAAAACGCCGCGCTGCAGGATGTTGACCCATATCAATAAACGCACCTTTTCCACCCTCTCGCTGGACAGCCGGGCGCGTCCTGATAGGGTCGCGCCAATGCCAGCCAAGCGAGGTCACAGCCCATGTCCCTGAACGATGTTCTTACCCGTATCGATGCCCAGATGCCGGACGCGACGAACCGCCTGCTGGACTTCCTGCGCATCCCGTCGATTTCCACCGACCCGGCCTACGCGGATGCCTGCCAGGATGCGGCCGACTGGCTGGTTGCCGACCTGCAAAGCATTGGTATCAAGGCGGAAAAGCGCACGACGCCCAAGCATCCCATGGTCGTTGGCCATGCGGGCGAGGACGCGCCCGGCGGCGCGCCGCACCTGCTTTTCTACGGCCATTACGACGTGCAGCCGGTCGACCCGCTGCCCCTCTGGACGCGCGATCCATTCGATCCGAAGGTCGAGCAGACGCCCAAGGGCGAGGTCATTCGCGGGCGCGGCACCAGCGATGACAAGGGCCAGCTCATGACATTCGTCGAGGCGTGCCGCGCGTGGCAAGAGGTCAACGGCACCCTGCCCTGCCGCATCACCTTCTTCTTCGAGGGCGAAGAAGAATCAGGCTCGCCCTCGCTGGTTCCCTTCATGCAGGAAAACGCCGATGAGCTGCGCGCCGATATCGCGCTGATCTGCGACACCGGCCTTTTCCAGTCGAAAACGCCCGCCATCGTCACCATGCTGCGCGGGATGGTCAGCGAGGAGGTCACGATCACGGGGCCTGACAAGGACCTGCATTCCGGGTTCTTCGGCGGCATCGCGGCCAATCCGATCCGCGTGCTGGCCTCTACCCTTGCAGGTCTCCATGACGAGACGGGCCGCGTCACCCTGCCCGGCTTTTACGACAACATCCCGGACCTCTCGCCTGAGGTGCGCGCGCAATGGGAGGGGCTCGGCTTCGATCACGCGCGCTTTCTGGGCAATGTCGGCCTCAGTCAGCCCGCAGGCGAAGAAGGGCGCATGCCGCTGGAAATGATCTGGTCGCGCCCCACCGCCGAGGTGAACGGCATCTGGGGCGGCTATACCGGCGACGGGTTCAAGACGGTGCTGCCCAGCCAGGCCAGCGCCAAGATCAGCTTTCGCCTGGTCGAGGGTCAGGACCCGGACCTTATCCGCGGTGCGTTCCGCGCCCATGTGCGCGCCGCCCTGCCCGCCGATTGCAGCGCCGAATTCATCGGACATGGCAACAGCCGCGCAGGGATCATGGACATCTCGGACCCCGCCTTCGAAGCCGCGCGCGCCGCGCTGTCCGACGAGTGGCCCGAGGAAGCTGCCTATGTCGGCTGTGGGGGCTCGATCCCCATCGCGGGGCATTTCGGCGAGATTTTGGGGATGACAGCCATGCTGATCGGCTTTGGCAAGGATGACGACGCGATTCACTCGCCGAACGAGAAATATGACATGGAGAGCTTTCACAAGGGCACGCGCAGCTGGGCACGGATCCTCGATGCGATGACACGAACAGGCCGCTGAGCGCCCTCGCGCCTTTTTGCCGGTTGCACCACCGCGAAGACAGCATCCGAAGCGCCGGGCACGAAGGCGCGCATCCCTGCACGCATTCCCGCGTAATTGCCGAGCAGTCTCGAAATTGTTCCAGTCTGGCCACTAGAATGCCTCACTTGGGCGGCAGGGTTGGACCTCTACGAAGCATGCTAGGTAAAATTGGGGAAAATCACTGATGTTTGCCAAGCTTTTCAAGAAACCAGAGCCTACGGAAAAGGTATTCCGCCGAACCTTTGAGCCACGGCATTTGACGCGCTTCACGAACAATCACACGCGATTTGACTATCCGGACATGACGTCAGAACCGGGTACGCAGTCGCCGGAGGTTGCGCAGTCACGCCCTGTGGAAACAATCGCGCCTGCGGCAGCGGCCGCCATCGTCAGCAACCCGCTGGATCATTTGCATTCTGATGCGCCGATACCCGTCGATCTCTTGCGCCGGACCCTGCCCGAACGATTTCGCGAAATGGATGCGACGACAGCCGATCGAAGCATGGCCGGATCGAGTGCATGCGCCACACCTCCGATCAGCAGTTGGTCGCACGGCATAAACGATGAGACGTCAAGGCCCTGGGCCTGAAATATATATCAGCATTCAGGATGAATATGGTGCACCCAATAGGCGTCCAATTCATATATCTTGATGCACCGCGAAACACCGACCCCTCAATAAAATAGGCTCATTTATAGAATTACCCGTTCCACCACGCTTCACAATGCCCCATACTATACCATATGTTGAGGGGGATTAAGAGGGGGATAGGAAATGGGCCGTGCCTTAAACCGTTTGAGCGCATCTGCCGTCAAAACCGCCAGCGTCGGCAAGCACGCGGATGGCGGCGGGCTATGGCTCGTCAAGCGCGAGGATGGCGGCGCGCAATGGGTGCTGCGCGTCACCACGCATGGCAGGCGGCGCGAAATGGGCCTTGGGGCCTATCCTGACCGCTCACTGAAAGAGGCGCGCGAGGTGGCCGATCAGTGGCGAGCCGTGGCGCGGAAAGGTCTGGACCCGATCAAGGAGCGCGACCGCCAGCGGCGCGAGGCTGCGCGCAACATTCATATGCTGGCCGATATCGCGCTGGACGCCTTCAACAGCCGCAGGGCTGAACTGAAAGGCGATGGCAAGGCGGGCCGCTGGTTTTCACCTCTTGAACTGCATGTCCTGCCAAAACTGGGCAAGGTGCCCGTGGCCGATATCGACCAAAAGGATATCCGCGACACGTTGGCCCCGATCTGGCACAGCAAGGCCGATACTGCGCGCAAGGCGATGAACCGCCTCAGCATCGTCATGCGCCACGCGGCGGCGCTAGGGCTGGATGTGGATCTACAGGCGACGGACAAGGCCAAGGCGCTGCTGGGCAAGCAACGGCACACCGTGCAGAACGTGCCAGCAATGAACTGGCGCGACGTGCCCGCGTTCTATCAATCTCTGGACGGCGGTAGCATCACGGAATTGGCACTGCGACTGCTTATTCTGACGGCGGTGCGGTCCTATCCGTTGCGGTTCATGCACGTTGACCAGATCGACGGCGATGTTTGGACTATCCCCGCCGCCGCAATGAAAGGCCGTCTGGGCGCGACAAGCGATTTTCGTGTGCCGCTATCGGCAGAGGCACAAAGCGTCATCGCAGAAGCCCGCAAATTCGCGCGCGACGGGTTCCTGCTTCCTGGCATGAAGCGCGGCGTGATATCCGACATGACCATGACTGCCCTGATGGACCGCCGCGGGCTGAGAGAGCGCCCGCATGGCTTCCGGTCCTCTTTTCGTGATTGGACGGCAGAGGCGACGAATACGCCTCAGGAAGTGGCCGAAACCTGCCTTGGGCATGTGACGGGTGGGGCCGTTGAGCGGGCCTATCGGCGCACGGATTTCTTAGAGCAACGGCGGGCGCTGATGGAGCGGTGGGGAAGTTTGATTGCAAACAAAGCACAGTGCAATGTCGAGAGTATAGCGAAAATTGGACCTTCAAGCACAACATGTTGATTGCGGTTTAACGAGAAGCCAGATTTAGTGCATGGCCGCGCGCGCCGCTTATCCACAGGGATATACCTTTTGCGCCGCGAGCGAATCTGTGAACTATGGGGGGCACCCTTTAACTATCTAGGTGCACCATTATGAAATATCTGTGTTTTAGCGACCTCCAGTCAAAGATCGGCGGTCGCAGCCGCTCGTCGGTCTATCGCGATATCGAGGCGGGTCGCTTGCCCCAGCCGATCAAATTCGGCGCCCGCCTCTACTGGATTGAGGCCGATATTGACGCTGCCTTGACCGAGGCCCGGAACTGAAAACACCCCCGCACTTGCGGATACCGCAGGCGCTGGGGGTGCCGTCTGGACTTCAACACCTCAGACATACGCCCAGCGCCTTTCTTTTTCAAGGAAAGGCAAGACCCCATGAAACACGACAATTTCTATTCCAGCGACAGCCAAGTTTTCTGGACCTGCAAAGCGCTGCTGGACGGGCGGACGATTAGCCACAAGACCGAAATCCGCGAAGTGCGCGGCTGGCGGCTTGGCGCAATCATTCATCGCCTTCGCCACGACTACGGGTGGCCGATCCAAACAGAGTATCGCGGCCCTCAAAACGTCGCACACTATTCGCTGAAAGCAGCGATAGACCGCGCCGAACTGCGCTTTCCCAGATCCGCCCGCACGCTGGGCGATGGCGAGGCCGCACAATGACCGCCGCCCGTATCCGCCGCTTGCGCCGTCTCTTCGGCCTGACCGAAACCCAAGCCCGCCTTGTCGCGGTTCTTCACTATGGGGCCGCCCATGACTGACTCGCAAACCCGCCTGTCCCACCACAATGGCAAGTGGCACATCATGGCCCGCAAGGGTGCCGAGGGGGCCGCAGAGGCCGTCTGGGTATCCTTGGGCGGCTGCCCTAGCCAAGCAACGGCAATTCGCGTTTGGTTGGCCTGTCTGGCGCAAGGCAGGCGCTGATGACTGGCTCGATATACAAACGGAAAAAAAGGGGGGCTGGGCGGTTCGTCCAGCTTCCCGAATGGCTGCAGGCATCCGAGGCATGGGCAACCCTGCCTCCTGGCCCCCGTGCGCTCTACATCGAACTGAAGCGGCGCTTCAATGGCACGAACAACGGCACAATTTTTCTCAGCCACAGGCACGCGGCTGCGGCGCTGAACGTGCATCGCAACACGGTTGGCCCGTGGTTCAAAGAGCTAGAGGAACGCGGGTTCATTTACATGACCCAAGGCCCGCACCTCGGGCCGTCTGGTATAGGGCGCGCGTCGGTTTGGGGATTGGCAGAGGAAGCCACACCAGACGGTCGGCCCGCCCGAAAGACTTTTATGCGGTTCAAAGTCAACAGAGCAATAGCAGTTCGGAGGCGTCGTAATAAAGAAGCGCCTGTTGAGTAGTGTTGAAGTCTAGAGCACCGACTTTCATTTTCTAAGCCGCGAAACGCAATATCCAATCGGGCGCAGATTCTCTGAGCGATATCCTGCTGGGCTATGGGTGGCGACTGAGGCAGCGAGATGCCGCGCAAAATACATTATCAGAAGGCAAGTTCTCGCTGGCCGTTTTGACGGTTCGGGAGCGGGCGCTTAGCTGAACTTCATCGGAGCGCGATCAACGTGCTTTGAGCTGAAAGGCAATACCGAAAGGATCAATGATGTTTACGCTTCGCAATCTTACTGCCGCTACTCTCGCAGCAACACTTGCAGCAGCACCAGCAACGTTTGTCGTTGCGCAAGATGCACCAACTGCGCCGCAAACTACCCAAGCGCAAGAAGATTCGCAGTCCCGCAGCTTCGCAGACGCGCAGATTGATGCATTTGCCAATACTGCTGTTGAAATACGCAAAATCCAAGAGGATTATTCTCAAAGGATGGAGGGTGTCGAAGATCAGGGCGACCAGCAGGAACTGCTGAAACAAGCCGACGCGGAAATGCGCGCCGCCATCGAGCAGAGCGACGATATCACAGTTGAAGACTACCTCGCGATCAATCGCGCCGCAGCAACGGACGAGGATCTGAATCAGAGGATAGCGCAGCGTATACAGAAAATGCAGATCGAAAATGCGGGATGACTACTATTCAGACATAAATAGGTCGTAAGCATTGCGCGGCAGCCGCAAGAAAGCAGCTGCCGCGCGGGGCCAGTGGCCCGCTCGAAAAACATTCATGCAATTTCACAACCCCCGCACAAATATTGTGCATGGCAGGCACAAAAATGAGGACGCTTGTTGGCAAAAGCCGGGGTTGAGAGCGTGAACCGTCCTGTTTTCTGTGACGCAAAAGCCCGAAATCAGCGGAGGCGCGTCACAAAAACCCGGACATATATACATCTAGCCATAGGCAGGACGTTCAGAGGGCGCGCACAGTCGTGCTTCGAGAGCGGTGGAAGAGATGTTTCGTTCTGTTGCCGCAGAAGCGCATGGCGTAGGCATCTCAAGTTGTATGCTTGAAGTAAAGCGACACAACATCTAGCGTCGAAGGTGGATCAGTTGGATGCGGGAAAACGCCGATGTTTGCCAAGCTGTTTGCAAAACCGGAGCCTGAGGAAAAAGCGTTCCGTCGAGCTCTTGAGCCACGACAGGTGACCCGCTTTCCGCACATTCACAGGCGGATTGAGGATTTAGCAGAGGCGCAAGAGCCAGATACGCTGCTGCTAGAAGCAATTTGGCTTGTCCCTTTAGAAAAGTCTGCTCCCGCCATCAATCCGCAAGAACAGCTGCATTCTGATGCCCCCATTCCTCTTTATCTTTTTCGCCGCACCTTGCCGGAGCGATTTCGCGAAATGGAAGCGGAAATGTGCGTACCGTGACAACTATCTGAAAGAGATCTATTTTTACGGCACCCATTGGATGCAGGTGTTAGAATTCGCCTAATGATTTCGGAAAAATATGAGGAGGAATCTCATGGGCGGCTACGGCTCAGGACGGCCAAGCTACAGGCAAAAGGCGGAGACGTGCCGTTCACTCGATGTTAACCGCTTTCACCGTGAAGGTTGTCTACGTCCCGGCAGGCAGGGTAGCTGGGTTTGGTCCCGCGATGGCGAAGAAGTTGGGCGAATAGGATACAAGTCAGAAGAAGGGCGACTGCTCCTTAACTACCGTGTGCGCCAGTATGGGGGCGACTGGGAGCCTGTAACCGAAGCCATCCGCATCACCCACGTCAATTGCAACTACGGCAATACACGCCCCTATTTCATCTGTCCGGGCGTCATCAACGGGCTGCACTGCGGTCGGCGCGTTGGCAAGCTATTCGCAGGTGGGCGCTATTTCCTCTGCCGTCATTGCTACAACATCAGCTACACGAGCCAGTCAGAGGCCCGCTATGACCGCGCTCTACGGCGGGCGAACAAAACTCGTATGGCGCTGGGCGGCGAACCTGGCACGGCAAGTTGGGTTGCTCCAAAACCAAAGGGGATGTGGCACCGGACCTACGCTCGACACTGTGAGCAGATAGAGCGCGATGAAAGCCAAGCCGACGGTCTCTTCCTTAGCCGATTTGCGGGTCTTCTCAGCGTAGAGGAGCGTGAGCTGTATTTCGAAAATGCCATCGGCATTGAGCAAGTGTAGGAAGCGCGCACTCTGGACTGGGAGCCGGTAGTGCTTCGCTTACTTTATGAGTGTAAGAGCCAAGTGAAAAGACGCAAAAACAAGCCTCAATCACAGTCGCTGTAACCTGAAGACATACAAACTCTTGCCCGCCGTGTCGCTTCAAAGATTTCCTCAGACGTCATTTGACTTTCAGCTATGTCTCGGTTCGTCTGCGCAACCCCGGAGCCATTGGCGCCAGCTATATTCCACCACATATGCGCCGAAGTCATGTCTTTCAGCGCGCCTCTGCCCCCCGCGTACATAATAGCAAGATTGTTCTGGGCGGCAGTATTGCCCTGCTCGGCGGCCATACGATACCACCGCACAGCTTCGGCGTCATCCTTTAGCACACCTTCGCCAGTGCCATACTTTATGCCGAGGTTGTTCTGGGCATGGGCGCTGCCCTGCTCGGCAGCCATGCGATACCACCGCAAAGCTTCAACGGCGTCCTTTGGCACACCTTCGCCTCTGTCATACATGACGCCGAGGCTGCGCTGGGCGTCGGCATCGCCTTGCTCGGCAGCCAAGCGAAACAAACGCGCAGCTTCGGAGTCGTCCTTCAAAACACCTTCGCCATCATAGTACATGACGCCGAGGTTGTTCTGGGCGCTGGCATTGCCTTGCTCAGCAGCCATGCGAAGCCACCGCACAGCCTCGATGGCGTCCTTTGGCACACCTTCGCCACTGTCATACATCATTCCGATATTGTACTGCGCGCTGGCATTGCCTTGCTCGGCCAGAGCCAACCATTCAGTGAAAGCTGTCTTGAAGTTCCCCGCGTCATAGGCATTTAAGCCCACTTGAAAATCTGCGGCGCGTGCAGAAAAGCCTGAAAGCACTATTGCGATAAGCGCGATAGATAAAACCCGGAGCATCAATCAACCTCTGACCAGTAAGGGTAAAATCCAAAATTGCATCATTGGAACCGCTTACACAACCAAGGCAGGCCCAAGCATATGCACCACGCGGCCTATCAACGGCTGGTAATGAGTATGAGGAACGCGGGTTCATCTACATGACCCAAGGCCCGCATCTAGGCAGCTTTGTCTTTCCTGCGACGTCGACCGACGAAGCCAAGACCGGCTAAGCCAGCTCCAAGGAGAGGAAACGTCGCCGGAAGGGGAACTGGCGAAATACCGTCGCATTTTGGCGGACGACCACCGCTGGCTTCACAACCGGGCAGTGACGATTGGGCTACCGTCCAGTTTTGCGAACCGTCGACTGTGTAGGCATAATGAAGAAACCCGTATGGTTCTATAAGCCCACCGTACCCACAGTTATCCGGGTCTGAACTTCCCCCGCATAGCCGAGCCTTCGTTTGGTAATTATCGACCAGCGCTCCAGCGCCCGCGATATATCGTTGAAGGCTCAGGCTAGAAATCTTGGCGCCCGGACCCGTCTCATAATGATAGTTAAATGAAACTTGAAAAACCCAGTATTTTAGGTCGCCAAATTCATCAGTGGAAATTCGAGCAAGGTCGAAAATCGTATTACTTGGCGTGAGTGTGCTCCAGCCGTTCGAAAATCGATAATCAACGACTGAAACTTCTTGATATGGAATATTTGCCTTAAAGCCTTCTTTTCCCAATTTTTCGTCAAGGCTGCTGTCGAACTCCACCCAACCCGTAATTCCAGGACTGTCCAGGAAGACGTTTGGCGTAGTGCTGTCTGAAAGAGGGATTTGAAAGTTTTCAAAGCCTCCACTCTCATAAGTTAGAGTTGTTGCATTCGCCACAAATGGAGCCAAACAAAAAGTTGCCAGCGCCACACTTAAAATTCTTTTATTCATCACAAGATTCCCCCACCCCACATGCCTCAACCGACATTACCCAAGTAGAATGCCGTCCGTTTGCCGTTGACGCCTGATTGCGTAGCAATCACTAGTGTTGCCAAAGTAAAGCGCTCACCGGGAGAGAGTGCCGCCGTTTTGCGCCTCGATCAAGCCATTTGATGGAGCCGTGCGTTGGTTCCGGTGCCAACGGATCTGACCCGAGTGCTATAAGTCGAATTGAAACGCTTGCTCCAATGCACAAGCAACGGCGCCATTTATCTTAACGGTAAACATGACTGTGAATTGGGCTTTCCGGTTCAATGAAGAGATGGCCGCAAACCGCAAACGACCGCCGCTGAATAGGTGGACTACAAGGGGGATTAAATCGAAAGGTTACCCATTAAGTATCTGTTATTTATACTTAATATGACTTTAAGTGGTGCACCCAATAGGATTCGAACCTATGGCCTCTGCCTTCGGAGGGCAGCGCTCTATCCAGCTGAGCTATGGGTGCCTGAGGGGCCGTATAGCGGCGCAGCTCGGCCCTCGCAACGGATAATTCCCGACGCTCACGCGAAGAGATCGTGGCACAGCTCCAGCGCGTCGATCAGCGCGTCGACCTCGGCCTCTGTGTTATAGACGCCAAAGGACGCGCGGCAGGTCGCAGCCACGCCCATGTGATCCATCAGTGGCGCCGCGCAATGCTGACCGGCGCGCACAGCGACGCCCTTCTTGTCGAGAATGGTCGAGATGTCATGTGGATGGCCGGCGCCGTCCATGGTAAAGCTGAAAATCGCCGCTTTGTCAGGGGCATGGCCCTGAACCTGAAGCCAGTTCAGCCCACCCAGACGCTCGGCCGCATAGTCGCGCAACCGGTTCTCATGGGCGGCGATATTCTCCATCCCGAGATCCATCATGTAATTGAGCGCGGCGCCCAGTCCGATGGTTTGCACGATGCCGGGTGTCCCGGCCTCGAATTTCATGGGTGGGTCGTTATAGATGACGTTCTCCTTCGTCACCTCACGGATCATGTCGCCGCCGCCAAGGAAGGGCCGCATCTCGGCCATCCGCTCGCTTCGGACAAAGATGGCGCCCGATCCGGAGGGGCCATAGAGCTTGTGCCCCGTAATTGCGTAAAAATCGCAGCCCAGATCATCGACATCGACAGGCATGTGCACCGCCGCCTGACTGCCATCGACCAGCACGGCCACGCCTTTGGCCCGCGCGGCAGCGCAGATCGTTTTCACATCAACCTTGGTTCCCAACACATTGGAAAGATGTGAAATCGCGACCATTTTTGTACGCGGCCCGATGGCATCGATCACCTTTTGCGCGTCCAGAACGCCATTCACATCTGTATCGACCCATTTCAGCACCGCGCCCTGCCGCTCGCGCAGAAAATGCCACGGTACGATATTCGCATGATGCTCCATCACGCTCAGCACTACCTCGTCGCCCCGCTCGAACCGGGGCATGGCCCAGCCATAAGCGACCATGTTGATCCCCTCCGTCGTGCCGGAATTCAGCACGATCTGCCGTTCATCCGCGACACCCAGAAAACGCGCGATGATGCCCCGCACCCCCTCGTATTTTTCGGTCGCAAGATTGCTGAGGTAATGGAGGCCCCTGTGGACATTCGCATATTCATGGGAATAGGCAGTATTGATCGCGTCGATCACGACCTGCGGCTTCTGCGCCGAAGCCCCGTTGTCGAGATAAACCAATGGCTTGCCATTCACCTCGCGCGACAGGATCGGAAAATCGCCGCGCAGCTTTTCGATATCGAGCATTACGCCCCTCCCATGACCGACGCGCCCAGCACGCCGAGTATGATCGACAGGCCAACGAGCATCCCGACAAACCCAAGGATAATGACACCTGCCGCCTTGAAAACATTTCCAAATTCATGCGCCCGGTCGACAAACGCTACAAGGATGACAAGACCCCAGATCGACGCCACGACCACCAGGATCAACCCCGCTATAGGCAGCGCCAGCATCAGCACCACCAAGGCAATCTGAACCGCAAGGCGCAGCACTTGCATCCAAGCAATCAGCGCCAAAATCTGGCGCATCTGCCCCGTTCCGCCCAACGCCCGCCCGACCCATGTCAGCGTCAGCACCGTCAGGATCAGCGCGCCCAGAAGGAACAGGGTAAACAGCATGGGCGATTGCAGGGCCGCTGGCATCATCGGCGCGGTCGCCGCCTCTTGCGGATCGCCCATCTGCAGGACAAGCGAATAGACGATGCCGTGCAGCACGGCCATCAATCCCAGCGCCATCCACAGCCAGTCGCGCGGCAGATCCAGCGCAAGGATACGGTCCGCCGCTGCGCGCGGCGCGGTCAGGGTCTGGCGGAAAAGATCGATTACAAACGCGCTGGTCATGCCCTGCCCCATTCCGCCTCGCGCAGCCCCGTTAGCCAGAACATCGCGAAGGCGATAAACCATATAAACCCGACCGCCGTCAGCCCCGCCCCGGGTCCAATGAACCCGGCCACGAGCCCGTGCAACAACACCAGCGGGCTGGCCGCCAATAGCGCCCAGAACAGCGCCATACGTGCGCCAAATCCGGTGCCGCGCCCCCCGAACAGCTTGGCGATCCAATGACTGATCAGCGCGATGACGTAAAGGATCAAGGGCGCGATAAAGGCCCAGGCCAACAGCGCGCCCCCCAAAAGCGGGTTCAGCTCCTGTTCGGTCATATAGGCCTCACGCGCAAGGCGCGGCCACTGCGCCACGAACATCACGATGCAGCCCGCCATCAGTATCGCCAGCGCGCGGTCTTCGCGCTGGCCCATCTTCAGAAGGCGCCGCATCACGGCCCGCGGGCCGCGATACGTGGCCGCGATGTCGCGCGTGACCGCCATCAGCCGCGCCGCCGCTCCAACCAGCCTTCCAGCAAGGTCTTGATCTCATCCTGAAGCGCCTCGTCGGCGATCTCGTCCACCGCTTCGGCCAGGAAGGCCAGTGTCAGCAGGTCCGTCGCGATGGCCTTTGGCACGCCGCGCGCGCGCAGGTAGTACATCGCATCCTCGTCGATCGCGCCCGAGGTCGAGCCGTGCGAGCAGATGACGTCATCGGCATAGATCTCAAGCTCGGGCTTGGCGAGGAACTGGCTGTCACCGTCCAGCAAGAGCGACTGGCTGATTTGATAGCCATCGGTCTTTTGCGCGCCCTCCTTGACGAGGATCTTGCCTTGGAACACCCCCGTCGCGCCGTTGCGCAGAACCTTCTTGAAGACCTGCCGGCTTTCGCAGCGCAGCGCGTCATGGGTGACGAACACGGTGTCGTCGTCGTGAAAATCCCCATCGCCCATAGAGGCGCCCGCGACATGCGCGGTGGCATCGTCGCCCAGAAGCTCGATCACGCATTCATTGCGTGTCAGCGCGCCATTCGCCGTCATGGTGAAGGATTTGAACACGCTCTCGGTGCCCAGCTGCGCGAAAAGATGCGTTGCCGCGCGCCGCTCGTGATCACGGCCCTGAGTGCGCACATGGTGAAACGTTGCCCCATCGCCGATCTCGACCTCCAGCACGTCGTTGAAACGCGCAGCGGCAGGCCCGTTCTCGAGCAGCGTCATTTCGGCGCCTGCATCCAGCCTGATAACATGATGAAGCATCGCATCAGATGTATCGGAATTATGGCGATAAATCAGGTTCACGGGCTTCGATGCCTTGCCAGTGACATGGATCAGCACCCCGTCCGGTGCCGCGGCGCTGTTCAGGGTTGCCAGAGGCCGCTCGACCGGGGACTGGCCCCGCGCCTCAAGCACGCCATAGAGATCGCGCGCCCAGTGAATATCGGTCTTGGCCGCATCGGCCAGCCGCTCGATGGAAAGGCCCTCGGCGGTCAGATCATCGCTTGCGCTCGCGTCAAAGACGCCGTCGACAAAGACGATCCTGATCCGGTCCGTATCGCCGAAAATCTCGCGCTCGTCCGGGTGAAACGCCTCGGCCTTGGGCGCTTCGGCCTGCGTCAGAGTGTCGGGGCGCGTGAACTTCCAGTACTCGTCACGCCGCTGCGGCAGGCCCATCGCGCGGACCCGTCCCAGCGCATCCTTGCGCGCGGCCGCGATCCAGCCGCCCCCGTCGGGCAGCGTCAGCGCGGCAAGCCGCGCGTCGGTTGCGGTCTGTTTCGGATTGGAAAGGGCCATTACGCCACCTCCGCCAGGATGTCTGCATAGCCGTTCTTTTCGACTTCCTGCGCCAGTTCGGGACCGCCCGTCTTGATGATGCGGCCATCCGACATGATGTGCACGACGTCCGGTTTGATGTGGTCCAGAAGGCGCTGATAATGTGTGATCACAAGAAAGCCGCGTCCTTCACTGCGCAGCGCGTTGACGCCATCCGCGACCAGCTTCATCGCATCCACGTCAAGGCCTGAATCCGTCTCGTCGAGGATGCACATCTTGGGCTCCAGGAGCGCCATCTGCAGGATCTCATTGCGCTTTTTCTCACCGCCGGAAAAACCGACATTGACCGGGCGCTTGAGCATCTCGGCGTCGATCTTCAGCTCCTTGGCCTTGGCGCGGATCAGCTTGAGGAAATCTGCCGCGCTCATTTCCTCTTCGCCGCGCGCCTTGCGCTGCGCGTTGAGGGCGGTGCGCATGAAGGTCATGTTTCCGACCCCGGGGATCTCGACCGGGTATTGGAATGCCAGGAAAAGACCAGCAGCCGCGCGCTCTTCGGGCTCCATGTCGAGGATGTCCTGACCTTCCAGCGTCGCCGTACCTTCGGTCACCTCATAGCCGTCACGGCCCGACAGAACGTAGCTGAGCGTCGACTTACCCGAGCCGTTGGGCCCCATGATGGCATGCACCTTGCCCGCCTCGACGGTCAGGTCCACTCCCTTGAGGATGGTCTTGTCCTCTTCCTCAAGGTCGACATGCAGGTTCTTGATCTCAAGCATCTTTTTTCCTTTCATCTCTATCTTTTCGCGGTCCCGTCAGGGCCGCATCATCATCTTGATTATCGGCAGCAGGCGATCCGCCGGCACTGCCATCGGGGCCACCTCGAATTCGGCCATGCGGCCAATGAGGCGTGGGGCGCCCAGAAATTCCTCGATCACGTGATAGCCGGTGCGGCGTCTGTAATCGTCGACCAGCATCGTCACGGGCCGCGCGGTGCAGAACGCCGTCGCCATGGCGCAGCCGGCCCGAAACCGGCCGTCGATCAGCACCATATCGGGCTGCTCGAAATCCTTACGCTGCCAGACAGCCAGCGGATACTCCGCGTAATGCCGCCAGCCCTCGTCGTTCACCGGCCGGCCCCAATCGCCTGTCTCGCCCACATTGGACCAGATCACCTCGACCTGTGTGCCGTCTGCGGGCGGATTTTGCAGCAGCCATTCCTGCATCATCTCGGCCCAGCCCTTGTCGCTCTCGACAGAAAACACCCGCTTGCCAAGCAATTCCGAGGCAAGAACGGTCGACCCGCCGCTGCCGTATTCAAGGATGACATCGGCCGTGGCATAGGCGTCGGCCAAACGGGCGGCCTCGGCTTCGGGCAGCGTCAATTCCGGACGTTGGATCAGCGTATCGCTCATGCCCTGCCCCCCGGAGAGACCAGATAATTGCAGTTCTTACGGCTGTGACGGACGGAATGTCGGATTGCATAGGCATTGTGATCACACCAAGCCGAGAAAGCATCCGCATTCTTCTCGTCCACCTCGATCAGAATCGCCGGGCGATGCCTCGAGATCAGTTGTTTCATTCCGGAAAGTACTTTGATTTCCATGCCCTCTACGTCGATCTTTATGAGATCAGGCACCTCATCTCCCAGCAGGACATCGCCCGCATGCACCTCCAGATGGCCCTTGCCCTCGACCATCTTGGTCGCGCCCAGATTTCGATCGTGCCGCTTCATTCCAAAGCCGCCGGCAGAGCCATCCGACAGACCAACGCCCAGCAACCCCATATCAATCACGCCCTCCAGCCGATTGATAAGGACGTTCGCCATCAAGGGCGCCAGCGCCAGTGGATTGGGCTCGACCACGACGACCCGCGCCGCCTGCAGACGAGTGGCGAAATAAAGCGCATGATTTCCAACATTAGCCCCAATATCAATGATATGCGCGCCACTTTTGATGTGAGCCTCAAGCGCTTCCAACTCTTCGACCTCAAAGAACTCGCCGCGCCGCCACGCATTCTGGATCGGATCGCGTGCCATGTTGAGGCAAAGGCTGAGCCCCATACCGGGCGCGTGGATAACTTCGAAGGGCGGAAACGCCACGGGCACGCCGGAAGCCAGCGCATCACGCGCAGCCGAGACGTCGAAATACGTCTCGTCCGTTAGCTCGGGCAGAGGCAGCACGACATCACTCATCATGCCGCTCCGCCGAGGCGCGATATGTCTGCCGACCCGCACAAAGTCTTACCCGACCGAACCTTCGAGCGAGATCGCGACCAGCTGCTGTGCTTCCATGGCAAACTCCATCGGTAGCGCCTGCAGCACATCGCGGCAGAAGCCGTTGACCACGAGAGCCACCGCCTCCTCCTCGTCCATGCCGCGCTGGCGGCAGTAAAACATCTGATCGTCGTCGACCTTGGAGGTGGTCGCCTCATGCTCAACGCGGGACGAGTTGTTCTTGACCTCGATATAAGGCACCGTATGTGCCCCGCATTTGTCGCCGATCAGAAGACTGTCGCATTGCGTATAATTGCGCGATTCCTTGGCCTTGGGGTGCATACTTACCAACCCGCGATAGGTGTTCTGCGCCTTGCCCGCCGAAATCCCCTTGGAGACGATGCGCGACTTGGTGCGCTTGCCCAGGTGGATCATCTTGGTACCGGTATCGGCCTGCTGCATATTGTTGGCGATGGCGATCGAGTAGAACTCGCCCTGGCTGTCGTCACCGCGCAGGATGCAGCTGGGATACTTCCAGGTCACGGCGGACCCGGTTTCGACCTGCGTCCACATCACCTTGGCCCGGTCACCCCGGCAATCGGCGCGCTTGGTAACAAAGTTGTAGATGCCGCCCTTGCCGTTCTCGTCGCCTGGATACCAGTTTTGGACGGTCGAGTATTTCACCTCGGCGTCCTCCTCGACGATGATTTCGACAACCGCCGCGTGCAACTGACTCTCGTCGCGCTGGGGGGCCGTGCAGCCTTCGAGGTAGCTGACATAGCTGCCCTTGTCGGCGATGATGAGCGTGCGCTCGAACTGGCCGGTATTCTCGGCATTGATGCGGAAATACGTGCTCAGCTCCATCGGGCAGCGCACGCCGGGCGGCACATAGACGAAGGAGCCGTCCGAGAAAACCGCCGAGTTCAGCGTCGCATAGAAATTGTCATTCACCGGCACGACGCTGCCGAGGTATTTCTTCACCAGCTCGGGATGCTCGCGGATCGCCTCGGAAATCGAGCAGAAGATGACGCCCGCCTCCCGGAGCTCCTTCTGGAAGGTGGTACCGACCGAAACGGAGTCGAACACCGCGTCCACGGCCACCTTGCGCGCCTCGGCAGGCATCTCGCCCGCGCCCTCGACACCGGCGAGAATCTCCTGCTCTTTCAGCGGGATACCCAGCTTGCTATAGGTCGCCAGCAGCTTCGGGTCGACCTCATCCAGCGACTTGGGTTTGACCATCATCGACTTGGGGCGCGCGTAGTAAAACTGGTCCTGGAAGTCGATCTCGGGATAGTCGACCATCGCCCAGGTCGGCTCTTTCTTGGTCAGCCACGTCTGATACGCCTCAAGACGCCAATCGGTCATCCACTCCGGCTCTTCGTTCTTTTCCGAGATTAGGCGCACGATGTCGGGCGTCAGGCCTTTGGGCGCGTACTCCATCTCGATATCGGTCGACCAGCCATGCTTGTAGGCGCCGCCCACCTCGCGAACGCGGTCGACCGTGTCCTGATCGACGCCTTCCTTGGCCACATCCTTGTGGTCCATCGCTTTGTTCGGTGCATCATCAAGTGCCGTCATGTCTTTATCTCCCCGTCTCAGTCTCAATGCGCGCCAACCCGGGCGCCGTGTCTGTCCAAGTGCTTCAACCATATCTCGGCAAAGCGCAAAACCTCGTCTTCCGTCGTTTGCGGCCCCAGCGAAACCCGGATCGCACAAGCTGCATCCGCCTCGCCATATCCCATGGCCCGCAACACCGCGCTGGCCCGGACCTTCCCGCTTGAGCAAGCCGAGCCCGCCGAAACCGCGAAACCCGCCAAGTCCATCGCCATCACCTGCGTCTCGCCCTTCCAGCCAGGCGTCAAGATGCAGGAGGTGTTCGGCAATCGCGCGACTTCTTTCCCGACAAAAATAGTCTTATTTCCAGAAGCTGCAATGGTCTTTTCTAGAATGTTTCTAAGTTTCTCGACCCGCTCCCATTTGCCATTCGCCAGATCGGCCACGGCCGCCTCGGCTGCGGCCCCGAATCCTGCGATGCCGATGATGTTCTCGGTGCCTGACCGGCGGCCCATCTCCTGCCCGCCGCCCTTGATCTGGGCGGACACATCCGTGCCGCGCCGAACGACCAGCGCACCGATGCCCTTGGGTCCGCCCAATTTATGCGCCGAGATCAGCGCCATCTGCGCGCCGCTCCAGTTGAAGGCCAGCGGGACTTTGCCAAAAGCCTGCGTCATGTCGCTAACCGCCAGCCCTTCTGGCAGGGCCTGCAGCACCCCCGTCTCGGAATTGGCGATCTGCAGGGCGCTCATGGCCGGATCCATCACGTCAACCGCCCCTTCGGGCGATACCCGCAGCGCGCCATCGGTCCAGGCCGCAACCGCCTCATGCTCGACCGGCGCCGCGCTCAGGCCCCGTCCGGCGCAAGCCAGCGCTGCCGCCTCGGTCGCCCCCGAGGTGAAAATCACATCCGCCCCGTCTGCCCCCAGCGCGGCCGCCACCTGGGCGCGCGCACGCTCGACCAGCGCCTTCGCGGCACGCCCCTCGGAATGCACGCTCGACGGGTTGCCGGCCACGTCCATCGCGGCGATCATCGCATCGCGCGCCTCGCTCCGCAGCGGCGCCGTCGCGTTGTAGTCCAGGTAGACCCGCCCCTTCATGGCGCCCACGCTTCATCTTGGTAAAAATACTCGCGCCGCAGGCAACCGCATTCGCCGGAGGCGAATGTGCGGCGCGGCGCCGAAGGCGGCGCTATACCTTTGACACGTGCCTTCATCAGTCCTCATCCACCACATTGAACAGCGACGGCACCGCAGGACAGGGGGCCAGCGAATTGCCGACGACATCGCTCAGCCGGGTCTGGTGCAGATAAACATAGACCTGCGCGCTGAGACCCTCCCACAAACGATTGGTCATGGATTGCGCCCGTGTCCCCGAGGCACCGCCCGACGCGCCCGCGCCCTTGTGCATCGCATCCACCGTCTCATCCACCGCGGCCAATATCTCGGACACACGGATCTCGGAGGTGGGCCGCGCCAGGCGATACCCGCCCCCGGGGCCGCGCACAGAGGTCACCAGATCGGCGCGGCGCAGCTTGACGAAGAGCTGCTCCAGATATGGCAGCGAGATACTCTGGCGGCGCGACACCTCGCCCAACGTCACCAGCGAGCCTTCGGGCTGCAAAGCGATATCCGACAGCGCGACCATGGCATAGCGCCCCTTGGTGCTGAGTTTCACGGCTGCTTCCTCCCCGCTCGGCTTGCGAATAGATTGACCTCGCGCGCATGGGCGCTTATCACGCGCCAAGCCCGTCCGGTCCGGCCACGCGCACCAGCGCGACGGGCCGACATTTTAGAATTGTTCTAAGGCGCAGAGGCACCCCCGTCAACGGGCATCGCCGCGCCCCGGAACAGCGCAGCAAGGAACGCTGAATGCCCGAGGTTATCTTTCCCGGCCCCGAGGGCCGCCTTGAAGGCCGCTATCATCCGCAAAAGGAAAAAGACGCGCCCATCGCCATCGTCCTGCATCCGCATCCGCAATTCGGCGGCACGATGAACAACAAGGTCGTCTACAACCTGCACTACGCGTTCTACCGCATGGGCTTCACCGTGCTACGCTTCAACTTTCGAGGCGTCGGGCGCTCTCAGGGTGAGTATGATCAGGGCGTGGGCGAGTTGTCAGACGCTGCCTCGGCGCTCGATTACCTGCAAAGCATGAATGCCAATTCCAAGCATTGCTGGGTTGCGGGCTTCTCCTTTGGCGCATGGATCGGCATGCAGCTTCTGATGCGCCGGCCCGAGATCACCGGCTTTATCAGCGTGTCGCCCCCGGCCAATATGTATGACTTCTCGTTCCTCGCCCCCTGCCCGTCCTCGGGGTTGATCATCAATGGCGCGGCGGACCGCGTGGCGCCGCCCGCAGACACGACCGCACTGGTGAACAAGCTGCGCGATCAGCAGGGCATCACCGTTCAGCACGAAGAGGTCGAGGGGGCCGGGCATTTCTTCGAGGATCCGCATATGGACCCGATGATCGAGACGGTCACGAGCTATGTGAAACGCCGCCTCACAGAAGGCACGCGCTAAGCCATGGGCGTCACCGAAGATCTGGCCGACCAGCTGGCGCAGGATGCGCTGAAGGCCGAGGAGGTCACTGGCGACGAGCGCATCGTCGACGATCTGGCGACCATGATGGGCGCCACCTCGCAAACCGCCGAGGAGGCATTTTTGACGGCGGTCCGCGTGCGCCGTGCCAATGCCAAGGCGCGCAAGATGCTGGCGGACCGGGTCAAGGCGTTCAAGGCGGCGCAGGGCGGCGCGCCCGAGGCCGACTGACGCGCGGCAACCAACGTACCTTCACGGCACGAAAAAAAACCTGCGCCCCGAAAGGCGCAGGTTTCACTTTTTTCAGCCCTGCTTACTTGGCTGGCACCGCCCCCGCGCTGCTATGCCCCTCCAGCGGATCGTCATAGCCATATTCGCTCAGGTCCGCGATCGAGCGGTCATTATCCACCCAATCCTGCTTTTCGGCGGCGCTGGCATAGGGCGAGAAAAGCCCCGTCCAAGCATAAACGATGCCGATGACCGGCGTCATCCAGCAGGCGAAGGCCAGCGGGATATAGAGCAGGTTCTCGAAATTGCCGTCGATGATCCCGAGACCGAGCGCTGAGATGACAAAGGCGCCGCCCGCGTTCCACGGGATCAGCGGCGACATCAGCGTCCCGCCCTCCTCGATTGCGCGGCTGAGGTTCAGGGTCGAGCGCCCCATGCCGCGATAGACCGGCGAATACATCCGTCCCGGCAGCGCGATCGACAGGTAAGGATCGCCCGCAACAAGGTTGGTCGCGGTCGAGGTGGCGATGGCCGCGGTCTGAACGCCTGCAAAGGAATGCACCTTGGACAAGATCTTGGCGATGATCGCCTGCAGGCAGCCCGTCCGCTCCAGCGCGCCGCCAAAGCCGAGCGCGATCAGGATCAGCGAGATGGTCCACATCATCGACTGGATGCCGCCCCGGTTCAGAAGGCTGTCAATCTCGGCGACACCCGTGTCGATGGAATAACCGCCATTGGCGTAGCCAAAGACGTCATGCAGCGACGACCCTTGCGCGATCATCGCCGTCAGGCCACCTGCCACGACGCCGGCAAAGAGCGACGGGATCGGCGGCTTTTTCGCAATGGCAAGCCCGAGGACCAGCAACGCCGGGATCAAGAGCCAGGGCGAGATGGCGAAATACTCGTTCAGCGCGCTGGTGATGCTATCGATGCGCTCGAACGAGGTGCTGCCTTCGCCCATCAGGCTGTAGCCCGCCCAGACATAGATACCAAGGGCGATAAGCATCGCCGGCACCGTCGTGGGCATCATGTTGCGAATGTGATCGAACACATTCGTCGCGGTCACCGCAGGGGCGAGGTTCGTCGTGTCCGACAGGGGCGAAATCTTGTCCCCGAAGAATGCGCCCGACACCACCGCGCCAGCCGTCCAGTAGACCGGAACGTCAAAGCCCGCGCCGATCCCCATCAGCGCAAGGCCGATCGTGCCGACCGTACCCCAGGACGTGCCAAGAGAGACAGACACGACCGCGCACATGATCATCGACGCGGCCAGGAAAATCTGCGGCGACAGGATGATTAGCCCATAATAGATCAACGTCGGCACGGTGCCGGAGGCGATCCAGACGCCAATGATCATGCCCACCACGATCAGGACGGAAACGGAGGGCAGCGACACGTTGATGACGCGAAAGACCCCGTCTTCCATGTTGCCCCAGTCATGTCCCAGGTAAAGCCCGACCAGCGCCGTAATCGCAAGACCGATGGCCAGCGGGATATGCGGGGTGAAATCGCCGAAGTAAAAGAGCTGTATGCCCAGAACCAGCAGCGTCAGCACCACCGGCACAAGCGCAAGGCCGAAGGACGGCTTGCGCGGGTTGATCTCGTCCGATGACATGGGTCTGTCTCCTCTGTTGGTGATCGTTGTCCTGTCTTTTTGTGGCCCTGTGCGGGCTTGTCCTTGTTGATCTAGCGCGCAGCGCCGGGTTGGCGACTGGACCGATTCAACCTCCAGTCGATCACGCCTGTCGCCGCGGCGACAGGAAAATATTCGCTTGGCGTGAAGTTTTCAGCCGGCACCCGGCACCCCCGTCCGCCCCGCAAGGGGCGAACGGCAAAGACGTCGCCGCATTAGGCCCCCTTCTTGGCCTCGGCAGCCTTGGCCTTCTTGGTCTTGTCGGCAACCTTCTGCGCCAGATCGCGGGCGATCGAGAACGCACCCTTGATCTTGTCGCTGTCCTTGGCCCAATCGCGCCGCACGACGATCTTGTTATCCTTGATCTTGGCGAGGCCGCGCTGATCCTTGATGAACTCGACCAGCCCCTCAGGCGAGGCGAATTTGTCGTTGTGGAACTGGATCGTGGCGCCCTTCGGCCCGCCATCCAGCTTGGCAATGCCGGCCTTCTTGCACATCCCTTTGATGCGCACGACGAGGATGAGGGTATTCACCTCTTTCGGCAGCGGGCCAAAGCGGTCAATCAACTCGGCCGCGAAACCCTCCAGCTCGACCTTGGTGTCGAGGCTGCTAAGGCGGCGATAGAGGCCGAGGCGGACATCAAGGTCAGGGACATACTCCTCGGGGATAAGGACCGGCACGCCCAGATTGATCTGCGGCGCCCATTGGCCATCCGTGTCATAGAGGCCGTCCGTCTCGCCCGCCTTGATCTTGGCCACCGCTTCTTCCAGCATAGACTGGTAGAGTTCGTAGCCGACGTCGCGCATCTGCCCCGATTGCTCCTCGCCCAGAAGGTTGCCGGCGCCGCGAATATCCAGATCCTGCGAGGCCAGCGTAAATCCCGCGCCCAGCGTGTCGAGACTGCCCAGCACGCGCAGCCGCTTTTCGGCGGCGGGGGTTAGTTTGAGGCGCGGCTTGGTCGTCAGATACGCGTAGGCCCGCGTTTTCGAGCGGCCCACGCGGCCCCGGATCTGATAGAGCTGGCTCAGCCCGAACATGTCGGCGCGGTGGATGACCATCGTGTTGGCGGTTGGAATATCGAGGCCGGATTCCACGATGGTCGTGGCCAGCAGCACGTCATATTTGCCGTCGTAGAAGGCGTTCATCCGCGTATCCAGCTCGCCCGCTGCCATCTGGCCATGCGCGATGACGTAGGACACCTCTGGCACCTCGTTGTCCAAAAACGCCTCGATCTCGGACAGGTCCGAAATGCGCGGGACGACGAAAAAGCTCTGCCCGCCGCGGTAATGCTCGCGCAATAGCGCCTCGCGCAGGGTGACCGTGTCGAACTCGCTGACATAGGTGCGGATCGACAGGCGGTCGACGGGCGGCGTGCCGATGATGGAAAGGTCGCGCACCCCCGAGAGCGACAGTTGCAACGTCCGCGGAATCGGCGTCGCCGTCAGGGTCAGCACATGCACATCGCTGCGCAGCGCCTTCAGCCGCTCCTTGTGTGCGACGCCAAAGCGCTGCTCCTCGTCAATGATGAGCAAGCCCAGGTTCTGGAACTTGACCGATTTGGCCAGGAGCGCATGGGTGCCGACGACGATATCCACCTGCCCCTTGGTCAGCCCGTCGCGCGTGGCCGCAGCATCCTTGGCCGACACGAACCGCGAGAGCGGTCGCACGTTAATGGGAAAGCCGCGGAACCGTTCGGCAAAGCTCTGGTGGTGCTGACGCGCGAGCAAGGTCGTCGGCGCGATCACGGCCACCTGCATGCCTGACATGGCAGCGGCGAAGGCGGCCCGCATCGCCACCTCGGTCTTGCCGAAACCGACATCGCCGCAGATCAGGCGGTCCATCGGCGTGCCCGCTTGCAGATCGGCCATCACATCCTCGATGGCGCGCAACTGGTCATCCGTCTCCTCGTAAGGAAAGCGGGCCGAGAATTCCTCCCAGGCGTGATGCTCGGGCTCCAGCACGGGCGCGCGGCGCAGCGCGCGCTCGGCGGCGATGCGGATAAGGCGATCCGCCATCTCGCGGATGCGCTCTTTCAGCCGCGCCTTCTTGGCCTGCCAGGCCCCGCCGCCCAGCTTGTCCAGCAGGCCCTCTTCGTGGCCATAGCGGCTGAGCAATTCGATATTCTCGACCGGCAGATAGAGTTTGGACGCCTCGGCATATTCCAGCACGATGCATTCATGCGCGGCGCCAAGCGCCGTCACCACTTCGAGGCCCAGATACCGCCCAATGCCGAAATCGACATGCACCACCAGATCTCCGGGCGTAAGGCTGTTCGCCTCGCTCAGGAAATTCTCGGCGCGGCGGCGGCGCTTGGGTGCGCGGATCAGGCGATCACCCAGAATGTCCTGCTCGGCGATGACGGTCAGATGCTGTTTGCCCACCGGCCCCTCGAAACCGGCATCCAGGCCCCAGACGGCCAGATGCAGGCCCGATTTTCCAAGCCGCTCGGCCGAAGTGATGGTGACGGGGCCCACCAGCCCCTCATCCTCCAGAAGGCCTTCCATCCGCTCGCGCGCGCCCTCGGAATAGCTGGCCAGCAGGACAGGCCCTTTGGCCATCTTCGCTTCAATATGGTCCTTCAACGCACCGAAAAGGCTGATGTTTTCCTGCTGCCGCTCGGGCGCGAAATTGCGCCCGATGCGCCCACCCGCATCCACGACGCCCGGCCCTGTAGCCTGCGGCAGAGCGCTGAACTGGACCGCGCGGTGCGGCGCCATCGCCGTGTCCCACGCGGCGTCATCCAGATAGAGAAGCTCGGGCTTGACCGGCTTGTAGACGCTGTCGCCGCGCCCCTTGGCGGTCATCGCATGGCGCCGCGCCTCGTATTGATCGACGATGCTGTCCCAGCGCGCGACCCGCACCGGGGTGATCCCGTCATCCATGACAACCGGCGCGTCGGGCAGGTAATCGAACAGCGTCTCAAGCGTGTCGTGGAAGAAGGGCAGCCAATGCTCGGCCCCTTGCGCCTTGCGGCCCGCGCTGATCGCCTCATAGAGCGGATCATCCGTGCCCGCCGAGCCGAATTCGATGCGGTAATTCTGCCGAAAGCGCATCACGGCCGCCTCGTCGAGGATCACCTCCGAGACCGGCGCAAGCTCGATCATGTCCAGCTTTTCGATGGTGCGCTGGCTGACCGGATCAAAACGCCGCGCGCCGTCCAGAACATCGCCGAAGAGATCGAGCCGCACAGGCCCGCCCCCGTCGCTGCCGCCCGGAGGGTAGATATCTATGATACCACCCCTCACCGCGTAATCCCCCGGCTCGGTCACTGTGGGGCTTTGGGTAAAGCCCATCCGCACAAGGAAGGCACGCAGGGCCGCCTCGTCGATACGCTGGCCGACCTGCGCGGTAAAGGCAGCACCTTCCAGCACCTTGCGCGCCGGAATGCGCTGCATCGCCGCGCCGAGCGTGGTGAGCAGCACGAATTGCCCAGGCATGCCATGCACCAGCCCCGCCAGCGTCGCCATCCGCGCCGCCGAGATATCGGCATTGGGCGACACGCGGTCAAAGGGCAGGCAGTCCCATGCGGGGAACTGCACCACCGGCATTCCCGGCTGAAAAAACGCCAGCGCCGAGGCCATGGCCGCCATCCGCTTGTCATCGCGGGCGATGTGGATCACGGGGCCGGACGCGCGCGCGACCTCGTCCAGCGCGAGGCGCGCGTCAAAGCCTTCTGGCGCGCCGGAGACGGTGATAGGGCTGGTCTTCTGGGTCATATGCTCATCGCTGCCTTGGGACGGGATGGGCAGATAGCCCTGCCGCCGCCCATGTCACCCGTCCTGCGCCGATTTGCCGAGGCCTGGGGCGCCGCGTCATCCGCCAAGGGCCGAGGCGGTCATGTTCTGGTACATGCCCCACATCGCGGTGACAAAGATCGATATCATGCCGATCACCTGCACCATGAGGCGGTGGCGGTTGAACTTCGCAATCAGCGGCTTTCCCGCCAGCTCCTGCGCCTCGATCATATGCGCGGTGCGCACCGACAAGAGCCAGACCAGCGACATCGGGAAGAGCAGAAGGAACACCGCCTGCGCAAACTCGCGGTCATAGAGCCAGCCCAACATCGCGGCGCCGGTCAGCATGAAGAAGATCAGGCCGGTCATCAGCAGGCCGGATTCCCGACCGATATTCAGGATCCGGCGACTGTTGATCATCGCAAGGTGATTCATGTCTGCCATCGCCTGCGGATTGCCCTTGCGCGCCCGCGAGATCATGTCCCACGGCACGCCCAGCAGGTAATGGCTGGTCGACGACCAGAGCACGGCAAGCGCGATCCAGAACCATAGGTTGCTGAAGCTGCGCATGTCGATCAATTCAAATACCGAAGAATACCAGTCCACGCCTGCCCCGATCCGCCAAGTTCGCGCCCCTCTTAATGGGTTTCGCCCCAAACCGGAAGCGCCCGATTTCCTCTCCGTTTCGGCCATCCGGCATGCACCTCTTGAGCAGCGGCGGGATCCGTGCGACGTATCACGCACTCCAACGCAGTCAGGTCACACTCATGCCCCCCAGCCTCGCCCCCTACCCCGCAGCCCGTCCACGCCGTATGCGCCGCACACCGGGCCTGCGCGCGATGGCGGCCGAGAACACGCTGTCGGTGGGCGATCTGATCTGGCCAGTCTTCGTGCGCGACGGCGAGAACGTGACCGAGCCTGTCGCCTCGATGCCCGGCGTCAACCGTCTGAGCGTCGACCGCGTGGCCGAGGCCGCGCGTGAGGCGGCGGATCTGGGCATTCCGGCGATTTGCCTCTTTCCCTATACCGGGCCGGAAAAGCGCACCGCCGATTGTGCCGAGGCGTGGAACACCGATAACCTCAGCAACCGCGCGACCCGCGCCATCAAGGCTGCGGTGCCCGAGATTGCCGTGATGACGGATGTCGCGCTCGACCCTTATTCCGATACAGGCCATGACGGCTTTGTCCGCGATGGCATCATCGTCAATGACGAGACGGTCGAGGCGCTGGTCAAACAGGCGTTGGCGCAGGCCGAGGCGGGCGTCGATATCATCGGCCCCTCGGATATGATGGACGGGCGCATCGGCGCGATCCGCAGCGCGCTGGAGGCGGCGGGGCACCAGGACGTCATCCTTCTGAGCTATGCCGCGAAGTATGCCAGCGCCTTCTACGGCCCTTTTCGCGACGCGGTGGGGGCAAGCGGGGCGCTCAAGGACGACAAGCGGACCTACCAGATGGACCCGGCCAATTCGGATGAGGCGATGCGCATGATCGCGCGCGACCTGGCCGAGGGCGCGGATGCGGTGATGGTCAAGCCCGGCATGCCCTATCTCGATATCTGCCGCCGGGCCAAGGATACCTTTGCCGCGCCGACCTATGCCTATCAGGTCAGCGGCGAATACGCGATGATCGCCGCCGCCGCGCAGAACGGCTGGATCGACGGCGAGCGCGCCATGACCGAGAGCCTCATGGCTTTCAAGCGCGCGGGCTGCGACGGAATCTTGACCTATTTTGCCCCTGCGATGGCGCGCCTTCTGCGCTGATCGGGCCGTGCCGCGCAGTAATTCGCCCAAAGTTCACCCCCGCGCGTGACAATGCGCGGCGTGCCGCCTATAGTTTCGCCAGATCGGCCACCAAAAGGCCGGCGGTATTCAGGCAACGAACAGGCATAGATCCATGAGCATTCTCACCAGACGCGGCTTTACCCTGGGCGCGCTCGGCAGCGCCGGGCTTATGACAGCCGCTTGCGGCAACGGCATCGGAAGCCGAGGCCCGCAGGAAATCGACGCGCGTGTCAACACCACCGTGAGCTACCTCTACAACAACTATCCCGGCACGCAGTCTTTGGCCGAAAAGTCCGCGGGCATGCTGGTCATGCCGCTAATCACCGAGGCGGGCCTTGGCTTCGGCGGCGGGTACGGGCGCGGCGCGCTGCAGATCGGCGGCCAGACGGTGGATTACTACTCGGCCACCAAGGGCAGTGTGGGCTTGCAGATCGGCGCACAGCAATTTGCGCATGTGCTGTTCTTCATGACCCCGTCGGCTCTGTCGAGTTTTCGGCGCTCCTCCGGCTGGGCCGCGGGCGCGGATATCGAATACGTCTTCAAGGACACGGCTGAAAACCTGCGCGCTGAGACGACGACGTCGATCTCGCCCGTGATTGCGGTTGTCTTCGGCCAGGCAGGTTTGATGGCAGGCGCCTCGCTGGAAGGCATGAAGTACACCCGCATCATTCCGTGATACGCCAGTTTTGCGATAGGTGCCGGGGGCCTGCCTCCCGGCGCGCCACATCAGTGTAGCGTGAATTCCCCCGTCACATTGCGCCATTCGCCCGGCGCGATCATCTTGCGATGGGTAAAGCGCACTGAATGCAGCGGGCCGTCAATCTCGCGCTGCCAAAACTCCACGAATTTAAACAGCTTGGGATGGTCGGGCGCGATGTCGTAATCCTGCCAGACATAGCTGTTCAGCACATGGACGTAATCGGGCATCCCGTAGAAGAACTCCGCGGTGGTCAGCCCGTAACCCTTAAGCATCATTTCCGTCTCGGTCATCGGCATGTTTCATGCTCCTTTTCCTGCCCCCTCATTTGATGATGCCGGAAAGAAATTACTTTTCAATGAAAACAATTTGTTAGCAGATGCAGCTGATGGCTGCCAAATGCCAGGGCCATGCGCCATTGCACCCCATATCATGGCGGTGATATACCTTTGCGCACTGCATATAGTTTGACGCGACAGAATGGGCACCGACTTGACCGATACGCCGCAACCCCCCGAAGACATGGAAGAAAACCGCCCCGAGCGTCCGGCCTATGACGGCCCGCGCGTCTCGATCGCGGACGAGATGAAGACGTCCTATCTCGATTACGCCATGTCGGTCATCGTCAGCCGGGCCATTCCCGATCTGCGCGACGGCCTCAAGCCGGTGCATCGCCGCATCCTTTATGCGATGTGGGAGGGCGGCAATACGCATGACAAGCCCTACCGCAAATCGGCCCGTGCCGTGGGCGACGTCATGGGTAAATATCACCCGCATGGCGACTCTGCGATCTACGACGCGCTGGTGCGGATGGCGCAGGATTTCTCCATGTCGCTGCCGCTTCTGGACGGCCAGGGCAATTTCGGCTCGATGGACGGCGATAACGCGGCCGCCATGCGCTATACCGAAGTACGCATGGACAAGCCGGCGGCCTATATCCTCGCCGATATCGACAAGGAAACCGTCGATTTCCAGGACAACTACGATGGCAAGGACCGCGAGCCAACCGTCCTGCCCGCCCGCTTTCCCAACATGCTGGTCAATGGCGCAGGCGGCATCGCCGTCGGCATGGCGACCAACATCCCGCCCCACAACCTTGGCGAAGTCGTCGACGCGACGCTGGCGCTGATCGAAAACCCAGATCTCAGCTCCGAGGATCTGATTGAATATGTGCCCGGCCCCGACTTTCCCACGGGCGGCATCATGCTGGGCCGCTCGGGCGCGCGGAAGGCGTATCTCGAGGGGCGCGGCAGCGTCATCGTGCGCGCCAAGACCCGCACCGAAGAAATCCGCAAGGACCGCTGGGCGATCATCATCGACGAGATCCCTTACCAGGTGAACAAGGCCACGATGATCGAGCGCATCGCCGAGGCCGCCCGCGAAAAGCGGATCGAGGGCATAGCCCATGTGCAGGACGAGAGCGACCGCAACGGCGTGCGCGTCGTGGTCGAGCTCAAGCGTGACGCGACCGCCGAGGTGGTGCTGAACCAGCTTTTCCGCTTTACGCCCATGCAGACCTATTTCGGCTGCAACATGCTGGCCCTCAATGGCGGCCGCCCCGAGCAACTGACGCTGCGCCGGTTCCTCACCGCGTTCATCGACTTCCGCGAGGATGTCGTCGCCCGCCGCACCGCTTATGAGCTGCGCAAGGCGCGCGAGCGCAGCCATATCCTGTGCGGTCTGGCCGTCGCAGTCTCGAACGTAGATGAGGTCGTGGCCACGATCCGCGCATCTGCCGATGCCGCCGATGCCCGTGCCCGCCTGATGGAGCGGCGCTGGCCCGCCGGCGATATCCTCGAATATATCGCCCTGATCGACGATCCGACCCATACGGCAAACGATGACGGCACCTATAACCTTTCCGAAACGCAGGCCCGCGCCATCCTCGAGCTGCGCCTGCAGCGCCTGACGCAGCTGGGCGTCAAGGAAGTCACGGACGAGCTGCAGGAACTGGCGGGCAAGATCAAGGAATACCTCGCCATCCTCGCCAGCCGCGAGCGGATCATGGAGATCATCGCGAACGAACTGTCGGAGGTGCGCAATCTCTTCGCCGTGCCGCGCCGCACGCAGATCGTCGACTGGTCCGGCGATATGGATGACGAGGACCTGATCGAGCGTGAGGACATGGTCGTCACCGTTACCTCTGGCGGCTACATCAAGCGCACCGCGCTGGCCGATTTCCGCGCCCAGAAGCGTGGCGGCAAGGGCGTCGGCGGCATGGCGACCAAGGATGAGGACGTGGTCACCACCCTTTTCGTCGCCAACACCCACACTCAGCTTCTGTTCTTCACGACCGATGGCATGGTCTACAAGCTCAAGACATGGCGCCTGCCGCAGGGCGGCCGCACATCCAAGGGCAAGGCCATCGTCAACATCCTGCCGATCCCGACCGGCGTTTCGATCGCCGCCATCATGCCGGTGGACCGCGACGAGGCCGAATGGGACGATCTGCAGGTGGTCTTTGCCACCTCGGCAGGCACGGTGCGCCGCAACAAGCTGTCGGATTTCACCAATGTGCGCTCCAACGGCAAGATCGCCATGCGCTTCGAGGAGGAGAACGCCGGGATCACGCTGATCAACGCGCGCATCGCCTCGAATGATGACGACGTGATGCTGGTCACCTCCTCGGGCCGCGCCATCCGCTTTCCGGCCACCGATGTGCGCGTATTCAACAGCCGTGCGTCGCTGGGTGTGCGGGGCATCCGCCTGACCGGAGATGACAGCGTAGTGTCCATGTCGATCATCCCGCATTTCGACGCCACCTCGGACGAGCGGGCCGCCTATCTCAAGATGCGCCGCGCGCAGGCCGGTCTGACGGATGAGGAACTGGAGGCCGCGGAGGATGAAGGCAACGCGGATGCCGCCATCATGCCCGAGCGCTTTTCCGAAATGTCAGCGGCCGAGACCCTGCTTCTGACCATCACCGAACAAGGCGCGGGCAAGCTCAGCTCCAGCCACGACTACCCGGTACGGGGTCGCGGCGGCATGGGCGTGGCGGCGATGGACAAGGCGATGCGCGGCGGCGCGCTGGTGGCCAGCTTCCCGGTGACGCTGGAGGACCAGATCATGCTGGCCACCTCCAAAGGTCAGTCCATTCGCGTGCCCGTCGATGGCATCTCGTTCCGCTCGCGCAGCGCGGGCGGCGTCAAGGTGTTCAACACCGGCAGGAACGAGGTCGTTGTCAGCGTGGCATGGATCGCCGAGCAGAACGAGGACGAGGACGGCGCGGCGGAAGGGGCCGTGACGGCCGAAGAATGAGCGCGCCGAAACGCGGCACGCTGATCGTCGCGGCGCTGGCCAGCGCCGCGATCCTTGCTGTCTCGGGCATCGCGGTCTGGCGCCATCTGGGCGGCAGCGGCGGTGACACTCCCGCGCAGCGCAGCGCCGTGATCGCCCCTGTCTCCGCCGCCCTCACCGCGTCTGGCGAGCATTCGGAGCAGTGCACTGCAGGGATCCGAGCACTGACCGAGACGAGCGCCACGGGCACGGCCGAAGTGCTCGACAGTCTGGAGCGTTGCGGCGAGACCGCGCGCCTGCTGGCCGATCACGGCTATGGCGCGCTCGACACGGATACCACCACGCCCGGTTCACCCCTGCGCGCAGCGTATCTGGATGCTGCCGGCGCGCTCTTCAGCGTCTACGAGCTTCAGGGCGACGATTTCGACGTGATCTTCGACATGCTGCACCGAGCGCGCAGCACCGGTGCGCCCCTGACGGGCCCTGCCAGTGACGCCGCCCATATCCTTGGCAACGGCGCCCCGGATGTCGACGCCGCGCGCAAAGAGGCCGCCCGCGCCGAGGCGGCCTATCGCAAGCGGGGCTGAGCCGCCGCGTCAATGCGCTGGATAAAGCGCCCCGAATTTTTCCTGAAGATAGCCCATCAACGGCGCCTCGGTCGGCTCGGTCCCGCAGGCGCGCGTGATCAACTCGCGCGGGGGATAAAGCCCGCCATGCTGCTGCACGTTCACGCGTAGCCAGCCCATCGCGGCGCTCATATCGCCCTCCGCCAGCTGATCGTCAAGGTTCGGCACAGCCTGCCGCAACGCCTGCGCAAGGCAGCCTGCATAGACATTGCCAAGGCTGTAGGTCGGGAAATAGCCAAAGAGGCCGCAGGACCAGTGCACATCCTGCAGGCAGCCCCGCGACGCGCGCGGCACCTCATAACCGAAATCGCGCAAGAAGCGCGCGTTCCATGCCTCTTCCAGATCGGCGGGGTCCAGGTCGCCCGATACCAGCGCGCGCTCCAGATCGAAGCGCATCAGGATATGCAGGTTGTACTGCACCTCATCCGCCTCGGTGCGGATATAGCCACGATGCAGGCTGTTGGCGGCAGCATAAAAGGCATCCGGCCCGTCGATGCCAAAATCTCCGAACGTTTCGCGCAGCTGCTTGTAAAGCCAGCCGGTGAAGGCGCGGCTGCGGCCCAGCTGGTTCTCGACAATGCGGCTTTGGCTTTCATGCACGCCCATCGATACGCCCGCGCCAAGGGGGGTCAGCGCATAGGCCGGGTCGATGGACTGCTCGTAGATCGCATGGCCGGCCTCGTGCATCGTCGAATAAACGCAGTTGAACGGCTCGTCATCGCTGGTGCGGGTGGTGATGCGCACATCGTCGCCCGACCCGCTGGAAAAGGGGTGCACCGCCTTGTCGATGCGTCCGCGCGACATGTCATAGCCGCAAACCTTCGCCAGCCGGTGCGTCAGCTCCATCTGTGCAGGCACGTCGAAACGGCCCGAGACCTTGGGCGCCGCCGATCCATTCAACGCCGCCTCGCGCAGCGCGATGAGGCCGGGGCGCAGCGCGCCGAACATCGCGTCGAGATCGGCGGCCTTGGCCCCCGGCTCGTAATCGTCGAGCATCGCATCATAGATATCGCCGCCATCCGCCAGCGCCGCGCCCTCCTCGCGCCGCAGCACCACCACCTCGGCCAGGATCGGCGCAAAAGCGGCAAAATCATCCGCCTCGCGCGCCTCGGCCCAGCGGCCCTGGCTGAGGGCGGTGAACTTGGCAATGGCCATGGCCAGCCGCGCCGGCACGCGCTGCGTGCGCTCATAGCTGCGGCGGATATGGCGCAGCTGCGCGCGGCCCACCTGGCACAGGTCTTCGCCGCTGGCGGCCTCCAGCCAGTCGCCGATACGTGGATCGGTGCGGCGCGCATGCAGAACTTCGCTCAGCGCGCCCGCCTCTTCTGATCGCTGCGCTGCGGCGCCCCGCGGCATCATGGTCTCGCGGTCCCAGCTGAGGCGTCCGGCAATCTGTGCCAGCGCCTCGGTCTGGCGCTGATAGGCCATCAGATCGTGAAAGGCGCCCATTTCATTTTCCTCGTACAGATTGTGCCAGCGGATACCCGGCATGAAACCGGGCCCGAATGATCGTCACCCAGACGATCACCGCCAGGAATTGGTGCAGGATCGCCACCTGCCATGGGGCCCCCAATACAACCGTTACGATCCCGAGTGCAATCTGTGCGAGTACCGTCCAGAAGGCCAGTGCAAATGCGTGCCGGGTTACCACATGCGCGCTACGCCGCCCACGTAGCAGCGCCATTACAGAAAATGCGAGCAAGGCGTAACCGACCATGCGGTGAATGAACTGAACCGTTCCGGGATTTTCAAAGAAATTGCGCCACCACGGCTCGATCACCATCATCTGCGGCGGCCAGAGCGCGCCGGCCATCAGCGGCCATTCGGTATAACTGCGACCGGCATCGATACCGGCGACCAGAGCGCCGATGAGTATTTGGAGAACGGTGAAATGCATCCAGCCTGTGCCAAGCCCGAAAAGCCGCGCCTCGCGCGCCCGCCGCGCCTGCAGGATCTCGCGCTCGGGCCGCGACAGCAGAAGCACGTACCAAGTGATGAAGCCAAGGATGACGAAAGCCAGCCCAAGATGCGTGGCAAGGCGGTAGGAGGCCACATCCGTCCGGTCGCCGCCAAGGCCCGAATGCACCATCCACCATCCCACAGCCCCCTGCGCGCCGCCCAGCAAACCTAACAGCAACAGGCGTCGGGTCCAGCCCGCCGGAATCTGCCGCGCGGCCAGAAAGCCGAAAAAGCCGACGGCCCAGACCAGGCCGATCACGCGGCCCAGCTGCCGGTGGCCCCATTCCCACCAATAAATCACCTTGAAATCCTCAAGGCTCATCCAGCTGTTCTGCACCTGAAATTCCGGGATCGCCTGATAGAGCTGAAATTCGGCCGCCCAATCGGCGGCGCTCAGTGGCGGGATCGCCCCCGTCAGCGGGCGCCACTCGGTGATCGACAGGCCGCTATCCGTCAGCCGGGTCAAACCGCCCACGGCGATCATCACGACCACCAACGCGAAAAGCGCCATCAGCCACACCCGAATCCCGCGGCGCGCCCCGTGCCTGCCCTCGTCGATCATTCCGCCGCGCGGCTGGGTGCGCACCGGGCCGCTCGTCTCGACATCCTGAAAAATGCTGCGCTTTTCAGCCATCTCGGGCGCTCCTCATGAATTCAATGCGGACTGCAGAGTAGTGCGCAGGCCATGCCCCTTCAAGCGCCGCCACCGCCGCGATCCTTCCATCGGACCATCTGACGCATAATTCCGTGCAAAAGCCGCGTATCGGCCTGCGTCAGCGGCATCCGGGACCAGAAATTGCGCAGCGTCTGGCGCATGTTCGCGGCCTTGTGCGCGGGGTAGAAAAAGCCCGCCTCCTCCATGCGCTCATCGTAATGAACGGCCAGCGCCTCGATCTCGGTCTGGCTGGCCCATTGGGTGTTGTGCATGTGCACATGGCCCTCGGGCACGGCGCCTGCTGCCCGGCGCCACTCATAGGCAGTCAGCAGAACGCATTGCGCGAGGTTCAGGCTGGGAAACTCCGGATTGACCGGCACGGTGATGACGGCGCTCGCCCGGACAACATCGTCATTCTCGAGGCCCGCCCGCTCGGGGCCGAACATCACGGCCACCTTCTGTCCGTCGGCGATGCGGCGTGCGGCGTCCTGCATCGCCTCTTCAGGGCTCAGCACCGGCTTGGTCAGTTCGCGCCCCCGCGCGGTGGTGGCATAGACATAGTGGCAATCGCTCAGCGCATCCGGCAGATCGTGGGTCAGTTGCGCCTCATCCAGAAGCCGCCCCGCCCCGCTGGCCATCGCGCGGGCCGCCGGGTTGGGCCAGCCATCGCGCGGCGCGACGATGCGCATCCGGTCCAGCCCGAAATTCCACATCGCCCGCGCCGCCGCGCCGATATTCTCGCCCATCTGCGGGCGGACCAACACGAATGCCGGTTGCGGGGTGTCTGTCGGCATGACGGATCCTTTCATTCGGACGCGTGATACCGCCCCGCCCCCGGCTTGGAAAGGCCCGCGGCTTCATCTTGGTCCAAATACTCCCGCGCGGAGCGCTCCTGCCCCATGCCACCTGTGGCGCCGCCCGAACTCCTGCGCTATACGCAGGGCCACGCAAGACCAAGGAGCGCGCCATGAGCGACCAAGAGCAGCCGCAGATCTACCTGATCACCCCGCCGGAATTCGAGCTGAGCCAGTTCTCGGAGCAGCTTGCCGCGGTGCTCGACGCGCATGAGGTCGCCTGCCTGCGCCTTGCGCTCGCCACCCATGACGAGGACCGCATTTCGCGCGCCGCGGATGCGTGCCGCGAGATTGCCCATGCGCGCGATGTCGCGGTCGTTCTGCAAAGCCATATCGCGGTGGCCGAGCGTCTGGGACTTGACGGCGTGCACCTGACCGACGGCGCGCGCTCGGTCCGCAAGGCGCGCAAGGCGCTGGGGGCGGATGCCATCGTGGGCGCCTTTTGCGCGCAATCGCGGCATGAGGGGATGAGCGCGGGCGAGGCCGGCGCCGATTACGTCTCGTTCGGCCCTGCCGGCTCCAGCGCGCTTGGCGATGGCGCGCAGGCTGAGGATGAGCTCTTTCAGTGGTGGTCCGAAATGATCGAAATCCCTGTCGTTGCCGAGGGCGCGCTTGATGCCGCTCGCGTGGCGGAACTTGCCCGAATGACGGATTTCTTCGGCATCGGGGACGAAATCTGGTCGCAGGACGATCCTGCGGATGCACTCGCGCAGCTTGTCCGCGCGATGGGCTGACGGATCGGCGACTAGCCCCGCTGCCCTTCCGGCATGGCAGACCGCACGGCGCGTTCGGACGCCTCGGCCAGAGCTTTGCGTCCGGCAAAATCTGCCACCCGCAGTGGCTCGTGATAGATCAGACTCGCCGCGCCCCCACGCGCCGCCAGAACGGCGGCGAAATGCGGTGCGAAATCCATGTCACCGAACCAGCCGTAAAAGGCGGGGTTCGCCCCTTTGGGCGCATTGTAGATCACTGTGACCGGCTGGATATACGCGGCCTCGCGCAAGCCGGGCGCAAAGAAGGCCTGAAACAGCGTCGCCTTGAACGGCAGCACACGCAAGCCATCGGTCGAGGTGCCTTCGGGGAAGAAGAGAAGTGGATGCCCGTCGCTCAACCGCGCCTCAAGCGCCACCGTCTGCGCCTGCGCCTCGCGCGCCTCGCGCCGGATGAAGAGCGTGCCCGCCGCCCGCGCCAGATAGCCGATCACGGGCCATCCGGCCACTTCTGCCTTGGAGATGAAATAGACGCGGTGCCGCGCATTCAGAACAAAGATATCCAGCCATGACGCGTGGTTGCCCACCACCGCCCCAGGCAGCGTCATCGGCGTTCCGCGCAGATCGACCCTGATCTGCAAGATGAAGAGGCAAGCGCGGAAAAACCCCTGCACGATGAAGGGCGAGACGGGGCGCCCCTGACCGCATAGCGGTCGCTCGACCAGCCGGACAACCAGAAGGACGGGCAGCAATACCGCAAGAACCAGGACCATCAGCGCCATGCGTCCCGCAGCGCGCAGCCGGGCGCCAAGCCCCTCTGGCGGCTCGGGCGGAATATCCGGGCGCGGCCAGTCCGGCACGCTCATCCGCGCGACCCGGTATAGAGCGCGCGGTGGCTGGCGCTAAGGCCGGCGGTGTCCATCGTCAGGCAGACATCCACCGTGTTGAACGCATGGTCGACGAAGGCGCCGTCACCCACATGCCCACCAAGGCGCAGATAGGCCTTGATAAGGGGCGGCACCTGCAGCATTGCCGCGCGCCGGTCCAGCGCCTCGGGCGCGATCAGGTCCATCGGCTGATGCGCCAGCGACCGGGCCCGCAGCTCGGGCGGCGCGAGATAGCGATGATGCAAAAGCGACAGCGGCGCGGCCAGCGCCTCGGGGTCGGTCCCGTGAAAGCTGGCGACGCCGAACAGCACCTCGATGCCGTGATCGGCCACATAGCCCGCCAGCCCTTGCCACAGATGCAAGAGCGCCTGACCGCCGCGATAGTGCATATCAACGCAGGATCGGCCCAACTCCAGTAGATTTCGGCCTGAATTGCGCAGCGCGGTCAAATCATACTCGGCCTCGGAATAGAACCGACCGGCCCGCGCCGCCTGATCGGCCCGCAAAAGGCGATAGACGCCAACGACTTGCTTGTCTTCGGCGCCGGGCAAGGCGCGATCGATCAGAAGCAGGTGATCGGCCCACTGGTCGAACGCATCCACCTCAAGCGCGGTCTCGTGATCGACCATCGCGCCGCCTCCGCCCAACTCCTCGACGAATACGCGGTAGCGCAGCTGCTGAGCCGCGCGCAGATCGGAGACGCCCCTGGCAAGGCGCAGCTCAAAATCGGGTCTGGGTGTGGAGCGTCGGGTCGCGGCAGATTGCATGGGGCCTCGGCACTGGATGTTGCACGGTTCTATGGGTCCGGGCGGTCAAAAGCAAGAATGGCGCGGCCTTCGCGCGCCTTACACCACCACACGTCTGGGTTGAAAACCATCTGAGGCCGGGTCATCATGGATCGTGGTTAATCATTTGGTAACCATCATAGCGGATCAATGACCGGCAGCAGCATGACACGGCTGCTGTCAATCACCACCTTACCGGCATCGGGAAAATTCACCGTGACCTTGCCCCCCACATTCGACTGCACCTGCCCGATGCCCCACTCGGGCTGGCTGGGCAGCTCGACGCGCATGCCGGGTTCTAGGAATGCTGCAAAATCGCTCATCAAGGCGCCTGTGTTGAAAGGATCCACATGACTCAGCCTAACCGCAATCTCGGCGCGCTGATAGGCTCGCGTATCTGCCACGACCTGATCAGCCCGGTCGGCGCCATTTCGAACGGGCTCGAACTCATGGGGCTGGCCGGGGTGCCGGACGGGCCTGAAATGGCGCTGGTCGCCGATAGCGCGGCCCATGCCAATGCGCGGCTGCGCTTTTTCCGCGTGGCCTTTGGCCTGTCGTCAGACGGGCAAAGCATATCCGAGCGCGAGATGCGCAGCGTGATCGAGGGTGTCTACACCGCCAAAACCGCCTGCGACTGGGAGGTGGCCGGCGCGCTGCCGCGCAAGATGGCGCAGGCCGCGTTCCTTGGGATTCTCTGCGCCGAGCAGGCCGTTCCCTTTGGCGGTACCATCCGGGTCGAGGGGGATGCAGAGGCCCTGCGCGTCATCGCGACCGGCGCCCGCTGCGAGCCGAATGCCGAGCATTGGGCCTGGCTGACCGCGCCTGAGGGGCGCGATCTGGACGACCTGCCCGCCGCCCAGGTGCAATTCGCCTTGCTGCCGGGCCTTCTGGCCGAGATGGGGCGCCGCGCGGATGTCCAGTTGAACGGCGCCGTCTCGCTCGGCTTCTAGGCGCGCACGGCGCCGTCGCCGGTCACCAGATACTTGAAGCTGGTCAACTGCGCCGCGCCCACCGGCCCGCGCGCATGCAGCTTGCCTGTGGCAATGCCGATCTCGGCTCCCATGCCGAACTCGCCGCCATCGGCGAACTGGGTCGAGCTGTTATGCATCAGAATCGCGCTGTCGACCTGCGAGAAGAAGGCCTGCACGGCGGCGGGATCCTCGCTGATGATGCAATCAGTGTGGTGCGAGCCGTATTCTTCGATATGCCCGATGGCGAGGCCCAGATCGCCCACGACACGCGCGGCGATGATGCTGTCCAGATACTCATGCCCCCAGTCACCCTCGCTTGCGCGGACGGTGCCCTCGATCGCGCTCAGCGCTTCGTCGGCGCGCACCTCGACGCCCGCCTCGATCAGCGCACGCACCAGGTCATTGCCCAGCCCCCCCAGCAGATCGCGGTGAATCAGCAGGCATTCCGCCGCACCGCAGATCCCCGTGCGCCGCGTCTTGGAATTGAGCACGACGCGCATCGCCTTTTCCGCATCCGCAGAGGCATCGACATAGATATGTACGATCCCCTCCAGATGCGCGAAGACCGGCACGCGCGCCTCGCGCTGGACGAGGCCGACCAGTTCCTTGCCGCCGCGCGGTACGATCACGTCGATGCTGTCCGTCATGGTCAGCATTTCGCGCACGGCGGCGCGGTCGCGCGTCGGCACCAGCTGAATCGCCTCTTCGGGCAATCCGGCCTCGCGCAGACCCTGCTTGAGGCAGGCATGGATCGCGCGGCTGCTGTGATAGCTCTCGGACCCGCCGCGCAGGATGCAGGCATTTCCGGCCTTGAGGCATAACGCACCGGCATCCGCAGTCACGTTGGGGCGGCTTTCATAGATCACGCCGACGACGCCAAGGGGCGTGCGCACACGGCGAATGTGAATGCCGCTGGGCTGGCTCCATTCGGCCAGAACCTCGCCCACCGGGTCGGTCTGATCGGCAACGGCGCGCAGCCCGTCGGCGATGGCGCGAATGCGGCCCTCATCCAGCATCAGGCGATCCATCATCGCATCGCTTAGCCCCTTGTCGCGGGCGGCGGTCACATCCTTGACGTTCGATTCGATGATCGCCGCGCGGCGCGCCCAGACGGCATCGGCGGCGCTGCGCAGCGCCATGTCCTTGCGGTCCGAGCTGGTCACGGCCAGCTCGGTCGCGGCAGCGCGAGCGCAGGCGCCGATGCGGGCCATGAGGGCGGGAATGTCGTCGGTCTCAGCCATGCATCGGCTCCTTGCCGGTTTCCGTTTGGCGCCGCGTTATCACCAGTATCAGAACGCCATGTCGTCGCGGTGAATCAGCGCGGCCCGCGCAGGATAGCCCAGAACGCCCTCGATGGCATCCGAGCGCAGGCCCATTATCCGGGCCGTGTCCGCCGCGTCGTAGCGCGTGAGGCCGAGGCCCAGAAGCGCGCCATTTTGATCAACGATATCAACGGCATCCCCGCGCCCAAACGTGCCCGAGACATGCGTGACTCCAGCGGGCAGCAGGCTGCTGCCGCGGGTGATCGCGCGGACCGCACCCGCGTCGACGGTCAAGCGGCCCTTGGCCTTCATCGCGCCGATCCACGCCTTGCGCCGCTGCTGCGGGGTGCCCTGCGCGGTGAACCATGTCGCATTCGCCCCCGCCTCGAGTGCAGCAAGCGGGCAGAGCACATCACCCTGGGTGATCGCCATGTCACAGCCCGCGGCCATCGCGGCGCGGGCGGCCATCAGCTTGGTCTTCATCCCGCCCTTGCTGAGCCCCGAGACAGGATCGCCGGCCATCGCCTCGATCTCGGGCGTGAGGGTGTCGATGACGTCGAACCGGCGTGCGGCGCTATCGAGGCCAGGATTGCCGGAATAGAACCCGTCCACATCGCTGAGCAATACCAGTTGATCCGCGCCCGCCGTCACAGCCACCTGCGCCGCCAGCCGGTCGTTGTCGCCGTAACGGATCTCGTCCGTGGCGACGGTGTCATTCTCATTAACGATGGGCACTGCGCCAAGGCGCAAGAGCTGCTCGAGGGTCGCGCGCGTGTTGAGATAGCGCCGCCGATCCGCGCTGTCCTCCAGCGTTACCAGAACCTGCGCAGCCGTCAGTCCGCGCGCGGCCAGGGCCGCCTCATAGGCGCCGGCCAGCCGGATCTGCCCTACGGCAGCGGCAGCCTGGCTTTGCTCCAGCATCAACGCGCCCGAGGGCAGGTTCAGCGTCCGGCGCCCCAGCGCGATGGAGCCGGACGAGACCAGCACCACATCCGTGCCGCGCGCCCGCAGCCGGGCGACATCGTCGCAAAGCCCCTCAAGCCATTCGGCGCGCAGCGCGCCCGTCATCCGGTCGACCAGAAGCGCCGAGCCGATCTTGACGACGAGGCGCCGCGCCTCGCTCAGGGCCGCCACGGCTCGGGCTCGTCTTCGCTGGCCTTACGGTGACGCAGCCGATCATCGTCGATCTCGCTGCGCAGGGCGCGCAAGACATCCGTCACACCGTCACCCGAGACGCCCGACATCGTCATGACGGGACCGCCGCTCGCCTCTTCAAGCTCGGCCTTGGCCTCGGCCAGCGCGTCCTCGTCCAGCGCGTCGATCTTGTTCAGGACCGTCAGCCGCGGCTTGGTGGCCAGCGGCCCGTCATAGGCTTCAATCTCGGTGATGATGGTCTGATAATCCTCCGCCACCGTCTGCGACGTGCCGTCGACCAGATGGAGGAGAACCGCGCAACGCTCGACATGGCCGAGGAAAAGATCGCCCAGGCCCCTGCCCTCGCTCGCGCCATCAATCAAGCCGGGAATATCGGCCACAACGAATTCCACGTTATCGACGCCGACGACGCCCAGATTGGGATGCAGCGTGGTAAAGGGATAATCCGCGATCTTGGGCCGCGCGTTCGACGTGGCGGCCAAGAATGTCGATTTGCCTGCATTGGGCAGCCCCAGCAGGCCGACATCCGCGATCAGCTTCAGCCGCAGCCAGATGGTGCGCTCGACGCCTTCCTGCCCCGGATTGGCACGGCGCGGCGCCTGGTTGGTCGAGGATTTGAAATGCAGGTTGCCAAATCCGCCATTGCCGCCCCGCGCCAGCTCGATCCGCTGGCCCAGCTCGGTCATGTCGGCGATCACGGTCTCCTGGTCCTCATCGAGGATCTCGGTGCCGACGGGCACGCGCAGCACGATATCGTCGCCATCCTTCCCGGTGCGCTGACGCCCCATGCCGGGCTGGCCGGACTTGGCAAAGAAATGCTGCTGATAGCGAAAATCGATCAGCGTGTTCAGACCATCCACTGCCTCGGCATAGACCGAGCCGCCATCGCCGCCGTCACCGCCATCGGGACCGCCGAATTCAATATATTTTTCACGGCGAAAGCTGAGGCAGCCGCCACCACCGCCGCCCGAGCGAATATAGACCTTGGCCAGATCCAGAAATTTCATGGCATAGCTCCTGCATCTTGGGGCGGTCGTCGCCTTGGCCTTCCATACGCAAAGGCTGCGCGCGCCTCAATCGAGTTTTCGGCTGTAGGTCCAGGTGGGAACAGCGCCGCCCCGCGCGACGCAGTAGGACTCGGCATCGCCCAGATAGACAAAGCCGCAATTCGTCAGCACCCGCGCCGAGGCCGGATTGCCCTGCTGCACGGTGGCAAAGATGGTGCGGCATTGCTGTGGATTGGCCGCGACCAAGGCCGCGACGGCAGAGGATGCAACACCCGAATTCCAGAATATCGGCGCAACCCAATAGCCTATCTCGGACTGGCCGATATCGAGGCGAGTCAGGCTGATCACGCCCAGAACCTCGCCCATCCCGGCACGGGTGCCGTCGATGGCCCAGGCATCCTCGATCCGGCCCTCGGCCATGCAGCGCGCGATGAACGCCTCGGTCGTGCCGGGCGGCAGAGGATGCGGGATTGAGGAGGTGGATTGTGCGACACGCAGATCGCCCGTGTAAAGCGCCATCAGTCCTGCATCCGAGGGGCGCACCGGACGCAAGTCATAGGGTCCGGCGGGGATCAAGGGCTGTATGCCGTGGTGCGGAAGATCAGGCTGAGCGAGGGTCATGTAAATGCCCCTTTCCAGAAGCGATGAGAGAAGGAGGCAGATTGCAATCATCAGGGCCGCACGCGAAGGGATGCGACCGATTGCAATGATTTAACCTCTGATAGTTGACAAAGGTTTCCCTTTTGCCCGCTGATATTCAGCATTCCACGGCAGTTTGTCGAAAAAGCGGCGCGAACGCGCCCGAAAACTCAAAAAGGACCGGCGAGAACCGCCGATCCTTCTTGTGACAAACCCGTGAGGGCGCATCAGGTTATTCAGCGGCGTCCTGCAGGGGCGTCACGGAAATGAACTTGCGACCCTTGAGGCCGGTGTGAAACTTCACATGGCCTTCGACCGTCGCGAAGATCGTGTGATCCTTGCCAAGACCGACGCCGGTGCCCGGCCACATCTTGGTGCCGCGCTGACGCATGATGATGTTGCCGGGGATGACGGCTTCGCCACCGTATTTCTTGACGCCGAGGCGACGGCCCGCGCTGTCGCGACCGTTACGGGATGAACCGCCTGCTTTTTTATGTGCCATTTGGTCTCTCCTTAACCTTTGGTCAGTTCTTTGGCCTGCTCAATCCAGCCTTCACGCTCGATCCGGCCCTTGAACGACAGTTTCTCGTCCATCTCAGCGACGTCCGAATCGGTCCATGCCGCGATCTGCGCAAAGCTGGTCACGCCGGCCTCATGCAGTTTCTTCTCCAGCGCGGGGCCAACGCCCGACAGCTGTTTCAGATCATCGCCGCCCTTGGCCTTGGGGGCCGCTTTCTTGGCCGCGGCCTTCTTCTCGGCCGATTTCTCATCCGCCTGGCCTTCGCTCACGCGCTTTTTCATCTCGGCCTGCTGGGTCTTGTTCTTGGCGTACTGACCGTCCGAAACGACAGCCGAGCCAGAGACCGAGCCCGCACCGATGGCGGCCTTGACGCCCGACTTGTCGGCACCCTTGTCCAGGATGTCGGTCACGCGCAGCAGCGTCAGCTGCTGGCGGTGGCCGCGCGTGCGCTGCGAGCCGTGCTTGCGGCGACGCTTGACGAAGTGAATGACCTTGTCGCCCTTGACCTGGTCGATGACCTCGGCCTGAACGCAGGCGCCTTCGATCATGGGCGCGCCGACGACGGGGCTGTCACCGCCCAGCATCAGGATCTCGTTGAATTGTACCTTTTCGCCAGCTTCGGCAGCCAGCTTTTCGACACGCAGCATATCGCCGGACTGAACCCGATACTGCTTGCCCCCGGTTTTGAGAACCGCAAACATCCGTCTTTCCTTCACTTTTCCGCGTCCGCCGGTCCCCGATCGGGTGTTCGCGGCCTTCCGGCCACCTTGGACAGCGCGCCTCAATGGCGTCATAGAATACTCCCCGTGCAGAGCTCGCCCCTGCCGGGATGGGGGCTTATCGGGCCATGCGCGCACCAAGTCAAGCACGTTTTCCAGAGCTTGAGCCTGTACCGCAGCGACGCGCGCACCGGACCTCTCACGGGACCCGCAAGCGCGGAATATCAGGCCCGGCGAGGAATTTGCATCAAAAACTGCCATACCCCCTTGCGAGCCCCATCAATCCATTCTAGGACGCCGCCACCAGACCCCCGCGGAGAGGTGCCGGAGTGGTCGAACGGGGCGGTCTCGAAAACCGTTGAGGGTGCAAGCCTTCCCAGGGTTCGAATCCCTGTCTCTCCGCCACACTTCTGCAAGTCCTATCCACTCACTTGGGAAAAACCAGCCCCCTTACAGAACGCAAGGTCCAGCGCGGTTTACTCAAGCTTCGGGACATCCATTCGCTGACTGATCAATCAGTCGCGATATGGACTGGCACGCCAACGGGCCGCGCCACCATCCCCCAGAGTGTGCACGCGGTCATACATCCTGTCACACTCGCTTTCGCAGCACCCGCCAAACGCTTCAGCGATGCACTTTCTAAGCATTCTTCCTGCATTTCGGCGCGGCTTTCGCACCGTAACGCTCCCGAACCAGCCGGAGCGGCCTTCCATGTGCGTGTACTCACTTCGCCAAACATGACCGAGTCACGAGAATCATTTGACTGGCTTTCGCTCTTTTATGTATAGACATATCAAACATGACCGCGCAGCAAACCACTCAAGCTGCCGCCATTTTGGGGATAGGACATGACAGATAACGGCACCCTCTACGTAGATCTGACCGCCGCGACGATGACAGAGACCGGCGCGCCCTATGGCTTGATCGAGGATGCGGCGATTGTGACGCGCGACGCGCAGATCGTCTGGGCAGGGCCGAGGGCCGATCTGCCGGACGCGCATTCCGGCGCGCGTGAGGTCAGCCTTGACGGGCGTCTCGTTACGCCCGGGCTGATCGACTGCCACACCCATATCGTGCATGGCGGCGACCGCGCCGCGGAGTTCGAGATGCGGCTGAACGGGGCCAGCTATGAGGAGGTCGCACGCGCCGGGGGCGGCATCGTTTCGACGGTCGAGGCGACGCGCGCCGCCGACGAGGACGCACTGCTGGCCAGCGCCCTGCCCCGCGTCGATGCGCTACTGGCCGAGGGGGTGACGGTGCTCGAGGTGAAGTCCGGCTATGGCCTTGATCTGGAGACCGAGCTGCGCATGCTCCGCGCCGCCCGCGCTATCGAACGGGAGCGTCCCGTGCGCGTCGTGACCAGTTTTCTCGGCGCGCATGCCGTGCCTGCCGAGTACAAGGACCGCGCGGATGCCTATATCGACGAAGTCTGCATCCCCGCCCTGCGCGCCGCCCATACTGAAGGGCTGGTCGATGCGGTGGATGGATTTTGCGAGGGGATCGCCTTTTCGCCCGAGCAGATCGCCCGCGTCTTCGACGTGGCGCAAGAGCTGGGCTTGCCGGTCAAGCTTCACGCCGAGCAGTTGTCGAACCTTGGAGGGGCCAAGCTGGCCGCAAGCTATGGCGCGCTTTCGGCGGATCATATCGAGTATCTGGACAAGGATGGCGTGGCCGCCATGGCCGATGCCGGAACCGTCGCCGTCATCCTGCCCGGCGCCTTCTATACCCTGCGCGAGACGCAGGCACCCCCCATCGAAGCGCTGCGCAAGCATGGCGTGCCGATGGCGCTGGCCACCGATTGCAATCCCGGCTCGTCGCCCATGACGTCACTCCTGCTGACGATGAATATGGCCTGCACCCTCTTTCGCATGACGCCCGAAGAGGCGCTGGCCGGTGTCACGCGCCATGCGGCCACGGCCCTTGGACTGACCGATTGCGGCTGGATCGCCGCCGGGCAGCGCGCCGATCTGGCGGTCTGGGATGCGGCGCACCCCGCCGAGCTGGCCTATCGCATCGGCTTCAACCCGCTTCACGCGCGCATCTTTGGAGGGGACTCATGACCACGCTTACCCTGACGTCCGGCGCCGTCACGCTGGATGATCTGGCCCGGATCTATTGGACCGAGGCTGCCGTGCGCCTAGACCCCGCCTGCCGCCCCGATATCGAGCGAGCGCATGCGCGCATTGCCCGCGCCGTCGCCGGAACCGATGCGGTCTACGGCGTCAATACCGGCTTTGGCAAACTGGCCAGCGTCAAGATCGCCGCCGAGGATACCGCTACGCTGCAGCGCAACCTGATCCTGTCGCATTGCTGCGGCGTCGGACCGGCCATTCCGCGCCGCCTCGCGCGTCTTCTGATGGCGCTGAAACTGCTCAGCCTCGGGCGCGGCGCCTCGGGTGTGCGCCCCGAACTGGTCGAACTGATCGAGGCGATGCTGGAGGCGGGCGTGACCCCGGTGATCCCCGCTCAGGGCTCGGTCGGCGCGTCGGGCGATCTGGCGCCGCTGGCGCATATGGCTGCCGTGATGATGGGCCATGGCGAGGCCAAGTACGAAGGCCGCGTCATGCCCGGCGCCGAGGCGCTGGCCGCTGCCGGGCTCAGCCCAGTCGAGCTTGGCCCCAAGGAGGGCCTTGCCCTCATCAACGGCACGCAATTTTCGACCGCCTTCGCCCTCGCCGGCCTTTTCGGTGCATGGCGGGCGGCGCAATCCGCCCTTGTCACCTCGGCGCTGACAACAGACGCGGTGATGGGCTCAACCGCGCCGCTACAGCCTGAAATCCACGCCCTGCGCGGCCATCCGGGCCAGATTGCGGCGGGCGAGACGATGCGTGCCCTGCTGGAGGGCTCGCAGATCCGTGAGAGCCATGTGGAAGGCGACGCGCGCGTGCAGGACCCCTATTGCATCCGCTGCCAGCCGCAGGTGACCGGCGCGGCGATGGATGTGCTGCGCATGGCGGCAAAAACGCTTGAGATCGAGGCGAATGCGGCCACGGACAATCCGCTGGTGCTGACCGGCGCCGATATGATCGTCTCGGGCGGGAATTTCCATGCCGAGCCGGTCGGCTTTGCCGCCGACATGATCGCGCTGGCCGTGGCCGAGATCGGCGCCATCGCGCAGCGCCGCGTCGCGCTGATCGTCGATCCGGTGCTGAGCCACAATCTGCCGCCCTTCCTGACGCCAAAGCCCGGCCTCAACTCCGGCTACATGATTGCCGAGGTGACGACCGCCGCGCTGATGAGCGAGAACAAGCATCTGGCGAACCCTTGCGTGACCGACAGCACGCCCACCTCCGCCAATCAGGAGGACCATGTCAGCATGGCTGCCCACGGAGCGCGCCGCCTGATGCCGATGCTGGACAATCTGGGTCGCATCCTTGGAGTCGAATTGCTCTGCGCCGCACAGGGCATCGATTTCCGCGCGCCCCTGACGACAAGCGCGGCGCTCGCCCGCGTCGTTGCGCGCGTGCGGCAAGAGGTCACCACGCTAAGCGATGACCGCTACATGGCCCCGGATCTTGAGCGCGCGGCGCAGATGATCACCTCGGGCGCCATCATCGACGCCGCAGGCACCAAGATGCCGGAGCTGGGCGCCTGAATGCGCCCACCTAAATTCAAATTCTGACCCCATGTTGAAACAGACCCCCGGAGGCACATCATGAGCGATCCCCGCAAGAACACCCGCGACATCTATCCCGCGACCGGCAGTGACATCACCGCAAAAAGCTGGATGACCGAGGCCCCGATGCGGATGCTGATGAACAACCTGCATCCCGACGTGGCCGAGAACCCGCACGAGCTGGTCGTCTATGGCGGCATCGGTCGCGCCGCGCGCACCTGGGAGGATTTCGACACGATCGTCGCCAGCCTCAAGGACCTGGAAGAGGACCAGACCCTGCTGGTGCAATCGGGCAAGCCCGTCGGCGTGTTCCAGACGCACAAGGACGCGCCGCGCGTCCTGATCGCCAACAGCAATCTTGTGCCGCATTGGGCGACCTGGGACCATTTCAATGAACTGGATAAGAAGGGCCTCGCGATGTACGGCCAGATGACGGCCGGCAGCTGGATCTATATCGGCAGCCAGGGCATCGTGCAGGGCACCTACGAGACGTTTCAGGAGGCGGGCCGCCAGCATTACGACGGCGATCTGACCGGCAAGTGGATCCTGACCGGCGGCCTTGGCGGCATGGGCGGCGCGCAGCCTTTGGCGGCCGTCATGGCTGGTGCTTGCTGCCTTGCGGTGGAGTGCAACCCGGACAGCATCGATTTCCGCCTCCGCACCGGTTATGTCGACGAGCGCGCCGAGACGCTGGACGAGGCGCTGGAGATGATCGAGCGATGGACCAAAGCGGGCGAGGCGAAATCCGTCGGCCTTCTGGGCAATGCCGCCGATGTCTTCCCCGAGCTGGTGCGGCGCGGGATCCATCCCGATATCGTCACCGATCAAACCAGCGCGCATGATCCAGTCAACGGCTACCTGCCGCAAGGCTGGACCATGGCGGAATGGCGTGCCAAGCGCGAGAGCGATCCCAAGGCGGTCGAGAAAGCCGCCCGCGCCAGCATGAAGGTCCATGTCGCTGCGATGGTCGATTTCTGGAACGCGGGCGTGCCGACGCTGGATTACGGCAACAACATCCGGCAGGTCGCGCTGGAGGAAGGGCTTTCGAGCGCCTTTGCCTTCCCCGGCTTCGTCCCCGCCTATATCCGGCCGCTCTTCTGCCGGGGTATCGGTCCATTCCGCTGGGCCGCCCTCTCGGGCGATCCCGAGGATATCTACAAGACCGACGCCAAGGTGAAGGAACTGGTGGATGACGAACATCTGCACAACTGGCTGGACATGGCGCGCGAGCGCATCAGCTTCCAGGGCCTGCCCGCACGCATCTGCTGGGTCGGGCTTGGCGTGCGGCACAAGCTGGGCCTCGCCTTCAACGAGATGGTCCGGACTGGCGAGCTGAGCGCACCCATCGTGATCGGGCGCGACCACCTCGATAGTGGCTCGGTCGCGTCGCCCAACCGCGAGACGGAGGCGATGAAGGATGGCAGCGATGCCGTGTCTGACTGGCCGCTGCTCAATGCGCTGCTCAATACAGCTTCGGGCGCGACCTGGGTGTCGCTGCATCACGGCGGCGGCGTCGGCATGGGCTTCAGCCAGCACTCGGGCATGGTGATCTGCTGTGATGGTAGCGAGGATGCGGACCGCCGCATCGCCCGCGTCCTCTGGAACGATCCCGCGACCGGTGTCATGCGCCACGCCGATGCAGGCTATGGCGAGGCGCTGGATTGCGCGCGAGAGAACGGGTTGAATCTGCCGGGTATCCTGAAGTGATCCCTGCGCTCCGGCCATAACAGCGGCCGGAGCGCGTTCAGTACCGCGTCGTCATGCGGTGGCCGGGCCGATAGGACAGCCTGACATGGGTGATCGCCCGGCCCTCGAACCACGTCGCCCGCTCGACCACGAACAGCGGATCGCCCTCGCGGCTGCCCAGGTATCCTGCCAGCCCTGCGTCGGCCAAGGCGGCGGAAAAACTGATCTCGGCGTTCGAGAACGGTATCGTCGCCACCAGCCATTCGTTCGGGCCAATGTCGCTGAAATCCGCCTCTTCTGCCTCAGGCAGGGCCACCAGGCTGATCCAGCGGTCCTCGTGCTGGTAGGGATCGCCATCCGCGTAATGCATGCAGATGAGGTGCAGCGCCCGCGCGCCCTCCGAAAGCTGGAGCCGGGCGCGGAGCCAATCGGGCGCATCCTCGACACTGCGCGCCGCCAGCGCATAACGGTAGACCGCGCCCTTGTCCTCGATCTCGCGGCGCACGATGGGTATGTCAAAACGTGCCTGCCGGATCGGGCTGGCCCGCACGCGGGTTCCCGCCTTGCGCCGCCGCTCGATCAGGCCGTCATCGGCCAGCTCGCGCATCGCGCGGTTCACCGTGGCGCGGGCACAGCCATAGGTCTCGGCCAGCTCGATCTCGTTCGGGATGAGGCTGCCCGGCCCCCAATGGCCCTTGGTGATCTTGTTGAGGATGTCGGATTTGACATCCTTGTAGGTGGCTTTCATGGGTGGGCCTTCGGATAAGACTGCATCAAACGCTTTGTAGTCTATATCTTATGCCGGACCAATACCGCGCTTGATGCCTGGCTTTGTGCTGTCATGCGGCGCCATGTCCGCTCAAACCTCCCCGCCCGCCTCATACGTCACGCGCCCGCCGCAGAGCGTCAGCGCGATGCTGGCCGCAGCGGCATCCTGCGCCAGTCCTTCCAGATCACCGTCGATCAGGACCAGATCGGCCGCCAGCCCTTCGCGCAGCGCGCCGCGATGGGCTTCGGTGAAATCAGCATAGGCGCCTGCGCTGGTATAGGCCATCAAACACTCGTCCAGGCTGATGCGCTGATCGGGCGCGCCTGCGTCCCAAGGCTGCCGCGTCAGCGCGCAATGGATTGCATAGAGCGGCGATAATGGCGAGACCGGCCAATCCGTGCCAAAGGCCAGCGGCACGCCCCGCGCGCGGATCATGCGCCAGGGAAAGGCCGTGTCCCAGCGCGCGCGGCCCATGATGGTCGTCGTCGGCTCCAGCGGCAGACCAGCTGAGCCGGGCGGATGCACCGGCTGCATCGACGCGACGATACCCAGCGGCTTCAGCCGGTCCAGATCCTCGGCGGTGATCGTGTCGATATGCTCGATGCGGTGGCGGGCATCGCGGGGGCCATTGGCGCGGGCCGCTGCCTCGTAGCCGTCGATGGCCGCGCGCACCGCCCCGTCACCCACCGCATGGGTCGCCACCTGCAGGCCGCGCTTGTCGGCGGCGATGCAGATGGCGTTGAAGATATCAGGCGCGATCAGCGGCGCCGAGCGGAAGCCCGCCCGGTCCGGGTAATCCGTGACCGTCAGCGCCGTCCAGGTGTCATAGACGCCATCGAGGAACAGCTTGATCCGCCCGAACTGCAGCCAGCCGGGCACTTCGTCGCCAAAGAGGTCGATCCGCTCGACGCCCTCCGGCCCGTCGCTTTCAACCAGTTTCAGGGGCAGGCTGACCCGCACGGGCATCTCGCGCGCCATCGCCAGCTCGCGCATGAGGCCTGCCTGATAGGGGTTGCCGTCCATGTTGACGGCGGTGGTGATCCCGTGCTGCGCAAGGTATGCGCCCGCCTGCCGGATCGCGGCGCGGTCATGGGCGCGGCCTGTGTGATTCACCGCGTCCAGACCCTTGTTGTCGAGGCTGTCACGCCCCTGATGCGTGGATAGCTTCTGCACGAGAACCATCGCGCCGAACTCGCGCAGCTCCCCGGTGGCAAGTCCGTCCGCGCCCATAACCACCTCGGCCCCCGGCCCGGGATCGGCGCCATGGAGGATGCCAGCCAACTCCAGCGCGCGGGTATTGGCCCAGGCGCAATGCATGTCGACGGCCAACATGCAGATCGGGCGATCCGCCTCGATCCGGTCCAGCATATGCCGATCGGGGCGAATATCCTCGCCAAAGATCGTGTAATTGGTGGCAAAACCCGAGACCAGATCCTGGCCAGGCCGGGTCCGGATGACCTCGGCAAAGGCCTCGCGCACCGCCTTGAGCCCGAAGGTCTCGCCCAGGTTCAGCATCGACAATGTCGCGCCGCCCGCAAAGAGGTGCAGGTGGCTTTCGATGAAACCCGGCATCAGCGCACGTCCGCCGGCGTCGATGATGCGCGTATCGGCCCCGGCCAGCGCGCGAATGCGCTCGTCGCTGCCGAGCGCGGCGATGCAGCCATCTTTGATCGCGACCGCCGTCACGCCCGCCGGGGCAAAGAGCGGGCGGATCGACGCGTTGACGATGACAAGATCAGCGGGCATTGGCCCCCTCCCCAAGGTGGCGGGGGCCTGTACCGGCCCCCGCATCGGTTTACTGCAAGAGTTGCGTCCAAACACGCGTGACAAGATCCTGCGCCTCGGGCGAGCAGGTGCGCGACATCTCGACCGGGACATCGGGGTAAAGCGCGGGCGCGTTTTCCTTGGTGTATTTCTTGTCCGCCTCGACCACCGTCATCGGCGAGGAATGGGCGTAGAAATTCATCTGCGCCGTCGCGTTCTCGGGCGTGGACATGAATTCGATGAACTTGATGGCATTCTCGCGGTTGGGCGCGCCATTGGGGATGACCAGGCTGTCCATCCAGCCGACCAGACCCTCCTTGGGCATCGCATATTCCACCGGAGCGCCATTGCCGATGGCGCGCACCACCTCGCCGTCCCACCAGAAATGGGCCGCGACCTCGCCCGAGCTGAGGCGGCCCACGATATTGTCCGACGAATAGGCGGCCACATGCTCTTTCTGGGCCATCAGCAGGTCAAGCACCTTCTTCATCTCTGCCGCGTCCTCGGTGCAGAAGGGAATGCCGAGGTAGAGTTGCGCGGCGCCGACCACCTCGTCGGGATAGGACAGCATGGCGATGCTGCCAGCCAGATCGCCCTCGGGCTCGAAGAAATACTTGAGGCTATCGGTCGGGCCATCATATTCCTCGGTGTTCACCGCGAACCCGGCCGAGCCATAGGCCAGCGGGATCGAGTAATTCTGCGTCTCGTCCCACCACTGGTTGCGCCAGCGCTCTTCGATATTGTCATAGGCATCCAGCTCGCTGGCGCCGAAATCCTGGATCAGCCCCTCGTCGATCATGATGCGCAGGAAGTGCTGCGAGGGCGAGGCAATGTCATAGCCCGAGGCGCCCGCCTGCAGCTTGGTCAGCAGATCCTCGTTGGAGGTATAGCCGTCGACGCTGACCTCCACGTCATATTCATCGGCGAATGTCTCGATCAGCTCGGGCGAGAGGGATTCCGACCACACGTAGAGGTTCAGCTTGCCCTCGGCCATGGCCGAGCTGCCCATGCAAAGGGCAATCGCGGTTGCAGTTTGGAATTTGGTCATGTCGTCTCTCCTGTTGGATATGGTTTTTATGGGTCCCGGGTCCGGTCGCCCTGCCCGCGTGCCGCCACCGTCAGCGCGATGGTGGCCAGCACCGCCGAGGCCGCGATCAGCATTGTGGCGATCGCGTTCAGCTCGGGCGAGGTGCCGGCGCGGATCAGGGAAAAGATGTAGACGGGCAGCGTCGTCGTGCCGCCCGAACTGAGCATGTTGGACGTGATGAAATCATCCATCGAGATGAGAAAGGCCAGCATCGCGCCCGAAAACAGCCCCGGAAAGATCAGCGGCAGCGTGATGCGGCGAAACACCGTCCAGCGCGGGGCATAAAGGTCCGTCGCCGCCTCCTCGAGGTCCAGCGACATGCCTTGAAGACGAGCGCGGATCGGCAGGAAGGCGAAGGGCGTGCAAAAGGCGGAGTGGGCGATCACCAGTTTGAGCATGCCGTTCTGAAGCCCGATCAGCGAAAAGAGGATCAGCGTCGCCACCGCCAGCACGATCTCGGGCAGAAGCAGCGGCAGGTTGACCACGGTTTCGGACACTCTGCGAAACCGCACATTCCGGCCCCGGATGATGGCCAGCGCCGCCATCAGCGCGATTGTTGTCGCCACCACCGTCGCGATGCCCGCCACGATCAACGAGGTCTCGACCGAGGCCATCAGCGCCTCGTTGTTCAGCGCCGAGCCATACCATTTCAGGGAAAACCCGCTCCAGACGCTGGTGATGCGGTTGGCGTTGAAGGAATAGAGGATGACCACCAGAAGCGGCGCGTAGAGATAGACGAAGAAGAGGATGCTGAGGATCCCGATACCCGGATAGCGCTTGACGTCATGCTTCTTGCTCATGCTGCCGCCTCCTTGCGGGCGCTGCGCAGGGCGATAAGGATCAGCACCAGCATCACGACCACAAGAAGCGTCACAGCAATGGCCGCCCCGAAGGGCCAGTTGCGCGCCCCGCCGAACTGCATCTGAATGAGCGAACCCATCATCATCTGCTTGCCCCCGCCCATCAGGATCGGCTCGAGCACGGCGCCCAGCGCGGGCACGAAGACAAGGATCGCCCCCGATACGATACCGGGTGCGGTCAGCGGCAGGATCACCCGCCGCAGCGTGACCCAGCGGTTGCCATAAAGGTCATGCGCCGCCTCGATCAGCGTGCCGTCCAGCTTCTCGATCGAGGCAAAGACCGGGAGCACCATCAGAGGGATGTAGGTATAGACCATCGCGGCCAGCGTCGCGCCGTCATTATACATCAGCGTCAGTCCTGAGGGCGCGCCGAACGCCTCCAGAAAGCGCGGCAGCGGGCCGCCCTTGCCGAGGATGATCATCCACGCGTAGATCCGCAGGATCATCGACATCCAGAAGGGCAGCGTGACCAGGAACACCAGCGCCGATTTGCGGCTGGCGGGCTGGCTGGCGATGAAATAGGCGACCGGCACCGCAAGGATGAGGCACAGGATCGTGGTCACCGAGGCCAGCAGGATGGTGCGCAGGATGATGATGACATATTGCGGCGTGAACTCCATCTCGCCGGTCCAACCCTCGTTGAAGAGGATCTGGCGATAGCCTGTCAGATCAAAGCTCCATTCGAAGCCGCCATAAGCACCCCGGCTGGCCACGGAGACCGCCGCGACGATGAAGATCGGCAGGATCAGCGCAAAGCACATCAGCAGCCATGCGGGCGCCAGTCCGACATAGGGCAGATTGATCCGCCGGCGGCGTTTGCGCGCCGCAGGGACGTCAGTGGACGCGGCAGACGTCATGCCGCCAGAACCCGCGCCGAGCCGTCGACGAATCCCACATGCACCTTGCTGCCCACGGCGATCATGTCGCCCTCGCGCGAGGCGTTGCGGCGCGAGGCGCGGATTTGCGTGCCGCCAACCGACAGGAGGTAATGGCTGTAGCCCCCCAGGTAATGCGTTTTCAGAACCTCGGCCTCGAAATCGATGCCCTGCACCTGATCCCCAAGGTTCAGCTTTTCGGGGCGGATCGACAGGGTCGCCTTACCCTTCGGGACATGCGTGGCCGACGGCACTTGGATCACGAGCCCGAAAGGCGTGCGCACCGTGGCGCTCTGCCCGTCCGAGCCAAGCACATCGACATCCAGAAAATTCGTCTCGCCCACGAAATCCGCGACGAAACGGTTGGCAGGCTCTTCGTATATCTGCGCCGGCGTGCCGATCTGCTGCACCTGGCCGCCGCCCAGCACGGCGATACGGTCGGACATGTCCAGCGCCTCTTCCTGGTCATGGGTGACGAAGACAAAAGTGATCCCCGTATCGCGCTGCAGTGTGCGCAATTCGTCCCGCATCGCCTGGCGCAGCTTGAGGTCCAGCGCCGAGAGCGGCTCGTCCAGCAGCAGCACCTCCGGCTCGGGGGCCAGCGCACGGGCCAGCGCGATGCGCTGGCGCTGCCCACCCGAAAGTTGGGCAGGCTTGCGCGCGGCAAACGCGTCCATATGCACACGCTCCAGCATCTCGCCCACGCGGGCGCGGATGCGCGCCCGGTCCCAGCCCATGTTCTCAAGGCCGAAGGCGATGTTCTGCTCCAGCGTCATATGCGGAAACAGCGCGTAGCTCTGAAATACCGTATTCACCCGGCGTTTATGCGGCGGGATGTCCACTATATCGCGGTCATGCAGCAGGATGTTCCCGGTATCGGGCGCCTCGAACCCCGCCATCATGCGCAGCAGCGTCGTCTTGCCACATCCCGAGGGGCCGAGCATTGTGAAAAACTCATTCTCGCGGATCTGGAAATTGACCGAGCGCAGCGCCTGAAACGAGCCAAAGCTCTTGGACACGTCAATCACGTCGACCGCGTTCTGCTGGCTCATCTGGTTATCCTTGTCTGCGCGGATCCGGGTCCCGGCTGAGGGATTGGGTCGGTTTGCTGCGGTTCTTGATTGCCGGACTAGACGTCATGCGGCACAGCCGGGTAAATGAGAACTTACGGAACTCTTGATTAGGGAGTGCCTAAGCACGCCGCAATACGCCGTACCTCCTGCGGGCAATTCCCCCCAGAAACCAACGCGCTGCGGGATGGCCGCAGACCAGCCTCGCCAGTGCACGCTCAGCGCCTCGTCGCACGCTGACGCTGCGCATTGGGCTATGATCCCGCGTACCCGGCCTGCTATGCTGAAAAGGTTGGCACCCAAGGACCGGACTCCGCGCAATGCCCCTTCGCTACACGCTACGGCAGTTGGAATATTTCGTGGCCGTCGGTGAGACCGGCAGCATTGCCGCCGCGTCGCAGCAGGTGAACGTGTCCTCCCCGTCCATTTCGGCGGGCGTCACCCAGCTTGAGCATGAGCTCGGCGTCAAGCTTTTCGTGCGCCATCACGCGCATGGGCTGACGCCGACTGCCGCGGGGCGCAAGCTGCTGGATCGCGCGCGGCTGGTGCTGCGGCAGGCGGGCGAGTTGCGCGACATGGCGGGCGAGCTTTCGGGCAGCATCAGGGGACCGCTGGCCGTTGGCTGCCTCAGCACCTTCGCCCAGATCGTCCTGCCGGGCCTGCGCCAGAGTTTCGTCCAGCAATATAGCGACGTGCGGATCACCCAGATCGAGGCGGATCAGTCCGGCCTTTTCAGCATGCAGCGGCAGGCCAAGATCGACCTTGCGCTGACCTATGATCTGGACCTGCCGCGCGATCTGACGTTCCTTCCGATCCTCGAACTGCCGCCCCTCGTCGCACTGAATGAGGCGCACCCCCTCGCCGACCTGCCCGAGATTTCCGTGGAAGAGCTGGCAAGCCATCCCATGGTCCTTCTGGACCTGCCGCATAGCGCCGATTATTTCCTGTCATTCTTCAACGATATCGGCCTGCGGGCGAATATTGCCGAACGCACGCGCGACATGGCGGTCATGCGCGGTCTGGTGGCCAATGGCTTTGGCTACTCGATCGTCAATGTGCGCCCGCTGAACGATCTGGCGCCGGACGGCAAACCGCTGCGTTTCATCCCCCTCAAGGGCCCGCAGCGCCCGATGAAACTGGGCGTCCTGATCGGCACCGGGCATGACAGCACCGAGCTGCTGAAGGCGTTTCTGGAACATGCGCAAAACTGGATCAGGGGCAATGCAGAGGTTTTGCTCGGCGTGCGCCCACCGGGTGACCGGCCGTCAGGCAAGCTGTCTAAGTAGCCGCTCCATCATCGCGTCGCATTCGGCCAGCTGGCTCGCAAGCAGGAACTCATCGGCCTTGTGCCCCTGCCCCTCCATGCTGCCCGGCCCACAGACGACGGTGGGAATTCCCAGCCCGGCAAAGAATCCCGCCTCAGTGCCGAAGGCCACCTTGGTCACTTCCGGCGTGCCGCACAGATCCCCCACACGGCGCACTGCCGGGTGATGCGCCGGGATCTCGAGGCCGGGATAGGTGTTCGTCACCTCCACCGCGATCCCCGCAGCGCGGCTTTGCGCATGATAAGGCGCCGCGATGCGCGCAACCTCCTGCGCAATGCGGGCCTGAAACGTGGCCAGATCGTCGGCCGGCAGGTGGCGCAGCTCGAACTCGATGCTGGCAGTATCAGGCACGATGTTGAGCGCGGTGCCGCCCTGCATCCGCCCCGCATGAACGGTGGAACAGGGCACATCATAGGCCGCGTCCTGCACGCCCGAGGCGGCGTAATCGTCCTGAATGGTGCGCAGGGCGGTGATGAACTCGGCCGCCAGATGCAGCGCGTTGACATGGCGCGGCGCCAGCGCCGAATGCCCGGCCTCGCCCCGGCATATCGCCCGCAGCGCCGCCTTGCCCTTGTGCCCGGTGGCGGCGCGCATCATCGTCGGCTCGCCAACGATGCACAGCTCCGGCTGCCAGCCCATCTGCTGAAAGCCGGGCATCATCTTGGCAATGCCTTGGCAACCGACCTCCTCATCATAGGAAATCGACAGCATCAGAGGCTGCGTCAGGTTCGCTCTGCCCGCCCTGCAGGCCAACGACAGCATCGACGCCAGAAACCCCTTCATGTCGGTCGTCCCGCGCCCATAGAGGCGATCGCCCTCGGGCGTCAGCGCAAAGGGCGGACGGGTCCACGCCTGCCCCTCGGCCGGGACAACGTCGCTATGTGCGGACAACAGAACACCCCCCGGCCCGTCGGGGCCGATCCGGGCCAGCAACCCGCATTTTCTGCCCGCCGGATCAGGAAGGCGGTGCACCGCGAAGCCCGCGGCCTGCAGCACCTCCTCGGCATAGTCGATCAGCGCTAGGTTGCTATCCGCGCTGACCGTGGGAAAGTCGATCAGCCGCGAAAGGATATCGAGGGTGGCCGCATCGGGCGTCATTCGGCCGCTAGCTCCGTGATCTCGCGACGGAACGGCAGCGCATCGCCCAGCGGCGCGCCGTCCAGCTCACGCGCATAGCGGTGACCGGCATAGGTTGCCCAGGCAATCGGCCCCGCCGCCTCGGCATCGCCGAAAAGCTTGACCGAGGCGATCCCCGCATCCGCCCAGTCCGTCTGCCGCGCGATCAGATCAAGGTAGAGCTGATCGTCGCCAATGCGCGAGGCAACCATCACCACCGCATCAGCCTGATACTGCCGCGTCTTGCCGGTATAGACGCAATTACTGACCACGTGATCCGCCGCGATCTGGGTTACGCCGCGATTCAGCACGATATCGACGCCCATCTCGTCCAGCCTGGCGTGGATCGTCGCCTGCTCAAGCGTGTTGTTCGTCCAGTCCGAGACATAGGCCGAGGGCGTGATCAGCGTCACGCTGGCACCCTTCTGCACCAGAAGCTCGGCCAGAACGCCGCCCATGTAGTAGTGATCATCGTCATAGATCACTACATTGCCACCCGGCACACTGCCATCCATCAGATCGTCAGGCGTATAGACCTTCGCGCCCTCCGCGATGGGCATCGGCACCACATGCTGACGGGCGACGCCGTCGCGACGCCATGTGGCCCCCGTGGCAATCGCGATGTTCTGAAAGCCGAATTCAAGGATGCTGGCCGCGTCCAGCGCGCTTTCGCGGTAGATCTCGACATTGGGGCGCTGGGATAGCTGGTAATCGCGGTAATCCACGACGCGGCCCCAGGCCGAAAGGCCCGGCAAGGCGCGCTCGCGCGTGACGCGCCCGCCAATCGCGCCGCGTGCCTCGGCCACCGCCACATCATAGCCGCGCCGGCAGAGCGCCCATGCCGCCTCCAGCCCCGCCGGCCCGGAGCCGACGATCAGCACATTGTCGCTGCTTCCCTTCGCGTTCATCTTCTCGGGGTGCCAGCCCTTGCGCCATTCCTCCATGAAGGTGGGGTTCTGCGTGCAGCGGCTGATCGACATGGTCATGTCGCCGGTGATGCAGATGTTGCAGCCGATGCATTCGCGGATATCCTCGATCCGGCCCTCCTCGATCTTTTTCGGCAGGAACGGATCGGCAATGGAGGGCCGCGCGCAGCCGATGAAATCAAGGGTGCCCGAGCGCACCATCTTGGCCATCACATCGGGCGAGGTAAAGCGGCCCACTCCGACGATAGGTTTGTCAGTCAGCTCGTGAATGCCGCGCACCAGCCCCTCTTGCGCGCCTTCCTCCTTGAAGCGGGATGGCCCCGAGCAATCCTCCCACGTGCCTTGGGCCAGGTCCCACAGGTCGGGCAGATCGCGGTTCATCTCGATGAAGTCGCGGACTTCGGCGTTGGAAAAGCCCAGCTCGCCGATGCTCTCATCGAGGCTGACGCGCAGGGTCAGCGCCATCGTGTCGCCCACCGCGTCGCGCATATCCGCCACCACCTCGCGCGCGAACCGCGAGCGGTTCTCCAGGCTGCCGCCATATTCATCGCTGCGCTGGTTCGTCGCGCGGCTGAGGAAGTGTTGAAAGATGCCGAAGCCATGCGCGCCGTAGAGGCAGATCAGGTCGAACCCCGCCTCTTTCGAACGCTTGGCGGCGTTGACGAACCAGCGGCGCAGATCCTTGATGTCCGACTTTGACAGGGCGCGCGCCTGCACCGGATCGTTGGTGAATGTGCGGATCGGCAGGGCCGAGGGCGCCAGCGGCACCTCCTTGGTGTAGAGGTTCGGACCGTTGATGCCGGAATAGGCCAGCTGGATACCCGCCAAAGCGCCGTGTTCCTTCATCTTTTCGGACATACGGCGCAGCCCTGCGATGTCTTTGTCCTCCCACAGACGCAGCTCGATGAAGGGGGTGATCTCGGACGTGTGGTGCATCTCGCACTGCTCGGTAAAGATCACGCCCCAGCCGCCCTCGGCCTTGATCCCGCGCATCGCGGCAGCCGCGGACGGATCGCGGTAGCCGCCCCCATTGCAATGGGGCACCTGGTAAAAGCGGTTCTTGGCGGTCAGCGGCCCGATCTTGCCAGGCTCGAAAAGAATGTCGTAGCGGGGGTCGCGCCTGGGTCTGTCGTCAAGCATTGTCATCTCCTTAAGCGCGCGCCAGACGCCGCGTCATTGATCGCCGGGCACGCCATAGGATGGTGCCTCGCGCGGGTCGAGCGCGCGCTGGATGTAGGCGTCCAGCTGCGGTTTATAGACGTCCCAGGCGGCCCTGATGGCCTCGATGGGGCAATCCTCGGTCCAGTCGCAGCGCAGATCGGCGACGGGCCAGCTGACCTTGTCCACGATCTTCATCCCTGCCGAATGAACCGGCCCCGCCTCGCCCCCTGCTGCAAGGCCCGCGCGCATCGCGGCGATCAGCCGGTCGCCGATATGGCCCGTGGCCGACAGGTAGCCATCGACGATGGCCTGCGGCACGCTGTCATTGGCCAGAAGATTGCCGCCCGAGGCGACATTCTCGGCCCGCGCATCCGTCCAGATGCCCAGGGAATTCGGGCCCGAATGGATCGCCGTGCCGCCCGCCGCATCGACGGCCAGAACCTGGCGATACTCGATGAACCGCGCCTCTGCCTGCATCTTGGCAATCGCATCCGCGGCGCTCAGCCCATTCTCCATGAAATCGAGTGTCAGCGGGCCCAGCGCCGGATCCGTCACGTTCTGCGAGGCGACCGCGCCGACGCCCGCGCGAGCAAAGGAACAGCGCGCCGCGACGGCAGGCGAGGAGGATGAGATGGCGACCCCAAACATGCCGGTCTCGGGGCAGCGGGCAACAAGGGAAAAGGTCATCGCATCACTCCGGGATTACGGCGGTGCCGTCGATTTCGACCAGCCATTCGGGCCGCGCCAGCGCCTGCACGACAAGGCCGGTCGAGACGGGATGCACGCCCTTGATATATTCGCCCATGGTGCGATAGACCGCCTCGCGGTGGCGCACATCGGTGATGTAGACGACGACCTTGACCAGATGTTCCATCTGGCCGCCCGCCTCCTCGATCAGTTGCTTGATGTTCTGCATGACCTTGTGCGTCTGCTCGACCGGATCATGGCTGTCGATATTCTTGGCGTCGTTCAGGTTCTGCGGGCATTGGCCGCGCAGCCAGACAATCTTGCCGCCCTGCGTGACGACGGCCTGGCACAGATCGTTGTCCAGCTTTTGCTCGGGATAGGTGTCGGATGTGTTGAATTTGCGGATGCGGGTATGGGCCATGAAAGTCTCCGGTCGGTGTGGATTGGCGAGGGTCCCCTGCTTGGGCCCAAGCGTTCAGGCGTCTTCGGTCTGCGGCTGCGCCTGAACATGGTACTCCATGTATTTACGCTGAATACCAATCTGCTCGGCAATATGTTTCGCATCATGCCAGACCCCCCAGATAAAGCTGGAGCCACGCCGCGATTGCCATGGCAGGCCAAGGAAGTAGAGGCCCCGCTGGGGCGAGACGCCGCGATGGTGGATCGGGCGGCCCGCCGCGTCGAAAGCATCGAGCTTGATCCAGCTGTAATCGACGCCAAAGCCCACGGCCCAGATCACCGTGGTGATGCCGGCCTTGGCCAGTTCCAACTCGCGGATCGGCTGCGCCACGCTCTCAGGGTCGGGCGCGCGATCACGCGCTTCGGGTTCCTCGGGCAGATCGAGACCGTTCTGCGCGATATAGGCATCTGCCTCATCCAGCAGGCCAAGGTAATTCGCATCGCCGTTGTCGAGGTTGCGCCGCAGGTCATCGGCCAGATGGATGACGCCGTTCTCATAGCTCTCGGTTCGACCCAGAAGGGTCATGCCCTGATTGCCCAGCCGCCGGAAATCCACCGTCTTGCCGCCTTCCGCGCCGCTGACGGCGATGGTGACATGCTCGGTCCCCGGAGCGGGCGCGGCCATGTCCCACTTGCCCAGAACGCCCAGCCACCAGCAGAAGTCACGCCCGCGATAGGCGCGCGGCGGGCGATCATGCGGCCCGACCGAAAGGTAGACCTTGCGCCCGGCCTTCATCAGCTCTTCGGCGATCTGCGCCCCGGAGGAGCCTGCGCCCACCACCAGCACGGCCCCCTCGGCCAGCGCGCCGGGATTGCGATAGCTGCAGGAATGTATCTGCGCGATGCCCGTATCCTGCGGGATCATGTCCGGGATGATCGGCCTTTGAAACGGGCCGGTCGCCGCGACCACGTTCTGCGCCTCGATCATCCCTTGCGACGTCGTGACGGTAAATCCGCGGCGGCCCTTGTTCCGGCGCACCTCCCTGACCTCGACGCCGCAGGTGATGGGAGCGCCTATCTTCTCGGCATAAGCCACCATGTAATCGGCAACCTCCTCCTTTGCGGGAAAGGCATCTGGGCCGCTCTGGATGAACTCCATACCCGGAAATCGGTCATGCCAGGCCGGCCCGTTGGCGACGAGGGAATCCCACCGCTCCGAGCGCCAGCGCTCGGCGATGCGGCTTCGCTCGAGGACAATGTGGGGTATCCCTGCCTTGCCCAGATGCTCGCTCATGGCGATCCCCGCCTGCCCGGCCCCGACGACCAGCGTATCGGTTTTCTGCATCGACATTAAAGGCTCCCCCCTTTTTTTCGCGATTCACAACATGCCTCACGCCCTCGGCAACGAGCATCCCGCATGACTATGCGAGCATGGGCCGGGCCGAAATTATGAATTCTTGCATCACTGATTAGCCAAATCCTTTAACTGCGATTGCACCCCTCGCGGTTCGAGCGCGTTGACTGCGCGGCGGTGCAAGGTATCGTCCGTGGGATATGGCAGCGCGCAAGGGCGGGCTTGGGAACAAGGTGGACGTGGAATGACAGTCTCTGCAGAGCGCAGGCTCCTCAAGGCCCCGGCGGCGCTGGCATTCGGCGCGTTCCTCGCCCTGATGGGCGTCGCGGGGCTGGCTCAGACAGCACCCACCGCGCTCGAATCCGCTGCGAGCGATCCTCAAAGGGAAGTCTCCGTCGCGCCCGATGTGCGCGATTCCCAAATCGAAGACCGCCTGACCCGCATCCTCAACGCCAGCCAGTGGTTCGAGGCGCCGGAGGTGTCGGTCAGCGAGGGCATCGTCTTCATCGACGGGACCACCGAAAATGCCGAACGCAAGGAATGGGCCCGCCAGCTGGCGCTGCGCACCGAGGGCGTCGTCGCCGTGGTCGACCGGATTGAGGTGACGCCCAATGTCAGCTGGGATCTGACCCCGACATGGCGCGAAATCGAGCGGTTGGCCGAGCGGGCGCAATGGTTCGCCCCGCTGACCGTCGCGGGCCTCGTGATCCTCGCTCTGGCGTGGATCCTCTCGCGCGGCGTGGCCGCCCTTGCCCGCAGGTCGCTGCGCGGACGCATCGCCTCGCCGCTCTTGCTGAATTTCGTGGCCAAGGTGGTGGCGATTCCGGTCATCCTGATCGCGATCTACCTGATCCTACAGATTGCCGGCCTGACCCGGCTGGCCGTTACGGTCCTGGGCGGCACCGGCCTTGTCGGTATCGTCGTGGGCCTCGCCTTTCGTGAGATCGCCGAGAACTCGCTGGCCAGTATCCTGCTGAGCATCCGCAACCCGTTTCGCGCGGGCGACTGGATCCGCGTGGCCGATTATCAGGGCATCGTGCAGAACCTCAACATGCGCACGACCGTGCTGCTGACGCTGGACGGCAACCATGTGCAGATCCCCAACGCCATCGTCTACAAGAGCATCATCGAGAATTTCTCGACCGCGCCCAACCGGCGCTCGGAATTTTCGGTCGGGATCGGCTATGACGACTCGGTGCTGGAGGCGCAGGAGGTGATCGCCGAGGCGCTGCGCAGCCATCCCGCCGTGCTGGACGATCCCGAGCCCAGCGCACTGGTAGACGAGCTGGGCGCCTCGACCGTCAATATCCGCGTGCAATATTGGTTCGACGGGAAATCCTATTCGATCTTCAAGGTGCGCTCGGCGCTGATGCGGCAGGTCAAGCTGGCGCTGCAGAATGCCGGCATTTCCATGCCCGACCCCTCGCGCGAGATCATCTTTCCCAATGGTATCGTGGTGCGGCAGCAATCCGGCGATGATGGCGAGATGAAGATCCTGCCGCACGCCCCTGCCCCGCCCGAGGAAGACGCAGCCGAAACCGCGCCCGGTGAAGGCGACCTGACCTCCGAGACGGAAGAGTTGCAACGCCAGGCGGATGCCACCCAGAGCCCCGATGCCGCCGAGAACCTGCTGGCGCCCGAGCCGGCCGAGCCGCGCGGAGACAGGTAGATCCCCGGCGCCCGTCGCCGAGAGCGGGAACGATTCCCGGACTGCATGGTTTGATCGGTATTCCGACCATCAAACGAGGATTCTGGGCATGACCGACGACACACTCGACAAGGGCGGCGCACCGCGCCAGCAAACAACCGACCGCGAGCGCACGATGACCACGGCGCAGGGCGGTCCGATTGCGGATGACCAGAATTCGCTGACCGCAGGGCCTCGCGGGCCGGTCCTTCTGGAAGATCACGTGATGCGCGAAAAGATCTTTCATTTCGATCACGAGCGCATCCCCGAGCGGGTCGTCCACGCCCGCGGCTATGGCATACATGGCCATTTCGAGCTGACCGAGGCCATCCCCGAACTGAGCTGCGCCGACATCTTTCAGCGCGTCGGCGAGAAGACACCCACCTTTACCCGGTTCTCCACCGTGGCGGGTAACAAGGGTTCCTTCGATCTGGCCCGCGACGTGCGCGGGTTTGCAACCAAGTTCTACACGCAGGAAGGTAACTGGGACCTCGTCGGCAACAACATTCCCGTCTTCTTCATTCAGGACGCGATGAAGTTCCCCGACCTCGTCCACTCGGTCAAGGAAGCGCCCGATCGCGGCTTTCCGCAGGCGCAATCGGCGCATGACAATTTCTGGGATTTCATTTCGCTCTCGCCCGAGGCGATCCACATGACACTGTGGCAGATGTCCGACCGGACCATCCCCCGCTCCCTCCGCTTCATGGAAGGCTTCGGCGTGCACACCTTTCGGCTGGTCAATGCCGAGGGCAAGTCGCATTACGTGAAATTCCACTGGAAGCCGCGCCAGGGCGTGCAATCGGTCGTCTGGAACGAGGCGGTCAAGATCAATGGCGCCGATCCCGATTTCCACCGCCGCGACATGTGGGCGGCGATCGACGCGGGCGACTATCCGCAATGGGATCTGGGCATTCAGGTGTTTGACGACGACTTCGCCGACAAGTTCGAATTCGACATTCTGGATGCCACCAAGCTGATCCCCGAAGAGCAGGTGCCGGTACGCATCATCGGCACGCTGACGCTCGACGCCAATGTTCAGAATTTCTTTGCCGAGACCGAGCAGGTGGCCTTTTGCACCCAGAACATCGTGCGCGGCATCGATCACACCAACGACCCGCTGCTGCAGGGTCGCAATTTTTCCTATCTCGACACGCAGACCAAGCGTCTGGGGGGGCCGAACTTCACGCATATCCCGATCAACGCGCCCAAATGCCCGATGCACCACTTTCAGCAGGACGGGCATATGGCGATGCGCAACCCCAAGGGCCGCGCCAATTACGAACCCAATAGCTGGGGCGAGGATGGTGGCCCGCGCGAGAACCCGGAGATCGGATTCCAGAGCTATCCCGAGGAGATGCAGGGCCAAAAGCAGCGCACACGCTCGGAGACCTTCGCCGATCACTACAGCCAGGCGCGCCAATTCTGGATCAGCCAGACCGAGACCGAACAGCGCCATATCATCGCCGGCTATACGTTCGAGCTGTCGAAATGCGAGCATGAAAAGATCCGTCTGCGCGTCCTGTCGCATCTGCTAAACGTGCATGACGATCTGGCGCAGGGCGTGGCAGAGGGGCTGGGCGTGACCGATATGCCCACGGCGGCCACACCGGCCCGCGCGCCCATTACGGACCTGCCCGCGTCGGATGCGCTGAGCATTCTCAAGAACGGGCCGAAGAGCTTTGCGGGCCGCAAGCTGGGCCTCTATCTCAGTGACGGCGCTGATGCGGAGTTGGTAGAGGCGCTGGAAAAGGCGTTCAGGGCCGAGGGAGCGATGGTGGCCATTGTCGCTCCGCATATCCAGGGCGTGACACTCTCGGACGGCTCGACGCGCGCCGCGGACGAAAAGATCGATGGTGGCCCGTCGGTCCTGTTCGACGCGGTGGCGCTGGTTTTCTCAGACGAGAAGGGTAAGGATCTGGCGAAGGACAAGCCGTCCAAGGATTTCGTCAGCGACGCCTTCGCGCATGCCAAGTTCATCGGCTGGACCGACGCGGCGCAGCCGCTGGTCAAATCGGCCGGGGTCGAGGATATCGATGAGGGCATGCCAAAACTCACTGCCGAGTCCGCCGCCGATTTCGTGGAAAAATGCGCCAAGCTGCGCTATTGGGCCCGCGAGACAGCGTGAACCTATGACACCTTTGGCAGCGGCCTGGCCTCACGCCGGGCCGTTCGCCCGTCTGCGCATCACCCACGCCCGCGCAGGTGCTGCAGCCAGATGAACATGCCAACCATCTGCGGGCGCAGTTTCAGAAATCCGCGATAGCCCAGTTCCAGCACAGGCAGAACGCCCGGCACCGACGCGATCCGCACGGCCCAGCCCCAGCCGGGCACCTGCCGCCAGACCTGCGCAAAAGCTGCAGCACCCGAGACGAGCCGACCCTCCTGCGTGCGCACATGAAACCGGGCCTTGGCGTCCTCGGGGCTCAGATCATCGGGCAGCCGAACCTCGGGCTTCGAGACATCCACCAGCGCCAGACGGCCCGCCTTGTCGCGCGCCGTGTAGTGCGACAGCTCGGCCCGGCAGAGCGGGCATGCGCCGTCATAGTAGACGGTCAGCCCGCCCTGCTCGTCCGTCCCGACCGCGCTCATTGCAATAGCGCCTCGATACTGCGCGTGATCTGAGGCGACAGCGGATCGACGCGCGAGCCATAGGTTCCCGCAACGCTGCCATCGGGCGCAATCAGCACCTTGTTGAAGTTCCAGCGCGGCTCAAACCCCGTCTCGGCGCGTAGCGAAGCGTAGAAGGGATGCGCGCCGTTGCCGCGCACTGGCGTGATCCGGGTCATCGGCATGTCGATTCCATATTGCAGCTCGCAGAATTCCTTGACCTCCGCATCGCTGGCCAGCTCTTGGTTGAAGTCATCCGATGGCACGGCAAGCACGATCAGCCCCTCTTGGCGATAGCGATCATAGAGATCCTGCAGCCCGCGATACTGGCGCGTGAAGGCGCATTCCGAAGCGGTATTGACCACCAGCACCGGCTGCCCGCGCCATTGTTGAAGCGACACCTCGCCTCCATCGATGGAGGCGAAGGGCGCACGCAGGTCGAGCGCGCTGGCCGGCAGGGCAATCAGAAAGGACAGGCAAAGGATGATGGCGCGGATCATGGTCAGGCTCCTTGGTGATGCATGAGATACGTCGGCGCGGCGCGCATGGATCACACTCCGCTCGCCGCTACTGACGCCGCTCCAGCCTGCGAAAGAGCAGCGAGAGGCCAAAGCAGAGGATGAAGTAGAGCGCCGCCGTGGTGATCCACGCTTCGAAGATCAGCCGGGTTGAGGCGACCCGTTCGACCGTCTTGTAGGTCAGGTCCTGCACCGAGATCAGCGAGATGATCGAGCTGTCCTTGATCAGACTGATAAACTGGTTCGCCATGGGCGGGGTCACCTTGCGCATGGCCTGCGGCAGGATGATATGGCGCATCTCCAGCACTGGTCCCATGCCGATAGCGCGCGCCGCCTCGCGCTGTCCCTGCGCGATGGACTGGATGCCCGCGCGCACAATCTCGCCGACAAAGGCGCTCTCAAACAGGGCCAGTACGATGACGCCCGAGATCAGCGACGGAAACCGGCGCATGTCGCCAAAGAAGAATTCCCAGATCGCGGCATTCTCGCCCCGCGCGATGCCGCGCGCCCAGGCGTTCAGGTTCAGCGCGTCGATCAACTGCTGCGACAGGAAGAAAAAGAAAATGAAGATGATGACGACGGGCGGGATATTGCGCAACAATTCCATATAGGTGCGCGCCAGAAGGCGGATCGTCAGGTTATGCGCAGTGCGCGCGATGCCAAGGATCACGCCCAGTATCAGCGCGAGAGCACTGGCATAAAGGCTGATGCGGATCGTCGTGATCAACCCCTGCAACAGCAGATTGGCAAACCATTCCCCCCGGTCCTCGCGCCAGCGCAGAATGTAGTCGGGGATGAGGTGCCAGCGCCAGTCATAGGTCAGCGTGCCCTCGGCCCGCAGCACGGCATAACCGATCCCCGCCGCAAGGGCGGCGAGGATCAGAAGGTCAGGCCAGCGCAGTTTGCGCAGGATCGCGGGCATGGCGCGGGTCCCTTATTGAGGGATCTGGTCCTGCCAGGCGTCGCCCTTGAACCAGTAATCATTGCGCTCCTTCAGCCAACCCGAGGCGGTGCGCCCGGCAATCCAGTTGTTGAAGAAGTTGAGCGCATCGGGATCGCCCTTGCGCAGGGCAAAGCCCTCGCCCGTGGCCAGAAAGGTCTGATCGAAGGGCACATGCAGCTTCTCGGGATAGCGCCGCGCCTCGATCGAGGGGGCCGGCTCGGCGAACATCGTGGCATGGGCATTGCCGTTCAGCACTTCCTGCACCGCCGCCGCCTCCTCGTCAAAGAGAAGCAGCTGCGCCTCGGGAAAAAGCTGCGCGATAACGGTGGCGGGCGTCGCACCCCGGCGGGCCGAGAAGATGACATCGGCGCTGTTGTAATCCTCCTGCGCAAAGCCTTCGGTCATCTCCTTGTTGGCAAGGATGGTCTGGCCGGAAAAGGCGTAAGGGTCGCTGAAATTGACCGTCAGGTTGCGCTCGGGCGTGATGGACATGCCCGAGATGATCACATCGAAATTGCCCGAGACGAGCTGCGGGATGATGCCGTCCCACGCGGTCGGGATGAACTCGACATCAACGCCCATATCCTCGGCCAGCGCGCGGCCCACATCCAGCTCGAAGCCGATCAGCTCGCCATTCTTGTCGCGCATCGACCAGGGGGTAAAGACCGACAGGCCGATGCGGATCACGCCGTCCTGCTTGATCGTCTCGATCACCGATTCCTGCGCCAAGGCCTGCGTGGCCGACTGGGCGCTGGCGGGTGCGCCAAATCCGGTGGCCGCGGCAAAGGCAAGGCCCAGCATCATCGCCGCTCTGCGTGTTGTCGTCATTGGGAAATCTCCTTGAAAAGGGGGCTTGGTCATGGGGTGAAGCGCCGCTCCAGCGCCGAGACGCCGAAGGACAGAGCGAGAGTGATCGCCAGATATACGGCAGCCACGGTGAACCAGATCTCAAAGCTCATGTAGCTGTCGGATATGATGTTGCGCCCGACAGTCGTCAGCTCGGCCACGGCGATGACGCTGACGATGGCCGAGGACTTGATCAGATGCACCGCCTCCCCGGTCAGCGGCGGCAGCATGAAGCGCACCGATTGCGGCAGGATGATATAGGCGAAGGCCTGCGCGCGCGACATGCCGATGGCACCCGCCGCCTCCCACTGCCCGCGCGCGACCGAGTTGATGCCTGCGCGGAAAATCTCGGAGATCAGGGCGGAATGGAAAACGGCCAGCGTCAGGATCGCCGCGCTCCAACGGCTGAGATCAAGGATCGGGCCAAGCACATAGTAGAAGAGGTAGAGCAGCACCAGAAGCGGGATGTTGCGGATCAACTCCAGATAGACCGTGGCCACGCCCCGGCCCATGATCAGCCCCGAGAGGCGCAGGATCGCCACCCCTGCCCCGATCAGAACCGCCAGCCCAAAGGCCGCCGCCGAGAGCCGCACCGTCGCCCAGAGGCCAATCAGTATCTCGCCCGGCTGAAACCCGTCCTCGGTCAGCGCGCCCAGATATTGCGGCACACGGTACCATTGCCAGTTATAACCCATCCGCTGCGCGCCCACATAGGCCGACCAGATCAGCGCCGCCATGATCGCGGCATAGAGGGCGATCGCCACTGGCGGCCGGTCGAGAATACGGGCGACGCGCATCAATGGCCCAGGATCTGGTTCAGAAAGACGCGGGCGCGCTCGGTCTTCGGCTCGGAAAAGAAGATCTCGGGCGGCGAGATCTCGACGATGCGCCCTGCCTCCATGAAGACCATGCGGTCGGCGACCTTGCGGGCAAAACCCATCTCATGCGTGACGACGACCATGGTCATGCCGCTCTCGGCCAGATCGACCATCACGTCCAGAACCTCGCCGATCATCTCAGGGTCAAGCGCCGACGTCGGCTCGTCGAACAGCATCACGCGCGGCTCCATGCAGAGCGCGCGGGCGATGGCAACGCGCTGCTGCTGCCCGCCGGACAGCTGATCGGGGCGCTTGCCCTCCTGCTCGGGGATGCGGACGCGCTCGAGATACTTGCGCGCCAGCGCCTCGGCCTTGGCGCGGCTTATCCCGCGCACCTTGCGCGGGCCGATAGTGAGGTTTTCCAAGACCGTCAGATGCGGAAAGAGGTTGAACTGCTGAAACACCATGTCGACATCCTGCCGCAGCTGGCGGATATTCGGTGACCCGGCCTTCATCAAGTGCCCATCCACCGTCAGGCTGCCATCCTCATGCGTCTCAAGCCCATTGATGCAGCGGATCAGCGTGGATTTGCCGGACCCGGAGGGACCGCATATGACGACGCGCTCGCCCGCGCTGACGGTCAGGCTGACATCGTCCAGCGCCCGAAAAACGTCGAAACGCTTACCGATATGCTCGGCCACGATAATGGGCTGCTGCGTCATGCGATTGCTGTCCCTGTCCCTTGCGCGGTTAAGATAGCGCATCCGCGTCCATTGCAACCGGGATTGCGCAGTTTTTGGCGCAATCGCGGCTGCCCGCGTCAGTCAGGCAGTGCGCCGCAGAAGCCCCCCGATGAGGCCTGCCCCGAGCCGAAGGCAATCAACGGTGGCGCGGAATAAGGGTTGGGAGGCGATGCGCCAAGGTCCAGCGCGATGACGCCGCCCACCAAGGCAAGCGCGGCAAGGGCGATGATCCGGCGGCTCATGTACGTGCCTCCAGACCAAGGAAAGGACGCAGTTTGACACCGTACCACGAGCCGGCAAAGGCGGCGGCGAACCAGACCCAGCCATGCAGGCTGCCGGTCGAGATCCCAGAGAAGAACGCACCCACGTTGCAGCCGAAAGCCAGCCGCGAGGAATAGCCCAGCAGCAGCCCGGCAATCACCGTCGCGGCCCAGGCCTTTGCGGGCAGCTTGGGCAGCGGGGCCGACAGCCCCCCGGCGCGCCAGCTGGCCACCAGGAACGCGCCCGCGATCAGCCCGAAATCGGTCAGCGAGGTGTAGTCGGTCAAGACACTGGCGCCCACGCGCTCAGCATTGCCGGGGGCCGACCAGAAGGCCGATCCGCTCAGATCCGCGCCCATGCCGACCGCGCCCTTGGCCACCCAGAGGCCGAGACCATAGACCACCCCCCAAGGCTGACCCGCGATCAGCAGGTTGCCGATGGCCAGCGCAGCCAGCAACAGCGCGGCGATGATCAGGCGGCGCGGCAGCTTGCGCGTGCCCGGTGCCGCGCGCCACAGCAGAAACGCGGCCACGGCGGCAAGCCCGGCCAGCGTGACGGCAAGGCCGCTGGTGCCGCGCAGCACCATGATGGGCAGCGCGCCCAGATCGGTCCACCACATGAGGTGATAGGCGCCGAAAAAGCTGCCGATGGCAAAGAACGGCAGCGCGACAAGGCCCACGGGATTGCCGCTACCCGCGTTGACCAGCGTCCCCGAGCCGCAGCCCAGAACCACCTGCATCGCCGCGCCAAAGACGAAGGCCCCGCCGATCATGGCAAAGCCGATGGGCGCCTCGGCCCCCACCAATTCGCCGCCATGGCTGGCCAGCAGCGGCAGCGCGGCCACGGCCACGATCCCGATCGCCAGAAGCTGCGCCAGAATGCCCGCAGGCTCGCGCCGCAGGATCATCGCGCGCCACGGCCCGGCAAAGCCGAAGCGCAGCCCCTCCAGCGTCATGCCAATGCCAAGGCCGATGGCCAGCATCACTCCGAAACGCGCGCCCGCCAGCGCCGCGACGGCCGCGATCAGGATGGCGGCAAGGACGATCAGCCCGGCGCGGGGCAAAACCCGCCCCCGGCCAGCGCGGCGGGCGGTATCATCTATGGTAGCAGTCATCAGTTCCCCATGATCTGGTTCAGCAGGTTGCGCAACAGACCGGGCACATTGGCCATCTCGTTATCTGTCTTGGAATAGCCCACCATCGATTCCGCATAGAGCTTGACATCGGGCATCCCGGCCAGTTCGGACATGGCGAACCAGTCGGTCGCGGCCCAATGGCCCGTGTTGCAGAAGGACACGATGGGCCGGTCTGCATTCAGGCCCATCCGGGTGGCAATATCGCTGGCTGCCTTCGCATCCACGATCTGCGTGCCGTCCTTGAAGAACTCGGAATGGGTGATGTTCTGTGCACCGGGCAGCGTGCCGGGACGCGCAGCTGCATCGTGCCCCTTCTTGCCCTCGTAGAAATTCGCGGGCCGTGCATCGACCAGCGTCGCCTCGCTTGCGCCGTTGACGACTGCGGCGACGTCATCCGTCGTGGCCAGCCAGCGGTCGGAAAAGGTGATGTCGATATCGGAGGGCGTGGGCGCCTTGGCCCCCGTCATCAGCGGCAGCTTGCCCTCCTCCCAAGCCTGCATGCCGCCATTGACGATGGCCAGCTGCGTCAGGCCCGAGGATTTCAGCGTCCAATAGACGCGGGCAGCAGCGCCGAAATCGGTGTCGGTATCGCCCTCATGCACAATGGCGATGGGGCGCTCGAACGTGACGCCCAGGCTTTGCAATGTCGCCTCGATCTGGTCTTCGGAGGGAACCTGGCCGGGGTTATCCTTGGGGCCGCGGAAGCTGGCATAAGGCGCCGAGACGGCGCCCGGAATATGGCCCTCGGCATAGGCATCGCCGCGAATGTCGAGGATCAGCGGCGCCTCCGCCTCAAGCTGCGCGTTCAGCGCTTCGGGCGCGATCAGGGGGCCGAAGGTATTCTGGGCGAAGGCGGGGCTGACGATGCTGGCAAGCGCCAGCGCGGCCGGGGCGAGAAATTTCATGGCGTGTACCTCATTGTTGCGGGTCTGCGCGTGATGTCGGTCCGAACGTGCCGGATGACAAGCTGCTGCCGCCCGCGGCCCCAGACCGCCGGCAGGCCGCTATCACCACAGGCATGATAGACGCGCAACGCTTTTGTCGCAAACGGTGAGACGCGCGGAATATATTCTGCCCCGCGCGCGCCAATGAGAACGATTGCCTTTTTTGCGGCCCGCCGCCCGAAGGGCTCAGCCGCGGTTCAGCGCCTGCGCCATGCAGTGAATACCGCCGCCGGTCTTGGAAATCTCGGCCGTGTCGATGGCCGCGACCTCGAAGCCACGCGCGCGCAGATTGTCGACCAGAACGGTCGAGGCCTTTGGCGCGATCACCTTGCCATTACCGAGGCTCATCACGTTGCAGCCAAGAGCCATCGTGTCACGGAAGGGCACGTCGATGATCTCGTGCCCCTTGCCCTTCAGCCATTCGACGATCCAGGGATCGGTGCAATCGAGGCAGACGGCTGTCAACTTTTCCGCGATGGGCACGACCATGAGGTCGATATGCACGTAATACTCGTCGATGAAGGCCAGCTTCACCTCCCAGCCCTCATCTTCGAACCAGCCTGCGACCTGCTTTGCCCCCGCCTCGTTCGTGCGCGCGCCGCCGCATCCGATAAGGACGACGCCCTCCTCGATCACGTTGAAGTCGCCACCCTCGAAGGTGCCGGCGGTCACCATGTCATAGATGGGGATGCCCAGTTCCTCGTAGGTGCGGATCGCCGCGTAATTCTCGCCCCGGCGCCACCACTGGGACATGGCGGTGATGATCGCGCCATAGGGCGTCATGACCGAGCTGTCGCGCGCATAGACCTGCATGGGCAGTTCCGGCTCGGGCGCGTGCATCTTCACCTTGACGCCGAAGTGCTCGTAGGCGGCGACCATCTCGGCATGCTGGCTTTGTGCCACCTGAATGTTGCAGGGATTCTCGCGTAGATGCTTGGATGACAGGCTCGAGGTCGACAGGTGCTTGAGATGCGCGGGCGAGCCCAAAAGGACATGGCTCAGCGCGTCCGTCTCGTTGGGCAGGTGCCAGTGCTGCATCGGGGCCGTGCCGCCGCCACGCTTGCGGCGTTGAAGGGTGAATTCGGATTGCGTCTTGTCCAGCATGTCAGGTCTCCTGGGTTAGGCGTCGGGCATGGCGGATGGGATCCACCAATCGCGCCCGCGCGGGGTGTCAACGTATTCGGGCCAGCGGAAATGGATGGGCGGGTCGTAATCGCAGAGCGGCGGCATCCATTTGCTACCGCCAACGCCGCCGCCGGTGCGGTCCTTGAATTCGGTCATGGCGGCGTCGCGCGCGGCCTCATCCTCCAGCAGGCGCAGCGCGGAGAGGGCACAGACGCGCGCGGCTGTCCGCACCATCGGGTCGATTGTGGCGGGGATGCCGCCGAGCGCGTTCATCACCCAGTTGGGATAGGGCGCGCCCGAGGGTTTCAGCGCGGGCCGCGCGATGTAGAACCGTGCCAGCGGTGCGTGCCAGCTCATGTCGGTGTAGTCGTCGCTTGTGCTGTTGAGTTGGCTCGGCGGCAGATCTCGTCGCAGGATCGCCTCGGCCTCTTGGGGCGCGATGAGGCGGCTCATTTCGTCGATGAAGGGCGCCTCCATCGGCTCCTGCCCCAGATTGGCCTGGATTTCCTGCGCGACAGATATCGCCGCGTCGTCCCATTCCGGCGCACCAGCCTGTTGCAGAGCGTCCCAGACGATATTCGCCATCGCGTGATTGGCAAGGCCGGGGCGCGATTTGCAGACCCAGTGACGCTCCCACCGGCAGCCGGTCATCTGCGCCACGGCTTCGGCATTGCGGTCCAGCATGGCCGTCACCTGCTCGGCCATGTCCACCGTCGGCGTGCGCATCATGTATTGCAACTCGGCCAGCCCGGCGGGCTGATTGTCGGCGGTGGCTTGCCCGGCGGTCAATATCGCCTCGCTGATCGACCAGCCGCCCTGATGGGGCAGCATCGACTCCCGGAGCGCCTTGGAAAGAGTATACATCTGCACCAGCGCCTCGGACGCGCCGGGCGCGCGGATGGCCGAATGCGATTGCGGGATCGGGGCGCCGTCGCCCGCCCCCCAAGCCTCGGGCGCGTCGCAGATAAAGCGGTAGATCATTGAGTAGGCCGCACCGCAATGCGTGTCCCAGCGCACGGTATTGCACATCGGCAGCATGTAGAACGGGTGAAACGACAGCATTGCCGCGAGGCCGTCATAATAGCCCTTGGCGGCGTGGATGGGCTTCGATCCGCGCACCTTCTCGGCCGGCTCACCGGTAAAGCGGAGCCCGCCCTTGATCCCCTTCGCCTCCATCGCCGCCTTGGTGGCCAAGAGACCGCCAAGCGCACCGATACCCAGCCCCGAATGCGGATCGGTATGCCCGCCCGCCTGATAGCCGAGGCCCTCGCGCGGGGCGCGGTGCGTCGCGGCGGCCTGACAATTGCCGGGGATCGCATCGTATTCGGCATACATGCCGATCACAGGGCCCTCGCCATTGGACCACTCGGCGCAGAAGGCGGTGGGCATGCCGCCGCTGCCTTCCTCGACGGTAAAGCCCTCTTCGCGGAGCCGCTCCACATACCACGCGGCCGAGCGATATTCGCGCCACGCCGTCTCGCCATGATGAAAGATCGTGCTGCACCACTCCGACAGCTCGGGCATCCGGGCATCGACGACATCCAGCGCGTGGGTCTGTGCATCGGTCAGGGTCATGATCCGCCTCCTCGTCCCGGAGTTAGCCAGCACGAAGGCGCGCTTCATAGTGAAACCTTTTCCTTGCATCGGCAAAAATTACTCACCTAACTATCCGCAAGAGTCTCAAGGAGCCGCCCCATGTCCCGCATCCCTTCGACCCAGGCCCTGCGCGCGCTGGAATGTTTTGCGCGCCACGGCACCGTCTGGGCCGCTGCGGACGAGCTGAACCTGACGCGCAGCGCCGTCAGCCACCAATTGCGCCTGCTGGAGCGGGATCTTGGCTTTGACCTCTTCAACCGCGTCGGCACGCGGATCGAACTGACGCCGCGCGGGCGGGCCTATGCGGGCGATGTGCGCGGCGCGCTCAGCGCCATTGCCGGATCGGCGGCGCGCAATGCGGGGCATGGCCTGTCGGGCACCCTGACGGTCAGCTGCACGCCCGGGTTCACGGCCTTCTGGCTGGCCCCCCGGATCAGCGAGTTTCGCAGCATCTGCCCCGAGGTCGACCTGCGGATCATTACCCCCCGTCGCCTCGACGATGTCAGTAGGCCGGAGGCGGATATCTTTATCGCCTTTGGCGACGGCACCATGCAGGGCGTCGAGATCGAGCTTCTGCAAAGAGTCGAATTCGCGCCGCTAATCTCTCCCATGCTGGCCAACCGCCTTGGCGGGATCGAGACGCCGGCGGATGTGCTGCGCGCCGACCTTTTGCATCTGGGCGACGGCACCGATTGGCGGCGCTGGCTGCAGGCCGCGGGGCTGCCTCAGGCGGCGGCGGATCGCGGGCCGGTCATGTCCGACATGAACCTTGTCTATGCGGCGACGATCGCCGGGCAAGGCGTGTCGATGGGCGATGTCATCATCGGCAACGCCGCGATGGAGGCGGGGCAGCTGATCCGCGTGGGCGATGTGCGGATCGCGTCACCAGATGCCTATTACCTTTGCACACCGCCCCAGCAAGCGGCGTTCGAGCCCGCCCTAGCCTTTCGCCGCTGGATCGTGGCTGCACTGCCGCACCGCGCGCGCTAGTCCGGGCGCTTTGGCAAATTCCATTTGCCGTTACCGCGAAAACAATTCGTTTGTGCCGGGCTGCGGCGCACCTCTACGCTTTGGTGTCAAAGGGAGCGTTCAATGACGGAAAAAACCCGCGCAGCAGAGATCGGTGTCGAAGGCATCGGCAAGGATTTCGGCACCTTCACCGCGCTGCAGGATATCTCGCTGACCATCGGGCGGGGCGAGTTCCTGACCCTGCTCGGTCCCTCGGGATCGGGCAAGACGACCTTTCTCATGCTGCTGGCGGGTTTCGAGGATGCCACGCGCGGCCGGATGACGCTGGACGGGCGCGACATGACGCATGTGCCGGCGGAAAAGCGCGGCTTTGGCATGGTGTTTCAAGGCTATGCGCTCTTCCCGCATATGAGCGCCGAGCAGAACATCGCCTTCCCGCTCAAGGTGCAAAAGCGCCCGGCGCAAGAGATCAAGGCACGCGTGGACGAGATCATCGAGATGGTCGGCCTTGGCGGGCATGGCCACAAGCGCCCCGATGCGCTCTCGGGCGGGCAGCAGCAACGCGTGGCATTGGCCCGCGCGCTGGCCTGCGAGCCGCCCGTGATGCTGCTGGACGAGCCGTTCTCGGCGCTCGACAAGAACCTGCGCGGCCAGATGCAGGATGAGGTGCGGCGCCTCCACCGCGAGACCGGCACAACATTCGTCTTTGTCACCCATGACCAGTCCGAGGCGCTGGCCCTCTCCAGCCGCGTCGCCATTTTTGAGAAGGGCCGCCTGCAACAGATCGCGCCGCCGCGCGAGGTCTATGAACGGCCTGAAAACCGGTTCGTCGCCGAGTTTCTGGGCGATATCAACCTGTTGCCGCTCAGCGACACGATGCGCGACGGCGACATGCTGCGCGGCCATTTCGGCGGCCACACCCTGCGGGCGCCGGGGCATGCGGATGGCCAGACGTTGGCCGTGCGGCCCGAATACATGAGCCTTGGACACAGCGCACCCGGCAGCGGCAACGCCATCCCGGCCACGGTGACGGACCTCACATATCTGGGCGCGGGCACGCGCATCGACCTGCGCAGCACCGATGGCACGGCGCTGGTGCTGACCCATCCGACGGACGATCTGCCCCCGGGCCTCGCCCCCGGCAGCGATATCTGGGCCTCATGGCCCGAGGAGAAGGGCTTTCTTCTGTAACGCAACGACCAACTAGGGAGAACAGGAATGAAACACAACACCACATTCACCGACGATCAGCTGGAGCTGCTGGCCGACAAGGCGCGTCAGGGCAAGATCAGCCGCCGCAAGTTCACACAACTGGGCGCCGCCCTTCTGGGCACAGCCGCGCTAGCGACACGCGGGATGCCCGCGCTGGCCGAGGACGGGCAGCTGGTCTTTGTCAGCTGGGGCGGCGATGCCGTCGATGCCTATGACGATGCCTATGGCAAACCCTTCGAGGAAGAGACCGGCATCCGCGTGCGCCAGGACGGCTCGGGCCCGACCGAGGGCGCGATCCAGGCCCAATACGAGAGCGGCAGCCCCAGTTGGGACATCGTCGACGCCGATGCTTTTTCCGCCGAGACCCTGGGCAAAAAGGGCATGATGGAGCCGATCGACTATGATGTGGTCGACCGCTCGAAGATGCGCGAGGGCTTTGGCTGGGAATATTCGGCCTCGAGCTATTTCTTCAGCTATGTCATCGCCTATGACGCCACCAAGTTCGGGGACAATCCGCCCACCTCGATGGCCGATTTCTTTGATGTTGAGACCTATCCCGGCAAGCGCGCCATGTACAAATGGGGCGCCGGCATGTGGGAGGCGCTGCTGATGGGGGACGGCGTCGCGCAGGCCGATCTCTATCCGCTGGACATGGAGCGCGCCCACGAAAAGCTGAAGGGCTTCAAGGAGCATGTGATCAGCTTCTGGGGCAATGGCGCCGAGAGCCAGACGATCATGCTGAACGGCGAGGCATCGATGGCGCTGATCTGGTCGACCCGCGCGCGCCTGCTGGAGCAGGACACCGATGGCGACGTCAAGTTCATCTGGCAGGATGGCGTCATCTCGCCCGGTGCGATGGCGGTGATCAAGGGCAATCCCGGCGGCGCCGAGGCGGCGATGAAGTTCATCGCCTCCGCGCAGGACCCCGAGAAACAGCTGATCATGTTCGACATGCTCAGCCAAGGCCCCGCCAACCCCGCCGCCGACGAGCTGATCCCCGAGGACCAGCGCCGTTTCAATCCCGTGGCCCCTGGCAATTTCGAGCAGCAGGTCGCGCTGGATGTCGCCTGGTACGAGGAGAATTACGGCGCCGCGCTGGACGAATACCTCGCCATCGTCTCGGCCTGATGCCGCGCGCCGCCCCTGCCCGGCAGAGGGCGGCGCTTTCACTGCAAGGATGACCATGCCACACCTGCGCCCCCTGATCCTGCTGGCACCGCTGCTGATGTTCCTCGGCCTCGCCTATGTGCTGCCGTTTCTGGGCGTCATCGGGTGGAGTGTGACCCTGCCCGAGCCGGGACTGCAGAATTACACCGCCGCGCTGAGCGATCCGCTGATCCTGTCGGTCTTCTGGCGCACCTTGCGCATCTGCGCGGTGGTCACGGTGATCTCGGTCATCATGGGCTATATCCTTTCGCTTCTCTGGGTGCGGGGCACGCCTCTGGTGCGGACCCTGACCGAGCTTTGCATCCTTATCCCTTTCTGGATCTCGGTTCTCACCCGCGCTTTCGGCTGGCTGGCCCTTTTATCCAGCCGGGGCATCCTCAACGGTTGGCTCGAAGGAATGGGGGTGATCGACGATCCCTTGCGCCTTGTGCGCAACGAGTTCGGTGTGATCGTCGGCATGGTGCATTTCATGATCCCCTTCGCGGTCTTCCCTCTCGCCTCGGCCATGCGCAGTGTGGATGAGCGCGTACTGATGGCCGCCCGCGGCATGGGCGCCGGGCGCGCGCGCATCTTCTGGCAGGTTTTCGTGCCGATGACGGCCGCGGGCATCATGGGCGCGGCGCTCCTGGTCTTCGTCTTTGCCATCGGGTTCTTCATCACACCTGCCATCCTGGGCGGCGGGCGCAGCGTCATGGTGGCCGAGATGATCTATCTGCGCATCTTCCAGTCACCCGACTGGGGGCTGGCGGCGGCAGTCAGCGTGATTCTGATGGTCGCGATCTCGGCGGCGCTGGCCCTGCTGCTGAAACAGCTCAGCCCCAAAGGTGCCCGATGATCCGCCTGCGCCCCGGTCTGCTTGTCACGCTTCTTGCCGTGCTGGTGGGCATCTTCATGCTGATGCCGCTTCTGTCGGTGATCCCGGTGTCGTTCACGCCCAAGCGGTTTCTGTCGGTGCCCGAGGGCGAGCTGTCACTGCGCCATTATCGCACGCTGATCGAGGACCGCGAATGGATCGAGGGGATCTGGCTGTCGCTACGCGTAGGGCTGCTGTCGGCGGGCATTGCCACGGCGCTGGGAACGGTCTTCAGCCTCGGCATCTGGATGTTCCGGCCGCGCTTTGCGGGGCTTCTGATGGGCATCGCCCTTTTGCCGATGGTCGCGCCGCCGGTCGTCTCGGCGCTGACGCTCTACTTCTTTCTCATCACGCTGACCAAGATGAACGGCGTCATCGCCTATGACACGATGCTGGGCGTCGTACTGGCCCATTCGGTGATGATCGTGCCTTTTGCGGTGGTTTTGGTTAGCGTATCGCTGGCGCAGGTCGACAGGCGGATGGACCTGGCCGCGCGGGCGATGGGCGCATCGCTGGCCACGCGGGTCTTCTCGGTGATCCTGCCGAACATCAAGTTCGGTGTGATCGCGTCCTTCTTCCTGACCTTCGTGCTGTCATGGGAGGAGATCGCGGTGACCATCTTCATCACCTCGGTCGAGGCCGTCACCCTGCCCCGCCTTATGTGGCAAGGGCTGCGCGACAATATCGACCCGGCCATCGCGGCGATTTCCGTGGTGCTGATCGTCATTGTCGCAGCGGTGGTGATCGGGCGCGCCGTGGTCACGGCCATGCGCCGCAAAAGCGCCTAGGCCGCAATCAGCGCCGCCAGCGGCGCGATCTGACGCGCGACCTGCGCCTTCAGATGATCCAGCGTCATCGCGTCATCCTTGACGAATTCCATGAACATCGCGTTCAGATTGTTGAACATCACCTCGCCCAGCGCCTGCGCGTCGAGATGTGCCGCAACCTCGCCCCGCTCCTGCAACCGCCCGATCAGGGCCACCACCTGAGCGGCGAGGGCGCGGTCCAGTTCGGAAAAGCGCACGCCGTTGGGCGTATGCGGCGCTTCGACCGAGAGCGCGAAGGCCGTGCGCCACATCTCCTTGCTGAGATATTCCTGCGAATGGTCGTAATAGCTGCCGATCAGCGCCATCAGCGCGTGATGCACGCCCTCGGGCGGATTGGCAACAATGCACTCGCCGGCCGCCAGCACCTCCTCGACCTCCATCGCAACGGTCGCAAAGAGGATGTCGCCCTTGGAGCCGTAGTAATTATAGACCGTGCCGGGCGACACCTCGGCCATCTCGGCCATGTCCTCGATCCTCGCGGCGCGGTAGCCATCGGCGCGGAAAAGCGTCACCGCCGCGTCGAGTATCCGCTGATTGCGGTCCGCCTTCTGCCGTTCGCGCAGGCCTGACATGGGCATGTCCTTTCCCGGTTCGTGAATTGTTTTAGTGTTGACTTTAAATTTGAGGCAACTCATTTTTTTGTTCAAGCGGCACCAAGGTCCGCAGTCACAAAACCGACCAACATGGAGACACCGATATGACCCATACCCCCCTGCGTCGCGCCCTGATGGGCACCGCCGCGCTGCTGGCCCTGCCCGCCAACGCCATGGCCGCCGAGGATCTGAACGCCCTCGTCTGGTGCGATCATACCGATTCCGCGCTGATCCAGCCCTTTGAGGAAAAGCACGGGATCCGCGTGAACCTGCGCGAATACGAGGGCACCGCGACCGCGCTGGCCCTCTTGGAGCAGTCGCGCCCCGGTGACTGGGACGTTCTGGTGATCGACGGCATTGACGTGCCGCGCGCCGTCGAGGCGGGGCTGATGGCCGAGCTTCCGGCGGACGAGCTGCCCACCGCAGATTTCTGGCCGGGAGTTGCGATGAAGGATCAGGTGACAATGGACGGCAAAACCTACGCCGTGACCGAGAAATTCGGCTACAACACCATCTCGTTCAACTCCGACAAGGTCGACGCTGCCGACATGCAGGATCTGAGCACGGTCTGGAGCGACAAGTACAAGGACCGCATTGCCGTCTATGACTATTACCTGCCCGTCATGGGCCTTGCCGCCATCGCGAATGGCAAGGAGACGGCGAGCCTCACGGCGGATGATCTGCCCGCGCTGAAAGAAACACTCTTCACCATGAAGGAAAACGCCCGCTCGGTCGGCGAAGTCGTTGCCAGCCAGACCGCGCTTGCTACCGGTGAGGTCGATATCGTGGTCGGCGGCGGCGAATGGCTGACGGCGGTTCTGGCCGAAGAGCAGCCCGAGTTGACTTGGACAATTCCCGATCAGGGCGCTGTGCGCTGGTCGCAGGCCATCGGCGTTCTGGAGACGAGCGAAAACAAGGACATGGCCACCGAATTTGTCAAATATATCACCAGCCCCGAGGGCCAGGCGCGCCTCGCCACCTCCTCCTGCTACTGGGGAATGCCGGCGAATGAAAAGGCGGGCGAGCATCTTTCGGACGCGCAAAAGGATGTGCTGCGTTGGGACGAGCAAGGAGACTATCTGGCCCGCGCGCAGCTCTACCCTGCCCCCGATGCCGAGCTTGATGGCGCGATGCAGGACGTCTGGCTGGAAATGCTTCAGCACTGATGGCTGGCAAGGACACCATAGGCGGCTGGGGCTTCGTCGCCCCGGCCCTTTTGTGGACGCTGGCCTTCTTCGTCGTCCCCTTCGGCGTCATGGCGGCGATGAGCCTTGCCACGCTGGAGGGGCGCGAGCTGATCTGGGGCTTCAGCTTCGACAATTACGCGCGGCTCTTCGGGCAGAGCTATCTGCTCCGCGCGATCATGGTGTCGCTGGAAATCACCCTGACGGTCACTGTTGTCTCGATCCTGCTGGCCTATCCGCTGGCCTGGATTATTGCCTACCGCGTGCCCGAACGCTGGCAGCGGCTGGCGCTGCTGCTCGCCATCCTGCCCTTCTGGACATCCTATGTGGTCCGCTCCTACGCATGGCTCCTGGTGCTGTCGCGCGAGGGGGTCATCAACCAGACGCTTCTCGGCCTCGGGATCATCGGCGAGCCGCTCACGCTGGCCTCGACCCGCTTCGCCACGGTCACCGGCTTCGTGCATTTCTTCGTCATGCTGCTGACGCTGACGATCTACGCCAACCTCGTACAGCTGCCGCCCAACTATCGCCGGGCCGCCGTGGATCTGGGCGCGTCGAGCTGGCAGGCCTTCCGCCATGTGATCCTGCCACTGACCCTGCCCGGCATCATGACCGGCGCCTTCCTGACCTTCGTTCTGTGCATCGGCGACTACATCACCCCCCAGATCCTGGGCGGCAATAATGAACTGACAGGCCCGCAGATCATCATGGTGCAGCTGGGGCGTGGGGCGAATTTCCCGCTGGCCGCCGCAATGTCGATCGTGCTGATGGGCCTCGTCACGCTGGCCTATCTGGCCGCCTCCCGCTGGCTAAGGATCGACCGGCTATGACACGCTCGCTCCCTTGGATCTACATGGCGCTGGCCTATGGTTTCATCTTCCTGCCGGTGGTGACGCTCGTCCTCTTCTCGTTCCAAGATGGCCGCCTGCCGGTGCCGCCCTTCAACGGGCCGACGCTGAAATGGTATGCGGATGTGTTGGGCGACGATCGCCTGATGTCCGCCCTGCTCAACTCGCTGCTGGTCGGAGCTGGCTCCGCCGCGATTTCCTGCATCCTCGGCTTTCTCGCGGCCTATGGCCTTGCGCGCCACGTCCTGCCGGGCAGCGCCCTGATGCGCGGGCTGCTCATCGCCCCGATGACGGTCAGCTACCTCATCATCGGCCTCGGCCTTCTGATCGTTTTCAACAATTACGGCCCCGGCCCGTCGCTCTATGCCGCCGCCGTTGGCCATGTCGTTATCAACCTGCCGCTGGCCTTTGCCATCATCTATGCGTCGATGGGCGCACAGCAGGAGAATGCCGAGCGCGCGGCGCGCGATCTGGGCGCGTCCGAATGGCGCGTGCTGGCGCTGGTCACCGTGCCGATGCTGGCGCCCGCAATCCTCGCGTCGTTCTTTTTGTGCCTCACGCTCAGCTGGGACGAATTCATCATCGCGTTCCTCATGACGCGCTTCGACGTGACCCTGCCGGTCGAAATCTGGAGCCTTCTGCGCTCGGGCCTCTCGCCGCGCACGAATGCGATCGGCAGCCTCGTCTTCCTCGTCTCGGTCGCGCTGGTGATCGGCCTCGAACTCTTCATCTTCGGAAGGAAACGCCGTTGACCGCCTCCATCTCGATCCAAGCCGTCAGCCATGATTTCGGCACCTTCCGCGCGCTCGACGACATCACTCTCGAGATCGAGGCGGGCGAATACATCGTCCTGCTCGGCCCCTCGGGTTGCGGCAAGACCACGCTTTTGTCGACGCTGGGCGGCTTCATAGACCCGACGCGCGGCAAGGTTCTAATCGGCGGGCGCGACATGACGCATGTCGCCCCGGCCAAGCGCCCGACGACGACGATGTTTCAGGATTATGCGCTCTTCCCGCATATGACGCTCCGCGACAATGTCGGCTTCGGTCCGCGCATGGCGGGTGTGGCCAAGGCCGCGCGCAATGCCAAGGCCGAGGAACTTCTGGACCTTGTCGGCCTCAAGGATGCCGCGTCAAAGCGCCCCTATGCCCTCTCGGGTGGTCAGCGTCAGCGCGTGGCGCTTGCCCGCAGCCTTGCGGTCGATCCTGACGTGCTGCTGCTGGACGAGCCGCTGGGCGCGCTGGATCTCAAACTGCGCCGCGCGATGCAGGACGAGTTGAAGCAGATCCAGCGCAAGGTCGGCACGACCTTTGTCCATGTCACCCACGATCAGGAAGAGGCGATGGCCATCGCCGACCGCATCGTGGTGATGAATGGCGGCCGGATCGAGGATTGCGGCCCGCCCGACCGGATTTATCGTCGGCCCGGCTCGCTCTTTGCCGCCGGCTTCATGGGCGAGATGAACCGCATTCCCGGAACGCGCAAGGGCGACAGGATCGAGACCGCAGTGGGCGCCCTGCCTGCCCCCGACGAGGCGCCGCAAGGCAAGCTCACGCTTTGCCTGCGCCCCGAGCAACTCGGAACCGACAAGGGCGCGTGGGACATGGGAAAGGCGCGGATCATTGACGCCGCCTTTTTCGGCACGCATTTCCGCTGCCACCTGGCGCCCGAGGCCGCGCCCGCCATGGCGCTGATCGCGCATCTGCCGCCAAACGCCCGCCCCGAGGCGGGCAGCACCGTTACCCTTTCGGCGGACCCTGCCGATCTCAGCATCTTCGAGGCCAAAAAATGAAGCGCGCACGTCCCGAAGACTGGTACCGCGTCGAGAAGCGCAGCCATGACGTCACCTATATCTGCGAGCCGCATATCGAGGAGTTCTATCGCTGCAACATGTGGCACGTCCGGGGCCGCGATCGCGACATGCTGGTCGATAGCGGCATGGGCGTCGTCTCCTTGCGCGAATGGGTGCCTATCGTCACCGAGCGCGACCTGACCGCCGTGGCCAGCCACACGCATTTCGATCACATGGGCTGCCATCACGAATTCGAGGATCGCTGCGTGCATGAGGCCGAGGCGCATATCCTCAGCCATCCCACCAATGCCGCGACGCTGGCCGATCCGTATGTCACCGACGAGATCTTCACCCAGCTTCCGCCCCTGCCCTACAGCTCGGAGAGCTACCGCCTGAAATCCGCGCCCGCGACGCGGCTTCTGGCCGATGGCGACATGATCGATCTGGGCGACCGCGCCTTCGAGGTGATCCACACACCCGGCCATTCGCCCGGCGGCATCGCGCTCTGGGAGGCGAAGACCGGCATCCTTTTCTCAGGTGACATCGTTTATGACGGCCCGCTGATCGAGGACACCTATCACGCCGACGCCGAGGATTATCACCGCTCGATGGTGCGGCTCTACGATCTGCCCGTGCAGATCGTGCATGGGGGGCATTTTCCCAGCTACGACCGCGCGCGCCACCGCCAGATCATCAAGGACTGGCTGGACGCGCACGAGCGCCGCTGATCACATCTCGACACCGTTCTGGGCCTTGACCCCGTCATTGAACGGGTGCTTGACCAGCGTCATCTCGGTCACCAAATCCGCCGCCGCGATCAGCTCGGGCTTGGCGCTGCGGCCCGTGAGGCAGACATGGGTCATCGCGGGCTTCTGCGTCAGCAGGAAGTCGACCACCTCGTCGATATCGAGGTAATCATAGCGCAGCGCGATATTGATCTCGTCGAGCAGGACGAACTGAATCTCCGGGTCGAGGATCTGCTCCTTGGCGATCTTCCAGCCGTTCTGCGCGGCGGCGATATCGGCCTCGCGGTCCTGCGTCTCCCAGGTGAAGCCCTCGCCCGAGACGAAGAAACGGCATTCCTCGCTGAACCGCTCGCGCAGGAGCGTCTTCTCGCCCGTGACCCACGTGCCCTTGATGAACTGGACGACCGCGCAGGGCATGCCGTGCCCGATGCAGCGCATGATCATGCCGAAGCCCGAGGACGACTTGCCCTTGCCATCGCCGGTATGGACCATGATCAGGCCCTTTTCCTCGGTCTTGTGCTTCATCAGCGCGTCACGCTGCGCCTTGATGCGCTTCATCTTCTCATTGTGGCGGGCGTTGATATCGTCGGTCATTGCGGCATTACCTTTGGCAAGAAATCGGCCCGCCAGAGGTGTCACCTCGGGCGGGCCGCGTCAATCTTATCCGGCTATGATCAGGCGAACCACCAGCGGTGATAGCCGCGCGCGCCGTCCAGCTCCCACACGGCGGCGATATCGTCGTCATGCATGACGTTGTCGCGCCGCGCCGAGGTGCGGTTGCGGAAGAAGGGAATGATCGTGCCGCCATCGTCGCGGCAAAGCATCTGCATCTCGGCATACATCTCGGAGCGCAGCGCATCATCGGTCTCGGCTTTCGCTTTCAGCAAAAGCTCGTTGAAACGCTCGTTCTCCCAATGGCTCTCGTTCCAGTCTGCGCCCGCCTTGTAGGCGAGCGAGAACATCACGTCGGGCGTGGGCCGCGCGGCCCAGGACACGACGCAGAACGGCTTTTTCAGCCAGACATTTGACCAGTAGCCATCGACCGGTTCCTGATTGACCTGGATGTCCAGACCGGCGGGCCGGGCCTGCTCGGCAAAGAGCGCGCACATGTTGACCGCGCCCGACAGGATCGCGTCATTGACCGAAATCTCGACCGAGAGCGTGTCATGGCCTGCCTGTTTCAGATGGTAACGCGCCTTGTCGAGGTCTTGCTCGCGCTGGGGCAGATCGGCGTGATAGGGCATGGTGGGTCCGATGGGATGGTCATTGCCCACGATGCCGCGACCGAAAAGGATCTTGTCCACGATCTCCTGCCGACCGATGGCGTGCTTGAGCGCGAGACGCACATTCACGTCGTCGAAGGGCGCCACATCGCAGAACATCGGCATGGTGATATGCGTGCCCGAAGGCACATCGTCGAGGATCACGCCCGGCGCCTGCGCAAGCCGGTCAGCGGTTTTCAGGTCCACATCGGTCACCGCGTCCACATCGCCCGTGACGATGGCGGCCTGACGCGCGTTGGGATCATTGAGGACCGTCATCCGCACCTCATCGAACCACGCGCCCTCATCTGCACGGTGCCAGCCATCATGGCGCACGAAATCGGCTCGAATGCCGGGCGAGAATTCGGTGACCTTGTAGGGGCCGCAGCCGATGCCGTTTTCCCATTCGATCCCGCCATCGGGCTTGGCGGGCTGAATGGTCAGGTGGAAGTCCGAAACCAGATAAGGCAGATCGGCATTGCCGGCGTCCAGCTCGAAGATCACGGCATGATCGCCATCGGCGCGCACATCGGTGATGCCCGCCATCAGCGGCTTGGCCGCCGAGGCCGAATTCTCGGCCAGATGATACATCATCGAGGCCACGACATCGGCCGAAGTCACCTTGCGCCCGTCATGGAAGGTAGCACTCGTCGCCAGCTCGAAACGCCACTCGGTCGCGTCGTCCTTGGTCGCCTCCCACGAGGTGGCCAGGTCGGGGCCAAGATCGTTGGTGTTGGTGATCTCGGTCAGATACGAGCGCACGACATGGTTCGCGTGGATCATCAGAATGCTCTCCGTCGTGGCCGGATCCCATGTGTCGGTCGAGCTGCCATCATGCACGCCCACGCGGAACACACCCCCGCGCTTGGGCGCGGCGCGGGCAGGCCCGGCCCAGCCAAGTGGCAGCGCGGCGCCCAGACCGACGGCAGCGCCCCCCGCCAGCAGGCTGCGGCGGCTGGGACCAGTCTGAGTGTTGTGCGGGGGCAAGGCGGGGCGGCGGTATGAGTGGCTCATATGTCTGTCCTGATGCTCAGTGAGTGATTGACTTTGAGACTAGGTCAGCCCCCGCCCGCGTCCACCTTGGGCGTGCGCTTTGCCGCTCCAGACGCCTGATGCCCATTTTTTAGGCGCCTCCGGACCTACGCCTCATTTTTAGGCAGCCATCACGAAAACCTGCCCGAAATCCCGTCCGGCTTCTTACGCTGCATCGCAGAAATTGCCAGCGTCGGGCGACGTGCAGCCCAATGCACGCCCAACCGGAGAGGAATTTCGTGAAACTGATCATAGCAACGATCAAGCCGTTCAAGCTGGACGAGGTGCGCGAGGCGCTGACCGCCATCGGCGTGCGCGGCATGATGGTGACCGAAACCAAGGGCTTTGGTGCCCAGTCGGGCCACACAGAGATTTACCGCGGCGCCGAATACGCCGTCAATTACGTCCCGAAGATCAAGCTGGAGATCGCCGTCGCCTCGTCCATGGCCGATCAGGTCTGCGACACGATCATCCAGACGGCCCGCACCGGCAAGATCGGTGATGGCAAGATCTTTGTGCTGGACCTGGCCCATGCGGCGCGCGTGCGCACCGGCGAAACGGGTGAGGACGCGCTGTGACGCGCCGCCCTGATGACACTGCAATTCAAACGGACAGGAAAATGAACATATCATTCACGAGTAAACTGGGCCTCGCCGCGGCGCTGATCGCACTGCCCCAAATCGGCCTCGCGCAGGACGCGGACACGACGCCGACCAATGCCGATATCGGCTTTATCTTCAACACGTTCATGTTCCTCGTCGCGGGTTTCCTGGTGTTCTTCATGGCCGCCGGTTTCGCGATGCTCGAGGCGGGCCTCGTGCGCAGCAAGAACGTCACGATGCAGCTTCTCAAGAACGTCTCGCTCTTCTCGCTCGCGTCGATCTTCTACTATGTGCTGGGCTACAACCTGATGTATCCCGGCGATGGATGGTCGATCACGGGTGTGCTGGGCGCGTTTTCCTTCGCGGGGATGGAGCCCGTGGGCCTCGAGGGTGCCGAGCCGGACCTGACCTATGCGTCAGTCGGATCGGACTTCTTCTTTCAGCTGATGTTCTGCGCGGCGACCGCCTCGATCGTGTCGGGCGCGCTGGCCGAGCGGATCAAGCTCTGGCCCTTCCTCGTCTTCGTCATCCTGCTGACCGCCGTGATCTATCCGATCCAGGCCAGCTGGAAATGGGGCGGCGGCTTCCTTGACGGCATGGGCTTCCAGGACTTCGCGGGCTCGACCGTGGTGCATTCGGTGGGCGGCTGGGCCGCGCTCACGGGCGCCATCATCCTCGGGCCGCGTCTGGGCCGCTATGGCAAGGACGGGCGCGTCACGCCCTTCCCCGGCTCGAACCTGGCGATTGCCACGCTTGGTATGTTCATTCTGTGGCTGGGCTGGTTCGGCTTCAACGGCGGTTCACAGCTTTATATGGATACCGCGGGCAACGTGGCCGATATCAGCCGCATCTTCGTCAACACCAACGCGGCTGCTGCGGCCGGGGCTGTCGCCGCGCTGATCCTGACGCAGGTCATGTACAAGAAGCCTGACCTTACCATGGTGCTGAACGGCGCGCTTGCCGGCCTCGTGTCGATCACCGCCGAGCCGCTGACGCCCGGCCTTGGCATGGCGACGCTGATCGGTGCCGTGGGCGGTGTCATCGTGGTCTTCGCGGTCCCCATGCTGGACAAGATGAAGATCGACGACGTCGTCGGCGCTATCCCGGTCCACCTCTTTGCGGGGATCTGGGGCACGATCGCGGTTGTCTTTACCAATGACGCGGCCAATATCGTGACGCAGCTTACCGCCATCGTGGTCGTCGGCGCCTTCGTCGTCGTCGCCTCGGGCATCGTCTGGCTGATCCTCAAGGCCACGATAGGCCTGCGGGTGGACCAGGAGGCCGAGATCAACGGCCTCGACATGGCCGAACTGGGCATGGAAGCCTATCCCGAGTTCCACAAGGGCTGAGTCCTTCACAATCGACACGCCAAGAGCGCCCGGCAGATCCTGCCGGGCGCTTTTTCGTCGGATAAAGGTGAAGAATAGTGGTTGAGCATATCCGATTGGAAACCATCGGCTTGCAACATGGTAGCCTCAAGGACCGCCGCCCACTTTGGCGGACGTCCGCTCGGCGCCCATCGCGACGGTCGATCCCGCCAAAGCTGCTGCAGAGGCCGTCAGTTGGTCATAGCCCGAAGCTGCCACGACGTACCCAGAAGTCACGGCTTGAGGGGGCGAGCCAGCGGGGCTGACCCCATTCAAGCCGACTGACAGGAAAAAGTTGAAGCCTCCCAAGCCGCCAAATCAAAACGCCTCTCTTGGGAAGCATCCAGCTTGCGCTCAACATTTGCCACGCTATCGCGGCAGAGTGCTCGTCAGCCATGCGCCAATCTTGACAGGATCTTCATATGTCAATGCGACTTCGAGTTCTGGAAGAACTCCTCGTTTTGGGCTCGGTGCCGACAATTGAACTGACAATGGGGGGCACTTTCGATAGCGGCCAGGATCACGCCCCAGCGGTCGACGGTGATTGCAAAAAGGCAAACTCGCAGTAAGACTTTCTGGGGTGCCGAAAATCCGGGCCATATGAAGGGCGGTGCAGAATAATGGGAACCGGCGTCAGCTCCACTTTCCCGGCTTTGCGAGACGTCGCGGCGGACCCACCGCTCGCCCTCTCTTACCTCCCAGGTCAAGGCGACACGCTCGTCATCAGCCTCTCAGGTGTCGGAACCAAGCGTTCGGAGCAGCCGCCGCTTGAATTCTTCAAGCTGGCGTCTCAGGCCGGGCAGAACCACGTTCTTTTTGTTTCGGATGCGTCGAGAAGCTGGATGAACGGTCCGGGACTCGCGCGGCAAATAGTTGCTGCGATCGAAGAGACAGCCGATCGATCGAACGCCACTCGAATCGTTGCACTTGGCAATTCGATGGGTGCCACGATGGCTCTGCACTTGGCAGGGCTGACACGGATCGACACCGTGATCGCCTTTGTGCCGCAATTCTCGGTTCATCCAAACCGCATGCCCAAAGAGAAACGCTGGAGTTTCTTCCGAAAGCAGATCAAGGACTGGCCATTCGATGCCATCACCGACCTGCATGCCGACAAGGCTGACATCAGGATTTTCCACGGCGGAAGTCCTGACGAGAGGATACATCTCGACCACTTCCCGAGAGACCCGAGGGCAAAGCACTTTGTTTTTCCGGATATGGATCACAAGCTTGCTTTCCGGCTCCACAAAGAAAGAAAGCTGGAACGTATCGTTGAGCATGCAATTGCGGGAAGGCCCTGGAAACTTCATCGTGCGGTAGAAGACTCTGGTGGTATGCTACGCGAGACCTTCGACCAAACGCTGCCGCAAGGAATATAGTCGGCCGCCTAATCGGGTAGAGGACGCCACACAGTGATCGCGCGAGGGTTCTGGACAAACGACCGGCTGCTATGTCGGCCTGCAGCGCCGACATAGCAGTTCCGCCTCCCAAAAAAATAGGGGGTGTCCGCAAACCGTGTTGGTGAGCTTCGTGATTTCTTGAAAAGGCTTATATCACTTCGCCTTTCCAGCGCAGGATGCCCTTGCTACACCACCACTTTCGCAGTTTTCTCAATGCTCTCGGCAAGCTAAACCCAGCCCAGATCGAGGATGCACAGACGAAGATCTGTGATCTCCGGCGCAAAACGGAGGTTATTTCAGAGATCGAATCACGGACAAACCAGGAACGCAAGTGTCCGTTCTGCGGCGACGACCGGCGCCAGAAATGGGGCCGCACACGGACCAAGGTTCAGCGTTATCGTTGCAACGGCTGCGAGAAGACCTATTCCGGTCGAACTGGGAGCGCCATCGGCCGCATCCATCGCCCTGACCTGTTCATGGAGGCGCTGAGGGATATGTTGGGCAGCTCCGCGCCGCAATCGGTCCGCAAGCTCGCAAAGCAGCTTGACCTCAATAAATACACGGTCTGGCGCTGGCGTATGCTGGTTTTCTCGATCATCGGGAGTAGCATCTCATCGACGAATTTCTCCGGGATCATCGAGGCAGACGAGACCTACCAGCGGGAGTCTCGAAAGGGATCGCGCGAGTGGGTCCGTCATTTCGCTGATCCGCAGAATGTCCTTCAGCCGCCGCGTCCGCGATGGGAGGATTTCACGACGCAAGGATTGAAGATGATGCGCGGTCTTTCGAGGTGGCAGCTCCCCGTTCTCACCGTCGCTGACCGTGGCGGTTCTCTTCTGTTCCAGCGGCTACCGAACCGCAAAAGCGCGACGGTGGAGCGCGCAATGAGACCCTTGGTTCCGGGTGATGCCGTGCTGTGTTCGGACGGTGGCAACGACTACAAAATCCTTGCCGCGGCACGAGGTATCGAACATTTCCTGGTGGGCAGCAGGCCCGGAACACGCGTTGCCGCAGGCTGCTATCACATCCAGAATGTGAACTCTCTTCACGCCCGCTATGGTGCCTTCATCAAGCCGTTCTGCGGTCCGGCCACCAAGAACCTGGCCGGCTATATTCGATGGCTGGAGGTGCGGCTGGCAGGGGTGCGGCCCGCAGATGTCATTCGACTGTCGTAGGAGGCGACCGCCCTTTCAGGCTGTTCGCGATTTCCGCGCTGCCATCTATGGAACTATGTCCAGTGCATCCAATCGTTGGGGATCTCTCTATTGCCGCTTCATCCCGAACCTCAAGCCTCGCGAAGCAAAGCGACCATTGCTGCGGTGCTCGCTCATAGCATCGTCTTCAGTGTGCCAATACTTGGTCTCTTGACATACTTAGCAGGCATCGAGATTCGCCCGCTTGAAATCGCGACGCTGATCTGCCTGGCTCTCACTCCAGGAATGCCTGCCTCGACCGCCGTTCTTGCTATCGGCCTGCGTCGCAAGGGCTTCACACCTGAAAAAATGCTTCCGTCATGCTTGCTTTCCGGGGTAGCTCTCGTGATCTCGAGCGCATTTTTTCATCTTGCATTCTGGCCCCTGCTCGGCGAGCACTACTACGATCTGCCCGAACTTGCGATGATCTTAACTGTGATTTCGGCCGTACTTCTCCCGGTGGTGCTCCTCGCCACCTTCGCCCTTCATCGAACCTGGATATGGTTCGCCAGCCAGGCAAAGATGCCAAACTGAACTCGATCGGTAGGCCGAGGCGATATCGACCAACACGAATTGCGGACACCCCCAAAAAATATCTCTCTCCACCGCATTGCAGAGGTTTGCAAACGCCGCCACCGCGCCTATATTAATCGTGTCCCTTCGGGGACTATGGACATAAACGCGCTCGTAATAAGCGGATCGGACCCGGGGGCGGTACCCGGCGACTCCACCAATCACCCTTCGTTTGGGGGCAGATCGGGGTCGAAACAGGATCGACGAACGTCTAAAGGGGTTATGCTTTGTCTCGGCGGGGTGCCACCGTATCGGCCCGAAAAGTACAATTGCAAACGACAATCGTGCTCCGGTTGCTCTGGCCGCGTAAGCGGTTCGAGGAATCGAAACCTAAGTCCTTGCGCCTAGCAGCGTAAGGCGGGGTTCGCAGGCACCTGGCAACAGAAGCCTGCACTTACATCCCCTCCGTCACCCGCTGTCACATTAGTTTTGCGTCGCCGCGCGTTGACACCGGCGACTGGCGGATCAACCCTGCGACAGTCGTGTCAAAGGCGGGGCTTCACATGCAGATCAGCACTCGCGATTTGACCGCGACCTTCGCGCGCATCGGCCTGCTGTCCTTTGGCGGGCCTGCCGCGCAGATCGCGCTCATGCAATCCGAGCTGGTCGAGCGGCGCGGCTGGCTGGAGCAGCGCCAGTTCCTCGGCGCGCTCAGCTTTTGCATGCTGCTGCCCGGTCCCGAGGCGATGCAACTGGCCACCTATGCCGGCTGGCGCCTGCGCGGCGTGACTGGCGGGCTGATCGCCGGGCTGCTCTTCATCGTGCCGGGGGCCATCGCCATTCTCGCGCTGGCGCTGGCCTATGCGATCTGGGGCGATGTGCCGCTGGTGGCGGCGCTTTTCAGCGGGGTAAAGGCGGCTGTCCTGATCATCGTGGCGCAAGCGCTGTGGCGGCTGGCGGGCCGCGCGCTGGAAGGTCCGGCGCAGCGCGTGCTGGCGGTGCTGGCCTTCGCCGCGATCTACATGGCCGCCCTGCCCTTTCCGGCCGTCATCGCCGCCGCTGCGGCCTGGGGCGCATGGGCCGCGCGCAGCGCGCCGCATGCAGCCGCGCCCCCCATCCAGCCGGGCCAGACCATACGCACGGGGCGCACGATTGCCATCTGGGGCGCGCTCTGGGCCGCGCCCGTCCTTGGCGCCTATGCGGCGGGCGCCAGCTTCCTAGCCGCCATTGCCGCTTTTTTCAGCAAGCTGGCGGTCGTCACCTTCGGCGGAGCCTATGCGGTGCTGGCCTACATGACCCAGACCGTCACGCAGACCCACGGCTGGATCAGCGCCGATCAGATGATCGATGCGCTGGGACTGGCCGAGACCACACCCGGCCCGCTGATCCTTGTCACGCAATTCGTCGCCATGCTGGCAGGCTTTGGCGAGGGAGGCATTCCCATGGCCCTCGCGGCAGGCGCGATGGCACTCTGGGTCACATTCGTGCCCTGCTTTTTATGGATATTCGCCGGCGCGCCCTATCTGGAGCGGGCGCTGGCGCAGCCGCGCCTGCGCGGCGCGCTGGCGGCGATCTCGGCGGCGGTGGTCGGCGTCATTGCCAACCTCTCGCTCTGGTTCGGCCTGCACGTGCTCTTTGGCCGCGTGTTGCAAGGCCCGCTGGGCGCCTATCCCGACCTCGCCACGCTCGATCCGGGCGCGGCCGGGCTGACGGTGCTGGCGGCGCTGCTGCTGGTCGGAATGCGCCTGCCCATGCTACCCGGCCTGGCCCTGATGGCGGCGGCAGGCGGGCTGCTGCACGCGATCATATGAGGGCGCGCCGGGCCTTTTACTTTCGCTCGAATCCCTTATTGTGAATTCAAGGTATAACGGGGGCCGAGGATGTCTCGCACGATCGAATATGGAAATCTGATGCACCGCGCCATGCGCGGCCTCATTCAGGAGGTTCTGGAGGACGTTCAGGAGAACGGACTGCCGGGCGCGCATCATTTCTTTATCACCTTCGACACGAACCACCCGGAGGCCGCCTTGGCCGACTGGCTGAAACAGCGTTATCCCAACGAGATGACCGTTGTCATGCAGCACTGGTATGACAATCTGGAGGTCGGCGACGATGGCTTCGGCATCACGCTGAACTTCGGGGATGCGCCCGAAAACCTCTACGTGCCCTACGATGCGATCCAGACTTTCGTCGATCCCTCTGTCGAATTCGGCCTGCGGTTTGAAACCCAGACTAAGGATGAGGAAGAGGGCGACGACGACGAAGAGGACGTGGCCGAAATGCCCAAGGGCAGCGGCGATATCGTCAGCCTCGACAGCTTTCGCAAGCATTGAGCGCGGGCGGCGCTGCGCCTTCTGGCCGTTGAACTTTCCGCAGCGTTCGCTAAGACAGGGGCAAACCTGACCAAGGAGCGCCCGAATGAGCCGGACCGAGATGACGACCCGCACCGAAACCGACAGCTTTGGCCCCCTGGAGGTCCCGAGCGAGAAATACTGGGGCGCGCAAACGCAGCGCTCGATCATCAATTTTCCCATCGGATGGGAGCGTCAGCCCATCGCAATCGTCCGCGCCCTCGGCGTGATCAAAAAGGCCTGCGCGCAGGCCAACAAGGAAAGCGGCAAGCTGGACGAGGCGCGCGCCGATGCCATCATCGAGGCGGCAAGCGAGGTCATCACCGGCGATCTCGACGACAACTTTCCGTTGGTCGTGTGGCAGACCGGTTCGGGCACGCAGTCCAACATGAACGCCAATGAGGTCATCGCCAACCGCGCGATCGAGATCATGGGCGGCACCATCGGCTCCAAGGATCCGGTGCACCCCAATGACCACGTCAATATGGGCCAGTCCTCCAACGACACTTTCCCCACTGCGATGCATATCGCCGCCGCGATGACCGCCCATGGCGTCACCCTGCCGGGGCTGGAGAAGTTGCAGGACGCGCTGGAGGCGAAGTCCAAGCAGTGGGCGCATATCATCAAGATCGGGCGCACTCACACGCAGGACGCGACGCCCCTGACGCTGGGTCAGGAATTCTCGGGCTACACCCACCAGGTTGCGATGGGGATCGAGCGCATCCATAGCGCACTCGAGCGCATCTACGAGCTGGCGCAGGGCGGCACAGCCGTCGGCACCGGCCTCAACACCTCAAAAGGCTGGGGCGAGACCGTAGCGGCCAACATGGCCGAGATCACCGGCCTGCCCTTCGTCACCGCCCCTAACAAGTTCGAGGCGCTGGCGGCGCATGACGCGATGGTCGAAATCTCGGGCGCGCTGCGCGTCGTTGCCGGCTCGCTCTTCAAGATCGCCAATGACATCCGCTTCCTCGGCTCCGGCCCCCGCTGCGGTCTGGGCGAGCTGATCCTGCCCGAGAACGAGCCGGGCAGTTCGATCATGCCGGGCAAGGTGAACCCCACGCAATGCGAGGCGCTGACGCAGGTCTGCGCGCATGTCATGGGCAATGACGCCGCCGTCGGTTTTGCCGGCAGCCAGGGGCATTTCGAGCTGAACGTCTACAAGCCCATGATGGCCTATAACGTGCTGCAATCCATGCAGCTTCTGGGCGATGCGGCCTCAGCCTTCACTGACAACCTCGTCGACGGCCTTCAGGCCGACGAGACGCGCATCGACAAGCTGATGCGCGAGTCGCTGATGCTGGTCACCGCGCTGGCGCCCGAGATCGGCTATGACAACGCCACCAAGGTCGCCAAGACCGCGCACAAGAACGGCACAACACTGAAGGAAGAGGCCATTGCGCTCGGCTTCGTGGACGCGGAAACCTTCGACCGTGTCGTGCGACCCGAAGACATGGTCGGGCCCAAGTGAGCGAGACGCCCATCAACCTGAACCGCGCGCGCAAGACCCGCGCGCGGGCCAAGGCCAAGGCAGAGGCGGATGAAAACGCCGTCCGCTTTGGCCGCACCAAGGCGCAAAAGGCTGTGGAGCGGGACGACACCGAGCGGGCCAGACGCAACTTCGAGGGGCATGAACGCGCCGATCCCGAAAACGAATGACCGAGCGTCCGGTCAAACACTCGCTCACCCTGCGCGGGCACCGAACCTCCGTCACGCTCGAGCCGGATTTCTGGACCGCCTTCCGCGCAATCGCCGCCAGCACCGGCACGCCGATCAACGCACTCGCCGCCCAGATCGACGCCGAACGCGGCCCCGATCTGGGCCTCGCCTCGGCTATTCGTCTCTACGTGCTGCGCCACTATCGCGCAGCGGCGGAAAAGGGCCACGACTGAGCGCGGCACATGGACAGACCGGCCTTGCGCAGGCATGTTGGCCCGGCGCTTCCAACAAAAGGCCCCAAGCCACCGTGACAGCCCTGACCCTCGCCAAGCCCGACGATATCGACCGCCTCATGCCGCTGGTCACCGCCTTCCACGCCGAAGAGGGTATCACGCTGGGTGAGGACCTGCGCCGCGAGGCTCTACTGCCGCTGCTCGAAGGCTCTCCGCACGGGGCAATCTACATCGTCGGCCCGCCCCGCGCGCCCATCGGCTATGCGGCGGTCAGTTTTGGCTGGTCGATCGCCTTTGGCGGGCTCGACGGCTTTCTTGACGAGATCTACATCCGCCCCGGCGTGCGCGGACGCGGCATCGGCAGCGAAGTGCTGAACGCGCTGCCCAAGGCCCTGGGATCGGCGGGCATGAAGGCTATCCACCTCGAGGTTCACGAAAGCAACGCGAAGGCGCGCGCGCTCTACGCCGCGCTGCGTTTCGAGGCGCGCGATGGCTATGCGCTGATGTCGCGCATGCTGTGAGAGCCGCTTCCGGGGCGCTGTCCCGGACCCCGGAGTGTTTTCGGAACGATGAAAGGCAAAGGGCGCCCTTTGGTTCTTTCTTGGTAAAATCACACATGGCGCACTGCCAGCCCTTTCGTGGGGCATTGGCGCGGGGGCAAAGCGGGCCTATATCGAGGCCATGACGCATACTGATATCCCCTTCGACAACACCTACGCGGCGCTGCCTGCGACATTTTATGCACGGCAGAAACCCTCGCCCGTCGCCACGCCACGGCTGGTGACGGTCAATCGCTCCTTGGCGGGCGAGCTTGGCCTCACCCTGGGCAGTGACGATGAGCTGGCCGAGATTTTCAGTGGCAACCGGGTGCCGCGGGGCGCCGAGCCGATCGCTCAGGCCTATGCGGGCCACCAGTTCGGAGGATTTTCCCCCCAACTGGGCGACGGGCGCGCTGTTCTTTTGGGCGAGGTCGTCGACCGCCGGGGCATACGGCGCGATCTGCAGCTCAAGGGGTCGGGGCGCACACCCTATTCGCGCAGCGGCGACGGCCGCGCCTGGCTGGGTCCGGTCTTGCGCGAATATGTCGTCAGCGAGGCGATGCATGCGCTTGGCATTCCCACCACGCGCGCGCTGGCCGCCGTCCGCACGGGCGAGCGGATCCGCCGCCAAGAGGGCGCGATGCCCGGCGCGGTGTTGACCCGCGTCGCTTCAAGCCATCTTCGGGTGGGCACGTTCGAGTTTTTCGCGGTGCGCGGTGATGTGGGCGCGATCCGGCAACTTTATGACTATGCTCGCGCTCGCCACTATCCGGATGCGGGCGATCCTGCCGAATTCCTGCGGGCGGTGATTGCCCGGCAGGCAGCCCTGGTGGCACAGTGGATGGGGATCGGTTTCATCCACGGCGTGATGAACACTGACAACACCTCGATCTCGGGCGAGACGATCGATTACGGGCCATGCGCCTTCATGGATCGCTTTCACGCCGATCAGGTCTTCAGCTCGATCGACGCGCATGGGCGCTATGCCTATTCCAATCAGGCGCATGTCATCGTGTGGAACATGGCCCAGCTGGCCACCGCCCTCGTGCCGCTGATGCCTGATCAGGACGCGGCGGTGGCCGATTTCACCGCCGCCGTTCATACGATGCCGAAACTGATCGAGGCCGAGTGGCTGCGCGCCTTCGGCACCAAGATCGGCCTCGCCGCGCCCGAGGGCGATGACTACACGCTGATCTACGACCTGCTGTCGCTGATGCAACAGGACGGTGCGGATTTCACCAACACATTCCGGGCGCTTGGCGAGGGGACGGCCGAGGCGGAGTTCACCGATGCAGCCGCGTTTTCCGCCTGGCACGAGCGTTGGATCGCGCGCACGCGGCGCGAGGATGGCTGGCGCGCAAGGATGCAGGCCGCCAATCCGGTCTTCATCCCGCGCAACCACCGGATCGAGCAGATGATCGACGCCGCCGTTGAAGGGGATGACGCGCCCTTTCATCGCCTGCTCCACGTGCTGTCGCGGCCCTTTGAGGCGCAGCCGGATGCAAAAGATCTGACCCGGCCCCCGGCGCCGGACGAGATCGTCGCGCGGACCTTCTGCGGCACCTGAGCGCCGACCTATTGGCCCTTGCAGCGCTGCTATCAGGTTGCCAACTCGTCTTTTTTTGAGCATGGCTTGCATCTTGCGCATCATGTGCGCGGCACACGGAGGCACGCCATGACCATCCTGCAAATCACCTCGGCCCTGATCGTCCTTGCCGGCGCGTTCGGCGCGATCAACTATCTGTTCCTCAGGCTGCCCTCGTCGATCGGCATCATGGTCGTCGCGCTGGCCGCATCCTTCGCGCTTCTGGGCGTCGACGCCCTGGCCCCGGATCTGGGCATTGCAGACGCCTCACGGAGGATCGTGACTGGCATCGATTTCTCGGACGCGCTGCTGGAAGGGATGCTGGGTCTTCTGCTGTTTGCGGGGGCGCTGCATGTCAAGACATCCGACCTGCGGGCGCAATGGCTGCCTGTCGTGCTGATGGCGACGATCGGGGTCGGCCTCAGCACCGTGGTGATCGGCGCCGCTTTTAGCTGGATGACAGGGATGCCCATCATCATCGCGCTGGTCTTTGGTGCGCTGGTCTCGCCCACCGATCCGGTTGCCGTTCTGGGCGTGCTGCGCGAGGCGGAGCTGCCCCGCTCGCTCGAGACGCAGATCGCAGGCGAGTCGCTCTTCAATGATGGGGTGGGCTACGTCGTTTTCCTGGTCCTGGTCGGGATTGCCTTTCCATCGGGCGACCATCATGGCGGCGGGGGCGTCGCCGGGGCGGCCACACTCTTCCTGCGCGAGGCGCTCGGCGGCGCGGTTCTGGGCATCGTTCTGGGCTGGCTTGTCTTTCGCGTGATGCGCCTGATCGACGACTACTCGCTCGAAGTGCTGCTGACACTGGGCCTTGCCTTCGGAGGCTATGAACTGGCCGTTTATCTGGAGGTATCTGCGCCGATCATGGCGGTCTGCGCGGGTCTTCTAATCGGGGATGTTGGCGCAAAACACGGGATGAGCGACGAGACGCGCCGCTATGTCGATGCCTTCTGGAAGCTGATCGACGAGATCCTCAACGCCGTCCTCTTCCTGATGATCGGGTTCGAGGTATTCGCCGTGGCCTTCGGCGCCGATTACCTGCTGGCCGGCGCCGGCGCGATCGGTATCGCACTGCTCGGGCGGCTCATCGCCGTGGCCGTGCCGGTCTACACGCTCAAACCGTTCCGCAGCTTTGATAGCGGGGTGGTCCGCATCATGACATGGGGCGGTCTGAAAGGCGGCATCTCGGTCGCGCTGGCTCTCAGCCTGCCCACCAGCGAATGGAGCCCGCTGATCCTGACCGCGACCTACATGGTCGTCGTCTTTTCGATCATCGTGCAGGGGCTGACGGTGGCCCCGCTGGCGCGCAAGGTGACGCGGCAGCCCGATTTGCTGTAGGCGCAAGCTGACCGCGCGGGTCAGCACACAGCTTCCGAGCCTTGGGCTCCATCAACCATGCAACCGCCGCCGGGGCGGCGATTGCAAGTGTCTTCAACTGAGTGATCAGGCCGCGTTGCTGCGGGCGCCGCCACCACCGCCGCCACGACGACGCCGGGGCTTGGATGCGGCACCGCCGCCTCCGCCGCCCGGCTTGCCGCCGCCGCCACGGCGGCGACCAGCCCCATTGCCACCGCCACGGTTCGGCTTGGCCTTGGGATCGGGCAGCTCTTCCCATGCGCGGCCAGAAGCCACGGGGATCGAAAGGCCCATGACCTTCTGGATATCCTTCAGCTCGCCCATCTCGTCCGGCGCGCAGAAGGCGATGGCCGCGCCATCCTTGCCCGCGCGGGCCGTGCGGCCGATGCGGTGAACGTAATTCTCCGGCACATTGGGCAGATCGAAGTTGTAGACATGCTTGACGTCCGGGATGTCGAGGCCGCGCGCGGCGACATCCGTCGCCACCAGCACTTTGACCTGACCGTCGCGAAATGCCTTCAAAGCACGCTCACGCTGGCCCTGGCTCTTGTTGCCGTGGATCGCGGCAACGGAAAAGCCCGCGCTTTCCAGCTTGCGCGCCAGCTTGTCCGAGCCGTGCTTGGTGCGGCCAAAGACCAGCGCCAATTCGCCCTTGTGCTTGGCCAGAAGCTCGACCAGCAGGTTGGGCTTTTCCGCCTTGGCGATAAAATGCACGGCCTGCGTCACCTTGTCGGCGGCCTTGCCCGGAGGGCTGACCTGCACCTTCTTGGGGTGGGTCAGGTAGCTGCCGGCGATCTCTTCCATCTGCTTGGGCATGGTGGCGGAAAAGAGCATCGTCTGACGCTCTTTCGCCAGTAGAGCCGCAATCTTGCGCAGATCATGGATGAAACCCATGTCCAGCATCTGGTCCGCCTCGTCCAGCACCAGAAAGCGTGTAGCGTCGAGGCGGATGGCACGACGGTCGATGAGGTCCAGCAGACGGCCCGGCGTCGCCACCAGGATATGCGTGCCCTTTTCCAGACGCGCGATCTGCGGGTTGATGGACGAGCCGCCGACGACCACGTTGATCTTCATCGGCGTGTCCTTGACCAGCGGCAGAAGGGTCTCGCGGATCTGGTTCGCCAGCTCGCGCGTCGGCGCAAGGATCAGGCTGGTCGCGGTGCGCGGCTTCGGCCGCTCGTCGTTTTCCATCATCTGCGCGATCAGCGGCAGGCCAAAGGCCGCCGTCTTGCCCGTGCCCGTCTGGGCGAGGCCCATGACGTCATTGCCGTCCAGCGCATAGGGAATCGCGTGGGTCTGAATGGGCGTGGGCTCGGTGATGCCCATATTGCCCAGCTTGCGGACCAATACGGGCGGAAGGCCCATTTCTTCGAATAGGTTCAAAATCTTATCCTTTCGGACATGGGACTGCCCCATGCCGTTTTCCAGGCGCAAAAGGCCCGTGCGTCGGGGCGGCATCATGCCTGCCCCCTGCGGTGGTTCCGCCAAGGCCCTGACGCACAGGCGGAATTGCCCGTTGCGCCGATCCGGCGGCTGGCCCCACGCGTGATATTGGGATCATTCTCGCGGCATTTCTGTAACTGGGGGCGGCCATCTGGGCGGCCCGGCTGCTCACGCGGCAGGAAATGTCGTTAGGGGGTAGATGGACGCGGCGTGCGCGAAAGTCAACCTTTGCCACGCGGGCGAGGCCATGAGCGGTGGAAATCCGAACCGCCGCGCGCTAACAAAGGGGTCACGAGAGCCACGCGGATAGCCCCATGACCGACACCATTACCGATCGCTGCGAGGCGCGCGGCCTGCGCATGACCGGCCAGAGGCGCATCATCGCCGCCGTTCTTGAGGAGGCCGATGACCACCCCGATGTCGACGAGCTTTACGCCCGTGCCTCGGCGCGCGACCCTAAAATCTCCATCGCGACGGTCTACCGCACCGTCAAGCTGTTCGAGGAAAGCGGCATTCTGGACAAGCTGGAATTCGGCGATGGTCGCGCGCGCTATGAAGATGCCGAGCGGGGCCATCACGACCACCTGATCGACCTCGAGACCGGCGATGTCATCGAATTCTTCGACCCTGAGATCGAGCGCCTGCAGGAAAAGATCGCAGCCCGCCTCGGCTACAAGCTGAAGGGCCACAAGATGGAACTCTACGGCCGCCCGCTCAAGAAGCGCTGACCGGCGGCGCGCCGCCGGTCACGTCATGGCCATAGATCCAGTCGAACTGGTCCATCATGCGGCGCGGCGCAAGCGCACCACCAAGTTTAAGTGATAGATGAGCTGTGGCGCGTAGTGGCTTGAAACTCAAATGATACTTCCAGGCATTCCCATTTGCCGCCTCGACCACACGGCGCGCCCTGTCCTGCCGGGCCGCCTGATAGGCGGTAAGCGCGGCGGGCAGGTCCGGCGCGTCATTGAGGGACGCGGCCAGCACCCAAGCATCCTCCAGCGCGAGGGACGCGCCCTGCGCCATGAAGGGGAGGGTCGGATGCGCCGCATCGCCAAGGATGGTGAGCCGCCCCTGCCCCCAGACCGGCGCGACAGGGTGACGAAAGAGGCCCCATTTCCCCACGCTCTGCACCTTGGACAGCATGGCCTGCGCATCGGCGCCGAAATCCGAAAAGCGCGCGCGCAGATCGTCCGGATCACCCGCCGCGCTCCAGCTTTCCTCGGACCAGCCTGCACGCTCCTCGATGGCGACAAGGTTCAGCAGCGTGCTGCCGCGCAGCGGGTAGCTGACCAGATGCCGGTGCGGCGCCATATGCACGCGCGCCTCATGCGCTCGGCTGCCATCATGCGGCACCACCGCGCGCCACGCGACCTGCCGGGTGAAAAACGGCGCGAGCGTGCCGTTCAGCGCGCGGCGCACCACCGAATGCAGCCCATCTGCACCGATCACCAGATCGGCGTCCAGCGCGGCGGGGTCCGTGATACGCGCGCCCAGGGCAATCTGCACGCCTACATCCAATGCGCCCTTGTGCAGAATGTCGATCAGATCCGCGCGGTGCAGGAACCAGTAGTCGCGCGAGGCCAGCTGCGTCAGATCCAGCCGCACCACCTGCCCGCGCCGATAGTCATGCAGCGCGACTGCATTGCCCTGCACCCCGGCGGCGCGCACCGCGTCGCCCAATCCGAGTGCACGCAGAACGGCGAAGCCGTTGGGCGATGTCTGCAGACCCGCACCGACCTCGGCAATCTCGCCCGCCTGCTCATGCACCGTCACGCGCGCGCCGCGCAAAGCGCAGGCCCGGGCGGCGGCCAGCCCGCCGATGCCCGCGCCGATGATTGCGATGGTGAGGCCCTGCATATCCATGCCCTTAGATCATACGAAAAACGCCGGAGCGAAAGCCCCGGCGTCTAAAATTTCTCGCGTCTGCCCAGCGATCAATCGTCGCGGTGCACTTTCTCGCGTCGCTCGTGACGCTCTTGCGCCTCAAGGGTCATGGTGGCGATGGGACGCGCGTCCAGCCGCTTGAGGCTGATCGGATCGCCGGTCATCTGGCAATAGCCGAACTCACCCTCGTCAAGGCGGCGCAGCGCTTGGTCGATCTTGGCGACCAGCTTGCGCTGGCGGTCGCGGGTGCGCAACTCAAGTGCGCGATCCGTCTCTTCACTGGCGCGGTCGGCGACGTCGGGGATGGCACGGGTGCCGTCCTGAAGCGCCTCGATCGTGTCACGACTGCCGGCCAGCAGATCCTCGCGCCAATCCATCAACTTGCGACGGAAATATTCTTGCTGGCGCTCATTCATGAAGGGCTCGTCTTCGACGGGCCGGTAATCGTCGGGCAGGAAAACTTCGGCTTTCAAGCGTTGATCCTCTTTATTTTCAAGGTCCAAGGCGTCAGGATGCTGTGTCATCTGGCTCCCCCTCGGCCTGCGTTTACTGCAAGCGGCGGCTCTTGTCACTACACGAATTCGGACCGCATTGAACGAAAGGGACCCTCAAGCTATGGTCTGCCTCGATCCCAGTGAACTCTGCCGCGAAAAGGTTTGAAAGCATTATGAAATTCGAAGGAACCGACAGTTATGTCGCCACCGATGACCTGACGGTGGCGGTCAATGCCGCTGTCGCGCTAGAGCGGCCCCTGCTGGTCAAGGGCGAGCCCGGCACCGGCAAGACCGAGCTTGCGCGGCAAGTGGCCTCGGCGCTTGGTCTGCCGATGATCGAATGGAACGTCAAATCGACCACCCGCGCGCATCAGGGCCTTTACGAGTATGACGCCGTCTCGCGCCTGCGCGACAGCCAGCTGGGCGATGCGCGCGTCCATGATATCACCAATTACATCCGCCCAGGTAAGCTGTGGCAGGCGTTTGCCGCCGGAGAGCGCGTCGTGCTTTTGATCGACGAAATCGACAAGGCGGATATCGAGTTTCCGAACGATCTGTTGCAGGAACTCGATCAGATGGAATTTCACGTCTACGAGACGGGCGAGACGATCCGGGCCAAGCATCGCCCCATCGTCATCATCACATCGAACAACGAAAAGGAATTGCCCGACGCGTTCCTGCGCCGCTGCTTTTTCCACTACATCCGCTTTCCCGACATGGAGACGATGCGCCGGATTGTCGAGGTGCATCATCCCGGCATCAAGGATGCGCTGCTGACCACCGCCTTGACGCAGTTCTACGAAATCCGCGATCAGCAAGGCCTCAAGAAGAAGCCGTCGACCTCCGAAGTGCTGGACTGGCTCAAGCTGCTTCTGGCCGAGGATCTGACGCCCGAGGATCTCAAGCGCAATGGCGCGGATGCCCTGCCCCGGCTGCATGGCGCGCTGCTGAAGAACGAGCAGGACGTGCATTTGTTCGAGCGTCTCGCCTTCATGGCGCGGCGCGGCGGATGAGGCGCGGCGGATCCCGGTCTGCGATTGCGGGTCCGCGCCGCGTGCCGCAAAATTGTCTCAAATGCACCTTGGCCGGAACATCATGGGGCCCGAGTTTACCCTTGGGCTCGCAGCGGACGGCGGCCCTCGCGCCCCCGTGCCCGATCGGCACCGGGGTGCGTTTTCGTCCAGTCCGGCCAAGGGGACGTTCATGCGCCAGATGATCCTGCCTGTCTGCCTGATGCTGGGGGCCTGCGCGCCCGGAACGTCAGGCGATGTCGCCTCGCGCGCGGCCACGCCCGACCTGGGCGGGATGCCCGAGATCAACATATTCCCCCTGCCGCAGCCCAGTGCGCCGACGCGCTCCAACGCGGATATCGCACGCGACTTCATAGACTTGGCGCTGCGCCTTGAATCTGGCCGGGATCTGGCGGTGCTCAGCCGGTTCGAGGGGCCGATCACCGTCGCGGTCACCGGCGCACCGCCGCCAACGCTACAATCGGACCTGTCGCGCCTGCTGCTCCGACTGCGCAGCGAGGCCGGCATCCCGATCACGCAGGTTTCGGGCCCCGCCAACATTACCATCGAGGCGGTCAGCCAAGAGGATATCCGCCGCGCACTACCGCAGGCGGCCTGCTTCGTTGTCCCCAACATCTCGTCTCTGGCCGAGTATGATACGGCCAAGCGGAGCCGCCAGACCGCCTGGAGCAACCTTCAGACCCGGCGCAAGATTGCCGTGTTCGTGCCGAACGATTCCAGCCCGCAGGAGGTGCGCGATTGCCTCCACGAGGAGCTGTCTCAGGCGCTCGGGCCGCTGAACGATCTCTACCGCCTGCCCGATTCGGTTTTCAACGACGACAACGTGCACACCGTCCTGACCGGTTTCGACATGCTGATCCTGCGCAGCTTCTACGCGCCCGAGCTGCGCTCGGGCATGCCCCGCCGCGAGGTCGCCGCGCGTATCCCCGCCATCCTCGCCCGGCTGAACCCCGGCGGCGAGCGGATTGCCTCGCGCCCCCTCGCCGCCACGCCGCGCGCCTGGATGCGCGCGATGCAGACGGCGCTTGGCCCCGGCGCCACGCATGATCAGCGCCGCGCCGCTGCCGAAAAGGCACTGCGCATTGCCGAGACGGCGGGCCTGACCGACCATCGCCGCGCCTTCAGCCACTATGCCGTCGGCCGCGTCACCCAAAGCACCGATCCTGCCTATGCGCAGACCCAGTTTGCCACCGCCGACGCCTATTACCGCCGCACGCCGGACATGGCGCTTCACCGCGCCCATTCCTCCGCGCAGCTGGCGGCCTATGCCATCACCCAGGGGCGCGGCGACGACGCGCTGGCCATCCTCATGCCGCAGATCGCCATTGCCGAGCGGCACGAGAACGCGGCCCTGCTTGCTCAGCTGATGATGATGCGCGCCGAGGCGCTCGAGCTTTCGGGGCGCGTCTCGGAGGGGCGGCAGGTGCGTATGGACAGCCTTGGCTGGGCGCGTTACGGATACGGCGCGGATTGGGCCGTGCGTGCAAAACTGCGCGAGGTATCGGCGCTCAACCCGCTCAAAGGCTAGGAACGGACAGGTTATGATCGTCATCATCGCGGCCATCGTGGGCGCAATCGCAGGCAGTCTGGTCGCGCGGCGCCGCAAGGGGCGCATGGCCGATATCCTGCAATATGCCTTCGTCTATGCGCTGGTCTTTGCGCTGGTCGCCCTATTCGTGACGATCTTCATTCACCGCGCCGCCCTCTAAGGGGGCTGCGATGTTCCTTCCGTTCTTCGACGCGCTTCGCGAGGCTGGCCTGCCGGTATCGCTGCGCGAATACCTGACCTTTCTCGAAGGGGTTTCGACCGGCCTCGTCACCTATGATGTCGAAGGCTTCTACTACCTCGCCCGCGCGTCGATGGTGAAGGACGAGCGGCATATCGACCGGTTCGACCGCGCCTTTTCCACCGCCTTCGGCGGGCTCAGCCAGATCAGCGCCGAGGACGTTCTGAACGCGGTCGACCTGCCCGAAAACTGGCTGCGCAAGATGGCCGAGAAGCACCTCACCCCCGAGGAGCGCGCCGAGATCGAAGCGCTTGGCGGGTTCGATGCACTGATGGAGACGCTGAAACAGCGCCTCGCCGAGCAGGAGGGCCGCCACCAGGGCGGCAGCAAGTGGATCGGCACGGCCGGCACCTCGCCTTTCGGCGCCTATGGTTACAACCCCGAGGGCATCCGCATCGGCCAGGACAAGTCGCGCCACCAACGCGCGGTCAAGGTCTGGGACCGCCGCGAGTTCGCCAATCTCGACGGCGACGTGCAGCTAGGCACGCGCAACATCAAGATCGCCCTGCGACGCCTGCGCCAATGGGCCCGCGACGGCGCCCATGACGAGCTTGATCTCTCGGGTACGATCCGCTCGACCGCGCAGAAGGGCTATCTGGACGTCCAGACCCGCCCCGAGCGGCGCAATGCCGTGAAGGTGCTACTCTTTCTCGATGTCGGCGGCTCGATGGACCCACATATCAAGCTGGTCGAGGAGCTTTTCTCGGCCGCACGTGCCGAGTTTCGCCAGCTGGAGTATTTCTACTTCCACAATTGCCTTTACGAGGGCGTCTGGCGCGACAACCGCCGCCGTTGGAGCGAGCAGATCCCGACGCAGGAGATCCTCAACACCTACGGCTCCGACTACCGCTGCATTTTTGTCGGCGATGCGGCGATGTCCCCTTACGAGATCGCCTATCCCGGCGGCGCGAACGAGCACTGGAACCCAGAATCAGGCGAGATCTGGCTCACCCGCGCCCGCACGCAATGGCCGTCGAATCTCTGGATCAACCCAGTCCCCGAGGCGCAATGGCGATACACGCAGTCGACGCAGATGATCAGTCAAATCTTCGACGGGCGCATGGTGCCGATGACTCTGGAAGGTCTGGACCACGGCATGCGCACGCTGACCCGCTAGGCCGCGAACGGCCCATTCTTCTTGCTCGAAATATCCCCGCCGGAGGCTCCCACGGCTGCACTCCTGCGCTGCCCGGACCGGGGGCATCACCTCGAAAACTCGATGATCTCGGCCTCGGTCACGATCATGTCCAGCGGCTGATCCGTCGCCTGCAGCGGCAAAGTCTCGGCCTCTTGCGCGGCATAGGCATACCCGATCGCCAACGCCGCGCCGTTCGCGCGTAGCCGCTCCAAGGTGCGGTCGTAGAAACCGCCGCCGTAGCCCAGCCGCCCGCCCGCGCGGTCAAACGCGACCAGCGGCACGATCAGGATCTGGGGCGTGATCAGCGCCTCGACCTCGGGGATGCGCGCGCCGAAGGGCCCGTCTGTCATCGCACAGCCGGGTGTCCAGCGTGAAAAGACCAGCGGCGCGCCCGCGGCGGTGATCACCGGCACGCCGACGGGGCCATGCGCCGCCGCCTCTTCCATCGCCGGCAGCGGATCGATCTCGGTGCGGATGGGCATGTATCCGGCCAGCGGCACGCCGCGATAGCCCGCCAGCACCTCGGACAGATGCCCTGCGGGGGCCGGGCCGCGCGCCGCATGGGCCGCGCGGCGCCGGGCAAAGGCAGCGCGCCGCGCGGCCTCCTTGATCGCGGCCAGATCGCTCACAGAAGGAACAGCGCGGCGAGGCCGAGAAAGGCGAGGAAGCCGACGATATCCGTGACCGTCGTCACGAAGGCGCCCGAGGCCAGCGCCGGATCGACCCCCGCCTTTTCCAGAAGCACCGGGATGCCCGTTCCAGCCAGCCCGGCCACCACAAGGTTGATTACCATCGCCGCGCCGATCACATAACCAAGCGCAGGACTGCCGAACCAGATCACGCCGATCACGCCCATGACCACGGCAAAAATCAGCCCGTTGATCAGGCCCACCGTCACCTCGCGCCGAATGACGCGCCAGACGTTCGAGCCGGTAAGGTCGCGCGTGGCGATGGACCGGACCGAGACGGTCAGGCTCTGCGTGCCCGCATTGCCGCCCATCGAGGCGACGATCGGCATGAGAACCGCAAGCGCCACGAATTGCGAGATCGTAGCCTCGAATTGCGCGATGACCAGCGACGCAAGGATCGCCGTCACGAGGTTGACCGCCAGCCACGGGAAGCGCTGGCGCGTCGTGTCGATGAAGTTGTCATTGAGCCCGCCCTCGCCCACACCGGCGAGGCGCAGGATGTCTTCCTCGTGCTCTTCGTCCAGAACGGCCATGGCGTCGTCGATGGTGATGACACCGACAAGGCGGTCATTCTCGTCCACTACGGGGGCCGAAATCAGGTGATACTGGTTGAACGCATAGGCCACGTCGCCCTCGTCCTGGGTCACCGGAATGATATGAAACGTGTCCTCGACAAGGCTGCTCAGCATAACCTCACGCCGCGATGACATCAGCTTGCCCAGCGTCACGTTGCCCACGGGATGCAGCTTGGGATCGACGAGGATGATGTGATAGAACTGCTCGGGCAGATCCGTCTGGTTTCGCATGAAATCAATGGCTTCGCCCACATTCCAATGCTCGGGGGCCATCACGACCTCGCGCTGCATCAGGCGGCCGGCAGAGTATTCGGGATAGGTCAGCGATTGGCGCACCGCGATGCGGTCGCTATCTTCCAGCACCTCCAGAATGGCGTTCTGCTGGTGATCCTCCAGATCTTCGACCAGATCGACCACGTCGTCGCTGTCCAGTTCGCGCACGGCGTCGGCCAGAACCTCGGGACTGAGATAACCCAGCACTTCCTCGCGGATCGATTCGTCGAGTTCCGACAGGATGTCGCCGTCGAATTCGTCGCCGTAAAGGGCGATGACCCGGCGCCGGTCAAAGGCGCTGATCTGCTCCAGCAGGTCGGCGATGTCCGCCGGGTGCAGCGGCTCCATCTCTTCGATCAGCTGGACGCGGTCGTCATTGTCGACGGCGTGAATGATCCGCGCCACCGCGTTGCGATCCAGCTCGTAGGCGTCATCGCTGCGATCCTCTTCGGCGAGAGGGGCATCGGGTGTGTGATCATTCTCGCTCATGGGGCCCTCTCGCTGCATCGCCGCAATATCCTTGCGCAGGTGTAGACGGGGGCCGCGTGAAAAACAATCCGGTGCTGCGGCTGGCGGCGGCGGAAAAGAAGATTGCGCCCCCCTCGCCGCTCGCGCCCCATGCCCTAGATCACAAGGCCAAATAGGAGAGACACCCCATGCCAGATACCCCAGCCGCCGTGCGCCATCTGGGCGATGCCGTCGCGGCCATCGACGCCCAGTTCGGCAAAGGCTATGCCGCGCGCCACCCCGAGCTTGTCGCCGCGCTGGTCCAGTCCTCGACCATTGAGGCCGCAGTACGCAAGGGGTATGGCGCCCATCAGGAGGCCCTGGGACTGGCGCAAACCCTGACCTCGCAGATCTGCGAGACCCTCCTACGGCTAAAGCCGAAATTCTTTGGTGGTTGAATGCGATGGCAGGCGTTCTTGATGTGCTTTCAGCAGCCGGGACGGCCCAGCACCATCACCCAGACATCGCCCGCGCCGCGCGCCACCGCGAATTCGCGCGCGCCTTCGCTCAGGATATTGCGGCGATGGCCCGATGAGCCCATCCAGCCCTCGATCACTTGCGAAAGGCTGCCTTGGCCCTTGGCGATATTCTCGGCGATGAAGCAATAGCCGTACCCGGCTGAATGGGCGCGGTCGCCGATACCGGAGCCGTCGGAGCCGGTATGGCTGAAAAACCCGTTGGCCGCCATGTCATCCGCATGGGCCGCGGCGGCGCGCCCCAGTGCCGGGCTGATCTCGAGCGCGGATAACCCGTTCCGCGCGCGAATGTCCGCGACAGCGGGTTTGGCCGAGGCGCTTACATTTTCGGCGCTGAGTGCGGGCAGTGGCACAATCACAGTCAGGGCAATACAGGCGGCTAGGATCTGGCGCATCGGGGCAGCTCCGGGTGCAAGGGCAATTCGCGGAGACGTTAACGCCCTCGGCGCATTCCCGCCAGTGATGAGTCGCCGCACACCCACCACTTACGCCAAATGCTGCGATCAGGCCACGCGTCCGAGAATCTCGAGCGCCGCCGCATGCTGCTGCTTGTTGGCGGCGGCGATCACGCGGCCGCCGCCTTGCGCTGGCCCGCCTTGCCAGTCGGTCACCAGCCCGCCCGCCGCCTCGATCACCGCGATGGGCGCGCAAATATCGTAAGGGTTCAACCCCGCCTCAACCACCAGATCCACTTGGCCCATCGCCAGAAGGGCATAAGCATAGCAATCGTAGCCATAGCGCACCATACGCGCCGCCGCCGCCAGATCGGCAAAGGCCGCGCCCTCTTCGGGCGTGCCGACAGCGGGGAATGTGGTCATCACGGTAGATTGCGACAAGGGACGCGCCGGCCGGGTCCGCAGGTCGCGCGGTCCGATCGGGCCGGTCATGGAGGCACGGCCGAGGCCGCCCTCGAACCGCTCACCGATATAGGGTTGATCGATCAGGCCGTAGATAGGACCGCCCGCGTCACAGGCGGCAATCAAGACCCCCCAGGTGGGCGTGCCGGCAAGAAAACCGCGTGTGCCGTCAATCGGGTCCAGCACCCATGTCAACCCGCTGGTCCCGTCGCTTCGCCCGAATTCTTCGCCAAGGATCGCGTCATCCGGTCGAAGTTGCGACAGAACCTGCCGCATCTCGCGCTCGGCGGCGCGATCGGCTGCGGTCACGGGGTCATACACGCCCTCGCTGCGCGCGCCGGGCAGATACTTGTCCTCGGCGCCCAGATCGGGCAGGCGGAAATAGGGCAGGATGGCACGCCTCGCCGCGTCGGCGGCTGCATGGGCCGAGCTGATAATCTGGCTGTTCACCTGCTGGTCTTGCATCGCGCCGCCCCTGTCCCGCCTTACTGCCGCAGCAATAGGCGCAAGGGCCGCGCGTCACAAGCTCTGCCTGCTACAGGTCAGCGCTGTCAGGCGACGTCGCTGAGCACGCGCGCCAGGTCAAAGAGACGGCGGCGCTGATTCTCGGGGATGGCGTAATAGGAGCGCACCAGATCCAGCGCTTCCTTGTCGCCCAGAAGATCCGCCGGACCGGTGCGGCCATTGCGAGGCGTGGCCTGATCGGCATCTGAGGTCTGCGAGGCATCCACGCCCTCAAAGAAGAAGGCGACATTGACGTCCATTGACGCTGCGATATCCCAGAGGCGCGAGGCGCTGACGCGGTTCGCGCCCGTCTCGTATTTCTGGATCTGCTGGAACTTGATCCCAACACTTTCGGCCAGCTGTTGCTGGGTCATTCCGACCAGCCAGCGGCGATGGCGAATCCGTTTTCCCACATGAACATCTACGGGATGAGGCATCTTTTCTATCCTTTAAAAGTGGATGACCAGCGCGTGCCCGGACATCGAATGAGCAGGTTCGCGTGGCTGCATCCCGCTAGAAACACAACGTTTGATACCCGCGAAAGATTAACATCAAGACGCAAAGATACAAGAAATTTTATACGCGTGAAGATGTTTGATCAAAATTTAATCAATTTAAGCGGTAGCATCCTACTGTCTCCAACTCGTGCACAAATTGACAGAACCGCGCGATCTCCGCTACGCCCGTGATGCGCGTGCCCGAGTGTACCGTGATTTCCGCCCTGCCTGATCAAAGGATACTCGCCATGACCATGCGCGCCTTTCGTGTCACCTCGCATGACACGCCGCCGGCGCTCGAGACCTGCGCGCTGCCGCGTCCCGGCCCCGGCCAGATCGGCGTCCGTATCCATGCATGCGGTCTCAACTTCGCCGACCTTCTGATGATGAGCGGACGTTATCAGGACACGCCGGATCTGCCCTTCACCCTAGGCCTTGAGGTTTCGGGCGTGGTGGAGGCGCTTGGGGATGGGGTATCGGGCCCGGCCCCCGGCACGCGCGTGGCGGTCTATGGCGGTCAGGGCGGCCTGGCCGAATATGGCTGCTTTGACGCCGCGCGGGCCGTGGTGCTGCCCGATGCCATGACGCATGAGGCCGCCGCCGCGTTTCAGATCGCTTATGGTACCTCGCATCTGGCGCTGGCGCATCGTGCAAAGCTGACCCGGGGCGAGACGCTGCTGGTGCTGGGTGCGGCAGGTGGTGTGGGCCTGACCGCGGTCGAGATCGGCGCCGCGATGGGCGCGCGCGTCATTGCCTGCGCCCGCGGCGCGGACAAGCTGGACGCCGCCCGCGCCGCTGGGGCGCATCACCTTATCGACAGCGAAACGGATGACATCCGCGCCAAAGCCAAGGATCTGGGCGGTGTCGATGTGGTCTATGACCCTGTCGGCGGCGATCAGTTCACCGCCGCCTTTCGCGCCTGCCGCCCCGAGGCACGCATCCTCACAATCGGATTCGCCAGCGGCAACGTGCCCCAGATCCCGGCCAACCACCTATTGGTCAAGAACCTGACGGTCATGGGGCTCTACTGGGGCGGCTACCTGAAATTCGCGCCAGAAATCCTGACCGCGTCGCTGAACGAGTTGCTGGACTGGACTGCGGAGGGCCGAATTGCCCCGCAGGCGCATCACCTCTACCCGCTGGACCGCGCGGCCGAGGCGCTGGAGCTGCTGCGCGCGCGCAAATCCACGGGCAAGGTGGTGATCCGGATGGCGTGACCGCTCATGAGGCCGCCGCCAGCAGGGTCGCGCCAAAGCCCTGACGCACCACCGCAGCCAGTTGCGTCACCAACTCGGTCCGCGGCGTTGCCCCGCCATATATGTTGATCTTCTGCATCCCCAGATCCGGCAGCCCGGCCGCCTGCGGCACCGCCTCCAGCAGATGGGGCGCGGTGCCTTCCAGCATGGCGGTCACGGCCAGATCGGCGCTGATGGTCGCCTCGATCGCGCCGTCGGAGTCCGAATCGATCGCGCTTTCCCAGTCGATACCGGCCTCTTCCAGCAGGCGGATCGCCTTGGGGCGAAAGAGGCAGTTGCGGCAGGTCGCGATACGCAGTGGGCGCTGCTTCCACGCGGAGCCGCCCTGGGCGCCGTAGAACCGCAACGGCACCTCGCTCAGCGTCTCGCCGCCCGGGCCCAGCACCGTCTCGGTCGTCAGGATCAGGTCGATCTCGCCCTTGCCATGCGATTCCATCAGCAGGCTGGAATAAAGCGAGCTGAGATGGACCCGCACCCGCGGGAAGGCGGCATTGAACTGCTTGAGAACGCGGGGAATCACCGGGTGGATGATATCATGCGGCACGCCGAAGGTGATTTCGCCCTCCCAGACCTGATCGGTGAGGCGCCCCACCACCTCGTCATTCAGCGCGACAAGGCGGCGCGCATAGCCCAGCATCTGCTCGCCCGCGGGGGTCAGCGCGATGCGCCGGCCACTGCGATCCAGCAGGCCGAGGCCCAAGAGATCCTCCAGCCGTTTGAGCTGCATCGAGACGGCGGATTGCGTGAGGTTCAATATCTGCGCCGCCCGCGTCACGCCGCCCTGATCGGCCACCGCCACGAAGGAGCGCAGCGTCGTCATGTCGAGATTTCTCATCCATCACCATCCATGATGCATTTCTCCATAAACATTCATTTTCAATATTGATCACTCTCTACCATACATCAACAGACGAAATGTATTTCCGTCAACATATCACATATTGAAAGGATACACATCATGACCACGCTCGTTCAATCCCGCCGCGCCGCCGCCCTTCGCCCTTTACGCCTTGGCTCGCTGATCGCGCTCTACCGCTCGCGCCGCGCGCTGGCTGCGCTGGATGACGCCGCGCTTTCGGATATCGGCCTCACCCCCGCCGAAGCCCGTCGCGAGGCACGGCGCGCGTTCTGGGACATCCCGCAGGTATGGCGCGCGCGCCGCGGCTGCTGAGGTGCGCCCGGATCGGCATATGTCGCTGCGGCAATCCGCGCGGCGGCATGTGCAAATCCCTGACCGAAAAACCTTGAAAATACGCCCCCGGCCCCCGATATTGTCTGCAAAGCCCCAGACAGGGGTCCAGCTTATGCAACACGGAGGCTTAAATGGCTGAATACAATACGATCCGGACCGCGGGCGGAACCCGCACAGCCGCGATCGACGAGGGTCTTCGCGCCCATATGAACAAGGTCTACGGCACGATGTCCGTGGGCATGCTGCTGACCTTCCTGACGGCTTGGGCCGTGGGCAACAACGCCTACATGATGGAGACGCTGTTCACCGGCATCACCCGCTGGGTCGTCATGTTTGCGCCGCTCATCATGGTTTTCGCCTTCGGCGCGGTGATCAACAAACTGTCGGCAGCCGCCGCTCAGCTGTTCTTTTACGCCTTCGCGGCCGTCATGGGCGTGTCGATCAGCTATATCTTCATCGTCTTCACCGATTTCTCGATCGCTCAGGTCTTCCTGACCACCTCGATCGCCTTCGCCGGTCTGTCCCTCTGGGGTTACACCACCAAGAAGGACATCTCGGGTTGGGGCAGCTTCCTGATCATGGGCGTGATCGGCCTGATCGTGGCGTCGATCATCAACATCTTCCTCGCCTCTCCGGCGATCATGTTCGCGATCTCGATCATCGGTGTTCTGATCTTCGCGGGTCTCACGGCCTATGACACGCAGTCGATCAAGAACGAGTATCTGGCCCACGCGCATCACGGTGATAGCGAATGGCTGGGCAAGTCGGCGATTATGGGTGCCCTGCGCCTCTATCTCGACTTCATCAACATGTTCATGTTCTTGCTGCAGCTGATGGGCAACCGTGAGTAACCCGCGCCGGACATGACAAAAGGAACAAGGCCGACCTTCGGGTCGGCCTTTTGCGTTTCCTTTACCATTTGAAGTCGAGGACAACCGATGTCCGCACGTTTTTTCGTCATTACCGGCGGTCCCGGTTCCGAAAAAACCAGCCTGATCGCGGCACTCGGCGCGCGCGGGCTACGCACCATGCCCGAGGCAGGCCGCGCAATCATCCGGGATCAGAGTGCCATCGGCGGATCCGCCCTGCCCTGAGCAGATCGGACAGCCTTCGCAGACCTCATGCTCAGCTGAGACATGCGTTCCCATCACGAGGCGTCATGCGGCACCGGCCCCGTACTAATGGATCGCGGAGTGCCGGACGTTTTGGGTTATCTCGCCCTCTGCGGCCTGCCTTTACCAGATCATGCCCTGCGCGCGGCTCAGTCATTCCGTTACGAGCCTGCGGTGTTTCTTGCACCCTACTGGGACCAGATATTCACTCAAGATGCGCAAAGAAGGCCGGACGCAGCAGAGGCCAAGGCCACCAGTCGCGAGATGAAGCGCACCTACAAGAGCCTCGGCTATACGCTCATCACGTTGCCCCTCGCGCCCATACAGGACCGTGCGGATTTCGTGATGCGCCACCTGCCAGCATAAGGCTGGCACGCGATATCCTCGCTTCGGAACGAAAAAAACCGCGCTGAACCAGCGCGGCTTCTCAGACCTCAAAAGTCATGACAGATCGTTACTTGATCTTGCCTTCCTTGTACTCGACATGCTTGCGCACGACGGGGTCGTATTTCTTGATCGCCATCTTTTCCGTCATCGTGCGGGCGTTCTTCTTGGTCACATAGAAGTGGCCCGTGCCCGCGGTCGAATTCAGGCGGATCTTGATTGTGGTCGGCTTCGCCATTTGTCATCTCCTGCGCCGGGCAGCGCCGCTGCCGGTAATTCAATTTCCTGCCTTTTACCCACACCGCGCCCCGAGTCAACCGCATAAGGGCAGATAGGCGCCGCACCCCCGGTTTTTTCTTGAGCCAAATACCCATACCCGGCCCGCACCATGCGCCGCCGCATGAAACGAGGGCACGACCGACCTTTTCAAGACAATCCAATCGGGCAAAGCCCGAAACGCGCGGAGGGCCTGTAAGCCGGATTCTGTCCAGAGCGGGCCGTAGCCCGCCCCTGGATGACCATTCATCTAAAGACGGTGTTGCCACCGCCCCTTTGGCTGCCAACCCGGACCGCCGGGCCAAGACGTGCCTGCGGGCGGTATCGAGCGAACCCGACCTGCCCCGCGCGCGGTCCCTATTTGGCATTGCTCCCGGTGGGGCTTGCCGTGCCGGCGCTGTTGCCAGCCCCGCGGTGGGCTCTTACCCCACCGTTTCACCCTTACGCCCGTCAGACGGACGCGGTTTCTTTTCTGTGGCGCTTTCCCTCGGGTTACCCCGGCCGGGTATTACCCGGCACCGTTGCCTTGTGGAGTCCGGACTTTCCTCCCCAACAGGCCAAAACCCGTCAAAGCGGCCATCCAGCCCTCCGCGCACTTGGCACCTAAGCGCCCGTGCCGCCCCGGTCAACGCCAAAGCGCGCGGCGATATCCGCGAGGATCGCCATATCGCCTTCGGACAGCGGCCCCTGCGCCCCGGGACGCCAGCGCAGGCGCAGGGCGGTCAGCAGATCCGCATCGCTATATTCGCCTCCGTACCCCACCTGCCGCGCGAGGCTGCGAAACGCCTCCAATGGCGCGGGGCCGCCTGCCTCGGGCCAAACCGCCAGCCCCTGCAGGGCCAGCCGCTGCCAGTCGAAGTGAGGGCCGGGGTCGTCCTTGCGGTCGGGGGCGATGTCCGAATGGCCGATGACCCGCTCTGGACGGATATGCCAGCGCGCCATGATGCCATGCATCAGGCGCTCCAGCACGCGCATCTGGGGCTCGGGAAAGGGATGGATACCGCGATTGGCCAGCTCGATCCCGATCGAGCGGGAATTGACGTCGCCGCGCCCATCCCAACTGCCCTGCCCTGCGTGCCAGGCGCGCTCGGCCTCGTCGACGAGTTGCCACAGGCGACCATCCTCTGCGATGACGTAATGGGCCGAAACCTCGGCCGCCGGATCGCAGAGCCGCGCCACCGCCGCCTCGGCGCTGGCCATGTTGGTAAAGTGAATCAGCAGAATGTCGGGGGTAAGCCCATCCCTGCGGGCACCGTAATTAGGCGATGGCTGCCATATGGCCTCCGCGCCCTGTGCTTCGGTACCCGTCACGGGGCGGATCAGTTGCCAGCAGCCCTGCGGAACGGCCGCGGATCCCATGAGCAGGCATACCCGTCGCCATCGGGATCAAGGCCAAGGCGGTCCCGCTCGGGCCCGCCGCGCGACAGGAAGTCGATCTGCGCCAGATCGGGGCCGGAATACCCGGCGCAGGCGCGCTCGAACTTGGCCTCTTTGTTCAGCCCGCCCCGGCGATAGAGCTGCGTGCCCGGCGCGTGATCGGTGCTGAGTGCATAAGCCACGATATTGGGCCCCTCGCCGCCCGAGCGGCTGGGCAACGACTCCACAGCCGCCACCTGATATTGCTGGCGCTGCGCGGCGACACGTGCGGCATCATCCTCGATCGAGCGGCGCGCACTGACAGCGTCGAAATTGTTCTCGACGGAGATACCGTTGCTATTGGTGATCGGCGGCGCGGGATTGCCCGGCGCGGCATCGATGGCCGAGCCGGCGGACGCATCCGCCGAGCCGGTGCCTAGGGCCGCGCGCGTCTGGGCCGCGATGTCATCTGCTTCACTTCCCGCCCCGACGTTGCCCGTTGCATCCAACGGCGCCGAGGAGACCGCCGCAGGCGCCGGCAACGCTTCGCCCGCAAGCTGCGCATCCTGCCGCGCCTGATACTCGGCATAGTTTCCGAAACCGACGCCTGCCCCCATGTCCGGCCCGCTATCGGGAATGGACGTGCCGCAAGCGGCTAGCGCCACTAGGGCCGCACTTGTCATTAGAAATCGCATGTCAAACTTTGCCTCGTCCAGCCTGGCCGATCAGTATCCGCCGGGGATTACCACCATTTGCCGGGCTTGGCCACAAATCCGGCGGCCTGCTCGAGCGCATAGGCGCAATTCAGCAGATCACCTTCCTCCCACGGGCGCCCGATCAGCTGGAGCCCCAGCGGCAGCCCTTGGGAGTTCTGCCCGGCTGGGACACAAACGCCCGGCAGGCCGGCAAGGTTCACCGTGACGGTGAAAACATCGTTGAGATACATCTGTACGGGGTCCGCGCTTGCCATTTCGCCAAGGCCGAACGCCGCGCTGGGGGTGGCGGGCGTGAGGATGGCATCGACACCTGCGTCGAACACCTGCTCGAAGTCGCGTTTGATCAGCGTGCGCACCTTGCGGGCGCGGTTGTAATAGGCGTCGTAGAAGCCTGCCGAGAGCACGTAGGTGCCCACCATGACGCGGCGCTGCACCTCGGCGCCGAAACCTTCGGCGCGAGTTTTTTCATACATTTCAGTGATGCCATCACCCGGTGCCAGCTTGGCCCGGTGACCATAGCGCACCCCGTCATAACGCGCGAGGTTCGACGACGCCTCGGCGGGCGCGATCACGTAATAGGTGGGCAGCGCGTATTTGGTATGCGGCAGCGAAATATCGCGCAGTTCGGCGCCTGCATCCTTCAACATGGCGCGCCCGTTTTCCCACAACTTTTCAATCTCGGCGGGCATGCCGTCCATGTGGTATTCGCGGGGGATACCGATCACCTTGCCCTTGATATCGCCGGTCAGCATTGCCTCGAAATCGGGCACGGGCAGGTCGGCGCTGGTGCTGTCCTTCGGGTCATGGCTGCACATCGCCTCCAGCATGATGGCGCTATCCCGCACCGTCTTGGTCATCGGCCCCGCCTGATCGAGGCTGGAGGCGAAGGCGACAACGCCCCAGCGCGAGCAGCGCCCGTAAGTGGGCTTGATCCCCGTGATGCCGGTAAAGGCGGCCGGCTGGCGGATCGAGCCGCCGGTATCGGTGCCCGTCGCGCCAAGGCAGAGATCCGCCGCCACCGCGCTGGCCGAGCCGCCGGAAGAGCCGCCCGGCGTCAGCTGCGCCTCGTCATTGCCGCGCCGCCAAGGGTTCACGGCACCGCCATAAACACTGGTCTCGTTGGACGAGCCCATGGCGAATTCGTCCATGTTGAGCTTGCCCAGCATGACCGCGCCCGCATCCCAGAGGTTCTGCGTGACGGTCGATTCGTATTCGGGGGTAAAGCCGTTGAGAATGCCGCTGCCAGCCTGACTGGCCACGCCCTTGGTGCAGAACAGATCCTTGATCCCCAGCGGGATACCGCAAAGCGCGGGCGCGTCGCCGCCCTTGAGGCGCGCGTCGGCAGCCGTGGCCATCTCGCGCGCGATGTCGGGAGTGTTATGCACAAAGGCATTGAGCGTGCTGGCGCCCTCGATCGCACCGAGGCAGGCCTCGGTCAGCTCGGCGCTGGTCACCTCGCCCTTGCGCAGGGCATCGCGGGCATCGGCAATGGTCAGCGTGTTCAGATCGGTCATCATTCCACCACCTTCGGCACGGCAAAGAAGCCTTCGCGCGCATCGGGCGCATTCGACAGGATCTTTTGCTGCTGGTTGCCATCCGTCACCTCGTCGGCACGGCGCGGCAGGCGCATGGGCGTGACCGACACCATCGGCTCGACGCCTTCCACATCCACTTCGTTCAGCTGCTCGATGAAGCCGAGGATGGTGTTGAACTCATCCGCGAGCGCGGGCAGCGCATCCTCTTCGACGCGGATCCGCGCCAGTTTGGCCACGCGGGCGGCGGTGGTGGTGTCGATGGACATTTGGGCGATCCTTCGGTGTCTGAACTTGGGCTCTGGGCGCTTTGCCTGCGTTTACCGCCGCCCCGGTCCCAGTGCAAGCTCCGCCAAGGGAACCGCTGGCGCACAGCCTGCGCTGTGCTAGCGTGATGGCAGCACATATGAGGAGAACATTATGAAGATCATCTGGCTTGGACACAGCTCGTTTCGCATCGAATGGGGCGGACAGACCCTGCTGATCGACCCGTGGCTGAACGGCAACCCGATGCTGCCCGAAGAGAAACACGGCGAGGCCACCGAGGGCGCGACGCACATCCTGCTGACCCACGCGCATTTCGACCATGCCAGCGATACGCTGGACCTTGCCCGCAAGCTGAAGGTGCCGGTTGTCGGCCAGTTCGATCTGATGAATCACTGGGCCGAGCATGAAGGGATCGAAACCACCGGGTTCAACAAGGGCGGCACGGTCGATCTGGGCGGCGTGCGCGTGACGATGGTGCACGCCACGCATTCCAGCAGCTTTCCCGGCAAAGACGGCCCCAACGTGCCGGGCAGCGAATGTGGCTACATGATCGAGGCCGAGGGGCGCACAATCTATGTCAGCGGCGACACGGACGTGATGGCCGACATGAAGGTGTTTCAGGATCTGCACCAGCCCGAGATCGGCATCCTCTGCGCGGGCGGACATTTCACCATGGACATGCGCCGCGCCGCCTATGCCGCCAAGACGTTCTTTGACTTCAAGACGGTCATCCCCTGCCATTACCGCACCTTCGACGTGCTCGAGCAATCGGCCGAGGCGCTGGTGGAAGCGCTGCCCGGCGTCGACGTGATCGAGCCGGAAGTGATGAAGACGATCGACCTTTAACAGCGGGATTTGAGGATTTTCACCACGATGAAGCGGGGGCCGGATCTCTGCCGGCCCCGGTTTGCCGTGCCGCCCGCCGCTTGCGGGATGAGGAATGTCGCGAAACTCTTCACGGTCCTGAGCTGGGTGCGCTATGACTGTTCCGAAGGGCGCGCGCCGCTGAGCTGCGGCAGAGGGAGAGCGCTTTGGACGAGGAGAAACCCAAGTGAAGACACCCCATACCCTGCCCTGTGATCAGGATGCGTGAGCTGATGACGCCCAATCCATATGACGCGGGGCTGGAGCGAAATCCGGCGAATTATCAGCCGCTGACGCCGCTGACCTTTCTGGACCGGGCGGCGCAGGTCTTTCCCGATCACACGGCCATGGTGCACGGTCCATTGCGACGCAGCTATGCCGAGTTCTACGCGCGCTCAAGGCAGCTGGCCTCGGCGCTGGCGGCCGAGGGCATCGGGCGGGGCCACACCGTTTCTGCCATGCTGGCAAACACGCCCGCGATGCTGGAGTGCCATTATGGCGTGCCGATGTGCGGCGGGGTCCTGCATTCGATCAACACGCGGCTGGATGCTGCGATCATCGCGTTTCAGCTGGATCATGCCATGGCGCGCGTGGTGATCGTCGACCGCGAATTCATGCCCCTCATGGAGGAGGCGCTGAAGCTTTGCGACGTGCGCCCGCTGCTGATCCAGTATGACGATCCCGAATTTGATGGCTTCGCGCACCCGACCGAGGCGGTGGACTATGAAACGTTCGTCGCGCAAGGCGATCCCGAGTTCGCCTGGCTCATGCCCGAGGATGAGTGGGACGCGATTTCGATCAACTACACGTCCGGCACCACGGGCGACGCCAAGGGCGTGGTCTCGCATCATCGCGGCGCCTATCTGCTGGCCCAGGGCAATGCGCTGATCACCTCGATGCCAAAGCACGCGGTCTACCTCTGGACCCTGCCGATGTTTCACTGCAATGGCTGGTGTTTTCCCTGGACCATGTCCGCCATCATCGGCACCCATGTCTGCCTGCGGCAAGTCCGGGCCGAGCCGATCTGGAACGCGCTGGCCTCCGAGGGTGTAACCCATCTGTGCGGCGCGCCCATCGTCATGTCCCTGCTGATCGAGGCGCCTGAGGGCGTGCGGCGCCAGCTGGACCGCACGGTGCAGTTTTTTACCGCCGCCGCGCCGCCGCCCGAGACGGTTCTGGCGCGGATGCAGGAGGCGGGCTTTGACGTCACGCATCTTTACGGGCTGACGGAAACCTACGGGCCCTCGGTCGTCAACGAATGGCACGCGGATTGGTCGCAGCTGGCGCCGGGAGAGCAGGCCAAGCTCAAATCCCGCCAGGGCGTGCGCTATCTGCCGCTTGAGCAGTTGGATGTCATGGATCCCGACACCATGACCCCCGTCCCCCGCGATGGCGCCACGATGGGCGAGGTGATGTTTCGCGGCAATGTCGTGATGAAGGGCTATTTCCGCAATCCGAAATCTACGCAGCGTGCGTTCGAGGGCGGCTGGTTCCACTCGGGCGATCTGGGGGTGGTGCATCCCGATGGCTACATCCAGCTGAAAGACAGGTCCAAGGACATCATCATTTCGGGCGGCGAGAATGTATCCTCGATCGAGGTGGAGGAAGCGCTCTATCGCCACCCGGCGGTCAGCGTGGCCGCCGTTGTGGCCATGCCGCATGAGAAATGGGGCGAGACGCCCTGCGCCTTTATCGAGCTTGCCGCGGGTCAGGAAGTGGAGGCCGAGGCCCTGCGCGCATGGTGCCGCGATCACCTTGCGCACTACAAGGTGCCCGGCCGGTTCGTCTTTACGGACATTCCGCGGACCTCGACCGGCAAGATCCAGAAATTCGTGCTACGCGACCGGGTTCGGGGCGAGATGACCTGACCCTTCGCGGGGTTCAGCCGCGACGCACGGCGAAGAACTCGGTCAGAAGGCGCTGGCATTCGGCCTCGGAGATGCCGTCATAGATCTCGGGCACATGATGCGCCTGTGGATGCGAGAAGACGCGCGCGCCGTGTAGCACACCGCCCGATTTGGGATCGGACGCGCCAAAGCAGACTGCCTTGAGCCGCGCGGCGGCGATGGCGGCGGCGCACATCGCGCACGGCTCGAGCGTGACGTAGAGCGTATGGCCCGCCAACCGCTCGGACCCGGCGGCGGCGCAGGCGGCGCGGATCGCCAGGATCTCGGCATGGGCGGTGGGATCGTTCAGCTCGCGGGTGCGGTTCCCGGCCCGCGCCACGACGGCGCCCGACGCATCCAGCAGGACGGCGCCCACGGGCACCTCGCCGCGCTGCGCGGCGGCGCGGGCCTCGGTCAAGGCCGTCTCCATATGACTGGCAAAGCTCATGCCGCCCTTTTGCCATTCCTTGCCGCCGCGCGATAGGCGCTTTCGCGAAGGCTGCCTTTGCGCTATTCCCGCGCCATGAGCACAGACACCCCCATTCCCGGCGACCGGATCGCCAAGGTCATCGCCCGCGCCGGCGTTGCCAGCCGCCGCGAGGCCGAGCGCTTGATCGAGACCGGCTGCGTCACCGTCAATGGCAAGGTCATCGATAGCCCCGCCCTCAATGTGACCGCCCGCGACCGCATCACCGTCAATGGCAAGCCGCTGGCCGCACCCGAGCCTGCACGCGTCTGGCTCTATCACAAGCCGGTCGGCCTCGTGACCACCAACAGCGACGAGCAGGGCCGCCGGACCATTTTCGATGAGCTGCCCGAGGATCTGCCGCGCGTGATGACCGTGGGACGGCTCGACATCACCTCCGAGGGGCTGCTGCTTTTGACCAATGATGGCGGGATCAAGCGCAAGCTGGAACTGCCGAGCACGGGCTGGCTTCGCAAATATCGTGTGCGCGTCAATGGCCGCCCGACCGATGCCACCTTCGCACCCCTGCGCGAGGGTCTGGTGATCGACGGCGAGCGGTTTCAGCCGATGGCCGTCACGCTGGACCGCCAGCAGGGCGCCAATGCCTGGGCCACCGTCGCCATCCGCGAGGGCCGCAACCGCGAGGTGCGCCGCGCGATGGAGGCCGTGGGCCTGACCGTCAACCGCCTGATCCGGGTAAGCTATGGCCCCTTCCAACTGGGCCAGCTGGCCTCCGGCGCGGTCGAGGAAATCCGCCCCCGCGTTCTGCGCGATCAGTTGGGGATGGACCCGGATGAAGATCTGGAGGCCGCCGAGCCCAAGGCCCGGCCACGCCGCAAGCTGACCTCGCTGGCTGGCAAGCCCGGCCCGGTAAAGCCCGAGGTGACGCGCGGTGGCCGGGCCGCGGGCAAACCGGGCGGCAAGCCGGCGCACAAAACCGGGCCGAAACCCGGCGCGCGCACTGGCGAAGCCCCGAAGGGCAGGCCCGGCGCGAAACCCGGCGGCAAACCCGGCCCCGGCGCCAAGGGCACCCGCAGCAGCGCCCCACGCAAGCCGGCCCCCGGCGGCCCGCGCCGGCGCAATCAGGACTGACACCGGGCTACATCCACTTGCCCAGCGCCGCGCGGCGCCAAGCCAGCCAGAAGAGGGCGATTTCACCTCATCGCCCTCCCCCTGCCCTCACCGTGACAAAATCCGACGGCAAACTCCCTGTGCGCAGCTTGCAGCGGGAACTGGCATGGACGGCATTACACTGGCGATCATCCTGGGGTCTCTGGCCTATATGGTCTGGAGCCTCAGACGTTTTTTCAAGGGCTTCCGGGCCTATCTGGAGGCCGATACGGCGGGCGGCACGCTTACGTCGCGATTGCTGCCCAACCTCTCGTTCGCAGCGCTGTTCTTCTTGCTGTTCAACCATACGGCGCTGGTGGATGGCTTTGACTACGCGGGGTTTGAGAAAGGTAAAAGCCTTTTCGGAAGCATCCCCAGCCTGACCCAGATCGACGATCCGATGTTCGGAATCGCCGATCTGGACACCGCACCGGGTAATCGAGCGGCAGCCAAGCGCGAGGTCATGATCCCCGCATTCGTGACGGGAGGCGACTTTTGATGCCGACGAGCCACCACACACGCTCCGCCCCGGCCAGCGCGCTTTTCAAGGGGCCGCGCAGCCAGATGGCGATATCGGTTCTCTTCCTGGCGGTCGCGCCGCTGGTCGTTACCTTCTTCGGCGACGATACCCGCCAGATCATGACTTATGCCGCAGCGCTTTTTCATTTCGGGATCGCGTTCTGGTGGCTTTCGGTCGGGCTGCGCAATCGCGATGCGTTCAACGCGGCCGAGATCGCCCGGCGGCCGAGATTTCCCTTCCTGATCGCGGGCGCGGTCCTGACGGGCATCGTGCTTGCCGGGCTCGTCTGGTCGAAAACCGGCGCGCTGGATTACGCCGCCATTCAGGGCGTGCTGGCAACGCTGCTGGCGATGATGGCCTTCGGAATAGACCCGCTGCGCGACAAGGATCTGGAGAGCGCTGCCGAAATCCGTCTGCACGCAGCGCAGGCGCTGACCGAGGCGGCCAAGGCACGCCTGCTACGCATGCGCGCGCGGATCGACGAGCTGACGGATGCAGGCCTGGCCGAGCCGATCGAGACCTTTACCCAAACCGTGATCCTGATGCTGAAGGCGCTGGCCGACGATCCCGATCGCCACCGCGAGCTGCGCCGCCATCTGGGCCATTTCCTTGAACAGACGGGCGAAGTGACGGATCGCTTCGTGATGCAATACCGCTCGACCGGGGACGAGGATACGCGCCTCGACTACATCGCCTTCCTCGCCTCCATGGACAAGGAGTTCACCCGCGAGCTGCGCGCCTTCGTGACCGAGGACCGCGACGCAATGGAGGTGCAGCTGAGCGCGCTGCGCAGCCGGATGCGCGGCTAGGCCTGTTTCGGGGCGCCACGCTTGAACTTACCCCTAGCAAGCCACACCTGCTTGCCATAGGCTTGCGCGCAAGGCTTGGAACGGAACGAACGGCGCCCGATGACACGCATATTGCTATTTCTCTGCGCTGCTCTGGTGGTCGTCGCTCTGATCGGACTGGCGGTCACGGCAACCGCGCGCGCGGTGCAGGACAGCCGCGATCTCGCCCGGGACATCGCCGTGGCGCCTCGGAGGACTCTTATGGAAAAGATCAGTTTCGCCGCGCTCATGCTTTTGATGCTGGGCGTGACCAGCGGCCTTCTGGGGGGGCTCTAGGCCCGTGGCGCAGCGGTTCGGCGGCAAGTACAGCCCGGATGGCGACAGCAAGGCCAGTGGCGGCGCCAAGCCCCGTTCTGCGGCCCGCCCGCGCGTGGACCCTGCAGGCGCACGCGCGAACCTGATGTTCGTCCCCGCCGCCGTGGTGCTGTTCGCATCGCTCGCCAGCGGCGCGGCCGGGCTGGCCTTTGGTGCGGCGTCGGCGGCGGTCCTGGCCCTCTCGGCGTGGCTCTTGCGGGGCGGGCTGCGCGCCGAAGCCGCCTATGCCGAGCGCAAAGTCGCCCGCCGTCCCGGCATCCCGCGCAAGCTTTTCTCTTCCGGGCTGGCCGGCATCGGCATCGCGCTTGCCGCCCTCTCGGGCGATGGAAGCGTCATCGCCGCCGCGCTTTACGGGATCGTCACCACCGGCCTGCATATCGCCGCCTTCGGCATCGACCCCTTGCGCGACAAGGGGATGGAGGGCGTCGACACGTTTCAACAGGACCGGGTGGCGCGCACCGTGCGCGAGGCCGAGGCGCTGCTAACCCAGATGTCGGACGCCATCCTGCGCGCCCGCGACCGCCGCCTGGAAGAGCGCGTGGCACAGTTTCAGGAGACCGTGCGCACCATGCTGCGCACGCTCGAGGACGATCCGCGCGATCTGAGCGCCGCGCGCCGCTATACCGGCGTCTACCTCATGGGCGCACGCGATGCGACGATCCGCTTTGCCGATCTTTACTCGCGCAGCCAGGACGCGGCGGCCCGCGCCGACTACCTTGCCCTTCTGGATGACCTGGAACAGAATTTTTCCGCCAAGACGCAGAAGCTGCTAGAGAACGATCAAGGCGCGCTCGAAATCGAGATCAGCGTGCTGCGTGACCGGCTGGAACGCGAAGGCGTGCACCTGCCCCCATCCCCCACCCGAGAGGATTCCTAATGCCCGAGAATGTCCGCCAGCAGGCCGAAGCAAGCCTTGCCGAAGTCGAAGAGGTCAGCCGCCATATCCTGCCAGAGCCCAGCGACGCGAACGCCATCGTCCCCTATAAGGACGCGGACAAACCCGCGAGCGCCGAGATCAAGAAGCGCATGGGTGAGATCGACATGGAGGATACGCAATCCATCGTCTCCTTCGGCTCGGCCGCACAGGCACAGTTGCAGGAAATCTCGCAATCCATGCTGCAGGGCGTGCGCAACAAGGATGTGGGCCCGGCGGGCGATTCCCTGCGCGGGATCGTCACCACGATCCGGGGCTTCTCGGTCAGCGAGCTGGACGTGCGCCGCGAGCGGACATGGTGGGAGAAGCTCCTCGGTCGCGCCGCGCCTTTCGCCAAGTTCACCGCCCGGTTCGAGACGGTGCAGGCGCAGATCGACAAGGTCACCGACGACCTCCTGCGGCACGAGCATGTGCTGCTGAAAGACATCAAGTCGCTCGACATGCTCTATGACCGCACGCTGACCTTCTATGACGAGCTGGCGCTTTATATCGCGGCGGGCGAAGAGAAGATCCGCGTTCTCGACGAGAAGGATATTCCCGCCAAGGAGGCCGCAGTCGAAAAGGCCGCCGAGAACGACAAGGTGATGAAGGCGCAGGAGCTGCGTGATCTGCGCGCCGCCCGCGATGATCTGGAGCGCCGGGTGCATGATCTGAAACTGACGCGCCAGGTGACGATGCAGTCGCTGCCCTCGATCCGCCTCGTGCAGGAAAACGACAAATCGCTGGTGACCAAGATCAACTCGACCCTCGTCAACACCGTTCCCCTGTGGGAGACGCAGCTGGCGCAGGCCGTCACCATCCAGCGCAGCGCCGAGGCCGCCGAGGCGGTGCGCGGCGCCAATGACCTGACCAACGAGCTATTAACCGCCAACGCCGCCAACCTGCGCGAGAGCAACAAGGTGATCCGCGAGGAGATGGAGCGCGGCGTCTTTGACATCGATGCCGTCAAGAAAGCCAACGCCGATCTGATCGGAACCATCGAGGAATCGCTACAGATCGCCGATGAGGGCAAAGCCCGCCGCGCCGCCGCCGAAGAGGATCTGAAAAAGATGGAATCCGAGCTGCGCGATACGCTCGCCTCGGCCAAGGCCAAGAAGACCGGCCTCGGCGATACGGTCGGCACGGCGGCAAAGGGCTGAGCGATGCGGGTGGGCGGCATGTTGAAAACGCTTTGCGGCGCTATGTCTCTGGCGGCGATGGCTGCTTGCACGGACATGTCCACGCCGCCCACAACCACGCCCCAACCCCGCCCCGCGGACCTGAAGCCGCCCGCACCCGCGCCCGACCCCGGCCCCTCCGAGCGAAGCCGCATCTTGGCCGCGCATTACGCGCGGGTCGAAGCGAGCCTTGTCGCGCAGGGACTTCTGCGCACCGATGGCGGCGGGCCGGACACGCCCTACACCGACACGGATCTCATGCGCAATTTCGAGAGGATCGCGTTTCACGACGAGTACGCGCGCAACCGGGGCCTTGCGCCGGGCGACGGCCGCGCGGGCGGCCTGCGCAAATGGTCCGGGCCGGTGCGCATGTCCGTCGAATTCGGCACCTCCGTCCCCGAGGCGCAACGCAGCGCCGACCGCTCCGTCGTGCAGGGCTATGCCGCCCGTCTTGCCCGTATCACCGGCCATCCGATTAGCGCTAGCACAGGTGCCAATGCCAATTTCAACGTCCTGATCATGAGCGAGGATGACCGTGGTGAGGCGGTCGACCGGATTCGCGCACTGGTGCCCAATATCAATCCAGCTTCGCTCGATCTCTTTCGCTCGCTGCCGCGCTCGATCCACTGCCTTGTCATCGCGTTTTCAGGCAATAATAACGATCACACCTACCGCCGCGCCATTGCCTTCATCCGCTCGGAACATCCGGATCTCCTGCGAAAATCCTGCGTGCACGAGGAATTGGCGCAGGGCCTCGGCCTTGCCAATGACAGCCCTTACGCGCGGCCCTCGATCTTCAACGATGACGATGAATTCGCGCTCCTGACCACGCAGGACGAAGAGTTGCTACGCCTGCTTTATTCGCCCCGCCTGAAACCGGGCATGAGCTTTGACGTCGCCCGTCCCATACTGACCCAACTCATAGCCGAGCGGCGCGGCGGGCCCAGCTGATCCTCGGCTGCGGCCGAAGTGCCCACCGCCTCGCCGGTCTAGGCGGCCCCCCGCTCTTCGGCAATGCCGCGCGTGCGGGGCGGTCGCGCGCTCGGCAAGTGCTTGGCACCGCCCCCCAAACATGCTTCACTCGCGCCTATTGAAAAGCGGCTGAGGAACGACGCGTCATGGGCATCTTCGACTTTCTGACCGGTGAATTCATCGACGTCATCCATTGGACGGACGACACCCGCGATACGATGGTCTGGCGGTTCCAGCGCGAGGGGCACGAGATCAAGTACGGCGCCAAGCTGACCGTGCGCGAGGGACAGGCGGCGGTTTTTGTCCACGAGGGGCAGCTGGCCGATGTCTTCACCCCCGGTCTCTACATGCTCGAGACCAACAACATGCCCATCATGACGACGCTGCAGCACTGGGATCACGGCTTCCGCAGCCCCTTCAAATCCGAGATCTACTTCGTCAACACCACGCGTTTCAACGATCTGAAATGGGGCACGAAAAACCCCATTATGCTGCGCGATCCCGAATTCGGCCCCACCCGCATCCGCGCCTTTGGCACCTATACCGTGCGCGTCAGCGATCCGGCCCTCTTCCTGCGCGAGATCGTCGGCACCGATGGCGAATTCACCCGCGACGAGATCACCTTCCAGATCCGCAATATCATCGTGCAGGAATTCAGCCGCGCCATCGCGGCCTCGGGAATTCCCGTGCTCGACATGGCCGCCAACACCGCCGATCTGGGCAAGCTGGTGGCCGAAGCAATCAGCCAGACCGTCGCGGCCTACGGGCTCAGCATCCCCGAGCTTTACATCGAAAACATCTCGCTGCCTCCTGCGGTCGAGAAGGCGCTGGACAAGCGCACGTCTGTCGGCATCGCCGGCGATCTCAGCAAATACACGCAATATTCCACCGCAGAGGCGATGACCGAGGCTGCCGGCAACCCGTCCGGTGGCGGCGGGATGGGCGCCGGCCTTGGCATGGGGATGGGAATGGCCATGGCGGGACAGATGGCGCGCCAACAGGGCCCTTGGGGTGCTCAGCCCGCCGCGGCGCACCAATCCCCCCCGCCGCCGCCCGCGCCCGACCGTGTCTGGCACATCGCCGAGAATGGCGAAACGCGCGGACCCTATTCCCGCGCCGCGATGGGCCGCATGGCCTCGGGCGGAGAGCTTGCGCGCGGCACCATGGTCTGGACCGCCGGACAGGATGGCTGGCTGGCGGCCGAGGACGTGCCGGAACTCGCCCAGCTCTTCACCATCATGCCGCCGCCCCCGCCCCCGGCGTGACACCGTGGGCTTCATCTTGGCAAAAATACTCATACCCGCATCGGCCCCATAATGCCCTCGCCCGATTCTGACGCGCCATCTTTGGCCCAGCACCGTTTTCCCTGTGACGCCTGCGGCGCGGACCTGCGCTTTGCCCCGGGCGGCGGGGCGCTGATCTGCGACCATTGCGGCAACCGGCAAGAGATTGCGGGCCCCGGCCCCTGGAACGATGCCCTTAGCGAGCAGGATCTGGCCGCTGCCCTCGCAGCCCCCCGCGAGGCGGGCGAGACCGAGGAGCAGGCCCTGCTGTCGTGCCCCAATTGCGGGGCAGAAGTGGCGCTGGCGGGCGATGCCCACGCGGGCGAATGCCCTTTCTGCGCCACACCCATGGTCACCTCCACCGGCACGCATAGGCGCTTCAAGCCGCGCGGCGTTCTGCCCTTCGCCCTGGACGAGGGCACGGCACGCGCCGCCATGTCCGACTGGCTGGGGCAGCTTTGGTTTGCCCCGGGCGGGCTCAAGCAATATGCGCGCAAGGGGCGCAGGCTGAACGGCATCTACGTGCCCTACTGGACATTCGACGCCGCCACCCGCTCGTCCTATCGCGGCGAGCGTGGCACGGTCTATTACGAGACGCGCACCGTTATGCGAGACGGCAAGCGTCAGACCGTCCAGGTGCCCAAGGTGCGCTGGCGCGGCGTCTCAGGCCGCGTCGCGCGCGCCTTTGACGATGTACTTGTGCTGGCATCCCACACCCTGCCCAAGCGCTATACAGACGCGCTGCCCCCTTGGGATCTGGCCGCGCTCGAGCCCTACAACCCTGAATACCTGGCTGGCTTCGCCGCCGAGGGCTACACCGTCCCGCTCGAGAACGGGTATACCGAGGCGCGTGCGCAGATGGACGCGGTGATCGCCCGCGATGTCAAGTTCGACATCGGCGGCGACCGCCAGCGCATCCACCAGATCGAAACGCAGGTGGACGATGCGTCCTTCAAGCATATCCTGCTGCCTGTCTGGATGGCCGCCTACAAATATCGCGGTAAGAGCTACCGCTTTGTCGTCAATGGCCGAACGGGCCGCGTTCAGGGCGAGCGGCCCTGGTCCGCGTGGAAGATCGCCTTTGCCGTACTGATCGGCCTGCTGATTGCTGCAGCCATCGGATACGTCGCCGCCACTCAATGAAGCCAAGCCTGCCAATGCGCAGGAAACGGGTCGCGTTGCGGCGCACCGCAATGGCATGGACCGGACATGACATCGCCCTCCATCTCCCCCGCCTCCGCGCTCATGATGCTGGCCCTTTCGGCCATCTGGGGCGGCTCCTTCTTCTTTGCCGAGATCGCTCTGAGGGAGGTCCCGCCCCTGACCATCACGCTGCACCGTGTTATCTGGGCGCTGCCTCTTCTTGCGCTGATCGTGCGCCTGCGCGGCATCGCCATCCCGCGCGCGCCCCGCATCTGGGGCGCCTATCTGGTGATGGGCGGGCTCAACAACGCGCTGCCCTTTTCGCTGATCTTCTGGGGCCAGAGCCGGATCGAAGGCGGCCTCGCCTCCATCCTAAACGGAACGGCGGGGGTCTTTGGCGCGCTCGTCGCGGGGCTTTTGCTGCGGGACGAGCCGTTGACCGCGCGCAAGATCGGCGGCGCGGCGCTGGGGCTGCTGGGCGTCGCGGTAGTGATCGGCCCCGATGCAGCGCGAAATCTCGATCTGCGCAGCCTTGCGCAACTCGCGGTCATCGCTGCCGCGCTCAGCTATGCCTTCGCGGGTGTCTGGGCGCGCAAGCATCTCTCAGACCAGCCGGCGCAGATGAACGCGCTGGGGATGCTGATGGGCAGCGCGGTCCTGATGCTACCGATTGCCCTGATGGTTGACGGCGTGCCGCGTGTCGATCTGGCCTTGGGCACATGGGCCGCGCTGATCGCACTGGCGGTGCTGTCGACCTCCTGCGCCTATCTGCTCTACTTCGCAATCCTCAGGCGCGCAGGCGCGGCCAACCTCTTGCTTGTCACGCTGATGATACCGCCCTTCGCCATCGGCCTCGGCGCCGTCTTCCTGAACGAGGCGCTCAGTCCTTCGGCCTATGTCGGCCTTGCCATCATCGCGGCCGGAATAGCGGTCACCGATGGCCGCCTTGCCGCCGGCCTCCGCCGGGCTTGACCGCAGCCCGCACCCATCGCAGCATCCACGCACAAATCACAGGAGCCTGCTCATGCGCGCCCTCATCCAACGCGTCACCCGCGCCGCCGTCGAAGTCGAAGGCGAGGTCATCGGCCAGACCGGCCCGGGCCTGATGATCCTCGTCTGCGCGATGCAGGGCGATGACGAAGGTAGGGCTGCCACGATGGCCGCCAAGATCGCGAAACTGCGCATTTTTCAGGACGACGCGGGCAAGATGAACCTCTCGCTGCGCGACATTGGCGGCAGTGCGCTGGTGGTCAGCCAGTTCACTCTTGCGGCGGACACACGCAACGGCAATCGCCCCGGCTTCTCCACCGCCGCGCCGCCCGCCGAGGGCGAGCGCCTTTACGAATGCTTTGCCGAGGCGCTGCGCAATGAGGGCATTCCCTGCCAGACGGGAGAGTTCGGCGCGTCAATGCAGGTCAGCCTCGTCAATGACGGTCCGGTCACGATCTGGCTTGACGTCTGAGGCCGCGCTGAACGCTGACCGGTCGGACGTCTCAGAACACGCAATGAGGGCGGCCTGGCTGCGATCTAGGCTTTAGGGAAAACCCAAGGCCTTAACGCAACACTTGGCAGGCCGCGCATTGCGTGCCACAGATCGGGGTTGGCGGCCATGGCCGCGCCCCCTGCCTTTGACCATCTGACCCGTAGGAAATGCCGCCTTGTCCCTGCCCATTGATGACACCCTCTTTCTGCTGCGCTCACTGATCGCTTTCCCGACGGTGTCCCAGGACAGCAATCTCGAGATGATCGACTACCTCGCCAGCCGGCTCGAGGCCTCGGGCGCGCGGGTGGAAATCATGAAGGATGCGGACGGCTCCAAGGCCAATCTCTTTGCCACGATCGGCCCGGAGGGCGATGGCGGCGTTCTGCTCTCGGGCCATAGCGATGTGGTACCCGTGGCCGATCAGGTCTGGGCCACCGATCCCTTTGCCCTGCACGAGGAGGACGGTCGCCTCTATGGGCGCGGCAGCTGCGACATGAAGGGGTTCATCGCCGCCGCAGTCGCGATGGCGCCCACCTTTGCCCAGCGGATCGGGCGCAGGCCACTTCATTTTTCGTTCACATATGACGAGGAAACCGGATGCGTCGGCGCGCGCGCCCTAGCGCGGACGCTGACAGAGCGCGGGATCAAGCCTGCCGTCGCCTTGATCGGCGAGCCGACGATGATGCGCGTGATCGAGGGCCACAAGGGCTGCTGCGAATATACCACGCGGTTCTCGGGGCTTGCCGGGCATGGCTCGGGGCCGGACCGGGGCGTGAATGCCGTGGAGTATGCCGCGCTCTTCGTCGCGCGCCTTCTGGCGCTCAAGGACACGCTGCGCGGGCGCGCGCCCGCCTACAGCCGGTTCGATCCGCCTTGGACGACAATCAATACCGGCGCGCTGGTGGGGGGAGTCGCGCATAACGTCATCCCCTCGACGGCGCAAATCGATTGGGAGATGCGGCCCGTGCAGCAGTCCGATTTTGCCCTCGTCAAGGATGACCTGCACTACTACTGCACCGATATCCTCTTGCCCGCGATGCGCGCCGTCTATCCCGAGGCAGATATCCAGACGGAAACCATCGGCGAGGTCGAGGGGCTGATCCCCGCCGAAGTATCAGAAGCGCGCGATATCATGATGGAGCTGACTGGCGCGAATGGCGCCGATGTCGTGCCCTTCGGCACCGAGGCGGGCATTTTTCAGACCATGGGCATGTCCGCCATCCTCTGCGGCCCCGGCTCGATCGAGCAGGCGCACAAGGCGGATGAATTCGTGAGCATGGACCAGATGACGCAATGCCTGAGCATGCTCGACCGGCTCAGCGTCAAGATGCAGGGCTACTGACCGCGCTTAGACCCGGCGGAAGCGCAGGTAATGCGGCACACGCCCCTCGCGCAGCGCCTTTTGCTCGTAGCGGGTCGAGATCCAGCCCTCCCAAGGCTGGCGCCAGTCCTGCGGCCCCTCGGCCAGCCACTCAAACCCGCAGCGCGGCACCTCTTCCAGTGTCTGGCGCACGTAGTCCTCGATATCGGTCGCCACGCGCAGCTCGGCCCCCGGCCGCATCGCGAGCGCCAGCGGCGCCAGATGCTCTTCGGTGACAAAGCGGCGGCGATGGTGCCGCGCCTTGGGCCAGGGATCGGGATAAAGCAGGTAGGCCCGCCCCACCGATGCCTCGGGCAGCACGTCAAAGAGGTCGCGCGCATCGCCCGGGTGAACCCGCACGTTGGGCCGCGGCGTCTTGCGCAGCTTGGTCAGCAACATGGCAACACCGTTGAGATAGGGCTCGCAGCCAATCAGACCGATATCCGGCTCGCACCCGGAGATATGCACCAGATGCTCGCCCCCGCCAAAGCCGATTTCCAGCCACAGGTCGCGCCCGCCGAAAAGCGCGCCGGTATCCAGCTCCTTGCGCTCGGGGTTGACGTCCCAGCCCACCGGGCCGGGCGACAGCCCGTCCAGATCCGCGTCCAGGACCTCTTCCTGGGTCTGGCGCAGGGCCTTGCCCTTGAACCGGCCATAGAAATTGCGCCAGGGCGCGCCCGAGGGATGCTTGTCCTTGATCATGGGCGCAGGCTCTAGCCCGCCCTGCCGCACAGCGCAAGACAGGGCGCGCAACAAGCTGGCAGAAAGCAAATCAAGCGGGGTCATGGCCCCGGAGGACGTTAGCGCGGGTCCGGGTGAAGAGGTGTCCGATGCCGAAAATTTGTCAGAGGCGTCAACTTCACTTCTGTATTACTGTATATCAATCAAGCGTTTAGTTTGACTTTATTTTGAAATTTCATATTCCCGAACGCCAATTTCACAAACCTCGCCAGAAGATAAATCTCTGCGCTCGGAGGCACTTGCTCCAAAGGAATGCGTGGCAGATTTGCCCCTTGAGAACCGTCTGCTCAAAAACGCATTACAGGGGCTGGGAAGGCCGAGAAATGAGGTATTCCGCATTCGAGAAGCTGAAAATCATCCGCACGGTTGGAGGCTTGCATCCACCGACCAAGCGAACCCTCGATACGCTGGATATCCCGCGCACGACCTTCTACCGTTGGTATGATCGTTATGTCGACGGCGGCCTCGATGCCCTGGCGGACCGCGCACCCCGTCCAGGATCTGTGTGGAACCATACTCCAAAGGATCGGCGCGATGATCTGATTGAGTTGTCGCTGGAATTTGAGGCCCTGACGTTACGGGAACTGGCAGTCAAATACACCGACGAGAAGCGGTATTTTGCAGCGGAATCATCAGCATATCCGCTGCCCCAAAGGGTATTGCTCAGCACTGCACGAGAGCGGCATTCCGAAAGAGGCTGACCTGATCACCGCGCCCGCGCACGCGGTGATCAAGGGCGAGGCCTTGTCCGCCATTGGTCCGAGGACAATTGTCGAGCGACGAGTTCCAAGACAAGACTACCGCCAGCGACGCGCGCAGCGCGCCGGCCGGCCGCTATCCTGCAAAATCCCCTAGGGCAGGCCGATCACCAGCGACAAGAGCATCGCCGCCGCGGCAAGCGCCAGCGTGGCGCCCAACTGATGCCCGATCTCGGCGATCACCGGCTGGCCCGTGACAAGCGATGTTTCGAAATCCAGCCGGAAGAGATCACCCAGCCAGCCCCGGTTCAGACGGTCGAGGATCGCTTCGGGCGGCGCGCCTTCGGCCTGTGCCTTTTGCCAGATGCGGCGGCACGAGGCGGGCGACCATGGGAGGCTGGCCTGCGACAGCCAGGCACGCAACGGACGCGGCAGGGTGTCGTAGGTTTGCATCGGATCCGCCCGGCGGCGGCGGCGCAGGGTCGAGGAAAGGTTGCGGCTCATGCCTCGTTCTCGGGGTCGGTCACGGGATCCAGCACCAGCACCAGTCGCGTCTCGCCGGTGCCCTCGATGGGCGGCGAGCGGTGCAAGAGGCCGGGGTCCGGCTGCGCGGGCCAGAGCGCGCCGCGCATGACGAAGGGCGATCCGGTGCGGGCGGTATGGACCACCTCAGGCTCTGCGCCCGTCGAGATGCCGTATTGCGTGCCCGTGCCGCGATAGGTGCAGATCAGCCGCGCAGTGATGCGGTCGACGTGAAAGCGCCGGCAGGCATCCGTATCGACCACATCCAGACGCAAACGTAGCCACCGCACCTGAAGCGCCTTCGCAAAGACATCTGCCAGCGCCGCGATATCATCCACCAGCCGCGCCCGCTCCGGCGCTTCGGGCGTTCCGGCGCTGGCACAGGCTTCGGCCGCTGCGCGCCCTGCATCCCCGGGCCGCAGGATGACGCGCGCCCGCGGCAACGCGGCGGGGTCCAGCGCGTCGATCCAGTCCTGGAATCCTGCCAGTGGCGCGCGCTGCCAGATAAGACCCGGGATCCCTGCCCCACCGATTTTGCTGATCTCAGACGGGTCCGAAATCACCAGAACACCGGACGCCTGCGCTACTATCGTGCTCTGCAGCGTCATGTGGCCACCCTCCGCCATGCCGGGAAGGGATCAGGCAGATCCGGCAAGGCATCTGGGCCGGGGGCGGCATGTTTCGGCACCAAGGCACCATCCAGCAGCGCCTTGAGCGCCGGCCAGTAGATGCCCGCGCCGATAAAAACGATCTCCTGCCGCCGATCACCCCATGGCTTCTGCCAGTGCTGTCGCAGATAGGCCTGCGCGCTCTCATGCTCGGGATGCCGCTCGCGCGGGACCGAAGCCCACCATTGGCCCAGCGGCGTGATCGATGACAGCGCCCCGGCCAGCGAGAATTCGGCGACCCAATCGGGGCGCGTTGCGATCCAGAAATGCCCCTTGGCGCGGATCACTCCGGGCAGCGCGCCGTTCAGAACCTCCATGATCCGCGACGGATCGAAAGGCTGACGCGCGCGATAGACGAAGGAGGCAACACCGTATTCCTCAGTCTCGGGCACGTGATCGGCAAAGCCGTAGAGCTCCTTGGCCCACATCGGATGCTCATGCGCCTTTTCGAAGTCGAAAAGCCCGGTATCGAGGATCGCTCCCGGCGCCACGTCCGCGCGGCCGGTTTCGATGATGCGCGCATCGGCGTTGAGGCTGCGAATGATCTTGCGCGCGGCATCGGTCCGCTCGGCGCCGGCGTCGGAAACCTTGTTGAGCACGACCACATCCGCAAATTCGATCTGGTCGGTCAGCAGGTGAACCAGGGTGCGCTCATCCTCCCTGCCCATTGTCTCGCCGCGGTCATGCAGGAAATCATGGCTGGCGTAATCGTGCAGCAGATTGACCGCATCGACGACCGTGACCATCGTATCGAGCCGGGCCACATCGGCCAGGCTCTCGCCCCTCCTCATCCCGGAATTCGAACGTGGCGGCCACGGGCAGCGGCTCGGAAATGCCGGTGGATTCGATCAGCAGATAATCGAAGCGTACCTCGCCGGCCAGCTTGCGGACCTCCTAAAGAAGGTCGTCACGCAGGGTGCAGCAAATGCAGCCATTCAACATCTCGACTAGCGTCTCGTCGGTGCGGCTCAGCTCGGTTTCGGCGCGGACAAGATCGGCGTCGATATTCACCTCGGACATATCGTTGACGATCACCGCCACGCGGCGTCCCTCGCGATTGTTAAGCACGCGGTTCAGCAAGGTCGTCTTGCCCGCGCCGAGAAAGCCCGAGAGGACGGTGACGGGAAGGCGCGTGTCGTTCATGCGGTACGTTCCTTTGGGTTTGAGAGCGGTGAGCGGTCGCCGGATTTGATAGCGCGCGCGGAGCATCTGCCGATCCAGTTGTGAGCAGCCGAAGACGTGGCCGCGCGCATCTGAAACCTGTAAAGAGCCGGCGACATGCTCGCGCGGCGAGGGTTGCGATTTAGCCGGCATGTGAAGTTACAGTATAACATCCACATGTAATCTTATAACATAATGATTATGACAAGATGCGGTTTGACGAGTTGAGAGGCTTTCCGCTCAAATTCACGAGGCTCGAACCCGCCGGAACGAGCATCTGCTAAGTTCAGCTCACCGCGTCAGGGCAGAAGTCGCGATGGGCGTTCAGCCTAATTTTGATACCGCGCTTCTGCGTTGTAGTGCGCCCTACCCGGTACAGATTTCATCAGGCAGCATAGCAATTTACGAGGATCGACGTTCGTCTTGTGGAGAAAAACCTTGGTCACAGCAGCCACTACATCTGCTTCTGGCCCATACCGGACACCCTTACCCATCTCCGACGCGGCAATGCGGCCTCTTGAAAGCGGACATTTGCCGTTTCCTCTGCCCTCAATCCAAGGACCTTTAAGAGAAACCGGAGCGGTCAAGCGACAGTCGGCAGAGACTCTGCAACGTCAGGAACCTGCTGTCGGATGGGGCGCCCGGCCGATGAAACATCCGTTGCCCGTCGTATAGCGATGTTCGCCAAGCGCGATGAGTGCGCCGACGGCCGACTCGTTCCGCATATGGGCGCAAATGGCCAAGGCAAGACCTTCTCCCGCGATCGCCCGCCCTATGGATTAGCCGTATGCCAATTCCGCCGCGTTTCATTGAATGTCTGAGGACGCCGCCACCTGGGTCAGATGGCGGCGTCGGTACTGGATCAGGCCAGAGACCAGCGCTCCATCCAGCGCTCACCGTCCTGGTCGAAATTCGATGCAAATTCGCCATGGACAACGCGCTTGGCAGTGGCGAAGGCCCAATTGGCGAACATCGGAAGGACCGTGCCGCCGTCCTGCGAAACGATCTGCTGCATCTCGCCATACATTTCGCGGCGCTTGGCCTCGTCCAGCTCGGCGCGGGCCGCGACCAGCAATTCATCGAACCGGGCGTTCTGCCAGAAACTGTCGTTCCACGCCGCACCACCCCCGAAAGCGGTGGAAAAGATCTGATCCTCGGTCGGGCGGCCGCTCCAGTAGACCGCGCTGAACTCGTGCTTCATCCACACGTCGGACCAGTAGCCGTCGTTCGGAACCCGGTTGACGTCGATGGTTATGTCGGCCTTGGCGGCCGAGTTCTGGTACAGGGTGGCCGCATCGACGGCGCCAGGGAAGGCTGCATCCGCCGCCGACAACCGCACGGTCAGTCGGTCGAGCCCGGCCTCCTTGAGGTGGAACTTTGCCTTGTCGGGGTCATAGGAGGTCTGCGGCACATCAGGATTATGAAAACGATAGCTGGGTCCGATGGGCTGGTCATTGCCTATAGTGCCATGGCCAAACAGGATCTTGTCGACCAGTTCCTGCCGATCGATGGCGTGTTTCAGCGCGAGGCGCACATTGACATCATCGAGCGGTGACGTGTCCGCGCGCGCCGCAAAGCTGTAGTATTGCGGGCCGGGGATGGAATGGATCGCGATTTCGGGATTGCGGCCAAGAAGCGCCACCGTCTTCAAGTCCAGCTTGTCGATGGCATCGACCTCACCGGAGGTGAGTGCGGTGGTCCGGGCGTTCACGTCGACGATCGACAGCATCTCGACCGACTGAATGAAGCCGCGATCCTGGTTCCAATCATTCTCGAAACGCTCGAACCGCGCCGAGATGCCGGGTTTGAACTGCAATAGCCGATAGGGGCCGCAGCCGTCGCCGGAGCGCCAGTCGATGCCGCCGGCGCCGTCCGAGGGACAGATCGCCATGTGGTAGTCGGTGAAGACGAAGGGGAAATCGGCGCTGCCGGATTCCAGTTCGAAAACCACCGTGTCTTTACCCTCCTTGGTGATCTCGACGATGGGCGCAACAAGTGGGCTTGCGGCCGATTTCGAATCCTCGCCGCGGTGGTAGTTGATCGAATCGATCACGTCGTCCAGCGTGACCGGCTTGCCGGAGTGAAAGGTCATGCCTGGGCGGATCTTGAACCGCCACGTCTTGGCGTCCGGGGCGGCCTCCCAGCTTTCAGCCACATCGGGTTCGGCCGAGCCGTCCACGCCCACCTTGGCGAGGTATCCGTTCATCCCGAAGGTCAGTGCAACCTCGAAGCCATTGGTCCAGGTCGCGGGATCCAGCGTGTCACCGGTTTGGCCATGGCCCTTGGCCACCCGGATCGTGCCGCCGCGCTGCTGCTGGGCGCGGGCGGGCTTGAGCCCCAGAAGCGTTCCTGCAGATGCGAGGCCCATGACGGCCGCAGTTGTGCCAAGAAATGCGCGGCGCGTTGGTCGGGCAATTTGGGTCGGTTTCGTGATCTGGGTCATGCTTCTCTCCTACATGGTTTCGGCGCAGAAACCGCACCGGCGTGCAACTCAAGTTCGAGAATTGGTTGGACGCTTCCGAAGCGTAATGAGGTTTGCCCTGAATCGACCGACATTCCCCCAGTAGAACGCCCTGCGTTCCATACTGCGGCCAATCTGCGCACCGATCAAGCCACTGAGACAGGATGTGCCGTGGTTTGGGAATCTGATGCATGATTGGTCTGTGTTTCCTGGTTTCAGCGACGGGTTGACCCAGGTTTTGCTCCGATCAATATCCCTGCATCGTGGTCAGCCATAATGGAACGGAGATGACCTCGAATGCCATCCTGAAATGGCAGGTGGACCGTAAGGTCAAGTGGCCCTATATCGCGCCAAGGAAGCCGATGCAGAACAGCTTCGTTGACTCGTTCAATGGCCGGATGCGCGACGAGCTGCCGATCGAGCACCTGTTCGATACCCTGCGCCGTGCCGGCAATCTGGTGGCGGCATGGCGCGACGACTTCAACCTTCATCGCCCGCATTCAAGCCTCGCTGGCCTGACACCGCAGGAATGTGCTAACCAGTCAACAAACGACCAGAACCTGAACAGAGCTAATCCATAAACGGGAACTCTCAGGCGAGAAGGTCACTTGACGCCTACGTCGCGACCTCATTGCGTCAGCCGGCCAAAAACTGGAACAAGGCTGCGTTGGAAAGCGTCTGCCCGACGCTTTAAGCAGTGTGGGTTGCCCACATGATCCACCCCATCCGGCTGTCAACGAGCTAGAGTGAGTGACTTCGCTCGGTTGCTCAAGGCATGTCGATCAGGAATCCACCAGACCTCTACCCGTCAACTGACCAAGAAGTTTTGCGATATCGTTATTGATAGCTTTCGAAGGGGTCTCGGGAAAGATCTCGTGCAGCGTTGCGGCGATGTCCGTGCCAGATTGCGGCATCTCGAGGAGGCTCCAAATCGCGCCACCAATGACGTTGAGGCTGAAGAAGTTCCGCCCGCCCATCTGCCATAGGAATGTATCCGTGCCGATGCGCCGCGTGATGACATCGCCGGTGCGCGAATATACCGCGCCAAACTCTGCCGGCAAAGCCTCCTCCTCCTCGTCATTGTCCAAGGGCAAGGGTGGTCCGACACGGGCATGCAGATGCGGAGTGCCTTTGGCACCTAAGGTCGATTTGATGAGCGCCACGGCCTCCTCGAGATCGGAATAAACCAGCGTGAGGCAGATCAGCCCCTCGGCGAGGTTCAAGATGCGGTCGTAATGCGCGTCGGGATCGCCGGGATCGGCAATATTCTGGCGGATGAGAAATGCGGCAGCCTGGCTCGTCTCAAGACGGTGAAGGCGTGCGTGTGCGCCCTCCTGCCGGTACAGGACGACCATCGCGGCAAGGGGCGCCTGTGCTCCGAAGGCGGCCTGGTCTGGGCAACTGACATGGCCATAGCGGTGATCGCTGATGGACAGGCGCTGCGCGACGGCGTCGCGGAAGGCGGGCGTCACACCCTCGGGCAAAGGAAGCCGCAGGCGAGGCTGCACACCCAGCGTCGTCGCCGTGCCCTCGGCATCGACGGGCAAAACATCGTCGCAAAATAGCGCGCAGCCCTCCTCCATGCCCAGCCGGGTGACCAGCGTAGACTTGCCAGCTCGGTAAGTGCCGATGAAGGCTACCAGGTTCCCGCCGATCCGCACCGCGCCGCAGTGCAAACCGATAATTCCCGCGGTGGCGTCCACATGGGCCTGCACCAGGTCCGCGACGGCGCCGCAAGTGGCGCCAGCGATTCCGAGGCCGGTCAAAGGACCGTCGCCCCAATACGACTGGCACCGATAATGGCCATCGGCCTCCTTGCAGATCAACGAGGCCGTTTCGCCCCAGGCAGATCGCCCGTACCGGATGCTGTATCAACCCTGGTGTCCCATGCGGGCAGGACCGATGCGAGGCTCTCCGCCACGGCGTCGCTGTCCACGAGTGCAAAGCTGTGCGCCGCCTCGGACGACCGGATACGCGACATGCATTTTGCCGGGGCGCCTTCATGCGGCGCCCCAGCGACTGCTCGGGTATGAAACTCTCCGGCCATTCCGGCTCTAGAAACCCAGATCGTTGAGCGCGCCGCGCACCGCCTGGCCAAAACCGAGACCCGAGCGTGCGCCCCGGCCCGAAGGCCCCGATCCACCACGGCGACCGCCCGATGGGCCCGATCCGCCACGCCGTCCGCCGGAAGGCCCCGATCCGTCACGGCCACATCCGCCGCCCGAGCCGCCAGAGCCACCTGCACCGCCTTCCCCCGAGCTGCCGGAGGCATGCGCCGCGCTGAGATGGAGCATCGCCGGCGCTACATAGGCCACCCCGGACGCAAGCCCGAGCCGCGCCAACATGCGGCGGCGGGAGATATTTGTTGTCTGATCTTCAGCCATGATTTTCTTCTTTGCTGTGCTTGAGGCCGCAAAAGGCAGCCATGTAAGGAAAACGGTGGGCCGGGGGGTTTATTCCCCGGCGGCTGAAAAAGTCTTTTCGTCTTCGGCAAAACACTGTCCGGGCGCAGGGACCAGCCCGTGCCCGAATACGGGATCGTGCCCCGCTTCGCCCAGATCCTTGGCGCAGCGCGTCATCTGGTCGATGGTCTGCTGGAGCGCCACGTCGGGCGCGCGCAGGCGCTGCACCGCAAGCGAGGCAGTGACGAAAGGCGCCGCATGGGAAGTGCCCGATTGCAGACGCCCGCCCGAGATGGAGGCGGCAGCCCAAACCCGAACACCCGGCGCGGCGAAATTGATGTAGGGGCCTTGGTTGGCCTGCCGGTAGGCGCGCTCCCTTCGGTCCACCGCAGTCGCAGCAAGCACCCGCTCGAAGGCCGCGGGATAGGCTGGTTCGGCCCCCGGACCTTCGTTTCCGGCAGCCGCGACCACGGCCACGCCCCGCGCGCCCGGCCTCCGCTAAAAGCGCCTCGAGCACGGCATTGCGCGGACCGGAAAAGCTCATGTTGATGACGCTGACCTCTGTCTCGAGAAGGACATCCATCGCCGAGGTCAGCGAAAAGACATCGGCCTGCTCGCCGAAATAGCCCTGATGGAACGCCTCGACCGCGATCAGCTCGTCATTGGGCAGAAGGCCCGGCGCACGCTGGTCCAGCCTGCCGATCAAAATCGCGGCGATGGCAGTGCCATGCTTGCGGCCCGCCGCCTCACGCGCGCCCAGGTCGGCTTGGTTGACGGTGAGGCGCTGCCCGGCCAGCGCCGCGTGCTCTTGGTTGATGCCGGTGTCGATCATGCCGATGCGCGGCGGAAAGATGCTGGACCAACCGGACCAGCCGATCATCTCATGCGCATCGCGGCCCTCCTTGTTGCAGAGGAATTCGTCAGGGGCATAGAGGTGATTTTCGTCCGTCAGGGCGCCGGGCAGCAGGCTCGCCAGCTCCGCCCGGCTGTCTTCGACGGATTGCCCAGCCGGCATCCCAAGCCTGTAGATCGTACCGCCAAATGCGGCGCTCGGCGCCTCGCTGCGCACGGTAAAACCCGCCTCGATTGCGGGGCCAATGACCCCGCCCGGCCCGAGGACAAGGACGATTTCAGGCAGTGGTGGTGGCGAAACGGTCTGCGCAGCCCGACGGCGCGGCTCGACAGCTGGCTTTTACGGATCATGCGCAACGCTTGGATTGACCAGCACCCGGCGGCGCCGCCCATGGTTGCCATCGGCGAGGCCGAGGCCGCTGGCGGATTGATGGGCGAAGACGGACGCCGGACCACCGAGGCACGGCTCGATCTCGGGCGTGTCAGGATGGCAATGGACCGCCTGCCGCAGGAGCAGCGCGAGGTGCTGATGCTGGTCTGCGGCGAGGGCCTGAAATATCGCGAGACCGCTGCGGCACTGGATATTCCCTTGGGCAAGGTGATGAGCCGCCTGGCGCGCGCGGACAGCCTTGGTCGACGGCCAGAACGAGGTATCCAGCGGCGCGCGCAAAAAAGGGAGACGCGCAATGACAGAGCATGAAGACGGGGGCGTGGAGGATGAGATGCTGATGGCGCTTGCCGATGGCGAATTGGAGGGCACAGAGACTGAGGCCCTGATGCGCAGGATCGACCTGGATCCGCAGCTTGCCGCGCGATATGCCGCCTTTGTGCAAACACCGGAAGCGCTGCGCGCGGCCTTTGTCCAAGGCGATGTGCCCGCGCATCTGATCAACACGGTCTGATCAGCGCCTTCAGAGATGGTGAAACCGCATCGTCCGCCTGAGCAGGTGCCTCTGCGGGATGTCCTGACCTCTGCGCGCGGATTTCTGGTCCGGTTCGCCCAACCGGTCGCCGTGGCCGCAACGCTCGCCGTTGGCGTCGGGCTGGGCTGGGCGATACGCGGTAACGAGGGCCGCGCCTTCGCGGTCGGACCTGCCCGCGCTGGCGCAGGTTGTGTCGGTCCTTCCGACCGGAGAAACGCGGGAAATCGCGGGCGTTGGACAGGCGCGCGTTCTGGGCAGCTTTCAGACGGCGCGTGGACTTTGCCGGTTGATCCTCACCGAACCCACGCTAGTAAGAGGCGTGCGCTTCGTGGTTTGCAGAGAAGACACGGACTGGCAAGTCGTGATCAATGTTGCACAGACAGATCAGACGGTTTCGCCTCCGCTGCGGCGACGGAGGCGATCGATATGTTCCTTGATGCAATTGGCGCCGGGCCTGCACTCAGCGCCGAGGCCGGAGCGGCGCAAGTGGAGTGACCAGGGCGGAAAATTCTGAGGTGCATTCCGACCCAAAGCGAGACTGACTGGATAGTTGACTGCTTGATTGGCACCGACGGTCCATTCGGGTCATTCTTGACACTTGCAGCGGAGGTCCGCTTTCCACCCCTGCGTCGGTGCCCTCCACGCCGGTCTCGGTCCAAACTTGCCGTTAACACTCTGTTACAATGAATGCTGCGACGCGGCTCATCATCGCCGCCATTCGAGCAACGCGCGGCATTTTGGAGATTCAAACGTCGGTCAGCACGGTCAACATTGCAGATTGTAATCCCCCTCAGCCCTAAGACGCGAACCTGACGGATCCGGGCGAGTGTCGCCAAGCCCGCTCAGCCGCGCCCGACATAGGGCATCTTGGTTGCCATCACCGTCACGAACAGCGCGTTCGACGAGGGCGGCAATGCGGCCATATAGGACAGCGTTCTCGCCACGTCCTGCACATCCATGCGCGGCTCGGGTCTGCGCGAGCCATCCGGCTGCAACACCCCGTCGGCCATATGTTCGGTCATCTCGCTTGCGGCGTTGCCGATGTCGATCTGACCGCAAGCGATGTCATACATGCGACCATCCAACGCCAACGATTTCGTCAAACCAGTTATCGCATGTTTTGTCGCCGTATAGGGAGCGGAGAGCGGACGTGGCACATGCGCGGAAATCGAGCCGTTGTTCACGATCCGCCCGCCGCGCGGGTCTTGCCGCTTCATCATCGCGAAACTCGCGCGGGCGCACAGAAACGAGCCGGTCAGATTGGTGGCGATGATTTCATTCCACGTCTCCACCGGCAGCTCGTCAATGTCCACCGCAGGAGTGTTGCGGCCCGCATTGTTGAAGAGCAGATCGAGCCGCCCGAACGCCTCTTCGATGCCGGCGAACAGACTGGTCACATCGTCCTCGCGCCCCACGTCGGCGGCAATCGCCAGATGCTCCTGCCCCTCCATCGTCTCGAGTGCGTCGTCAAGCGCGTCTTGCCGTCGCCCGCTCAGCACCACGGTAAAACCATCCGCTGCAAGAGCCTGCGCGCAGGCAAGTCCGACGCCGCTGCCCCCACCTGTGATCAGTGCAATTCTTGCGTTCATTTCCACCCCTCCTTTGCATTGTCGCCCCATATCGCCACTAATATACCAGTGCAGCGGGGGGCGCATACGCTACGTCCGCACATAGTGCAAAAGGAGTGCTCCAATGATCGACCTTTACACCTGGACCACGCCCAATGGCCGCAAGGTGTCCATTCTGCTGGAAGAGCTGGGCGTGGACTATACCGTTCATGCGATCGACATCGGCAAGGATGAACAGAAAACGCCGGAATTCCTGGCGATCAGCCCCAACAACAAGATCCCCGCCATCGTCGATCAGGAGACCGGGCTGACATTGATGGAATCCGGCGCGATCATGTGGTATCTGGCGGAAAAATACGGCACGTTTCTGCCCCCAGGCGCGCAGGCGCGCGCACAGGTCATGGAGTGGCTGATGTGGCAGATGGGCGGGCTCGGCCCGATGGCGGGACAGGCGCATCATTTCCTGCATTTCAACCCCGGCAAGGCTGTCTATGCCGAGGATCGCTTCCGCACCGAGACCAAGCGCCTCTATGGCGTGCTCGACGCCCGGCTGACGGGCCGCGACTTCGTCTGCGACGACTATACCATCGCCGATATGGCCATCTGGCCATGGGTGTCACGATACGAATGGCAGGAAATCGACCTGAAACAGTTTCCGGCCGTGCGGGAGTGGTATCAACGCCTTCTGGCACGCGAGGCTGTGCAGGATGGCTACCACGTGCCCAAGATCATGAGCGACATCCCGGCCGGCTGACCGGCACGCGAACGACCCGGATTCGTATTGCGTGAAATCTGCCAATCCGGCGCGAGCCGGATTGGCAGTGAATGCGCAGGTTAGTCGCCGATACGCTCGACGACTGACATCGCATAGGCGCCAATAAGCGCATTGTAGAAATCGCCCTGCGACGGAGAGATCACGATCCAGCCCTCCGGCGCTGATTTATCGCCAGTCACTGCCGTCATTTGCAGGGGATAGCTGCCGATCACCGCGTCTGGGGTCTCTGCTGCTTCTGAGGACGTCGACGTGGTTTCGTTGATTCCCGCCCGAGTGGTGACCGTGCCTTCAATTTGATTGAATTCACCAGAGTCAGGCAGCACCGTATCTCCATCAATCGCGACCTTGTTGATCTCGACCGAGATGCGCGGTGCGTCTGCGCCATCATCCAAGTTGACCTGCTCAGCGATTGCCCGCTCAAGGTCGTCCTCAAGGGTGGGCCAGTAATTGAGAGCATTTGAATCGTCAAAAGCACTGAGGTCGACGATTACCTCGACGCCAGACAAGGTTTTCTCCATTGCAGCCAGCGGGCCAGCGCCGAGCGCCAGTCCGGTGCAAATTGCCGTGGTCCAGAGTAGTTTCATTTTGAGTTCCCTCATATAAAGCCATCGCTAGGAAGCGGTGCGATACTTGATGCGCCACAGATTTTTCTAAACGGTGATGCGAAGCGTGAACCCCTCTCGCGATGCCTTGGTTCCCGCCTGGTAGCGTTCTCCAAATAGAATGGATAAGATCGGGCGTAGTTAGCGTTGGTCGGCAGGCCGCGCTCGAAAGCGTTGAAAGAGATCGCAAGCGCTGTGGCAGAGAGGCAATCTTGAGAGCCGGGGCCGCTTCCGGTCTCTGTCTTGCGCGGCGTCGTCGGAAGGGCCAGAGCCACCTGGCCCTCTAGCGGCGCGCTCGCAGACGAACCCAAGCGCATGGTCACGACAGCACCGCTAGATTGCACCGTTGAGCCACCCCACCATACATGCCATGACATTCTCAATCACGTTCGATCCACGGGAGCCAGCTGCGCAATGATCGATCTTGTCGGGCAAAATGCCTCATATCTGGCGCTCGGGATACTGCTGCTTCTCTTTGTTGCGTTCACGCTGGAAAAATTCCCGCCCGAGGTCACTGCCGCTGGCGCGGCGGCGCTTTACATCTTGTTGGGGTTGGTGCCCTACGATCAGGTCATGGGGGTGTTCTCGAACCCGGCACCCATCACGATCGGAGCCATGTTTATCGTCTCCGGCGCATTGGTGCGGACCGGAGTTCTGGATGCGCTGGCGAATATGGTGGTCACCCATGCACATGACCGACCCAAGCTCGCGGTCGCGGTTTTCCTGGTCGCGGCGGTCGCCGCGTCGGCCTTCATGAACAATACGCCGGTCGTGCTGGTGCTGATCCCGGTCGTGATCCGGCTGGCGAGCAGCTTGAAGCTGGCGCCAACGCGCCTGCTCATCCCGCTCTCCTACATGGCGATCCTCGGAGGCACCTGCACGCTGATCGGAACCTCGACGAACCTGATCGTCGACGGCATCGCACAGGAAAACGGGATGCAGCCATTCTCGATCTTCGAGATCGCGCCTGTCGGACTGGCCGCGACGCTGGTAGGCAGCGCGACCCTCCTCGTCCTCGGGCGGTGGCTCCTGCCCCATCGCAAGGCGGATGGCGACACGGGCGATAGCCGAGAAACCCGGTTCCTGTCTGAAGTCACGGTATTGGACACATATCCCCACATAGACTCCCCGCTGGGCGAGGTCGCCGATTTCGGCCGCGATGGCGTGAAGGTTTTGGGCGTGAAGCGCGCTGGCAAGATCAATCGGAACGATCTGGCTGCCTGCGTTCTGCGAAAGGGGGATTCAGTAATCGTCGTGACCACCACATCCGAGTTGCTGACCTTTGTGCAGGATACAGGACTTCGGGTCGGAATGCGGCGCACATCAGAGCCAGATCCCGATGCCGAGCTCCTGACGGCGGAGGCCATCGTAACGCCCAAACGCCACACTGTCGGGCGCAGCATTGCCGACCTGGCGTTGGGGCGCAACGCGGGCGTTCGGGTATTGGGCGCATTCCGGCATGGCCATGTCGCCGGCGCGGATCTGTCGAGCGTTCGCCTGCGTGCTGCCGACAAGCTTTTGCTGGAAGGGCCGGCCGACGGTTTCCGCTCGCTGAGCGAGGCCGGTGACGTTGCATCGGTTACCCAGCCATCCGGGCGCGCCTTTCGGCGCAGGCAGGCCCCCATAGCAATCATCGCTTTGCTGGGGATCGTGATCCTCGCGGCGCTGAATGTCATGCCGATCGGCATCCTGGCATTGATCGCCGTGGCAGCGATCCTGCTGCTCCGCTGCATAGCGAGTGACGAAGCCTGGCAATCCGTCGATGGGTCGATCCTCGTATTGATCTTTGCGATGCTGATCATCGGCGCGGGCTTGGAACATACTGGCGCCGTCGAATTGATCGTTGACATCGTCACGCCGCTTCTCAGCGGCCTGCCCCCGTTTCTAACCTTGATTGCAGTTTACTTCATGGCCTCCGTTCTGACAGAAATCGTCACCAACAATGCCGTTGCGGTCGTTTTCACCCCTATCGTCATAGCGTTGGCGTCAGAACTCGGCGTCGATCCGCGCCCGCTTGCCGTGGCCGTCATGATTGCCGCCAGCGCCAGCTTTGCGACCCCCATCGGCTACCAGACCAACACGCTGGTTTATGGTGCCGGAAACTATCGGTTCACCGATTTCCTGAAAATTGGCGTTCCGATGAACCTCATCGTGGGGCTGACCGCGTGCTGCGCGATCAGCATCTTCTTTCCCCTTTGACTTGCGGATTGAACCTGCGCGTCGGCCGCTTGGCCGGGCCACTCTACACATTGCACCCGGTACCCGCGTCGCCTATGGGCTTGGATCATGTCCGACGCCCTCCACACTGAAAAACGCGCCCTCCCGCACTGGGAATTGATTATCCTGATCGCCAGCCTCATGGCGCTCAATGCTGCGGCGATCGACATCTTCATCCCCGCACTTCAGGATATCGGCGCGGCCTTGGGCGTGGACAGCGAAAATCAGCGCCAGTTTGTCATCTCCAGCTATCTCGCCGGGTTTGGCGCGGCGCAACTGATCTACGGGCCGCTGTCCGACCGCTTCGGACGCCGCCCCATTCTTTTCTTCGGGCTGGGCCTCTATTTCCTTGCAGCCTTTGCCGCAGCCTTTGCGCCGACCTTCGGCATCCTTCTCGCACTCAGGGCCACGCAGGGGATCGGCGCTGCGGCGACGCGGGTCATTGCCATCACGGTCGTGCGTGACAGTTTCGGTGGTCGCCGCATGGCCAGTGTCATGTCACTGGTGATGATGATTTTCATGGCAATCCCGGTGATTGCGCCCAATATTGGGCAGATCATCATGCTGTTCGGATCGTGGCAGGAAATATCCATTGTCGTCGCCGCGTTCAGCTTTGCCGTGCTGGTCTGGTCGGCCTTGCGCCTGCCCGAGACGCTTCATCCGGAAGATCGGCGCGCCCTCACATTGAGGCACACCGCCCAGGCATTCAGGCTGGTCCTTACGAACCGGACTGCCTTCGGCTACACAATGGCTTCCGCAACGATTTTCGGAGTTCTCTTCGGCTTCATCAACCAAGCCGAGCAGATCTACACTGAAATTTACGATATAGGTCCGGTGTTTACCCTTTATTTTTCGGGAGTCGCGATCTTCATGGCTGCTGCGAGTTTTCTCAACTCGCGATTGGTCGAAAGGTTCGGCATGCGGCGGCTTTCGCACGCCGCATTGATAGGCTTCTGCCTTCTAAACGGGTTCCACCTGCTGCTCGGCTCGGCGATGGGCGGCGCGACCCCGTTCTGGCTATTCTATATACTGGTGATCCCGACTTTCGGGCTCTTCGGCTTCATCGGCACTAATTTCAACGCGCTTGCTATGGATCCGCTCGGTCATGTTGCCGGAACGGCCTCTTCCGTCCTTGGTTTCGGTCAGACTCTGGGCGGTGGTCTCCTCGGCGCAATAATCGGTTATGCCTACAATGGTACCATCATTCCGCTGTTCGCAGGGTTTCTCGTATTGTCGCTCTGCTCGTTGGGGATGGTGCTCATCGCAGAGCGCGGCAAGCTGCTTGATCCGCGTTATTCGAATGACTGACAGCGGCAGGCGGTGACGCTCAGCATTTGTTGGCAAGACGCCTCACCAGCATTTCTGAAAATCGAAAACGTCCGCAACAAGGCCGTCGGGTGGAATGGTTCTGCTGAAGTGGTCCGCTTTTTGAGATAGAATCATCCCGTTTTTAGACGGACGGCGAGATGGCTAGCAAACAAGAGAAGCCTGAGGATATCGTGCTGAACACACGAGTGGGTTCTAACACCTGGAAAACAGGCAACCCCAGACCCCAGCCTCATTGATTTTCACAGCCAGAAGATGACGGTCGCGGCGAGAGCTACGGCGGACAGAAATACCTTCGGACATCCGTCGTAGCGAGGTGCCATGCGGCGCCAATCCTTGAGCGTGCCGAACATGATCTCGATGCGGTTGCGTCGTTTGTCGCGACGCTTGCATATTTCACGCCAGTCTTGCGCGCCTTCCTACCTGGGATGCAGGGCTTGATCCCCTTGCTATTCAGGGCCTGGCCAAGCCAGTCTGCATCATATCCGCGATCTCCGAGGAGTCACTAGGCAACTCAGCAGCGCCGGTATAATCGCTGACCTGACTGGCTGACATGAAGAACCGGATGGGCCGCCCATTGGTATCGGCGATGGCGTGCAGTTTGGTGTTCATATCGCCCTTGGTGCGCGCGCCCCTCTCGGGCATTGCTGCGCAATACCCTGCCGGGCAGTGGATCAGGCGTCCACGCCCCCCTTTTTTACCCCGCAGGCTCGATGCCGTGCGGTGTGCCTTGAGGTGGGTCGCGTCACTCATGATAGTCGTCTGCTCCGGGGCCTGCGCCGCCAATCCCTCGAAGATCCTGGGAAACACGCCCATCTCGCTCCAACGTTTCCAACAGTCGCAAAGCGTCTTCGCCGGACCATACGCCTTGGGCGCATCGCACCAGCGTAACCCATTACGGATAATGAAAAACGGTTCCGCTCAGACCCCGGCGATCATCAACCCGCGGCTTCCCGCGGATCTTCGGAACGTAAGGCCACTGCCGCGTCATTTGCTCGTCGGTCAGCCAGAAAAGAGTGCTCATCATGCCCCCATCAGTTCGGGAGCTTGAACCGTGCAGCCATCATGACCTCAAGGCAATTAATGGGTCCTGAGCCTAAAAGACCTAATACCGGAGCAGAGCAGGTTCGCATCTTTAACTCATGACTTGGCTTTTGCTCGGCAACTCCAAGGAAAAAGGAGCCGGGGCATCGCCTACCCCGGCTCCTTTTCTTTTCTATCGTAGCAGTCGCCGGGACAACCTTTGCTCCCGCTCGGGACGATCTTTGCCCGATTTGGGAGCTACTTTGCCCCAACCGACACACGCAGCCGCGCCCTCAGCTACACCCGGAGGTCGCGCCGCAGGTGTTGCACTTCATGCAGGTGCCGTTGCGCACCAGAGTGTAGTTGCCGCAATCGCCGCAGGCTTCGCCCTCGTAGCCTTGCATCTTGGCCTTAACGCGGGCGTCCATCGACACGGAGGTCGCGGTGATCGTTGCCGAGGAAGCCGTCATCGTGGCGCCGGCCGTTTCGGGGACCAGCGTTTGCAGGCTGCTAACCGGGTCACCGCCAGAGGAGAACGCCTGACCGCCGTTCAGGACATAGAGCTCCTGTGGCAGACGCTTGCGCAGGTAGCCGGTCGAGCTGATCTGCTTGAGCACCTCGAGGGATTTGCTGGCCGCGGCCTCGCTCATCTCGCTGATGTTGCGCACGCCTTCCTCTTCGCCGCGGCCCAGATCGTCAAAGCTGTGACCCGAGGGTTTCACATGCGCGAGGTCGGTGCGGTCGAGGTAGCTTACCGCCAGCTCGCGGAAGATGTAGTCGAGGATAGAGGTTGCGTTCTTGATGCTGTCATTGCCCTGCACCATGCCCGAGGGCTCGAATTTGGTGAAGGTGAAGGCATCGACGAACTCTTCCAGCGGCACGCCATATTGCAGGCCAACCGACACGGCGATGGCAAAGTTGTTCATCATCGCGCGGAAACCGGCGCCTTCCTTGTGCATGTCGATGAAGATCTCGCCCAGCTGGCCGTCGGCATATTCGCCGGTGCGCAAGTAAACCTTGTGACCGCCGATCACCGCCTTCTGGGTATAGCCCTTGCGGCGCTCGGGCATCTTCTCGCGGTGCGACTTGTTCACTTCCTTGATGACGATTTTTTCCACGATCTTCTCGGCCAAGGTCGCGGCCTTCTCGTGGTTCGAGCCCGTTTCTAGGATCTCGGCCGCGTCGTCGTCATCCTCGACCAGCGCGGAGGCCAGCGGCTGGCTGAGCTTGGAGCCGTCGCGGTAGAGCGCGTTGGCCTTGACCCCGAGGGACCACGAAAGCTCATAGGCCTTCTGGCAGTCCTCGATCGTGGCATCGTTGGCCATGTTGATCGTCTTGGAGATCGCGCCCGAGATGAAGCTTTGCGCCGCGGCCATCATGGTGATGTGGCTGTTGACGCTGAGATAGCGCTTGCCCTTCTTGCCGCAGGGGTTGGCGCAGTCAAAGACGTGGTAATGCTCTTCCTTGAGATGCGGAGCGCCCTCGAGGGTCATCGTGCCGCAGACATGATCGTTCGCTGCCTCGATGTCCTTTTTGCTATAGCCCAGATGCGCCAGCAGATCGAAGGCGGGATCATTCAGCTTGGCCTCGGGGATGCCCAGGACATTGGTGCAGAACTCGGCGCCCAGCGTCCACTGGTTGAAGACGAAGCGGATGTCGAAGGCCGACCCCAGCGCCGCGTCCACCTTTGCCAGCTCGTTCGGGCCAAAACCGTGGCCTACCAGCGAGGTGTGGTTGATGCCGGGCGCGTTGCCGATAGTGCCGTGACCCACGGCATAGCCGATGATTTCCTCGATCTGGGCCGAGCCATAGCCCAGCATCTCGAGCGCGGCAGGCACCGAGTGGTTGATGATCTTGAAATAGCCGCCACCGGCCAGCTTCTTGAACTTCACCAGCGCGAAGTCAGGCTCGATCCCGGTCGTGTCGCAATCCATGACGAGGCCGATCGTGCCGGTGGGCGCGATGACGGTGGATTGCGCGTTGCGGTAGCCGTGCTTTTCGCCAAGGCTCAGCGCCTCGTCCCAGGTCGACATCGCCAGCTCGACAAGGCGGCTGTCGGGGCAGCCGGTCACGTCCAGTGGGACGGGCTTGACCGCCAACGCCTCATAGCCATCGGCATTGCCATAGGCCGCGTTGCGGTGGTTGCGGATCACGCGCAGCATATGCTCGGCATTGCGCTCGTAGCCGGCAAAGGCGCCCAGCTCGCCCGCCATCTCGGCGGAGGTGGCATAGGCGACGCCCGTCATGATCGCGCTCAGCGCACCGCCAAGCGCGCGCCCCTCGTCCGAATCGTAGCCGAGGCCCATATTCATCAAGAGGCCACCGATATTGGCATAGCCAAGGCCCAGCGTGCGGAAGTCATAGCTGCGCTGCGCGATCTCCTTGGACGGAAACTGCGCCATCATAACGCTGATTTCCAGCGTCACGGTCCAGAGGCGCGAGGCATGCATGTAGGCTTCGGCGTCGAACCGGCCGTCCTCGTAGAATTTCAGCAGGTTCATGGACGCGAGGTTGCAGGCCGTGTCGTCGAGGAACATGTATTCCGAGCAAGGGTTCGATCCGCGGATCTCGCCATCTTCGGGGCATGTGTGCCACGCATTGACCGTGTCGTGATACTGGATGCCCGGATCGGCGCAGGCCCATGCGGCGTGGCCCACGTCTTCCCAGAGGTCGCGTGCCTTGATGGTCTTGGCGACCGAGCCGTCGGTGCGGTTCAGAAGCGCCCAGTCGGCATCGTCCTTGACCGCCTTCAGGAAGGCATCGGTGACGCGGATCGAGTTGTTGGAATTCTGGCCCGAGACTGAAGCATAGGCTTCGCTATCCCAATCGGTGTCGTAGGTCGGGAATTCGATGCTCTCATAGCCCTGCTTGGCATAGTCCAGCACGCGTTTGACGTATGTTTCGGGGATCGAGCATTTCTTGGCGCCGCGGATGGCGTCCTTGAGGCCCGCGTTCTTCTTGGGGTCGACCGAATCCTCCAGGCTGCCATCCCAGGCGCGGATCGCGGCGAAGATGTCGTTCAGCTTGGCCTCGTGCATCTTGGAGCCGGCGACGATGCTGGCGACCTTCTGCTCTTCCTTGACCTTCCAGTTGATGAATTCCTCGATATCGGGGTGGTCGGCATCGCAGATCACCATCTTGGCCGCGCGGCGCGTGGTGCCGCCCGACTTGATCGCGCCTGCCGCGCGGTCACCGATTTTCAGGAAGCCCATCAGGCCCGAGGATTTGCCACCACCCGAAAGCGGCTCGTTTGCGGCGCGCAGGGAAGAGAAGTTGGTGCCTGTGCCCGAGCCATATTTGAAAAGGCGCGCTTCGCGTACCCAGAGGTCCATGATGCCGCCATCGCCGACGAGATCGTCGGCGACCGACTGAATGAAGCAGGCATGCGGCTGCGGATGCTCGTAGGCCGAGGTGGACTTGGTCAGCTTGCCGGTCTTGTAGTCGACATAGTAATGCCCCTGCCCCGGACCGTCGATGCCGTAGGCCCAATGAAGACCAGTGTTGAACCATTGGGGGCTGTTGGGTGCGCCCATCTGGCCCGCCAGCATCACGCGCATCTCGTCGAAATAGGCCTGTGCATCGGCCTCGGTGGTGAAATAGCCACCTTTCCAGCCCCAATAGGTCCAGGCGCCGGCGAGACGGTCAAAGACCTGCTTGGCCGAGGTCTCGCCCGTGGTCTCGACATTGTCCCCATCGGGGACCGAGCGCCACAGGAACTCGGGCACACCCTTTTCCTTGACGCGCTTGAGACGGACGGGAACGCCGGCCTTTCGGAAATACTTCTGCGCGATCACGTCGCTGGCGACCTGGCTCCAGCCCGCGGGAACTTCGACATTGTCCAGCTTGAAGACGGAGGTGCCATTGGGATTGCGGATCTCGGACGAGGTCGTGACGAACTCGAGCTCCGAATATGCATCCTGACCGGCCTTCGTGAACTTTCTGTCGATTTTCATGTCGCTGCCTCTCGCCCCGCTTGGGTACTTCTTCGTGTTGATGGACTGCCGCAGCGCGCCGTTCCGCGCCGGACTCTGATCATCGGGCGCACCCCTCCACACTGCGACCGCACGCCCTTCGGCGCACGCCTGCTAGCCTGAAATCCGGCTGGTATCGAGAATGTCCCTCGCCGCCCTGGATGCACTACATATTGTGTGCGCCTCAGCGACCTGCACAACCTGACGCATTGGCACATACTCCGTCAATCGCAAATTTGCGGAAAAACCACCTCTTTGCCGTTGACCTTTTGCGCGGGTTCCGACCGTGACTCGGGCCAGCCGATTCATGCACAGCATATCCACAGGGTTGCGCGCCGCTGACGCAAGGGAAGCTCGGCTTTCAAAACCGCTGGTTTTCGGATGGTTTAGCGCCCGACGCTCACAATGCGCTTCAACCTTATCCCGCGCTGTTGGCGTAAAGGCGGTGCAGGATTTGGCGCGCGCCGCGGGCGGAAAAAACTTTTCCGCCTTGGGGCAAGCCGGTGCATCCGCGCCACAGGCAAGGGCTCAATCCCGCGCAAAGAAAGCGCCAGGCGGGCACGGATCCGCCGCATTTGCACGGTTTCATATGTTGAGAGAAAGAATGGTCGGGGAGGCAGGATTCGAACCTACGACCCCCTGTACCCAAAACAGGTGCGCTACCAGACTGCGCCACACCCCGAACCATGGGTCATGGCTTACGCAGAATCGGATCGGAAGAAAAGCCCAAATTCAGGCGCTGCACCGCAAGGTTTCAGCATTTCCAGGCGGCGCGCTCGTCTGCGAAGGACGGATGGCGCAGTTGCGTGCCCGGTGCGATTCCCAGACGCTCGGCCAGCCCGCCATTGATCTCGAGCACGGCCTTGATATCGGAGCCGCCCATGATCGGCGTCAGATCACCCGGCACCGCGTTGGAATGCACCCGCGCCACCGTGCCGGTCGCATCGAGAAAGATCATGTCCAGCGGGATCAGGGTATTTTTCATCCAGAAGCCGACGGTGCGGCTTTCAGGATAGACAAAAAGCATGCCCGCCGATTGCGGCAGGCTTTCGCGGTGCATCAGGCCCTGGGCGCGTTCGGCCTCGTCATCGGCCAGCTCGATCGCGAACCGCGCCTGCCCCCAATCGCCGCGAAGCTGAACCACGCCCGGGCTGCACTCTTCGGCCAAGGCCGTGGTGCCGACCAAGGCCAGCACGCAGGCAAACGCGAATTGCTTCATTTGATGGCGCTCTCCCAGCCGCTGACCTCAGCGGCCATGCGGCCCCTCTTGCCGTGGATCACACGGATGGCCAGCGCCTCGCCCGGCTGCAGATCCGCAAGGCCCGAGCGCCGCAGAACTTCCATATGGACGAACACATCGCCGTCCTCGCCAAACGTGTTGGCAAAGCCGAAACCCTTCGCCTTGTCGAACCATTTGACCCGCGCGGGCAAAAGCGGCGCATCGCGCAGCGTCTCGGTATCTATGTCATCGAAATCCGCGAGGCCCGGAAGGTTCCCGGCATCGGGCGGCACGATCTCATGAACGGCGGTCGCCTGGACGCCGCGCTCGGTGCTTTGCACTTCCATCTCGACGATAGCGGCATCTGCAACCGAGCTTTGACCGAAGTTGCGCAGGACATTCGCATGCAGAAGGATGTCGGCGCCGCCTTGTTCATCCAGCACAAAGCCGAAGCCACGCACCGGATCGAACCACTTCACGCGACCACGCACACGCCATACGTCCGCCTCGTCCGAACCGACGATAGTGGCCATTCTGCCTTGCGTTGCGTCAAACATCCCCACGCACATCAACTCCTTGCCGGTGTAAGGAGACGCACCCATCGGTGTCGCCCTGATACGGTCACACATAGAGTTGCAAGCCGTATGCGTCCATGCCTTTGGACCCAAAGAATCACTTTTTAAGGTACTGTGTTACAAACAACTCTCTTTATGCGTGTAAATTCCGGCAAAATCTTGCCACTTTTCTCCTGGGCGTCGGCAAGATGACGTCGCGGAAGGCGTCCCGCTATGGATTGAGACGGGTCACCTCCCATGCCTCGTCGGGGCCGTCACGGCGCCAGACAAAGCGATCATGAAGGCGATAATCGCCATCTGCCCAGAACTCGATTTCGACCGGAGTGATCTTGAAACCGCCCCAGAATGGCGGCCGCGGAGGGTTCAATCCGTGGCGGGCCGAGACCTTGGCGACCTCGGCCATCAGCGCCCCGCGGCTGGAGAGCGGGCGCGACTGCTGCGAAGCCCAGGCCCCCAGCCGGCTCTTCAGCGAGCGGGAGGCATAGTAGGCATCCGCTTCGGGCCCGTCTTGGCGGGTGACGGGGCCGCGCACCCGGATCTGGCGGCGCAGCGTCTTCCAATGCATGACAAAGCCCGCCTTGCCGCTGGCGGCCAGCTCCTGGCCCTTGGCGCTCTCGTAATTGGTGTAGAAGACGAAGCCGTCATCCGCGATCTCCTTGAGCAGGACCATGCGCATGTTGGGCATGCCATCGGGGTCCACCGTGGCCAGCGCGATGGCGTTGGGATCGTTCGGCTCTGTGCTCTGGGCCTCCTCCAGCCAGCGGCGCGAAATCTGAAAGGGATCGTCCCCTGCGAATTTCCCAGTTCTGTCGGTCATCTCATCCGTCCCCTCATTGTCCCGTCACTTCGAGATATGACGCAAGGCGTGCGCCATTTCCAGCGCCGGCGCGATGCCGCCTGCGGAAGGCAGCCCTTGATGCACCCCTGCCAATCGCCTAAAGGTCAGCAAAAGCATCTAATCGGGTCGGGAAGCGGGATATGTCAAACAACCTTATGGCGGGCAAGCGCGGCGTTATCATGGGTCTCGCCAACGACAAATCCATCGCCTGGGGCATCGCCCAAGCCTGCGCCGATGCGGGTGCCGAACTGGCCTTCACCTATATGGGCGACGCGTTCAAGAAGCGGGTCGAGCCGCTGGCGAAATCCCTCGGCTCGGACGTGATGATCGACTGCAACGTTAGCGATCCCGCCTCGATCGACGCGGCCTTTGCCGAGATCGAGCGCGTCTGGGGCAAGATCGACTTCCTGGTCCACGCCATTGGCTTTTCCGACAAGAACGAGCTGCGCGGGCGCTATATCGACACCAGCCGTCAGAACTTTCTCGATACGATGGATGTCAGCTGCTACAGCTTTACCGCCGTCGCCAAGCGCGCCGAGAAACTCATGGGCGAAGGCGGCTCGATGCTGACCCTCACCTATTACGGCGCCGAGCAGGTCATGCCCCATTACAACGTGATGGGCATCGCCAAGGCCGCACTGGAGGCATCGGTCAAATACCTGGCCGAGGATCTGGGCAAGGACGGCATCCGGGTCAACGCGATATCGGCCGGCCCGATCAAGACGCTGGCCGCCTCAGGCATCGGCGATTTCCGCTATATTCTCAAGTGGAACGAGCTGAACTCGCCGCTCCGCCGCAACGTGACCATCGACGATGTGGGCAAGGCCGCGCTTTACCTGCTCAGCGATCTGGGCAGCGGCACGACGGGCGAAAACCTGCATGTCGACGCGGGCTATCACGTGGTCGGCATGAAGGCCGTCGACGCCCCCGATATCGATAATACCTGAGCCCGCGCGCCGATGGATGCAGCTCAGCTTATCGCATTCAACGTCGCGCTGCTGGCGGCCATCGCCAGCCCCGGCCCATCGCTGCTGTTCCTGATCAAGACGACACTGGGCGCGGGCCGCGCGGCGGGTATCGCCGCCGGTGCCGGGCTTGCCGTGATGGCCGCGCTCTGGACGCTGGCCGCACTGCTGGGCCTTGATGGCCTCTTCACGCTTTTCCCGTGGCTTTATGCGCTGCTCAAGGCGGCGGGCGCGGCCTACCTGATCTACATGGCCGTGCAGATGTGGCGCCATGCCCGCGATCCCATCGGCGCCGCCGCCCCCGTGCCACATAAGCGCGCGTTCCTCTCGGGCTTTCTGGTGAATCTGGGCAATCCGAAATCGGTTTTCTTCGCCGCTGCCGTGCTGGTTGTGGTCTTTCCCCCGTCGCTCAGTGGGCCGGACAAGGCGATCATCTTTGCAAATCACCTTGCCGTCGAGATGATCGTTCAGCCCACGCTCGCGATCCTTTTGTCGACTGCCGCCGTACGGAAGCGCTACCTTGCCGCCAAGCCCGTGCTGGACCGCGTGACCTCGGCGATCCTCGGCGCGTTCGGCCTGCGCCTGCTTCTGACGCGATAACTCCAAGGACAACCCATGCAAGAACCCCTGCCCCACGAAAAAGGCTTTCACGTCAGCTGGGACCAGCTGCACCGCGATGCGCGCGCGCTGGCGTGGCGGCTGGATGGCAAAGGGCCGGATGACGGCGCATGGCGCGCGGTCGTGGCCATCACGCGCGGCGGCATGGCCCCCGCGATGATCGTGGCGCGCGAGCTGGACATCCGTACCGTCGATACGATCAGCGTCAAGAGCTACGACCACCAGACCCAAGGCGAGGCGCAGATCCTGAAATCGCCGGATATGGACATCGTCGGCGACGGCACCGGAATCCTCGTGATCGACGATCTGGTCGACACGGGCCGCACGCTCGACGTGGTGCGCGCCCATATGCCCAAGGCGCATATCGCCACCGTCTATGCCAAGCCCATGGCCAAGGAGCGCGTCCAGACCTTCGTGACCGAGGTCAGCCAGGACACGTGGATCTTCTTCCCCTGGGATCTCGCCCTTCAATATGTCCAGCCCTATCGCGGCAAATAACGGAGACCGCCCCACATGAGCCGCACATCCCATAGCTTCGCCCCGCCCGTAATGGAGGCCCGCCGCTGGCTGGACGGCGTCCAGTTCACGCCCGAGCGCCCGCTGATCAACGTCAGCCAAGCCGCCCCGGTCGAGGTTCCGCCCGAAGGACTGCGCCGCGCGATGGCCGAAGCATCGATGACGCAGACCGACGCGCATCTTTATGGCGCGGTGCTGGGCCGCGACGATCTGCGCGCCGAAGTGGCCGCGCAGTGGAGCGCAGCCTATGGCGGCGCCGTCGGGGCGGGCAATGTCGCCATCACCTCGGGTTGCAATCAGGCCTTCTGCGCGGCGCTGGCCACGCTCTGCGATGAGGGAGATGAAGTCATCCTTCCAACCCCCTGGTATTTCAACCATAAAATGTGGTGTGACATGAACGGCGTGCGCAGCTTGCCACTGCCTGCGCGTGAGGGTCTCTTGCCCGATCCCGAGGAGGCGGCGGCGCTGATTACGCCGCGCACCCGCGCGATTGTGCTGGTCACGCCCAACAATCCGGGCGGGGTGGAATACCCGGCGGACTTGGTGCGCGCCTTTTACGAGCTGGCAAAATCGCGCGGCATCGCCTTGATGGTCGATGAGACCTACCGCGATTTCGACGCCCGCACCGGCGCGCCGCACGATCTCTTCAACGATCCCGATTGGGACCGGACGCTGATCCAGCTTTACTCCTTTTCCAAAGCCTATCGCCTGACCGGCCACCGCGTCGGCGCGATGGTCACCTCGCCCGCGCGGCTCGCCGAGGCCGAGAAATTCCTCGATTGCGTTGCCATCTGCCCCAACCAGTTGGGCCAGATCGGCGCGCTCTGGGGGATGCAGAACCTTGCCCAATGGCTGGCGGGTGAGCGGGCCGAGATCCTGGATCGCCGCGCAGCCATCGCCGAGCAGATGCCGAAACTGGCCGCACAAGGCTGGGAACTGAAAGGCGTCGGCGCCTATTTCGCCTATCTCGCGCATCCCTTCGCCGAGGGCTCGGACGCACTGGCTCCGCGCCTTGTGCGCGATGCTGGCGTGCTGACCCTGCCCGGCACAATGTTCACGCCCGGCAATGATCCTTCGGGCGCGCGCCATTTCCGCATCGCCTTTGCCAATGTGGACCGCGCCGGGATCGAGACGCTGTTCAGCCGGCTCGCGGCGCTGGAGGGGCCGGGCTGGCCCCTTGCCCCTCGGACCCCGAGCGCATAGACAATCTCCAACGCGAAACCGCACCCCATTTTCGACGAAGGCGCCCAAAATATGCGATCCAGAAGCATTTCCAAATCCGCGATGTGGGTCCTGATGGGCCTTCTGATCCTTGGCCTCGGCGGCTTTGGTGTGACCAATCTGGGCGGCGGCATCACCCGCGTCGGCACCGTGGGCGACACCGAGATCACGATCGACGAATATGCCCGCGCCCTGCGTGCGGAGGTGAACGCCGCCGTGGCCGAGACGGGCGCGCCCCTGCCCTTCGCCGAGGCCGAAGCGCGCGGCCTGCCTCAGCGCGTTCTTTCGCGCCTTGTCAGTCAGGCCGCGATCGAGGATGAGGCGGCGCGCATGGGCATTTCCGTAGGTGACGCCACGCTGGGCCGCCAGATCATGGATATCCCCGGCTTTCAGGGCGTGGACGGGCAGTTCGACCGCGAAGGCTATCGCTTTGCGCTGGAGCGCGCGGGCCTCAGCGAGGCGCAATTCGAAGAGGATGTGCGCGCCGAGACCGCCAGCACGCTGGTGCAGGGCGCTGTAATCGCGGGTGTCAGCACGCCCGCCGCCTATACGGACAGCCTGCTGGATTATATCGCCGAAGAGCGGGACGTGACCTTCGCCGCCCTTGGGCGCGGCGATCTGAACAGCGGCCTGCCGGTGCCCACGGACGAGGATCTGGAGACCTATTATCAGGCCAATATCCCGCAATTCACCGTGCCGGAAACGCAGCGTATCACCTATGCTTGGCTGACCCCCGAGATGATCATCGACGAGGTCGAGGTTGATGAGGCCGCCCTGCGCGAAGCGTATGACGCCCGCGCTGCCGAGTTCAACCAGCCCGAGCGTCGCCTGGTCGAGCGCTTGGTTTATCCCACGGCCGAGGCCGCCGAGGCCGCCCGCGCAGAGCTGGACGCGGGAGAGGCCACCTTCGACGATCTGGTCGAGGCTCGCGGTTTGACCTTACAGGATGTGGATATGGGCGACGTGGATGAGGCCGAGCTGGGCGCCGCGGGCGAGCCTGTCTTCGGCGCCGCATCGGGCGACGTGGTCGGCCCGGTCGAGACGAGCCTCGGCCCCGCGCTCTTCCGCATGAACGCGGTGCTGCAAGAGCAGATCACTACCTTCGAAGAGGCTGAGAGCGAGCTACGCGACGCGCTGGCCAATGACCGCGCCGCGCGCGTCATCGACGCCTCGATCGAGGGCACGAACGATCTGCTGGCAGGCGGCGCGACCATCGAGAACCTCGGCGACGAGACGCAGATGGAAACCGGCACGATCGACTGGCGGTCCGGCATGAGCGAGGGCATCGCCGGCTACGCCGCCTTTCGCGACGCTGCCGCCAACCTTCAGGTGGGCGATTTCCCCGAAGTCCTGAATCTCGGCGATGGCGGGATCTTTGCCATGCGCCTTGACGAGGTGGTCGAGCCCACAGTTCAGCCGTTGGAGGAGGTCCAGCAGCAGGTCGCCGCGGCCTGGGCGCGCGACGCGCTGATCGAAGCGCTGCGCGCGCAGGCGGGCGAGTTGATTGCCCAGCTGGAGGATGGCGCGTCCTTCGAGGATGTCGGCCTGACGCCCCGGACCGGCAAGGGTATCACGCGCCAGGGCTTTCAGGCAGGCACCCCTCCCGGCACCATCCCCGCGATCTTCGCCATGAACGAGGGCGACGTGACCATGGTCAATGGCGAGGACCGCCTGTTCATCGTGCGCCTCGACAGCGCCGCAGTCCCCGAGAGCGAGGGCGACGAGCTGGACCGTATCCGCAGCAGCCTGCAGGATTCGGCGGCAGGCGACATCGCGCAGGATCTGTACCAGGCGCTGGCCGACGATATCCGCGCCCGCGCGGGCATCACGCTGGACCAGCAGGCCATCGCCGCCGTTCACGCCAACTTTCAGTAAGGACGTGCCGCCGTGGAACTAACCCCATCCTATGACGCCTTCGCCGCAGGCTACGAGGCGGGCAAGAGCCAGCTGGTCTACACGCGGCTGGCCGCCGATCTGGACACACCCGTTTCGCTGATGATGAAGCTGGCAGGCTCAGCAACCGATGCCTTCATGCTGGAATCGGTCACCGGCGGCGAAGTGCGCGGGCGCTATTCGATCATCGGGATGAAGCCCGATCTGGTCTGGCAGTGCCACGGCACGTCCAGCCGGATCAACCGGCAGGCCCGCTTCGATCCCGAGGCGTGGGAAGCGCAGGACGGAGATCCGCTGGCCAATCTGCGCAGCCTCATCGCCGAGAGCCGGATCAACCTGCCAGACGATCTGCCCGCCGCCAGCGCGGGGCTTTTCGGCTATCTTGGCTATGATATGATCCGCCTGGTCGAGCATTTGCCGAATGTAAACCCCGACCCGCTGGGCCTGCCCGACGCGCTGATGCTGCGTCCCTCGGTCATCGCAGTGCTCGACGGCGTCAAGGGCGAGGTCATCGTCGTCGCCCCCGCATGGTTCGAGCCGGGCACCAGCGCCCGCGCCGCCCATGCCCGCGCCGCCGAACGGGTCATGGACGCCGTGCGCGATCTGGACCGCGCCCTGCCGCAGAGCCGGGGCTTGGGCCAGGCCGCCGAGGATGGCGAGGCTGTGTCGAACTTCACCCGAGAGGGCTACAAGGCCGCGGTGGAGCAGGCCAAGGAGTACATCAAGGCGGGCGATATCTTTCAGGTCGTGCCATCCCAGCGCTGGACGCAGCCCTTTTCGCAGCCGCCCTTCGCGCTCTACCGCAGCCTGCGCCGCACGAACCCCTCGCCCTTCATGTTCTATTTCAATTTCGGCGGCTTCCAGGTGATCGGCGCCAGCCCCGAGATTCTGGTCCGCGTTTTTGGCAATGAGGTCACGATCCGCCCCATCGCAGGCACCCGCCCTCGCGGTGCGACGCCCGAAGAGGACCGCGCCAACGAGGCGGACCTGATGGCCGATACCAAGGAGCTGGCCGAGCATCTGATGCTGCTGGATCTGGGGCGCAACGACACGGGCCGCGTCTGCAAGGTGGGCACCGTGCACCCGACCGAGGAATTCATCATCGAGCGCTACAGCCACGTGATGCATATCGTCTCGAACGTGGTGGGCGAGCTGTCGGACGATCAGGACGCCCTCAGCGCCCTTCTGGCCGGCCTGCCCGCCGGCACCGTCTCGGGCGCCCCCAAGGTGCGCGCCATGGAGATCATCGACGAGCTGGAGCCGGAAAAGCGCGGCGTTTATGGCGGCGGCGTGGGCTATTTCAGCGCGGGCGGCGACATGGATATCTGCATCGCCCTGCGCACGGCGGTGGTCAAGGATGCCAAGCTCTATATCCAGGCGGGCGGCGGTGTGGTCTATGACAGCGACCCCGAGGCCGAATATATGGAGACGGTGCACAAATCCAACGCCATCCGCCGCGCCGCGGCCGATGCGGCCCGCTTCGGCGGATCTTCCAACGGGTAAGGCCAGCGGGTGTGCCAAGCCTTGGCACTGGAACCCTATGTGCCTTGGCCTCTCACAGGGCAGGAAGCCGATGCGAATTCAAATGATCGAGCATCTGGCGGCGCATCCGAGGGTCGAGGCGAAGCCCGTCAAACCCGAATGGCTCTACACCACCAAACGCTATCCGCTCTATTGGCATCACATCCCCAAGAACGGCGGGACGTTTCTCAAGAGCCTGCTTTATTATCTGGATAACGAGCGCCTGATGGACCATGCGAGCGGTGTGCATGATTGGGATGACCGGCTCGTGCGCGCATCGCATATCACGCTCGATGACATCGAGAGAAGCGCGCACAATTTGATCATCATGCGAAACCCCATACATCGCTTTCTGTCCGTCTATTTTGACAAGGTCTATGATGGCGGCGCGCCCCGTCGGCCGGGAATGTCCCAAGAGTTTTTCTCCGCGCATGACCTCCGGCAGGAAAAAAACCTGAGTGCGGCCGGTCATACTGAAAACTGCCTGAAGCTGGCGCAGTGGGCTGCGTCCAATATTGCCGGCGAGACCAGGACAAAACCGAATTGGCACCTCGTCCCGCAAACGCATCAGCTGACACAGGTTTACAAATTGAATTTTCACGTCCTGACGCTAGAAGACTTTCATTGGCAATTGACTCGATTTCTCAAGGATCTGATCCCGGATATCGAACAGGCGTTCCAGACTGTTGGCGCGCGCAACACCTCCCCAAAACCCATTCGGAAATGCGAGATCCTGACGCCGGAATTGAAACAGCAGTTAAAGGCCATCTACGCAGACGATTTTCGGTCGTTCCGGCAGGTTCGTCAATTTTGGCGGGACGCGAAAGAGGCTGAAAAGAGCTAGCCAAGTGAAGCTCGGAAAGGCTATTGGCTGCACCGGACGCAGCGCACGGTCCTTGATCGGTATCGTTGCCCCCATGCCTCCACGGCCTGAAAGCATATTTATGAGCCGACTCATCCTTCTCAACAAGCCGCATGGCGTGCTGTCGCAATTCACCGATGAGGGCAGCGGCCATCCGACGCTGGCCGATTATGTGGACGTGCCCGGCGTCTACCCTGCCGGGCGGCTGGACCGCGACAGTGAGGGGCTGCTGATCCTGACCAGCGACGGCAAGCTGCAGGCGCGCATCGCCGATCCGAAGTTCAAACAGCCCAAGACCTATCTTGCGCAGGTTGAAGGCATTCCTGACGAGGCCGCGCTGACCGCTTTGGCCAAGGGTGTCACGCTGAAGGATGGCCTGACGCGGCCCGCCGGGGTCCGCCGGATCGACCCGCCCAATCTCTGGCCGCGCGTGCCGCCGGTGCGCTACCGCAAATCCGTGCCGGACACCTGGATCGAGCTGACCATCACCGAGGGGCGCAATCGGCAGGTACGCCGCATGACGGCGCATGTCGGGCATCCCACGCTGCGTCTCGTGCGCTGGCGCATCGGTGACTGGAGCCTGGACGGCCTTTTGCCCGGTCGCTGGCGCGAGGTTTAATCCTCGGGCAGAAGTACCGCTGAGATCGGGGCGAGCGCCACGCGACTGGCCCGGTCTTGCAGCCCCCAGAGCAGCAGTGCGCTGATCGTATCCGCGCGGAGGCGCCCCAGCATGATCACGCCCTCCTCATCGCGCCCCGCCTTGAACGCCGCCTGATCGAGAAAGCGGCGGATGACGGTCGCGCTCTGATCCTCGCTGTCGAAATCCCTGAAAACCGTCCCCACCGGCACCCCCTCGCGGGCGATCAGCTTGGGCGCCGTCTGAAGACCCTTGGCAAAGACGACAAGGCCATGCCCGGATTCGAGAAGGATCGGCGCCAGCTGCTCGCTGGCGTCGCGGCCGATCTGCAGGCCGGTGCCCAAGCCTTCCAGTACGCCGACGGCCTCGGGCACGGCGGCAAAGACGGTCTGCATGACGGTTTCGGTATCGCGCGCATCGGCGCCTTCGGGCAGGTCGGCCATGGCCAGCACCTCGAACCCCGCATTGCGGTAGCGCGCCATCGCCTCGGCTGCGTCGGGCCGCATCGCATCGACGGCAAAGCTGAGCGGATAGGGAAAGGCGTCCAGCGCTTCAAGGCCAATGGGACTGCTGCCGTCGTCGATCAGCACGATGGCCATCAGCGGCTTGCCCTCGGGATTGTCGAAGGGCGCGGCGTTCCTGGCGATGGCGCGCGGGTCCTCGGGGACCTCCTCGACCTCCAGCTCGGCAGGCGCGGCGCCCACGGATGGCAGGCGATTGGTTTCGATATCCTCCGCGATATCCCCGATCGTGCCCGACGGGCCGGCCTCTTCGTCGGGAGCGTCCGGTGCATCCGATACCGGTTCCGGCGCTTCCTGAAGCGGGTCATTGTCGATCTCTGGCGCATCCTGCGCAGCAGAGCCAGAAGGCGCCAGACCAGCATTCGCCTCGACCTCTGGCATGCTGGGCTGGGCTGGATCGGCGGAGATGGCCGGGTCTTCGGCACCGGGCGCAGGTTCGGTGGCGATATCGCTTGTGACGTCGGGCGCGGTCCCGGCAGTGTTGTCAGCAAGCGGACTTTCGCCCGTGCCCGCATCCGCCGCCTCGTCTGGCAGGCTGGCAATGATACCACTGCCATCGCTGGGCACTTGCGGGGCGCTGAGATCGGCGTCGATCCCGCCGGTTTCCGGACGCTGGGAGGGCTGGGTATTGGCGGCGCCCATCGCGCTCAGATCATCGGGCGCTGCCTTGTCGACCTTGGGCGCGTCAGAGGCGATGGCAGGCGCGCCATCGGCACCCGGGACCTGTGCAGGACCGTCGACAAGTGACTGGTTGAACTCCGATCCGGCAGGCACCTCGATCGTGGCTGCGCCGGGCGCCGCGCCCTGCCCGCCCCCGGCAACAACCGAAAGCGTACCGAGGGCAAGCCCCGATACCGCCGCACCGGCCACCAGCCCCGACAAAAATCCGCTCGCCATGCCTCGGCCCTCCTGCAACTGCCCGTCTGCCGCGGCGTTTCCCGCCTTCGGCCCCTTGACCCTCGGGGCCAAGCCTGAACATGTATACCGCGACCGCCCCCCCGGCCTCCACCCCAAATCCAAGGGATCGCTGGCGATAGGGCAATTCCAACACGGACCCGCCGACATGCTGCTGCTCATCGATAATTACGACAGTTTCACCTACAATCTGGTGCATTACGTCGGAGAGCTGGGCGCCGAGGTGATCGTGCGCCGCAACGACGCGCTGGACGTGGAGGCCGCGCTGGCGATGAAGCCTGCGGGCATCTTGCTGTCGCCCGGCCCCTGCGATCCGGATCAGGCGGGGATCTGCCTCGATCTGACGCTGGCGGCGGCGCAGGCGCGCATTCCCCTCTTGGGCGTCTGCCTTGGCCACCAGACCATCGGGCAGGCCTTTGGTGGGCGCGTCGTGCGCCACAGCGAAATCGTGCATGGCAAGATGGGGCAGATGTATCACGAGGGCAAAGGCGTCTTTGCGGGGCTCCCCTCGCCGTTCGAGGCGACGCGCTATCACAGCCTTGTGGTCGAGCGTGCGAGCCTGCCCGATTGCCTGGAGATCACTGCGCATCTCGAGGATGGCACCATCATGGGGTTGCGCCACCGCGAGCTTCCCATCGAGGGCGTGCAGTTTCACCCTGAATCCATAGCCTCGCAGCACGGGCATGCCCTGCTCAAGAATTTCCTCGACATGATGAAGGTGCCCGCATGAGCGACGCGATCAAACCCCTGATCGACGCCGCAGCGAACGGCCCGCTGACGCGCGCCGAGGCCGAGCAGGCTTTTGGCATCCTTTTTGAGGGCGAGGCCACGCCCAGCCAGATCGGCGGCTTTCTGATGGCGCTGCGCACACGAGGCGAGACGGTGGATGAATACGCCGCCGCCGCCGCCGTGATGCGCGCCAAATGCAACAAGGTGCGCGCGCCGGAGGGCGCGATGGATATCGTCGGCACCGGAGGCGACGGCAAGGGCACGCTCAACATCTCGACCGCAGCGGCCTTTGTCGTGGCGGGCGCGGGCGTTTGCGTGGCCAAGCATGGCAACCGCAATCTCAGCTCGAAATCGGGCGCGGCCGATGCGCTGGGACAAATGGGCGTCAACGTCATGATTGGCCCGGCAGTGGTTGAAAAGGCGCTTAAAGAGGCTGGTATCGCCTTCATGATGGCGCCGATGCACCACCCCGCGATGGCGCATGTGGGCCCCGTGCGGGCTGAGCTTGGCACGCGGACGATCTTCAACATCCTCGGACCCCTGACCAACCCCGCAGGCGTCAAGTTCCAGCTGACCGGCGCCTATCGGCGCGACCTGATCCGCCCCATGGCCGAAACGCTGGGGCAGCTGGGCGCCACCCGCGCATGGCTGGTCCATGGCAGTGACGGCACGGATGAGCTGGCCATTAGCGGGCATAGCTGGGTTGCCGCCCTCAATGAGGATGGCTCCATCACCGAGTTCGAGCTACATCCCGAAGAGGCCGGCCTGCCGCTGCACCGGTTCGAAGATATTCTGGGCGGCACCCCGCAGGAAAACGGCGCTGCCTTCCGTGCGCTTCTGAACGGCGCGCCCGGCGCGTATCGCGATGCGGCGCTGCTGAACTCCGCCGCGGCGCTGGTGGTGGCCGGTCACGCCGCAACCCTTCCCGAGGGCGCCGAGCAGGCCGCGGCCAGCATCGATAGCGGGGCGGCCCTCAAATGCCTCGAAACGCTTGCCAAAATTACATCGGAGACCACATGAGCACGCCCACAATTCTCGAAAAGATCAAAGCCTACAAGCTGGACGAGATCGAGGCGACCAAGGCCGAGGTATCGCCCGACGAAATGGCCGAGCGCGCCCAATCGGCGCCCGAAGTGCGTCCTTTCAAGGAGGCTCTGCTGCAGGCCTCCATCGGCGGCTATGGCCTCATCGCCGAGATCAAGAAGGCCAGCCCCTCCAAGGGTCTTATCCGCGAGGATTTCGACCCCGCCGCGCTGGCCCAGGCCTATGCCGAGGGCGGCGCCACCTGCCTTTCGGTCCTCACCGACACGCCCAGCTTTCAGGGCGCCAAGGAATTCCTCACGGAGGCCCGCGCCGCCTGCGACTTGCCCGTGCTGCGCAAGGATTTCATGTATGATCCCTACCAGGTCGCCGAGGCGCGCAGCCTCGGCGCGGACTGCATCCTGATCATCATGGCGAGCGTCACCGATGCCGAGGCCGCCGCGCTGGAACAGGCCGCCGAAAAATGGGGCATGGACGCGATTATCGAGGTTCACAACGCCGAAGAGCTGACCCGCGCGGAGGCGCTGAAGTCTCAGCTGATCGGCATCAACAACCGCGATCTGAACACGTTCGAGACGTCTCTCGACACCTCGCGCACCCTCGCCCGCTACGTCCCCGAGGACCGTATCATCATCTGCGAAAGCGGTCTCGAGACGCGCGAGGACCTTGCGGATATCGCACGTTACGGCGCGCGCTGCTTCCTCATCGGCGAGACATTGATGCGCGCCGACGATGTGGCCAGCGCAACGCGCCAGTTGCTTGCCAATCCCCTGACCCCCGGAGGCATGTAAATGGCGGGCCTGACACATTTCGACTCGCAGGGCGACGCGCATATGGTCGACGTGTCCGGCAAGCCGGCGACGGCCCGCGTCGCCACCGCCGCTTGCCACATCAGGATGGCGCGCGAAACCTTTGAAATCATTTCTGAAGGCCGCGCCAAGAAAGGCGACGTCATGGCCGTCGCGCGCCTTGCCGGGATCATGGGCGCCAAGCGAACGCCCGACCTGATCCCGCTGTGCCATCCGCTGCCCATCGCGAAGGCTAGCGTGGACCTGACTCTCGACCCGGACCTACCGGGCCTGCGGATCGAGGCCACCGTCAAGACAACCGGACAGACCGGCGTCGAGATGGAGGCACTGACCGCTGCCAGCGTAGCTGCGCTGACCGTCTATGACATGGCAAAAGCAGTAGACCGGGCGATGGAGATCGGTGGATTGCGCGTCACTTTGAAAGATGGCGGAAAATCCGGGCGTTACGAGGCGAAATAAATGCACTTGGATACCCAGCGCTTCGGCTGCTCCGCATGATCAGCGTCGATGAGGCCCTCCGGCACCTCTTTGCCCTGAGCGGTTTCAGTGGCATCGAGACGGTGCCCCTCCACGCCGCCTGCGGCCGTGTGCTGGCGAAGCAGGTCAGCGCCTCGCGTGATCAGCCGCCCTTCGCCGCCTCCGCGATGGACGGCTATGCGGTTCGCGCCGTCGACGCCCGGCCCGGTGCCTCATTGACCGTGGTCGGTGAGGCGGCAGCCGGTCATCGCTGGTCCGGCACCCTGGCCCCCGGTCAAGCCTTGCGCATATTCACCGGTGCGCCCTTGCCAGACGGCTCTGATCGCGTTGTCATTCAAGAGGATGTCGAGCTTTCTTCATCCACCATCACGCTCGGCGATACCCTCGATCCGTCGACGCATGTCCGCCCCGCCGCGGCGGATTTTGCTGCCGGCGAGACGATGGAGGCCCCACGTCGATTGCGTCCGCATGACATCGCGCTTCTGGCCGCGATGAATCACGCTGAAATTCCCGTCGCGCGCAAACCGAGCGTCGCCATCATCGCCACGGGTGACGAGTTGGTCATGCCGGGCGAAGCACCTAATTCCGACCAGATCATCGCCTCCAACACATTCGGACTGGCCGCCCTGATCGAGGAAAACGGCGGTATGGCACGCCTTTTGCCCATCGCGCGTGACAATTCCGCATCGCTAGAAACGGCCTTTACTCTGGCACATGGGGCCGACTTGATCATCACGATCGGCGGGGCTTCCGTGGGCGATCATGACCTTGTCGGCGCGGTTGCCGCCCGGCTTGGACTCGAGCGATCCTTCTACAAGATCGCCATGCGGCCGGGCAAGCCACTGATGGCCGGGCGCATCAATGGCTCCGCGATGGTCGGCCTGCCTGGAAATCCCGTGTCAGCAATGGTTTGTGGGCATGTCTTCATCCTCCCTATGCTGCGCGCGATGTTGGGTCTTGGTGAGGCGATCGCGCCGTGTATCACGGCCGAGCTTGGCGCCGACCTACCGCAAAACGGGCCTCGGGCGCATTACATGCGCGGGCATCTGGACAACGGGGTCGTGATCCCCGCCATATCTCAGGACAGCGCCCTTCTCAGCGTTCTCGCGCGCGCCAACGCCCTTATTGTTAGGCCGGTTCATGCCGCGCCCGCGCCCAAGGGTAGCCTCATTTCCATCATGCCGATCTGAGCAGGTCTCAAAAGGCTTGACACAAAACGGGAACATGCATAGAACAAACGCAGATAAATCGGCGGAGGGACGGACGCTATGCTGACCAAGAAACAGCTGGATTTGCTGGAATACATCAACAAGCGGGTTCAGCGCGATGGTGTGCCACCCAGTTTCGATGAAATGAAGGATGCGTTGGATCTGCGGTCCAAGTCTGGAATTCACCGCCTGATCACAGCCCTTGAAGAACGCGGTTTTATTCGCCGCCTTGCACATCGCGCGCGCGCGCTCGAAATCGTCAAGCTGCCGGAATCGCTGGGCGGCACATCGAGCCATGGCTTTGCCGCACGCGTGATCGATGGTGACATGCCCGATGATCCGCCCCCTGCCAATGCCCGGGCTGTTACGGTCGACGCCTGTGAAGTGCCCGTGATGGGCCGTATCGCTGCCGGTGTCCCGATCGAGGCCATTCAGCACGCGTCACACAATGTTGCCGTGCCGGGCGCGATGATCGCTGGCCCCGGCGAGCACTATGCGCTTGAGGTCAAGGGCGATTCCATGATCGACGCGGGTATCAATGACGGTGATGTCGTCGTGATCCGTGAAACATCGACCGCCGATAATGGCGATATCGTAGTGGCCCTTGTCGAGGATCAGGAGGCAACGCTGAAACGGTTTTTCCGGCGTGGCGGCGCGATTGCGCTCGAGGCGGCAAACCCGGCCTATGAAACCCGTATCCTTCCCGATGACAAGGTCAAGGTGCAGGGCCGTCTCGTCGGCCTCATCCGCACCTACTGAGCCATGCGCGCGGCGCGCCTCTTGTGCCGCGCGTTCCAGAGCCGCTCGCCCGAGACTTGCCGGGCGGTGATGGCAACCAAATCCTCGCCCCGCAATGCCATCGCTCCGGTATCCCGCAGGGCCGCCGCGTCCAGAGTTTTGCAGGTCTCGGCTTTGGTCCAGTCCGGGGGCATAATTGAATTCATGACGATCAGACCGGGCTGGGTGCAGCCGGTCAGCCCTTCCAGCGCCCGCTTGCCGCGCAAAGCGCGAATGGCGGGCCAGCCCGCCGGGGCGGGATCCTGAGGCCATCTTGCCGCCGCCTCTTCCTGCGTCGCTGGATCCCCGTCATTCTCCAGCCAGTTTTGCGCCGCGAATCCGTCCCCCTTTGCCGTGCTGAGCGCACGGCCCGATGGCGTCATGATGCCCACCAGCCCGCCAGTGTCGGAAATCAGGATATGCGGGCGGTCTGCCCCAGCCCATAATACGAAGGCAGCGATCATCGGCAAGGCGCCGACAAAACGCAGCCGCCCCTGCCAGAGGATCAGCGTAAGCGCCCCCAGCGCCAAGAGCGGAAGCACCCATGCGCCCGGGCTGGACACCATGCCGCGGGCGCCCTCCTGCGCCGCGATCCAATGCGCGACGCCGAGGATCCAGTCCAGCCCCAACCCCATCACCCAAAGGCCCACGCCTTCCAGTCCGAATGGCAGAAGGCATACCGACAGAACGGCGGCCGGCATGACAAGCGCGCCCATCAGCGGAACCGAGGCGAGATTGGCGATCAGGCCATAATGCGCGATCTGGTTGAAATGCGCGGCCGAAATCGGGGCAGTTGCCAGTCCGGCCACACCGGACGAGATCACGACCGCCATAACCGGGCGCAGCCATTTGGGCCCGCGCGGAACGCTGTCATGCTGGAGCCAGCCAAAGACGGCGATCAGCGCGGTCGTGGCTGCGAAGCTCATCTGGAAGCCGGGGCCCATCAACGCCTCGGGCCGAAGGACCAGCACGATGAGCGCTGCCAGCGCCACGGCCCGCAGGCTGAGCGCGCGTCGGCTGAGCATCACGGCGACCAGCATGACGGCAACCATGATGAAGGCGCGCTCGGTCGCGATGCTGCCGCCCGAAAGGCCGAGGTAGAATGCCGCGACGACAAGGGCGAGCGCGGCGGCGACCGGCTTGACCGGTGCGCGCAGGGCAATCCATGGCACCAGGGCCAGGCCATAGCGGAGCGCGCCAAAGACGAAGGCGGTAAGCAGGCCCATATGCAACCCCGAAATCGCCAGAAGATGCGCGAGATTCGACACGCGCAGCGCTGTGAGCGTGTCCTGCCCCATGCCCGAACGGTCCCCGGTCATGATCGCAGCGGCGAATGCCCCCGTCTCTCCCGGCAGGGCCGCCTGAACGCGCGCCGATAGGGCCATGCGGATGCGGAACATCCACTGCCCGCCCTTTGGCGGGGCCAAGGCGACAAGAGGCACGCGAGTGTAACCCACTGCGCCCAGCCCCTGGAACCACGCGTGGCGCTGGAAATCGAAGCCGCCCGGCTCGACCGGGCCGGAGGGCGGCGAGAGGTGCCCCGTCGCGCCCATATAGAGGCCGGGCTGCGGCGCCGCGCCTGCGGTCTTGGAATGCAGCGAGAGACGCACACGTGTTGGCGTTCGGTCCGGCGCGACGCCTGCAAGGCGCACCCTATCCAGCGTCACGCGCACCGCGTCCGAAGCCGATCGGTCGATGCCCACGACGCGCCCCTCGATGGGGCCGTAATAGCGCCAGCCAAGGACCGGCCCGGCAACCTGATGCGCGCGTGCGCCCGCGAGCAGCGCTCCGGCAATGATGAGCGCCGCGCCGATGGCCAGCGGCGCGGCCGCCTGCCCCATCTTGCGCGACAGCCAGAGCAAGAGCGCGATCAGCCCGGCAAGCGCCAGATAGGCAGGCCAGACCGGCTCGGCCGGAAGCGTGAAATAGAGGCCGATCCCAATGCCGAGGCAAACAGGCGCCCAGCCGATCAGATGCCCCCGCTGCAAAAGCAGCACGCCCGCGGAATACTGCCAGAGCGCCGCCACTTGTTTCCCTTCCCGCTCATAGGTAGACAGACGCCGAACCTATCCCCGACATCGTTACCGAAAGGTTAATGCGCCCCCATGTCCAATCTGGTGTCCCAAAAGGTCGTGACCCGTTTCGCCCCCTCGCCCACCGGCTATCTGCATATCGGCGGGGCGCGCACGGCCCTGTTCAACTGGTTGTTCGCGCGGGGTCACGGCGGCCAGTTTCTGCTGCGCATCGAGGATACCGACCGCGCCCGCTCGACCCCCGAGGCGACGCAGGCCATTCTGGACGGGATGGCGTGGATGGGCCTCGACCATGACGGCGAAGTGGTCAGCCAGTTCGAGCGCGCCAGCCGCCACGCCGAGGTCGCACATCAGATGCTGGAAGCAGGGCAGGCCTATAAATGCTTTGCGTCCCAAGAGGAAATCCAGGCCTTCCGCGACAAGGCCAAGGAGGAGGGCCGCTCGACCCTCTATCGCAGCCCGTGGCGCGATGCCGCGCCCGAGACGCATCCGGATCTGCCCTACGTCATTCGCATCAAGGCGCCGCTGGAAGGGGCGACCGTGATCGAGGACGCCGTGCAGGGCCGCGTGACCATCCGCAACGACCAACTGGATGACATGGTGCTGCTGCGCTCGGACGGCACGCCCGTCTACATGCTGGCCGTAGCCGTGGACGATCACGACATGGGCGTGACCCATGTCATTCGCGGCGATGACCACCTCAACAATGCGGCCCGCCAGATGATGATCTATACCGCGAAGGGCTGGCCCCTGCCCGTCTATGCGCATATCCCGCTGATCCACGGCCCCGATGGCAAGAAGCTGAGCAAGCGCCACGGCGCGCTGGGAACGCAGGAATACCGCCAGATGGGTTATCCAGCTTCAGGCATGCGCAACTACCTCGCCCGGCTCGGCTGGAGCCATGGGGATGCCGAGTTCTTCACCGATGCCGAGGCGCAGGAATGGTTCGATTTGGGCGGGATCGGCAAATCCGCCGCGCGGTTCGATTTCAAGAAGCTTGAGAATATCTGCGGTCAGCACATGGCCGCGACGGAAAATGCTGCGCTGCTGCATCAACTTGAAGAATTTTTGCAAGTCACCGCCCGCCCGCGCCTTACGCCCGAGCAAGCGGCGATGTTTCTGGACGCAATGCCGCACCTCAAGGAACGTGCACGCACTTACATAGAACTCCTTGAAAAGGGTCAGTTTATCATGGCCTCGCGCCCTCTGGATATTGACGAGAAAGCCGCCGCGCAACTGGATACGGTATCCCGTGGTATGCTGCGAGAATTGACGCCGCATCTGCAAAATGCTAATTGGAACCGGACGAGCCTCGAGGCGTTTATGAACGATTTTGCGGAGGCGCGCGGTATCAAGTTCGGCAAGATGGCAGGCCCGCTCAGGGCCGCGCTGGCCGGGCGCAGCGCAACGCCCAGCGTCTATGACATGATGCTGGTTCTGGGGCAGGCCGAAACGCTCGCCCGCCTCGAGGATGCAGGCACCGGCGCGGATTAATCCCGCCGTAAGGCCAGTAGATTATCCAGCCCGAACCGGGGGTATGGCCCGCGGTTCGCAACAGGGAGAACGCCTTATGGCCGACGACAAGAAAACCGCCACGCTGAGCATCGACGGCAAGGAATACGAGCTTCCCATCCACACGCCCACCGCCGGGCCTGATGTCATCGACATCCGCAAGCTCTATGGGAAGGCGGGCGTGTTCACCTATGACCCCGGCTTCACCTCGACCGCCAGCTGCGACAGCACGATCACCTTTATCGACGGCGAAAAAGGCGAGTTGCTGCACCGCGGCTACCCGATCGACCAGCTGGCCGAGAAATCTCATTATCTCGAGGTCTGCTACCTGCTCCTCTATGGCGAGCTGCCCTCAGCAGCCCAGCTTGAGGATTTCGAGTCGCGCGTAACGAATCACACGATGCTGCACGAGCAGATGCATTTCCTTTTCCGCGGCTTCCGCCGCGACGCGCCGCCCATGGCGATCATGGTGGGCGTTGTCGGCGCGCTGAGCGCGTTCTATCACGACAGCACCGATATCAACGATCCGTGGCAGCGCGAGGTCGCATCGGTCCGCATGATCGCCAAGATGCCGACCATCGCCGCGATGGCCTTCAAATACACGATTGGCCAGCCGTTCGTCTATCCGCGCAACGATATCGACTACGCGTCGAATTTCCTGCGCATGTGCTTTGCCGTTCCGTCCGAGGATTACGAGGTCAACCCGATCCTCAGCCGCGCGATGGACCGCATCTTTACCCTGCACGCGGATCACGAGCAGAACGCCTCCACCTCTACCGTGCGCCTCGCCTCGTCCTCGGGCGCCAACCCCTTTGCCTGCATCGCGGCCGGCATAGCCTGCCTTTGGGGCCCCGCCCATGGCGGCGCAAATCAGGCCTGCCTTGAGATGCTGCGCGAGATCGGGACAGTCGACCGCATCCCCGAATACATCGCCCGCGCCAAGGACAAGAACGATCCCTTCCGCCTCATGGGCTTCGGCCACCGCGTCTACAAGAATTTCGATCCGCGCGCGAAGGTGATGAAGCAGTCGGCGGACGAGGTTCTGGACCTGATGGGGATCGAGGACAATCCGACACTGCAGGTCGCGAAAGAGTTGGAAAAGCAGGCGCTGGCCGATCCTTATTTCGCGGATAAGAAACTGTTCCCGAATGTCGATTTCTACTCGGGTATCATTCTTGAGGCGATGGGCTTCCCCACCTCGATGTTTACGGCAATCTTTGCCGTCTCGCGCACTGTCGGCTGGATTTCCCAGTGGAAAGAGATGATCGCCGATCCGCAGCTGAAGATCGGCCGCCCCCGCCAACTTTATGCCGGGGCCACGCTGCGCGATTACGTCGATATCGAAAACCGCTGAGCGAAGCAGGAAAACGGGCAAAGGCGCAGCATCACCGCTGCGCCTTTTTCTATGCTCATTACAGAGCATGCATCAGGCGAAGACACTGAAACTACAGTATTTATTTCCTAAACGGTTTACCCCACGCAGTATGTGGCCGCTGCAGACGCGTTTCGCGAGGCGCATTTTCCTCGCCCACCCGCCGCAGCCGCGTCGGGCTATGCAGCCTCAAGAGGCAACTAATCCCATGCTTGCGTCCCCTGATCGGCTTGGTCTCGTCAGAGATCCAAGGACAGATCAGGTTTTTTTGGACTACGCTATTGCTACGATTGACGGTGAGACGTTTTGTTTTGACGCATGGGCCATCCTGGTGCGGCCCGGCAAAAGAGAGATTGCTCGGATCACCTGCACAGGGCCGAACCGCTTTGTCTATGAATTCCTGCTCGGTTGCGCGGCTGTCGGGATTGGTTGCGGTGTTGCCCGATGCCTGATCCGGTATCGGCCCAGCCAGCTATCACTCGCCCAAAGGGTACAGCAGCACCGACCTGAACAGGGATCAGACCTCGGTCCTGGCCAGCCACGCCGTGCCCAGTTCGGCAGTGACGCGCGCGAAATCCGGGGCCATCGCCTGCGGTTCGGGCGCCTCGATATGGCTGCCGATCCACGCCAGAAGGGCCATGCGGCGCAGCATGACAAAGGTGTCGATCTCGGCTTTTTCCTCAGCCGTCAGCGGGCGCACCTTTTCATAGCCGCGCACCCAGGCTTCTTTCAGGGCGGGCACGCGCGGGTCATCCTCCATGAAGCTGATGCCGGTTGCGAAATCGTAGAGAAACCAGCCGAACCCGCAATCGTCGAAGTCGATCAGCCGCGTACCCATCGGCCCGGTCAGCAGGTTCGCCAGCCGCATATCGGCATGGATCAGCCCGTATCGATCAGCCCCATCGCCGAACGCCTCCAGCCGGGCGCGCACGCGGGCCTCGACCCGCTCCAGAACCGCCGCGACCTCGGGCGTGACATGCGGCGCATCTCGCCAGTCGCCCCAGTTCGTCTGCTTGCCAAGGATCGTCTCGACATTCCAGGTCAGCCGCTCGAACCGCGCGGGGCGCTCCCAGCCCTTCGAGTGTTCATGCGTGCGAGCGGCGATCTCGCCCAACTCCTTGAAGGGGCCCTCCAGATCGCCGGTCTCGTCCGGCTCGGTGCCTTCGACAAACTCGAACAGCACCATGTAGCGCGGATTTTCCAGCGTCTCGATGCGCCCCTCCTGGATGACCTCTCCATCCTTGCCAGCGTAGCTGTCGGGCGTGACCACCGCGCGCGCTTCTTTCAGCGCGGCGATCCAGGCCAGCTCGCATTCGATCGCGCGGCGGGTGTGATAAGCCTCACGGTGGATGCGCAAAATTGCCTTCCAGCCGCCATCCGCCTCGACGAGATAGGTGGCGTTCTCGGATACATTGATCAGCCGCGCACGCGCGTTGGGCGGCATGTCCCAAAGGCTCAGCGATTGCTGTGCCAGCCGTTCGAGATGGATCAGAAGATCTGCCAGCGGCATGTCGGTCTGTGCCATGGTCGCTCCTTTGTCTTGGCCCGGGCCGGGGCACCGTCTTGCTCAGATCTCGTCCATCGCTTCCAGCGACTCGGGCAGGATCTGACCGCCATCCACGATGACCTGCTGGCCGGTGATGTACCCCGCCTCGTCCGAGGCAAAGAAAAGTGCGGCGTTGCCGATATCCTCGACCGCACCAAGGCGTTTCAGCGGGATCGAGGCGGCCATCGTGTCTAGGTAATCCTGCCCCAGCCCTTGCAGCCCCTCGGTGTAGATATTGCCCGGCAGCACCGCGTTGATCGTGGTGTTGTAGCGCGACAGCTCCATCGCCGCGGTCTTGAGAAATCCCAGCTGACCGGCCTTGGACGCGCCGTAATGCGACCAGCCGGGAAAGCCCGTGACGGCCCCGGTGATCGACGAGGTCAGCACAACCCGGCCCTTGCCGGCCTTCTCGAAATGCGGGATCGCCGCCTTGACCGCCAGAAATGACGAGCGGAGGTTGCAGGCCATCACGCTGTCCCATTCCTCGACATCCATGTCGACGATCTTGGTTTGCGGGAAATACCCGGCATTGGCGCACATGATATCCAGCCCGCCCTGCGCCTTGGCGGTGCTGTCCACGGCCTTCTTCATCTGGTCCCATTCGCCCACATCGGCGATCTCGTACCGGACATGATCGCCCATCTCGCTACAGGCCTTTTGCAGATCCGCCTCATTGCGCGCGATCAGCGTGACATTCGCCCCCTGCGCCGCAAAGACGGTGGCGATGCCCCGCCCGATGCCCTTGGAGCCGCCGGTGACGATGACGCTCTTTCCCTTGATGGATGTCAGCATGATTTTTCCTCCCTATGTCGTTTTCAGTTTTGCGGGCGCAGCGCCCGGTAAAGCGCGACGCCGGTGAGTGCGACCAGCACCAGCAGGAACGAGCCGATCACCGACAGGATGCCAAGCGTCGGCACGAGGGGCGAATAGCCCGAGACCATTTTCGCGTAGAGCCATTCCGGCAGCGTGGAATCCGCCCCCGTGGTGAAGAGCGACAGCGGGAAATTTCCCCAGCTCAGCAGAAATGCGAAGAGGCCCGCGCTGATGACGCCCGGCATCAGCAAGGGCAGCGTGATCTCACGCAGGATAACCCCGGTCGAGGCGCCCATGTCGCGCGCGGCCTCCTCCAGCGCGGGGTCGAAGCTGTAGGCGCGGATGGCGACGATCAGCGTGGCAATGGGCGCAATCCAGACCAGATGCGCGACCACGGCCGTCTTCCATGTCGGGATGATGCCCAGAGAGTTGAACCACATCAGCAGCGCAAGGCCGAGCACCGTCTGCGGAAAGAAGATTGGCAGCAGCACCAGCTTTTGAAACAGCGAGCGGTAGCGCCACTGGTAGCGCGCGAAGGCCAGCGCGCCAAAAAACCCGATGACCATCGACAGGACGGTCACGATCACCGCGATCTTGAGCGATGTCAGCGCCAGTTCATGCACCGCCTGGCTATTCACTGCATCCGTGAACCAGCCGGTCGAGTAGCGGCGGATCGGAAAGCTGAGGTAGCGCGCCTTGGAGACCGACGCGAAGGCGACCGAGACCAATGGCAGGTAGAGAAACGCGATGATCACGAGGCCATAGATCATCAGCGCGATGCGCGTGGCGCGGGATGTCTGCATCTCAGCCCCTCCCCATGATCTTGTCGAGGTCGATCTTGGCCACGCCGTAGATAGCCAGCGTGCCGATCACGAGGATCAGCACCATCGACAGTGCCGCGCCCAGCGACCAGTTCTGCCCATAGGTAAAGGCGGTCTGGATGTCGTCGGCGATGACGATCACGGCGCGCCCGCCCAGGATCTTGGCCTCAGCCATGGCGCCGGCGGCCAGAACAAAAGTCAAAAGGTAGCCCACCATGATCCCCGGAGCCGCCAGCGGCAGGTCGATCTGCGTCAGCACCTGCCAGCGCGTCGCGCCCAGATCGCGCGCCGCCTGCCGCGCGTCCTCGGGCACCATCGAGATGCCTTGCGCGAGCGGAAAGAGCATGAAGGGCAGATAGACGTAAACGATGCCGAAGATGATGATGCCCGCATTATAGAGCGGGCTTTCAAACCCGGTGCCCGTCCAGTTGCGGATGTAGCCCTCGAAAAGGCCGCCCTTCATCAGCGTCAGCACCCAGCCGAAAAGGCGGATGTTCTCGGACACGAACAGGCTCATCACCACGGCGATGGTGATGACCAGCGCAAAGCGTTTGAACACCTTGGCCATACCGTAGGCCAGCGGCCAGCAGATCACGAAGAGGATCGTGGTAGCTGCAAAGGCCATGAGCAGCGTCCAGAGCAGCGAGCGCCAATAGCCTTGGGTCGCGAATGTCTTGTAAGCCGCGAAATTGGGCATGTTGAAGATGCTGAAAACCTTTTCGGGCATGATCGAGAAGATCGCGACCAGCCCCAGCGGCGCGAGGAAGGCCAGCAGCAGCACCGCCAGCATCGGCAGGGAGGCGAGTGCGCCCAGTTTGCGGTCCAGTCGTTTCATGCCGGGTCTGCCCCGATCACATGCGCGCGGCCCGCGTCGAAGCCAAGGCGCACGCGGTCGCCCTCGGCCCCGTCATGGCGATCCTCGCGCAGCTTTTCGACGGTCAGGATCTGGCCGTCTTCTGTCTTGACCTCGTAATGAATACGCGAGCCCAGCGCGTAGATACCGTGCAGGGTGCCCTCAACAATGAAATCGGCGCTGGCGCCGCCCTCCAGGAACTGCACGTATTCGGGCCGGATCATCAGCGTTGCGCCGCGCGCGGCGGCGATCCGCTCGGCCATGGCGCGGGTGGCGTCATTCTGCGCCGCCGTCAGGCCCGCCCCATCGATGCGGCCTTTCGAGGCCGAGACGTCGAAGAGGTTCACCTCGCCCATGAATTCCGCGACAAAGCGCGAAACCGGCTGTGAATAAATCCTGTCAGCGTCGGAAATCTGCTCGAACCGACCTTCCTTCATGATGGCGATCCGATCGGACATGACCATCGCCTCTTCGAGGCTGTGAGTGATGTAGACGAACGTCTTGCCGGTGCGGGCGTGCAGATCCTTCAATTCCTTCTCAAGGCTCTTGCGCAGGCGATAATCCAGCGCCGAGAGCGGCTCGTCGAAGAAGAGGATCTCGGGGTCGAAGGCCAGCGCGCGGGCCAGCGCCACGCGCTGCCGCTCGCCGCCCGAGCATTCGGTGACACGCTTGTCGTAATAGCTGGCCGGCAGGTGCAAGAGCTCCAGCAGCTCTATCGCGCGGGTCTTGCGCGCCGCCGCGTCCACCTTGCGCAGTTTCAGCGGGAATTCGATGTTCTGGCCCACGGACATGTGCGGAAAGAGGGCCAGCGACTGAAAGACCATGCAGGTCGGGCGCAGATTGGCCGGGACCGCATCGATACGGTCATCGCGCAGCCAGATCTCGCCATCGGTGATCTCATCCATTCCAACAAGCAGGCGGATGATGGTCGACTTGCCGCTGCCCGACGGCCCGACGATGGTAAAGAACTCGCCCTCCTCGATTTCGAGGTCGATACCATGCAGGGCCGTGAACCGTCCGAACTCCTTGCGGACGCCTCGAAGGCGCAGAATTGGATTGGGCGACATCTAGGTCTCCGGATCTTTAGGGCATTCTGCGGGACGCCGGACAGACCGGCGCCCCGCCACGCGCACACTCAGCTGCGGCGCGCCTGCGTGTAGATGTCGATCAGCGCGTCGTAGGAGGTGATCACCTGGTAATCGAGCGATCGCGCCATCTCCTCTTCGAGGCTGTCCATCTGGATCGCGTCCAGTTCGTCCTCGCTGAAGAGCGCCATCACATCCTCGCTGCCCATCTGGGCGACGGGGTTGTAGGTGCCTTCGGTAAAGGCGACCGCATGGGCGATCTCGGGCGTCTGCACGAATTCCAGGAAATCCTGCGCAAGGCCCGAGGGATCGGGATTGTTGACGACCGATGTCAACTCGACCCAGACGACACCGCCCTTTCCGTCCACCGGGCCGGAATTGGGTGTGATCGCCCGCACCTGCGTCTGCCCGTCATAGCGCGCGGGCGATGCGGTATAGGTGCCGCCGGTGAAATAGGCGTCGATCTCGCCGTTGATGAGCGCGGTATTCATCGCCACCAGATCGTCCGTCAGAAGGCGCGCATTGCCAAAGATCTGCTGCGCCACGCCCTTGAACTTCTCGGCATCGTCGCCCTCGATCGCCTGGAACGGGTTCAGACCGGCAGTCAGGCACATATGCATGACGTTCCAGTTATCATAGGTCAGAACGCCGTAGCGGCCCTTCATCTTCTCGTCGAGGAAGAGGTTCCAGCCCTGGTCCTCGGCCGTCTCGCGGCTGATCTTGTCGGTGTTGACGACAAAGGAGAACGGGCCGTAGCGCTGCGGCATGCCGATCAGCTCACCGCTCTCGGCGAAGGCAAGCGGATAGGGCTCGGCGAAGGCCGGCAGCATCTTGTCGAAATAGGGCATGAAGCGGTCTTTATCCATCGGCTTGATAAGGCCTTCGGGGAAAAGCTGCTCGCGCGCCCAGGGCTGGTTCACGTTGATCAGATCCCACACGCGCACCTCGCCCGCGCGCAATTTGTTGATCATGTCTGGGTCGGAGGTGCCGCTCTCGGCCCGCACGGTCGCGTCCGGGTGCATGTCGCGGTAGGGGCCCAGCACCTGGTCCGAGTTGTAGCCCTCCCAGCACAGGATGTTCAGCTCGTTATCGCGCGCAGCATGGGCCGCGCTTGCGCCCATCAGGCCACTGGCCCCCAGAAGCGCACCGGCACCACCGGTAAACTGGCGTCGTGATAGTTTCATGATCAATGCTCCCTATTGTTGGATTTGGGTTCTACCGGCCCCGGTGTCGCGCTCTGGCGGCGCTTGAGCCCCGGTCCGGGCCTTGGTCGTTCTAGGATTTGCGCCCCTTTATGCCTTCGAGTTTTGCAGTGATCGTATCGCGGGCGATCTTCATGTCGGCTACACTGCCCGACATGAAGATCCGGCCCGTCGCGCCCATCATCTGCACGTCGTTGATCACCGCATTCGGCGCGGCCTTCTCGGCCTCGTTCGCGGCGACGCAGGCAAATAGCGCCGGCGCCATCTCGTAGATCAGCAGCGCCACGCCCGGCACCAGGATCGACCCGTCGCGCGAGCGGTTGAGGATGATCGCATGCTGGTCCGACAGATCCTCGATGATGTCATGGTATAGGATCGTCGGCGCCAACTGGTCCGTCGGTTTCGCCCCGATCCCCTTCAGGATCGCCCTGCCCGCCACCTCGACATCCTTCATGTCGTCTGCGTGCAGTTCCAGCAGGCCGAACTGGCGCTCGGTAAAGAGGATCCCCGGCTCCATGTCCGGCGCCTCCTTCAGCGCCAGATCGGTGATGCGGTGGATGCTCAGCGCCGGAGCCACTTCGATGATAAGCGAGTTCTGCCCGGTAAAGGGCGGATAGCCCCGCGCCCGCGTCGGCGACGAAAGATAGGCCGCAAACTGCGGTTGCAGATCCTCGATCGGCAGGTAGACGCGTAGTTCGGTCATCAAGATGCTCCGGTGCTGGTCGGGTTACTTGGCAGCGTCGAAATGCTTGCCCAGATCCGCGTGTGGGCGCGGAATGACATGCACGGCGGTCACTTCGCCCACCTGGGAGGCCGCCTCGGCGCCTGCTTCGGTCGCGGCCTTGACCGCGCCCACATCGCCGCGCACGACGACCGAGACAAGGCCGCCGCCCACCTCGTTGCGGGCCACGATTTCCACATTGGCCGCCTTGACCATCGCGTCCGCGGCGGACAGGGCGGGCACATAGCCCTTGGTTTCGATCATTCCGATAGCGAGATTAGCCATGAGTTCTCTCCTTTAGCTTTTCCGGGACTTGCCGGTTTTCTGGGATGTTTCTTCGTCGATGGAGCCGATGATCAGCGCATCGATGGGCGCCGTGTGCCCGGTAAAGTATGCAGCCGCGACCGAACCTTGCGTGATCAGAACCGCCTCGCCGGGCGCGCAGCCCAGCGGGTCGTAGGCGATAAGGCGCGCGCCCGTCTCGGTCTCAACCTCCAGATATGCGCCAATGGGCATCGTCTCTATCCGGCGCGAGGCCCAGATTTTTCCGCTGACGGTTGCGCGTATCATGATGCAAACCTTTCGATCCTGATGCCCCGGCGCCGCGCCTCGTCATTAGCAAGCGGCGTGAGGCGGCATTGTTTGGGAACGCGCAGCACGCGGGCGTCCCGGTCCAGCGCGTCGATGTCGCGCTCGGTCACCAGTTTCTTCGATAACTCGGTCGCCTTGGCGCGGGCCGGACTGGCCGGGCCGGTCACGATACGCGGCGCCGGGGTGTTGGCGGGTGTCGGCATCGCGCCCAGCAGCTCGAACCTTTGCGCGCCGCTGGTCACGGCGGCGGCGAAGGCGGGATCGTGCTGCGCCCGTGTCACCAGATCGCGCGCAAAGCGGTCCAGATCGGCGCTGCCGTGCAGCTGCACGCGCTCAGGCGCCCGCGCCTGGGGCATCTCGGCCCTCAGCGCCGCGATCTCCTCACGCAATATGCTTCTGATCTCGTCGCGCAGGCTAGACATCATTCGGCCCCCGCGGTGCGCAGCGCTGCCTCGGCCGCGCCCCGCGCGTTGCGCACATCCGCCTCGGTTCCGGCAAGGTAGAGCCGCCCGTTCGCGCCGATGGGGCGCATGTCGATCACCTTGATATCGGCTTCTTTTTCCGCCTCGTTGCAGGCTAGTACGGCGTAGGCGGCAGACTGGCATTCCAGGAGGTAGATGCTCTCGCCCCCCAGCACCATCGAGCCCATCTTGTTGCGGTTCATGAGGAACGCGTGCTGGTTCTCGATATTGGTCACGATCTTGGAGGCCAGGATCTTGGGCGGCGCGACATCCGCCGCCGTCTGGCCCAGTTGCTCCATCACCGCCGCCGCCCCCGCCTGAACCTCGGCGGTCGAGCGCGCATGAAACTGCAGCGTGCCAAACTGCCGCTCGACCACCAGAAGTCCGGCGCGCACATCGGCGGATTTGAGAACCGCGTCGGTCAGCGCCTCTACGTCGAGTCCGGGCGCGATCTCGACGATCTGCGCGGCCATGCGCGCGCGCGGCAGCGATCCACGCATCCAGGTGCTGAGATAGGCCAGCGTCTGCGGCTGCAACTGGTCGATGAAGATGGAGGCGCGCAGATCGGTCATTTATCGCCTCCCGTCAGGCCGCGAAGCTCTTCGAGGATGAGCTGGCGCAGCATGTCGCGGTCAGGCTCCGGCAGGGCCGAGGGCGCGCGGGGCGCGGCATGGGCCTTTGCCGACGCGGGCGCCTTATGGTCCAGCACCGACAGATCGAACTGATCGAAGGGCACCGAGGCGTCACTGTTATAGGCGATGCGCGTCCAGTGAACCAAATGCTGCGGCCCCACATTCTCCCCCACCGAGGAGCGCCCCGCGAAACCGGTGCCGACCATGAAGGTCGGCGGCAGATGTGTGGCAAAGCCGGAGGCCCCCTGACTGCAAGGCGCGTTGACGACCACGCGGTAGACCGGCAGATGCTGCGAGAAGTGCAGCAGGCGATCCGGCGCCTCGCCGTGGAAGGCCGCCGAATGCCCGCCGCCGCGCCGCGCGATCTGCGCGGCGATGGTCATGGCCTGCTGAAAATCCACCGCCGAAGCGAGGGTCAGCACTGGACACAGCTTTTCGCGGAAAAGCGCATCGTCCTGCCCTGGCGCGGTGATGATCGGGACCAGAACGCGCACGGAGGGGCTGACGCGAATACCCGCCTGGTCGGCGATCCAAACGGCGGATTTCCCTATGGCGGCCACGTTGAAGCCATTCTCGCCAAACAGGTAGTCGCGCAGCTTGTCGGTGTCGGCTTCGTTGCACAGATGCGCGCCGGCACTGCGCAAGGCGCGCTCCACGTTGCCGCGATTGCTGTCCAGCGTCAGAACGACACTCTCATTCGTGCAAAGTACTGAATTATCAAAGCTCTTGCTGTCGATCAGCCGCCGCGCCGCCGCGTCCACCTTGGCCGAGGGATCCACATAGGCTACCGCATTCCCCGGCCCCACCCCCAAGGCGGGATTGCCCGAGGAATAGGCCGCACGCACCATCGCGCCGCCGCCCGTCGCCATGATGACAGCGACCTTGTCGGACGCCATGACCTCCTGCACCAGCGGCACCGAGGGATGCTCGATGCACTGGATGAGGCCGGAGGGCGCGCCCGCTGTCTCGGCGGCCTCGGCCAGCGTTCTGGCGGCATCGACGCTGCATTCCCGCGCGGCGGGATGCGGGCTGAAGACGATGGCGTTGCGGCTGAGAATGGCCATCAAGGTCTTGTAGTACAGCGTCGCTACCGGGTTGGTCGCGGGCGTCAGGGCAAAGATGACCCCGGCAGGTTTGGGCAACTCGACCATCTTGTCATCCGGCAGCACCCGGGGGCTGACCAGATCCAGATCGCGGTAGTAGTCGAGGAGCGGAAGGCTGCTCAACTCGTTCTTGATCTTCTTGTGCTCGACCACGCCGAAGCCAGTCTCGCGCACGGCCCAGTCTGCGTAGTGCCCGGCCTTTGCATGGGCCGCGCGGGCCACAGCCTCGGCCACTTTCAGCACCGTCTCGCGGCTGGCCCGGCCGAACTGGCGCACGGCCCAATGGCCGCGGCTGACCTTCATATGCGCGGTCGCGATATGCGGGTCCGGAACGTTCAGGCGCGAGGCGTTGGGATCGGCGCTCATGCGGCTGTCCTCATCGTTTTCAGCAGTTGGCGGGCACGCGGCATCGCGGCGTCAAAGCGATCCATGATCTCCTGGCAGACATCCACGCCCAGCATGACGCCCGGTTTGAACTGCAGAACCCGCTTGTCTAGGGACGAGAAGATCGCCCAGACACCATTTTCATAAAGCGCGCGGCTGACGGCGACTGCACCCTCCGGATGATCGAATTCCAGCCCCAGAACGACGCCGCGCTGGCGCACACCCACAAAGATATCGCTGTGCCGCTCCATCATCTCGGCCATGGCGGTGGCAAAGAATTCAGACACGAAATGCACGTTCGAGATTATCTCGGGCCTCTGCAGCATCTCGATCACCTTGTGCCCTACGATACAGCCCAACTCGGCCCCGCCCGAGGTGGAGATATGCGCCGCGCCATCCTCGGTCAGCCAGCCACCGCACTCCTTGGTCACGAGGCAGGCCGAGATGGGGTAGATGCCCCCGCCCAGACCCTTGCCGCAGACCATGATGTCGGGCTGAATGCCGTACCCTTGCCAGCCCCACATGACACCGGTCCGCATGAGGCCCGTCTGCACCTCGTCGGCGATCAGGAGCGTGCCATACTTGCGGCAGATACGGTGGCATTCGCGCAGGTAATCGTCATCCGGCATGGGAAAACCGTAGGTCGCCGGGATCGTCTCGATGATGAACGCGGCAACATCGCCCTTCTTCAGCACCTCCTCCAGCGCGTCCGGGTCGTTGAACGGCACGTTCAGGAACTCGTCGGGCCTGTCGGCAAGGAATATCTTGGAAAACCGCTCGTCGCCGGTGGCGACCGAGAGGCCCGAATGGCCGTGATAGCCCTTGATGATCGACACGATCTTCTTGCGTTTGGTGGTGTAGCGCGCTGTTTTCAGGGCGATTTCCACCGCCTCGGCCCCGCCCGCGCCGAAGATGGCGTACTGCATATGCGGCGCGGTCTTGATCAGCTGCTCGGCAAAGGCGGCGCGCGCGACGGAGGGGAACCAGTGGTTGCCCATGTCGAAATAGTCGAGGCCGGATTTCAGCGTCGCCACCAGCTCGGGGTTGCGGTGGCCGAAATTGTAGGTGCCGCCATTCAGGTGCAGGTCGATCAGGCGTTTGCCCGACATGTCATACAGGAAATATTCCTCGCGCCTGTCGATCACCATCGGCGTTCCGGCATCGCTCCAGAACTGCACCTTGCCCGGATTCCAGTATTCGGCGGCCTTTTTCATAAGGTCGTCTTTGGAGTCGAAGCTGAAAAATCCGTAGTTGAACACGCGCGATTCCCCCTCAGTCACCCATCACTCTAGCGATTAAGTTGGGTCTGGCAATTATTTTTGTGGTAAGTCGGTCATTTTTGAGCGGTGACACGGTCAAATGGTACGCTATAAGAATAAAACATGAGCAAAGAGGCGATGAATGGCAGTTTCCAAGAAGAACAGGCGGCAGGAGCGGATCCTGGAGGCGCTTGATCGAAATCCGGCGATGCGGGTCAGCGAACTGGCGGACGTTCTGGACGTGTCATCCGAGACCATCCGCCGCGATCTGAGCCACCTGGACGAGACCGGCCGCATCAGCCGCACCTATGGCGGCGCCGTGCGCGGTCAGGTCTCCGAGCCGCATCTGGCCGAACGCCTCACCCAGCATATCGAGGCGCGTCAGGCCATAGCGCAGCTTGCCCTCGACCTTGTGGGCGATGCCGAGACGATTTTTATCGGCGGCGGCGCCACGACACTGCATTTCGCCCGCGCCCTGCGCAGCACGGGCCGGCGCCTCACGGTGCTGACGCCCGCGCACCGTATCGCGGCCGAGCTGTCGGAGAATTCGAACATCCAGATCATGTGCCTTCCGGGCGTCTATGATGGCAAGGAAGGTTTGGTCACTGGCCCCGAAACGGTGGCGGCCATCCGCCATTTCTATACTCCGGTCGCCTTCATGGGTGCGTCGGGTGTGGATGTCGGCGGCGTCAGCGAGGCGATGCTGGGCCCGTCCGAGGTCTATCGCGCGATGATCGAATGCTCGCAAACGGCTTATATCCTGGCCGATCAGTCCAAATTCGACCGCCGCTCGCTGCGCTATATCACCGGCTGGACCGAGGGCATTCATCTGGTTGCCGATACCTGCCCACCCGCCGATCTGCTGAAACGGATTGAGGATGGCGGCGCGGCGCTGCACCTCAGCGACCGGGCCTGACGCTCCGCCCTAGCCGGGCGATTGGATGAAGCCTTCGACCTCCGGCAGGCTGGCGACGTGACAGTAGATCATGTTGATGATCCTCAGCTCGGCCTCGTGCAGCTCCATCGTGGCGGCGGCGCAGCAATCATGGGCGACGACCACGGCAAAGCTTTCATCGGCTAGGCTGCGCACGGTCGACGACACGCATTGATCCGTAAATATCCCCGCGACGATGACATCAGTTATGCCCATATTGCGCAGGATCAGCCGCAGATTTGTGCCCGTCAGGGCGCTATCGGTGGTCTTCTCCACCGTGATCTCGTCGTCCTTGGGGGCCAGCGCATCGACGATCTGCGCGTCCCACTCGTTTTTGGGCAGCAGAAGGTAATTGAAGCCTGGCTTTTTCTGGCTGAGCGAGCGGTCGCGCCCATCGTCCTTATGACAGGCAATGCGGGCATGGATCACCTCGACGCCCCTGGCGCGGCATGTCTCGATCAGGCGCGCGCAATTGGGGATGACCGTGCCATTCATCCGCTCGTAAAACGGCTGCCAGCGCGCCGTTTCCTCGGGCGTGTCCTTGTCCTGCAGATAGGTGTTCTGCACGTCGATCATCAACAGCGCCGTGCGCGCGGGATCGAGCGCGATGTCCTCGGGCTCATCCGCATCTGCGTAATAGAATGAACGATACGCGGTCTTCCAAGACATTCCCGTGCTCCCATGGCGGCGTCAGGGGCAAGACTAGCGGCGCCCCTGCCCGTTTATCAAGTCAGCTCATGCATGAGGGTGCGGGCGCAACCGCCGGCCTTTGCCCGGCAGCCTCAAAACGGACACGCGGCGGCCCTTTTATCAAAGGCCGCCGCGCTGTTTCCGCTCACTGGTTCAGCTCTGCGCCGCTCGTCCAAGGCGACGGCATCATGTCGCTATCTCAGCCTTCGCGACCGGGCGGCCAAGCACCACCGCCAGCATCAGGACACCCACCGCGATGGCGACCCAATAGGTCGAGATCAGCAGCAAGCCCGCGATGGTCAGCGCCACTTTCTCCCACAGCGCCAAGGGCCGGCGGAACCATCCGATATAGGCCGCGGACAGCGCCAATATGCCCATCAGGCCCGAGATCAGCGCCGTGATGAATTCGCCCCAAGTGAAGTCCACAAAGAGCAGGCTCGGCGCATAGATGAACATGAACGGCACCAGCGCCTTGCCCATCGACAGTCGGAAGGCGGTCGTGCCCGTCGTCATCGGCTCGGAGCGCGCGAGCCCGGCCGCCGCGTACGCAGCCAAGGCCACCGGCGGCGTCACGTCGGCCAGAACCCCGAAGTAGAAGACGAAGAAATGGGTCGCGATCAGCGGTACGTCGAATTCCATCAATGCCGGCGCCGCGATGGAGGCGAGGATGATGTAGGTCGGCGTGGTCGGGATGCCCGCCCCCATGATGATGCAGGCAATCGCGACAAAGATCAGTCCAAAGAACAGCGCCAGTCCAGGCTCCGACAGCAGGCCGGTGAAATCGAGGCTGATGACGAAGCCCGCGACATCATGCGCCAGCTGCACCACGGCGGCCGAGAACTTGAAGCCGAGGCCGGTCAGCGTCGTCATCCCCAGAAGGAAGCCAACACAGGCACAGGCCGCGCCGATGGCCAGCGCGAATTTCGCGCCATCCTCGAAGCCCCGGACAAGGCGCGGGGGCGTGAGCACCGTCGAGGTGTCCATGCTGGTATTGCCAAGGCCGCGCATCAAGAGCGGGACGTAACTGCATGCAATGGTGAGGATAATCCCCCAGAATGCCGCCAAGAACGGCGTGTATTGCATCAGCAGCATCGCCACCATGACGCCCAGCGGTATGAAGAGGTGCCAGGATTTCCGCAGCACCGCGCCGAACTGGGGGATCTTGTCCTTGGACAGGCCTTCCAAACCCAGCTTCTTGGCCTCCAGATGCACCATCAGCAGGATGGCGATGTAGTGAAAGCAGGCGGGCACGATGGCGATGAGGATCAACTCGTTATAGGGCACGCCCAGCATCTCGGTCATCACGAAGGCAGAGGCCCCCATGATGGGCGGGGTGACCTGCCCCCCGCACGAGGCCGAGGCCTCGACCGCGCCGGCGAACCGTCCCGAGAACCCGGATTTCTTCATCAGCGGAATGGTAAAGGCGCCTGTCGTCACCGTGTTTGCGATGGGCGAGCCCGAGATCATCCCGAAGAAGCCCGAGGAGACCACCGACACCTTCGCCGACCCGCCCGAGGCGCGGCCTGCGATGATCGTCGCAAGGTCGATGAAGAGCTGGCCCAGGCCGCTCATCTGCGCAAGGATACCGAAGAGCACGAAGTGGAAGACATATGTCGCCACCACGCCCACGGCGACGCCGTAGATGCCTTCGGTCCCAACGAAAAGATGGTTGACGATGCGCGTGATCGAATAGCCGCGATGCGCAAGGATGCCCGGCAGATAAGGCCCAAGCAGCGCATAGAGAAGGCAGCCGACACCGATCCATGCCAGCGTCGGACCCATCGTGCGGCGTGTCGCCTCCAGCGTCATGACGATGGCGACGACGCCCATCATGTAGGCCGGGTCCGGCGGGCTGCCGACATTGTCGATGAAGATATACTGGAAAAAGACCGTCAGATAGGCGGAAAACCCTGCGCCAAAGGCCGCAAAGACCCAATCGCGAAGCGCCACCTTGCCGGGCGCCGCGCCCGGCCGGTTGATCGGCAGCGTCAGCCCGATAAGGACCAGCATCACCGCGACAAAGACGACCTTCAGCGTGCTCGCCGGCAGCGAGGCGGCGATGTCGTAGAGAATGTAGAGGTAGAAGGCCGCAAAGAGCAGCGACTCGATCCACAATCTGCGGGTCGGCTCGGCGCGTTTGCGCGGAAAGACCAGAAAGATCAGGCCCATGACAAAGCTGAGGTGGATGGTGCGGTGCATCACCTCGTTCAGCAGGCCGAAGCCCGCCGTGTAGACGTGAAACAGCGACAGGACGACCGATGTGATCGTCACCAGTATCGCGGTGGGGCCAAGCAGATTGCGGAAATTGGATTCCGAATCGTATTCGCGGACCAGCGCCTCGACCTCGTCGGGGGTGAAGTCATGATCGCCATCAGCCGCAGTGTGGCCGTGATTGTCCTTGGACGCGTTTCCGGGGGTCAATGCGGTATCTCCTCGTCGCATGGGGCAAGGGTGAGCGCCGAGTGTCCCAGATCCGCCAGCGGCAGCGCAGTGCCGCCGATGTGAAGGGTATTCTTGAACTCGGCCTGAATGCGGAGTGGTATGGGGCCTGTCTTGCGGCGCATATCCAGGATGAACTGCCCGTCCTCGTGCCGCCATCCGGTGGCGTCCACGTCATTCGCGATCGACGGCAGCCCGGCCCCGTGCGCGACAAAGATTTCAGCTGTCTGCAGGATCTCGCCATTTTCGACGCGGTAGACATCGGTGACAGGCGTGCGCGAGACGGAATGAATGAAGCTCAGCTTGAAGACGCGCTCATCCTCCAGCAGCAGCCGGGCGATGATGCCGCCCGTGCCACGGGTTTCGGACAGGCACAACCAATCCTGCCCCGCCCCGGCGGGTGCCGGATGAGGGGCCCATGATGCAAAAGGGATGGCGGCCAAGGCCGCCATCCCCGCACAGCGCAGAGATCTGCGCCGATGCATTACTGCGAGACGCCCTTCTCGGCGTAGTATTTCTCGGAGCCAGGATGCACCGGGATCGAGATGCTTTCCAGGGCCTTGTCGATGGCGATCTGCTTGCCCATCGGGTGCACCTGGCCCAGCGTCTCGGTATTCTCGTAAAGCGCCTTGGTCACCGCGTAGATCAGATCCTCGGGAACGTCCGCATGGGTGGCCCAGATGGCACGCACGGCCAGCGTTTCGACATCCGCGTCGATGCCCTTGTAGCTGCCCGCCGCGATCACCGAGTTGGCGTAATAGGGCTGGGTTTCCTGCAGTTTGGCAATCGCCGGGCCGGTCAGCGGAACGATGCGGATATCGTGGCCATTGGCCAGATCGGTGACCGAAGATGTCGGTAGGCCCGCGGTGATCAGCGACGCGTCGAGGTTGCCGTCCTTGATCTTGTCGACCGACTGGGCGAAGGACGAATAATCCTCGGACACGTCCTCGCGCGCGATGCCGTGCGCCTCAAGCAGATCACCAAGAAGCTGCCACTGGCCCGATCCCGGCGAGCCGGACGAGATGGACTTGCCCTTGAGATCCTCGAAGGTCTCGATGCCGCTATCTGCGCGCACGACCAGTTGCACGGTTTCGGGATAGAGCGCGCCGATGGCCCGCAGGTTTTCAAGCGCGCCATCCTCGAACTGGCCCACACCGCGATAGGCGGCGTCCAGAATATCGGCGGCGACAAACGCCGACTCGATCTCGCCGCGGCCCAGAAGCTGCGCGTTCGCAACCGAGGCGTTGCCGGTCTCGGCGGTGGCCGAAATCTTGGTGTCGGGCATTTCGGCGGTGTTGGAAATCAGCTGTGCCAGCATGCCGCCCAGCGGGTAATAGGTGCCGCCCGTGCCGCCGGTCGCGATACCAAAGAACGTGCGGCTTGCCGCGAATGAGGGCGCCGCGATCGTGGCCAGCGTGGCCGCTGCGGTGGTGCCAAGGAAATGGCGACGGGAAATGGTCATTGGGAGAATCCTCTATGTGCAGTTGCAAAGCCCCACTCCAAGCGGGCCAGCAGCGGCCGCACGGGAAATGAGGTTGAGTGCCGCAAGTCTTGACGGCTGCATTTTGCATGTCAATATTCATTTTCAAATACGAAAGGAAATTCCATGAACCGCGAGACCGATTCCGCCATCTATGCCCAAATTCGCGGCACCGGGCCGCTATTGCTGAGCGTGCCGCATGCGGGCACGGACCTGCCGGACACGCTCCGCTCCGCGCTGAGGCCCGATGCGCTGGACTTGCGCGATACCGACTGGCACATGGACCGGATAGCGCGCGACGTGATGCCCGAGGGCGCCAGCCTGATCGCAGCGCGCGTTTCGCGCTACGCCGCGGATTTGAACCGCTCGGATGCTGACACGCCGCTTTACTCCGGCGCCACGACGGGGCTGATCTCGACCATCGATTTCGACGGCACGCCGATCTACCGCGAGGGGTGCGAGCCGGACGCCGCCGAGCGCGCCGAACGCATTGCGCGCTACTGGCAGCCCTATCATGACGCCCTCAGCACCGAGATCGCGCGGATCCGCACCCGGCACGGCTATTGCCTGTTGCTGGACATGCATTCAATCCGCAGCCGGGTGCCGCGCCTGTTTGAGGGCAAGCTGCCGGATCTGAACCTTGGCACCGATTCCGGCGCGGCCTGCGCCCCTGCCCTTGCCGATGCCGCCTTCGACGCGCTGCAGCGCAGCGGTTTCAGCGCGGTGCGCGATGCGCGGTTCAAGGGTGGGTTTATCACCCGCCACTACGGCGACCCCGCCAATAATGTGCACGCGCTTCAGATCGAAATCGCGCAGGATTGCTATATGGTCGAGCAAAGCCCCTGGACCTACCTGCCGGACAAGGCAGACCGCCTCAAGGCCGCGCTTGGCCAGCTTATCGACGCCATGACCAAGTTCAGCCCGGAGCCTTCGCAGCCATGACCCAGACAGAGATGACCGGCGCGCATTTCCGCCTTGCGCTGACCGCGGATGGGTGGCGGCGCAACCGGTCGGCGCATTTCGCGCCGGATGGCACGATCGAAAGGCTGGTCGAGGACGACAACCCCGAGGGCCTGCCCGTCTATGACGCGCCCGTGGTGCCGGGCATCACCGATCTTCACAGCCACGCCTTCCAATACGCGATGGCGGGCCTGTCGGAGGTGCGCCGTAACCCGGTGGACAGCTTCTGGTCCTGGCGCGACATCATGTATTTCTTCGCGCTCACCCTCTCGCCCGAAGACACACAGGCGATTGCCGCGCGTCTCTATCTGGATCTGCTGAAGGGCGGCTATACCGGCATCGTGGAATTCCACTATCTGCACAATGATCTGGACGGCACGCCCTATGCCCGGCCCGAGGAGCTGTCGCTGGCGATTTTCGAGGCCGCAAAGACGACCGGCCTCGACTTGACGCATTTGCCGGTGTTTTACGCCCATTCCAATTTCGGCGGCCTGCCCCCCACCGATGGGCAGCGGCGGTTCATCAACGATCTGGATAGCTACGCGGCGATGATTGACGCGTTGAAACGACCGGCAGCCGAGGCGGGTCACACGCTGGGCGTCGCGCCCCACTCCCTGCGCGCCGCCACCCCGGAGGAGATCGAACGCCTTCTCGCGCTGCGGCAGGATCTGCTACCGGGCTCCCCCGTGCATATTCACGTCGCCGAACAGGTCAAGGAGGTGGAGGATGCGCTGGCCCATACAGCCCGCCGCCCGGTCGAGCAGCTGTTCGAGATCGCGCCCGTCGATCAACGCTGGTGCTTGATCCATGCCACCCATCTCAGCGACGAGGAAGTGCGGATGATCGCCCGCTCGGGCGCCACTGTCGGGCTCTGCCCGATGACCGAGGCCAATCTGGGCGATGGCATTTTCCGCGCGACGGACTTCCTGGACCAGGGCGGCGTTTTCGGCATCGGATCGGATTCGAACATCGCCACCTCTGCAGCGAGTGAATTGCAGCAACTGGAATACAGCCAGCGCCTACGCGACAGACAGCGCAACGTGCTGGCAAGCAGCGCCCAGTCGCATGTCGCCGCCAACCTCTGGTCGCGCGCGGCCCAAGGCGGCGCCCGCGCCGCCGGCCGCCCCGAGCAGGGCATCGCCGTGGGCGGCATGGCCAGCTTTGTCGAGCTGACCAGCCCCGAGCCCGCCGCGATGGCCCCGGTGGGCGAGACGTCCGCGCTGGATTTCCACGTCTTTGCCGGGCGGGGGTTTCACGTCGGCGATGTTGTCGTGCGCGGGCGCCGCGTTATCTCGGATGGACACCACCCGCAGGAGGATACCATCCGTGCCGACTATGCGGCGGCCATGCAGCGGGTGTCGCAGCGGCTTGCCGCCCGGCAGGGTACGGACCCGATGAAAGGCTGAAGATAGAGGCGCATGACGAAAGATCCCGACTATCGCTCGAACTCGTTGATGCGCGGCCTCAGCATTCTAGAATGCTTTGACAATCGCCACCCCGAGATGACCCTGACCGAGATCGCCGAGGCGATTTCGGTCACCAGCTCGGCTGCATACCGCTTTGTCATCACGCTAGAACGCGAGGGATACCTGACGCGCAAGGACAACCGCTACCGGCTGGCGCCGCGTGTCATGGATCTGGGCTATCGGTATCTGGCGTCGCTGGATGTCTATGACCTCGCCCGCCTGCCCGCGGACGAGCTGCGCAACGAGACCGGGTTCACCGTGCATGTCTCCGTGCTGGACGGCTGCGATATCGTCTACGTCTACCGCGCCCTGTCGGACCGCGCGATGGTGTCGAACGTGCCGGTTGGCTCCCGGCTGCCCGCCTTCTCGACCACGATGGGGCGTGTTCTGCTCAGCGACCTGCCGGAGGCCGAGCTGGACCGCCGTTTTGAAGGCTATGACTTCGCGCCGATCAGCCCAGATGCGCCGAAATCGCTGACCGCGCTCAAGGGGCTTTTGCCCGAGGACCGCGCACGCGGCTATGTGGCGCAAAGCTCGCATCTGGCCACCGGGACCGTCTCCATAGCAGCGCCGCTGATTTCGCATCACGGCCAGTATCTGGCGGCGCTGAACCTCTCGGGGCATGAATCGCAAATGCAGCCGGACAAGTCACTGATCCAGCGGGTCCTGGCGACGGCGCGGCAAATCTCGGAAATGCTCTGAAGCGTAAGGCGCGCCGCCCGCCAAACGCGCTGCGGCGGCCCCGCCAGGGGCCGCCGCATGGAATAACCGGCATGCGCCTCCGCGCATTCCTTTTGGTTGGCCTCAGACGCAGGCCTTGAGGCGATCCACCAGGTCCGTGCGCTCCCAGCTGAAGCCGCCATCGCTTTCGGGTGCGCGGCCGAAATGGCCGTAGGCGGCGGTGCGCTGGTAGATCGGCTGGTTCAGCGACAGGTGCTGGCGAATGCCCCGCGGCGTCAGGTCCATGCACTCGCGGATCGCCCTTTCGATCGCGGCGGGGTCCACCTCGCCCGTGCCGTGCGTCTCGGCATAGATCGACAGGGGTTGGCTGACGCCGATCGCATAGCTTAGCTGGATCGTACATTTCTCGGCCATGCCGGCGGCAACCACGTTCTTGGCCAGGTAGCGCGCGGCATAGGCGGCCGAGCGGTCGACCTTGGTCGGATCCTTGCCCGAGAACGCGCCGCCGCCATGGGGCGCCGCGCCACCATAGGTGTCGACGATGATCTTGCGGCCCGTCAGGCCCGCATCGCCATCGGGGCCGCCGATAACGAAGACGCCCGTGGGGTTCACATGCCAGACCGTGTCATCGCGCAGCCAGCCATCGGGCAGCACGTCACGGATATAGGGCTCAACGATGTCACGCACGTCGCCGGGGGTCAGTTCCTTGCCGTCCGCGTCAAAACGCTCGTGCTGGGTGCTGAGCACGACCGAACTGATGTGAGAAGGCTTGCCGTTCTCGTAGACGACCGACAGCTGGCTCTTGGCATCGGGCAGCAGAAGCGGCTCGCTGCCATCCTTGCGGACCTCCGCAAGGCGGCGCAGGATTGCGTGGCTGAAATGGATCGGCGCCGGCATCAGCTCTTCGGTCTCGCGCGTGGCATAGCCGAACATGATGCCCTGATCGCCGGCGCCCTCGTCCTTGTTGCCCGAGGCATCGACGCCTTGGGCAATATCCTGCGACTGCGCGTGCAGAAGGTTGGTGACCTCGAGCGTCTTCCAGTGAAACTTGTCCTGCTCGTAGCCGATATCGCGGACGCACTCGCGCACGATGCCCGCCATGCTGTCGCGCAGCTGGATCAGCTTGTCCTCGTCCAGCAGCCGCACCTCGCCGCCGATGACGACACGGTTGGTTGTGGCAAATGTTTCGGCGGCGACGCGCGCCTCCGGCTCTTCTGCCAGGAAGGCGTCAAGGATCGCGTCCGAGATCCGGTCGCACACCTTGTCGGGATGCCCCTCCGAGACGGACTCGGAGGTCAGTGTATAGTTCTGTCGTGCCATGAGATCGCTCCATTATGTAATCCCGCCGCGCCAGGAAGCCGTTGCGACGGGTATTGCCAGTGCGTAGACCGCCGCGTGCGGCAAGGTCAATCGCTATCCGCGTGCGGCGCGCCGGATTTGACGGCGGCGCAGCGCGGCGGGGGCCAGAAGCGCAAGGGTCAGCACGATCAGCGCGGACCAATCTCCGCTGCGGGAATAAAGTGTCGCAGGTGCGGGTGGCGGCAGCGGCACGTCCAGATACCCCGCCTGCCCCAGCGGGATCTGCGCGGTGATCCGCCCGCCCGCATCGATCATCGCCGAAACGCCGGTATTCGCGGCCCGGATCATCGGCAACCCCTGCTCGGCGCTGCGCAGACGCGCCTGCGCCAGATGCTGGTAAGGGCCGGACACCTCGCCGAACCACGCATCATTGGTGATCAGCAGCAGGAAATCCGCCCGGCCCGGCGCGCCGGCCACGTCACGCGGGAACACGCCCTCGTAGCAGATCAGTGGCACGGCGCGGCCCAGCGCGCCCAGATCCAGCGTTTGTGGACCCGGCCCGGCGGAATAGCCATTGCCGCCCTGCTGCGCGAGGCCGCGAATACCGAAGGTCGCCATCAGATCGCCGAAGGGCACGTATTCGCCGAAGGGCACAAGGTGATGTTTGTCATAAAGCGCGGATTGCTGCCCTTCGCCGTCCAGATAGATCAGCGAGTTGAAGTACCGCGCGCCCTCGGCCCGCTGCACGCCCAGCACCATTGGCGCGCCGCGCGCGGCGTCGGCGACATCCCGCAGCACGGCATCGGCGCGGTTCAGCAGCATGGGCAACGCCGTTTCGGGCCAGACGATCAGGTCCGGCACGTCGCCAGCGACAGTAAACCCCATCTGCCGGTCGAAATGGAAATCCATGTAGGCCGGATCCCATTTCTGCTCTTGCGGCACGTTAGGTTGCACCAGGCGGATGATCGGCGCGTCCGGCCCCGGCCTTGGCGCCTCAGCCAGCATCGGGGCAAACGCATAGAGAGCGGCGATTGCGGCCAGCGTGCTCGCGCCCACCCAGCGGCGGTCCTGCGCCAGATGCCATAGCGCCGCCCCCGCGCCGAGCGCGAGGAAGGTCAGCGGCAGGGCGCCCCCGACCGACGCCCATTGCAGCATCGGTGTGGTGATCCAGACATGCCCCGGCTGCGCCCAGGGAAAGCCGGTAAAGAGCCAGCCCCGCAGCGCCTCGGAGAGGGTCATCGCCGCGGCCCAGACCACCGCCGCCCCGCTCACATGTCCGTCATGGCGCGCCGCAGGCAGCAAAGCCCAAGCCGCCGCCTGCGCCCCGGCCCAGAAGAGCGCAAAGCCCACCGCACAAAAGACCAGGGCGAAAGGCGCCATCCAGCCGTGGCGCGCGATATCGATCAGGAAGGGCTCGACAATCCAGCTGAGCGCCAGCGCGAAATACCCCGCGCCCCCGGCCAGACCCTGCCAAGCCGCCGCGCGCCATGTGCCTGCACGCGCATAGAGGCCATAAAGCCCGGCAAACCCGGAAAGCGATAGCGGCCAGAGCGACCAAGGCGCCTGCCCCAGCGCGGCCACCACGCCCAGCAGGAAGGCAAGCGCGCCCCAGAGCAGCCTGCCGCGCCAGACGCGCGACCTGGTGTCAGGCATGGGCGCCCGCATAGGGCACACGCACGCGCAGCCGCTTGATCCGGCGCGGATCGGCGTCGACCACCTCGAACACCGTGCCGCTGGGATGCTCGACCACTTCGCCGCGCACCGGCACCCGGCCCAGCAGCATGAAAACAAGGCCGCCCAGCGTGTCGATCTCTTCCTCGTCGACATCATCGACATCGGTCAGGGATTGGCCGATCTGGGCCTCGAACTCTTCCAGCGGGGTCTTGGCCAAAGCAATGTAGCAGCCGGGTTTTTCCTCGGACCAGTAGTCATCTTCACCGATATCGTGCTCGTCCTCGATCTCGCCCAAGACCTGCTCGATCAGGTCCTCGATGGTGACAAGACCGTCGACACCGCCATATTCGTCAATGACCAGCGCCATGTGGCGCCGGTCCGTCTGCATCTTTTGCAAGAGAACGCCGATCCGCATCGAGGGCGGCACATAGAGCAGCGGGCGCAGCATGTCGGCCAGCACGAAGGCATCCTCGGCATCCCCGTTGAAGCCGTGACGCAATGCGAAATCCTTGAGGTGAACAAAGCCGATGGGCGAATCGAGCGTGCCCTCATAGACCGGCAAGCGCGACATGCCGCTGTCGCGAAAGACATGCACCAGCTCGCCTTGGGTGATGGTGGAGGGGATCGAGACGATATCGGCCTTGGGGATGGCCACGTCCTCAACCACCTTGTCGCGCAGGTTGATCAAACCCTGCGCATTGCGCACATGGCCGGCGGTTGCCTCATCCTCTTCGGGATCGTCATTTTCCGAGGGCGAGAAAGCGCCGAATATGCGGCGGAAAAATCCGCTATTCTCGTCCTCGTCACTTTGCCGGTCCGGCAGCGCGCCTTGCGCTGCGCTAGAAGAATCGTCGGTGCTGTCGCCCATGCGTCTGGTATCCAAAATCATTCCGGGGCCGCTCTGCCGCCCCCCTCACGGTCAATATGGGTCAGGTATGCCCAGTTTGCAAAGGATGGCAACCTCGCAGGCCTCCATCAACGTGGCATCTTCGTCACGTATATGGTCATAGCCCAGCAGATGCAGCACCGCATGCACGATCAGATGCGCGGCATGATCGGCCAGCGGTTTCCCGCCCGCCTCGGCCTCGCGCGCGCAGGTCTCATAGGCGATGGCGATATCGCCCAGTTCGGCATCGGTGGCAGAGTTCGGCAAATCGGGCGCGCCCCCCGCGCGGGACGCGCCGCGCTCGCCGCTGGGCCAGCTCAGCACGTTGGTCGGCTGCGGCTTGCCGCGGAAATCCTCGTTGAGGGCCGCGATGCGCGCGTCATTGCAGGCCAGAACGCTGATCTCAAACGCCGCCGGTTCCAGCCCCAGATGTTTCAGCGCCGCGCGCCCTGCCCGCTCGGCCAGGGCTTCGAGATCCAGCGCGCGCCAGCGGCGGTCCTCGACCATCACGTCCATCAGCATGAGGGGCGCCCGCGCCGGGCGGATATCGCAAGATCAGACATCGGCCTCATAGGCCTCGATGATGGCCGCAACCAGCGGATGACGCACGACGTCCTTTGCAGTGAAATAGTTGAACCCGATCTTGGGGATCGAGGACAGGAGCCGCTCGGCATCGTGCAAGCCAGAGGCGACACCGCGCGGCAGGTCGATCTGGGTGCGGTCGCCGGTGATCACCATGCGCGACCCCTCTCCGAGGCGCGTGAGGAACATCTTCATCTGCATCGACGTGGCGTTCTGCGCCTCGTCCAATACCACGAAGGCCCGGCTGAGCGTGCGGCCCCGCATGAAGGCCAGCGGCGCGATCTCGATCTTCTTGTCCTCGATCAGCTTGGCCAACTGCTTGCCCGGCAGAAAATCGTTCAGCGCGTCATAGAGCGGCTGCATGTAGGGATCGACCTTCTCCTTCATGTCGCCCGGCAGATAGCCCAGCTTTTCGCCCGCCTCGACGGCAGGACGCGCCAGGATGATCTTGTCGACATGGCCTTCGATGAACATCGAGACGCCGACCGCGACGGCCAGATAGGTCTTGCCCGTCCCGGCGGGGCCGATGCCAAAGGCCAGTTCCTTGTCGAAAAGCGAGCGCACATAGGCCTTTTGCGCCTCGGTGCGCGGCTCGACCATTTTCTTGCGCGTCTTGATCTCGACCCGCCCGCCCTTGAACATCTCGAGCTGGTCGCCATCCTCGGGCTGCGCCTCGCTGTCGCCGCTGCCCATCCGCAATTCGCGGTCGACATCGCCCTGCACAACCTCCTTGCCCGTCTCCAGCCGCTGATACAGCGATTGCAGCACCTGAACCGCCTCCGCCACCTGCGCCGCTTCGCCATGCACGGCAAGCTGATTGCCGCGCCGCAGGATCTGAACGTCAAGCTTGCGCTCGATCTCGGCCAAATTGCGGTCATGCTCGCCGCAAAGATCGATCAGCAGGAAGTTATCAGGAAATTCGACGATCTGGTGATGCAGATCGCCCGCTTCGGGGGCGCCGGGCGCGTAGGTGCTGGCCAATCAGGTCTCCGCTCTGGGTGCGTTGCGTGGGGTCCTTGAAACAACCGTGCCAAGTTGGGCGCCGGCGTGCAAGGCGTGATGCGCAGGATGCAGCGCGAATTCGCACATGCGCCCCGAAACCGCCATCAAAAAAAGAACCGCGCGCCCGTGGGCACGCGGTGATGTCGGATCGCGCCGGCGCGAGGACGGCGGCGCGTATGAGGCACGGTCCCGATCAGACCGGGTCCGTCACGGTCGAGCCGGACTTGTAGGCCCCCGTCGCCGTGTTCGGCGGCGCGGTGCCCGAGCAGACGGGCTTGCCATATTTGTCCAGACGCTGCGACAAATAGCCCTCAACGCCATCGTCGATGATCCAGTGATCGCACCCGTTGGGGTCGATCCAGACACCGGCCTTAAGCTGGCTGAGATGCTTGGAGTCGATGCCGCGGTCGACAGTCTTGTCTTTCTTCGGTGCGTCACAGGCCGCGAGGGACACTGCAGCGCACATAAGAAGGGCGAGTTTAACGCTTTTCATGGATCGGTCCCCTTCAGCGGATACAGATGATTTCGACGCGGCGATTTTGCTGCATCCCGGCGGCGGTGCTGTTTGACGCTTTCGGCATCCGCTCGCCATAGCCGCGCACATCGGCGATGCGCACGCCCGATTGCTGGGCAACGCGGGCGACCGCATTGGCGCGGCGCAAGGACAGGGTCATGTTGTACTCATCAGAGGCGCGGCTGTCGGTATGGCCGGTGATGATGTACGACATGGCCCCGGCCTGGCGAAAGAAACTGACCAGGTGCTGGCGACCGGCGCTGCTGATATGTGCGCTGTCGGTGCGGAACAGCTGATCGCTGTTCATCACGCCGCAGACGTTGCCCCTGCGGCAGACCGGAATGCCCTGACGGTTCGTGTGGGGCGACATATAGCCTTCCCATCCATCATCCATGACCCAATGCTCGCACCCGTCCGGGTCGACCCAGATCGTCGGAACATAGCTTTCGCCGACCACCCTGGTCTGCTGCGCCTGAACGGCACTGCCGCTGATCACGCCCGTTACTGCGATGGCCCCGCCAAGGGCGATGGCCGCACATGCGCCCATTGCCTTGCGGACCGTATCTGCAAGTCTTCCCCTCACACCCAAAATCCTTTTTACTGTTCCCCCATTCGGGACATGCCGAAATAATGCATCCCCCGAACACTTTAATACCAAGGAACCTTACCACCATTGCCCGGCGTGTGAAGTATAAATGCACGACAGAGCCACACCATATGGCCAAGTCTCGTGGCCATGCAGGGGCATTCCACCACATGCTGCGGCAATCGGCAGGCGCTGGGGGCGCAGCGCGCGATATGCTCAGATCAGAACACCCGCCAGCGAATTGGGGCCCGAGCTGGCAATGCGCACCTGCGCCATATCGCCCGGCACCGCGCCGGGCGCGGTGACATGGACGGCATGCAGATGCTGGGATTTGCCCACCATCTGGCCCGGCTGACGCCCGACCCGCTCAAAGAGAACCTGCGCCTCACGGCCCACCATCGCCTCCTGAATCTCGCGCTGCTGACGCGTCAGAACAGCCTGCAGACGTTGCAAACGCTCGCCCGCCTCAGCGTCACCCACCTGTGCGCGTTCGGCCGCCGGGGTGCCGGGGCGGGTCGAGTATTTGAACGAATAGGCCTGCCCATAGCGGACCTCCTCGATCAGATCCAGGGTAGCCTGAAAATCGGCTTCCGTCTCTTCGGGGAAGCCGACGATGAAATCACCCGAGAGTAGCAGGTCCGGCCGCGCGGCGCGAATGCGCTCAATCAGGCGGACATAGCTCTCGGCGGTGTGGCTGCGGTTCATCCGCTTGAGGATACGGTCGCTGCCCGACTGCACCGGCAGATGGAGATATGGCATCAGCTTGGCGCAACTGCCATGCGCCTCAATCAGATCGTCGCCCATGTCATTGGGATGCGAGGTGGTAAAGCGGATGCGCTCCAGCCCGTCCACGTCGTTCAGCGCCCAGATCAGCTGCGCCAGCGTCCAATCCTCGCCCTTGGGGCCTGCGCCGTGATAGGCATTGACGTTCTGCCCCAGAAGGGTGATCTCGCGCACGCCCCGCTCGACCAGATCCTTGGCCTCGTCGATGATACGCTGCGCCGGGCGCGAGGCCTCGGCCCCGCGCGTGTAGGGCACAACGCAAAAGGCGCAGAACTTGTCACAGCCTTCCTGCACGGTCAGAAAGGCGGTCGGGCCGCGCTTGGCCTTGGGGCGGGCCTTCAGCTTCTCGAACTTATCCTCTTCGGGAAAATCGGTATCGAGCGCGGTGCCCCCCTGCTGCACCTTAGCCTCCATCTCGGGCAGGCGATGATAGCTCTGCGGGCCGACGACCAGATCGACCAACGGCTGGCGGCGCATGATCTCGGCGCCCTCGGCCTGCGCGACGCAGCCCGCGACGCCGATCTTGAGATCAGGCTTGGCATCCTTGAGATCGCGAAAGCGCCCCAACTCGGAATAGACCTTCTCGGCGGCTTTTTCGCGGATGTGGCAGGTGTTCAGCAGGATCATGTCCGCTTCTTCGGCGCTCGCCACCTCGGTATAGCCCGCGCCGCCCATGGCCTCAGCCATACGCTCGCTGTCATAGACGTTCATCTGACATCCATATGTCTTGATGTATAGCTTCTTGGGCTCGGCCATGACGGGCCTCCGATCTGTGCGTCTTTGCGTCTCGTGCGTGATGGGCGGGCTATATCACAGCCGCGGCGTCTTGCAATGCGCGGCGAATTGACCGAACCTGCGCCAAAAACGAAAAGAGCAGCATGCGATACACCTCAATTCAGGATCTTTGCACGCGCGGCAAGGCGCATCTGGCCAAGGGGCCGATCGCCCTCATCCTGGCCGAGGATGAGGTAGAGCTGGATACGACCCTGCGGCACCACCAGTCTCTGGGTTTCAAACCAATCATCGCGCTGATGCCGGACAGCTTTGCCATCGCGCCCGATGTCGCCGAAAAGGTGGTGCGCGTCGACCATGACAGCAGCCGAGACGGCCATCACGTCGCGGCGGTCAACGCCGTCATCGCGGCGGTGCCTGCAGGCACATGGATCTACTACTGCTTCAATGCCGAATACCTCTTCTACCCGTTCTGCGAGACCCGCAGCGTGGGCGAAATGCTGGCCTTCCACGCCGAAGAGCGGCGCAGTGCCATGCTGACCTACGTCATCGACATCTACGCCGGCGATCTCAATGCGTGCCCCGGCGCGGTGTCGCTGGATGATGCGTGGCTGGACAGATCCGGCTATTACGCCCTCGCCCGCACAGACCCTGCCAATCACGACCACCCGAAAGAGCGGCAACTCGATTTCTTCGGAGGTCTGCGGTGGCGCTACGAAGAACACATCCCCGCTCCGCGCCGCACCATTGACCGCATATCGCTGTTCCGCGCAGCCAAGGGCCTGACCTTGATGGAGGGGCATGTTTTCTCCGACGAGGAATACAACACCTTTGCCGGCCCGTGGCACAACAACCTGACCGCGGCCATCGCATCATTCCGGACAGCCAAGGCGCTCAAGCGCAACCCCGGCTCGACCTTCGATATCGAGACGTTCAAATGGCACAATTCGGCGCGGTTCGAATGGCACTCCCGCCAATTGCTCGATCTTGGGCTGATGGAGCCGGGGCAGTGGTTCTAAGCCCGGCGTTGCGTTAGCTCCAGTCGTCTGCGACCAGATCACCGGGGTCGACTCCCAGCGCATCCAGTTCGGACTGCACGGCATCCATCATGGGCGGGGGGCCGCACAGGTAGCACAGGCTCCCCGGTTCAATGAACTGGCGCAGGTAATCGCGGTTGAGCTCACGGTTCGGTACCGTCTCTCCCTTCTCCTGGGTCACGGTATAGGCCACGGTCAGCCCAGGCATGGCTGACAGCTTTTCCCGCCAGATGATATCCTTCTCGGACTTGTTCGAGAACACCAGCGTCGAGCCTTCCAGATCCCCTTCGTCCCGCAAGCGCTTGCGCAGGAGCGCAATCATCGGCGTGATACCCGCACCGCCCGCGATGAAGACGCCCGGCCCCCTGTCGCGCATATCGCCAAACGGGCCGTCGATTGTCACCTTGTCACCCGGCTCCAGCTTGGCGATCTGCTCGGTCACGCCGTCATGGGACGGATAGCTTTTGATGACGAATTCCAGCGTCTCCTCACCGGGCAGGCTGACTGGTGTGAAAAGGCGGCCTTCATCCTGCCAACCCCCCTTCTGGAGCTTCATCTCGATTGCCTGGCCGGGCTCGAAATCAAACCCCTTCGGGCGCTCGAACACCAGATGATGGGTGTCGTGGGTGACGGGCGCGATACTGCGCAGGATCAGCGTATGGGTCATGGGAAAATCTCCTTTGACTCCCCAACGCCCCGCGCCGCGCCCGCGTTCCCTCGCCGCAGCCCCGCTTCATCTTGGCAAAAATACTCAAATCCGCCCGGCCAGACAGCGCAGCCCGGCCCGGATCAGAGGTTGTCGGCCTGCGGCATGCCCAGCACATGAAAGCCGCCATCGACGCGGATGATCTCGCCCGTAGTGCAGGCGCCCGCATCCGAGGCGAGATAGACCGCGGTACCGCCCACCGCCTCCAGCGTGGCATTGGCGCGCAGGGGCGCGTTCATGTCCGTATGCTTGAAGGTCCGGCGCGCACCGCCAATGGCCGCACCGGCCAGCGTCCGCATGGGGCCAGGGCTGATCGCGTTGACGCGGATGCCGTCCGGCCCCAGATCATTAGCCAGATAGCGCATTGCGCTTTCCAGCGCGGCCTTGGCCACGCCCATCACGTTGTAGCTGGGCACGACGCGGTTGCTGCCTTGGTAGGTCAGAGTCAGCAAGGTGCCACCATTCTCGACCATCATCGGATGCGCCCGGCGCGCAACGTCGATGAAACTGTAGCATGAGATGTCCAGCGAATGCTTGAAATTGGCGCGGCTGGTGTTCAGGATGCGGCCTGTAAGCTCGGATTTATCTGAAAATGCAATGGCATGCACGACGAAGTCAATGGTTGGCCAATGCTTGGCCAGCGCATCGAAGCCCGCGTCCATCGATGCATCGTCGGTGACATCCATATCCACCATCAGCTCGGATCCAACACTCTCGGCCAGCGGCTTCAGCCGCGCGCCGAACGCCTCGCCCTGATAGCTGAAGGCCAGCTCGGCACCGGCAGCGTGCATCGCCTTGGCGATACCCCACGCGATCGAGCGGTCATTGGCCACGCCCATGATCAGGCCGCGCTTGCCCTGCATCGGCAGCGGCGCGGTCGGCAATTCGGGGGGTGTCTGTGTCATGCGCGTCTATCCGTGAAATTTGCTGAGCAGCATCGAGCCGTTGGTACCGCCGAAGCCGAAGGAATTGGTCATCACCGTATCGAGGCCAGCATTGTCGACGCGGGCCGTCGCCACCTCGGCCGGGTCAAGTGCCGGATCAAGATTTTCGACGTTGATGGAGGGGATTATGAAGTCATGCTCAAGTGCCAAAAGGCAATAGATCGCTTCCTGCGCGCCGGTCGCGCCCTGGCTATGGCCCGTCATCGACTTGGTCGAGCTGATCGGCGGCGTCTGGCCTTGACCGAAGACGCGGCGCACCGCCTCGACCTCGCCCACGTCGCCCACGGGGGTCGAAGTGCCATGCGCGTTGATATAGCTGACCTTGCGGTCCTCACCCAGCGTGCGCAGCGCGCCGCGCATCGCCCGCTCGCCGCCCTCGCCCGAGGGTGCGACCATATCGGCGCCATCGGAAGTTGCGGCAAAACCAGTGACTTCCGCATAGATCTTCGCACCGCGCGCCTGCGCGTGCTCCAGGCTTTCCAGCACCAGCATCGCGCCACCGCCCGAGATGACGAACCCGTCACGTCCCGCATCGAAGGCGCGGGACGCTTTCTCGGGCGTGTCGTTATACTTGGACGACATCGCGCCCATCGCGTCGAAGAGGCAACTCAGCGTCCAGTCCAGCTCTTCGCCACCGCCGCCGAACATCACGTCCTGCTGGCCCAATGCGATCTGCTGCGCCGCCATGCCGATGCAGTGCAGCGAGGTCGAGCAGGCCGAGGTGATCGAGAAATTCACGCCCTTGATCTGATGCGCGGTCGCGAGGTTCGCGCTGACGGTCGAGGACATGCACTTCGGCACCGCGAAAGGCCCGATCCGCTTGGTGCCGCCGGTTTTCAGCACGGTCTGATGCGCGCTCAGCATGGCCGAGGTGGACGGCCCGCCCGATCCGGCGATAAGCCCGGTCATCGGGTTGATGACGTCCTTTTCCTCAAGGCCGGCATCCTTGATGGCTTGCTCCATCGCGATATGCGCATAGGCAGCGCCCGGCCCCATGAAACGCAGTGTGCGCTTGTCGACATGGTCGGCGACATTCAGGTCGATCGCCCCGGCGATGCGGCTGCGAAAGCCGTGCTCGGCCATCTCCTCATTCGCGGTGATGCCGGATCGCCCTGCTTTCAGCGATGCCAGCACCTCATCCGCACTGTTGCCAATGGACGAGACGATTCCCAGCCCTGTAACGACGACGCGGCGCATGGCGCACTCCTTTGGGATAGTGACGGTTCTGTTTAGGCCAGCGGGCGCGCCTTGCGCAACCCAAACGCGCGGGGCGTGCGCCCCGGCGCGCTCAGCTCTCGCTTAGCGCGACCTTCATGTCCTTGACCTGGTAGATCACTTCGCCATCGGCCTCGACGATACCGTCCGCGACGCCCATCGTCAGGCGGCGCGTCTGCACGGCCTTGGTGAAGTCGATCCTGTATGTCAGCATCTTGCGATCAGGGCGCACCATGCCGGTCAGCTTGACCTCGCCCACGCCCAGCGCATAGCCGCGCCCCTGCCAGCCGCGCCAGCCGAGGTTGAAGCCGGTCAGCTGCCACAGCCCGTCAAGGCCAAGGCAGCCGGGCATGATCGGGTTGCCCGGGAAATGACATTCGAAGAACCACAGGTCCGGCGTGATGTCGAATTCGGCGGTGATATGCCCCTTGCCATGTGCGCCGCCATCCGCCGAAACATCGGTGATGCGGTCCATCATCAGCATGGGCGGCAGCGGCAACTGGGCGTTGCCGGGGCCGAAGAGCTCGCCGCGGGCGCATTTCAGCAGGTCTTCTTTTGCGAATTGCGTCGGATAGTCGGCCATGCAGGCAGTCCCTTCGTACTGATGATCGCGGCGCGCTCTGGTTTACGCCGCCAATTGCGCCATATCCTCTAGCACCCGTGCCCGCGCAGGTGCAAGCCCGCTGGCCCGCGCAGCCCAGGCGCGCTGCCCAGCCAATGCGCCGGCGCGCAGGGCAGGCCCGGTTTTTGTTTGAATTCGGGGCGTATCCGCGCATATAACACAGGAATGAGAGTAAGTCGCAGGTAGTACATGACACGCCCAGCATCCCTCCAACCCGAAGAGCGTGGCAGCGAGTGGCTGGCCAGCGCAGGTTTGCGCCCGACGCGCCAGCGCGTGGCCCTTGCCAGTCTTCTGATCGGGGACGGCCAGCACCGTCACGTCACCGCCGAGAGCCTTTTTGCCGATGTGCAAAAGCGCGGCGAGCGTGTTTCGCTGGCCACGGTCTACAATACGCTACGCGCCTTTTGCGATGCAGGCCTGATGCAGGAGGTGCTTGTCGACGGCACCAAATCCTACTTCGACACCAACACACATGATCATCCCCATTTCTACTGGGAGGATGAAAGCCGCCTCAGCGACGCCCCCGCCGAAGAGCTGGAGATCACCCGTCTGCCCGGTGCCCCCGAGGGGGCCGAGATTGCGTCGGTCGACGTCGTCATCCGCCTGCGCCGCCGCAGGTGAGCCGCGGCGATCTGCCAAAACTCAACTTTCCAAAGCTATTCCAAGACAAAACCGGAGGATTTTCCATGCGCGCCGCCTGGTACACCCGTTTCGGCCTTGCCGCCGATGTGATTGAGCTAGGTGAGGTGGATCGGCCCGAGCCCGCCGCGGGCGAGGTGCGTGTGCGCATCCAGTATTCCGGTGTGAACCCCTCGGATGCCAAGGCGCGCGGCGGCACCCGCCCCGGCGTGACCAAGCCGGCATACGAGCGCGTGATCCCGCATTCCGACGGCTCCGGTGTGATCGACGCCGTCGGGGATGGCATCAATGAGGCCCGCGTGGGTCAGCCTGTCTGGATCTGGAACGGCGCGTGGCAGCGCCCCTTCGGCACCGCGGCCGAATATATCTGCCTGCCCGAGGCGCAGGCCGTCGCCATGCCCGACGGGCTGGACCCGCAGATCGGGGCGGTGCTGGGCATTCCCGGCCTGACGGCGGCGCAGACCGTTTTTGGCGGCGGTGATGTCAGCGGCCAGACCCTGCTGATCAGCGGCGGGGCCGGCGCTGTCGGCCATAACGCCGTGCAACTGGCCAAATGGGGCGGCGCACGCGTCATTGCCACCTGCAGCAAGGGCGGCATGGACCGGGTGCGCGCGGCGGGCGCGGACGCGGTGTTCGACTACGCGGACCCCGATCTGGCGGCGCAAATCACCGAGGCTTCGGATGGCGGCATCGACCGCGCCGTCGAGGTTGAGTTCGGCGTCAACGCTCCCCTTCTGGGCGAGGTGATGAAGCCGCTCGGCACCATCGCCGCCTATGGCTCGGGCAAGGACATGACGCCGACCCTGCCCTTCGGCGCCTTCCTCTTCAAGGCGCTCAAGGTGGATATCACGTTGATCTACCTGCTGCCCCGGCCCGAGCGCGAGGCCATCATCGCGCGCCTCCACGCCGCGCTGAGTGCAGGCTCCCTCAGCCCCGCCATTGACCAAGTCTATCCGCTGGAGGACTGCGCCAAGGCGCATGACGCGGTGATGACACCGGGCCGCGCGGGGGCGGTGCTGCTGGATTTGACCTGACGCGCGGATGTGGCGATCGCTATCTCCCTGCAAAAACAAGGACATGCGTTATAGCCAAAAGGGCCGCTCCGCTTGCGGCCCACTTGGCAGCGACTACTGTTCGAAAATGAACCGCACCGTCACCGGTATCGCGCGGGTAATGCTGTCGAGGCTTGCAAGTTCCTGAAGTTTGTCGATGCCGGCGTCGATATCAAGCTGATCGGTATTCAAGAACAGCATGTCGTTGGTCGTCACCAGAACGCTACGATCCGAAAGGCGCGCCGCGAAGATTTCCGTGCTTACATCAACGTCATTTCCCAGTAGTGACAGCACTGAAGCCAATTCCATAGTGGTTGTATCACCAGGCTGCATTGTGGACAGCGCGTCCATATCAAGCATGGCAGAGAGGGTTGCGGTTGGCGTGTTGTTGAACAGAAATTCCCTCATGCGCTCGTCGCGGATATCGATGTTCGTTGTAACACCGGCGAGCGGGATTTCGATCGCAACCGCGCCGTCATCGCTTACCGTGCCTGTCAGACCCTCGAATGAATGGACTTCGCCATTGAAGCTGTCCTTTACGGAGCCAAAGGCCAAGCGCGACTGATCTGCATTCAAAGTCCAGCCTTCTGCCAGCGCTGCGGATGCCGTCAAGCACAATGCAAATGCTGTGCCCGCTAAGTATTTCGTCATTTTGACCTCCCGAGGTTTCAGTATACACCAAGGCATTCTGCTGTGGCGCACTCGGTAAACACTCTGGCTTGAGGATTTATTCGGCCCTAATGACAAAAATCTCGGAAAAAGAGCTAAGGGCGGCCCTTGTGGAGTCTTTGCCGAACCTTTGGCGGTTCGCGTTGTCTTTGGCCGGGTCTCGTGATTTGGCCGAGGATTTGTCACAAAGAACCTGCCTGCGCGCGCTGGAACGTCGGGGCCAAGTCTATGATGCCGCCGGCATCAAACCCTGGCTGATCACCATTTGCCGTTCGATTTGGTATAACGACCTCAGGGCGCAGGCTTTGCGGCGGACGCAGTCGTTGGATACGTCCGGCCGATTTGATCCAGCAGCAGATATACTGCGCGCTGAGATGAATATTCTTGCGCGTGAGGTGTTTACCTCAGTGATGACCCTTCCCGAAGCGCAGCGGAGCGTCGTGGTTTTGGTTTTGGTCGAAGGATATGCTTACCGGGAAGCCGCTGAAATTCTGGACATCCCGATTGGAACCATCATGAGCCGTTTGTCGTCTGCACGGGCGAAATTGGGCGCGGCCCTGTCATCACCGAAGATGCCAACGCGGGAAAAGGGAAAGCGATGACGTATAGCGACGCACAGCTTCGCGCGTATCTGAAAGGGATGCTTTCGCAGGACCAAGCGGAAGCCCTCGAGGCGCAGGTCGCGCAGGATGCGGTCCTTGAGGCGCGCCTCTTTGCATTGGATTTCGACCGGGCCGGCGCATTGCGCGCCGCGTTTGATGCCGTGCCCGAAACCGATGTTTTGCAAGATCTTGAGGGGGGACTTCCCAATGCAAAGGCGCAAGCGGCAGGCGTGTTTCCGGCCAGATTCTGGATCGGGGCAGGCATAGTTGCCTCTGTGGCCTTCGCCACGGGTGCTTTCCTGTTTGATGCCGAAACGGCAGCATCAGATCCGCGTTGGCAGGATCTGGTGGCGGCCTACCAGTCCCTTTACGTGACCGAGACTCTGGCTCCGATCGCGGCAGATAATGAACAACTCACCGCACAGCTTAGCCGAGCTGCGCGCAGATTGGGGCGGGCGCTGCCATTGGATGTCGTCAGTGACTTGGGCGGATTGGAGCTGTTGCGGGCGCAGATACTTGGCTTTGATGATACCCCTCTCATTCAATTGGCGTATTTGTCGGAGGACGGTATGCCTGTCGCACTCTGCGCGATTCAACGTGCGGGGCCGACAGTGGGCGAATTCACGTTTGAAGTGCTGGCGGGGCTGCAATCCGTTCACTGGTCCGACGGCACATTCAGCTACATGATCGTGGGCGATATTGAAAACGATCGCCTTTCCGAGATGGCCGAGAGTGTGCGCAATACGTTGTGACTAAAAAAGCCTAGGTGCAGGTAAACCTTTGTGATCCGAAGCAAGGCCCGGATAATCGAATGTCGGGCTTCCATAGGCACCTTGGGCCAACCTGCAGACTTCGCCGTTCGAAATGGCTGTTTCGCCTACAAGCGCATCCTAGTAGGTATCGGCCAGTTACCTTTACCCATGAAAAAAGCCCCGGACGTCCATCCGGGGCTTTCTCTTGTGTCTCTAGACCCTCGCCTTACGCGATGGCGACCAGCTCGATATCGAACTTGAGGTCCTTGCCGGCCAGCGCGTGGTTGGCGTCCAGCGTGACCGACTCTTCGGTGACTTCCAGCACGGTAACTGGGAGGACTTGGCCATTCTCGGTCTGCACCTGCAGCTGCGTGCCGGGGTCCAGCGGGATATCGGCGGGAATGCCTTCGCGCGGCACCTGCTGGCGCGCATTCGGATCGACTTGGCCATAGGCCTGATCGGCGGGCACTTCGACGACCTTCTTCTCGCCGACTTCCATGCCGGGCATTGCGGTGTCGAGGCCGGGGATGATCTGGCCCGAGCCGACTTCAAACTTCAGCGGGTCGCGGCCCTCGCTGCTGTCAAAGACAGTGCCGTCGGTCAGCGTGCCGGTGTAGTGGATGTGAACGGTATCGCCCGATTTTACTTCGGCCATGGATAAACTCCAATTCTGGTCTGGTAAGGTGAATGAATTGCAAGGCCGCGCGGCGCGCGGGTGCTTGTGCGAATTGGCAAAGGATGTAGCGATGCCCGGACCGGATTGCAAACCGGTCACGCAGATTCGTCCCGCAAGCATCTGGAATCCAAAGAAGGTTTTCGTGAGGATACGCCCGTTTGCCCCCATCCCCGCCCGCCAGCGCCCGCAAAGGCGGCCCTGCTGCCAATATCGCCCTTTCCCGCCCCCGCCTCCTGTGCCAGTCTGATCGCGAAACACGACAGCGGAGCGCCAATGCCGATCACCACATGCATCTTCGACGCTTATGGCACCTTGCTGGACGTGGCGGCCGCCGCGCGTACCGCTGCCGCCGAGCCGGGACAGGAGCGGCTGGCCGAATGCTGGCCCAGCATCGCGCAGAACTGGCGGCTGAAGCAGCTCAACTACACGTGGCTGCGCACGATCATGGACGATCACACCGATTTCTGGACCGTGACGGGCGATGCGCTGGACTGGGCATTGGAGGCCGAAGGCATCGACGACGCCGATCTGCGCGAGCGCCTGATGGGCCTTTATCGCGAGTTGGAGGCGTTCCCCGAGGTGGCGGACATGCTGGGCCGCCTCAAGGCGGCAGGTCTCAACACCGCCATCCTGTCCAACGGCACGCCAGACATGCTGGAGGCGGCGACGACCTCCGCCGGGATCCGCGGTGATCTGGACGATATCCTCTCGGTCGAGATGTGCGGCATCTACAAACCCAGCCGCGCGGTCTATGACATGGTCGGGCGCCGCTTTGCCTGCGCGCCGGATGAGGTGCTGTTCGTCTCGTCAAATGGCTGGGACGCGGCGGCGGCGGCGGCCTATGGCTTTGACGTGGCATGGGTCAACCGCGCGAATGAGCCGGTCGAGCGCTTGCCGGGCAAGCCATCCCATGTGCTGCGCGATCTCACCGGCATCCCTGCGCTGGCGGGGGTCTGAGTGGGCCGGTTCACCGCCGCAGACGGGCTGAGCCTGCATTTCATCGACAGCAAGGATGCGCCCGAGGGCCATGACGGCCCCGCCATCCTCTGCCTTGCCGGCCTGACCCGGAATTCGGGAGATTTCCGTTTTGTTGCGCCGTTTCTTAGCGGCTACCGCGTGATCTGCATGGACTATCGCGGGCGCGGCAAATCCGATTTTCCCGAGGATGTCAGCACCTACTCCGTCGCGCAGGAGGCCGCGGATGCCATCGCGCTGATGGATCATCTGGGGCTGGAGCGCGCTACCATTCTTGGCACTTCGCGCGGCGGGCTGATTGCCATGCTGCTGGCGGCGACGCATCCGGGCCGCATGGCGGGCGCAATCCTCAATGATATCGGCCCCGAGATCGCGCCCGGCGGGCTGGACCGCATCCTTGACTATGTGGGCCAGCGCCCCGCCTATGCTGATTACGACGCGGCGGCGGATGGCCTAAAGGCAGCAATGGAGCCGCGCTTTCCGGGTGTCACGCGCGACCGCTGGCGCATCCATGCCGAGCTGATCTGGAAGGAGGCCGCAGACGGGCTCGACCTGCGCTATGACCCGCGCCTGCGCGATGCGCTGATCGGCCAGGCGGGCGCAGGCCCGGCGCCGGATCTCTGGACGCTCTGGGACGCGTTGGCAAAGCTGCCCGTCACTGTTCTGCATGGCGAGAATTCAGACCTGCTGAACACCGACATTCTGGCCCGGATGCAGGCCCGCGCGCCGGACATGCGCGCGGTGACAGTACCCGATCGCGGGCATGTGCCCTTCCTTGACGAGGCCGCGTCGCTGCGCGGTATCCTTGACCATCTGAATGACCATTCATGAGCGATATCGACATGATCCGCGCCGCCGCCGCGCGGCTGCACGGGCACGCGCGGCGCACGCCGCTGCTGTCCTCACCCTTCCTTGACCGGATCGCCGGGCGCCGGGTGCTGGTCAAGCCGGAATGCCTGCAGCATACCGGCAGCTTCAAGTTTCGCGGCGGGTATTCCGCCGTTTCGGCGCTGGACGATGCCACCCGTGCGCGGGGCGTTCTGGCCTTTTCGTCGGGCAATCACGCGCAGGGCGTCGCGCTGGCCGCGGCGCAGCATGGCGTGCCCGCCGTCATCATCATGCCCAGCGACGCGCCCGCGCTCAAGATCGCCAACACCCGCGCGTTGGGGGCCGAGGTGGTCCTTTACGACCGAGCGGGCGGCGAGAGCCGCGAGGCAATCGGCGAGGCGCTGGAATCCGAGCGGGGCCTCACCCTCATCCGCCCCTATGACGAGCCCCTGGTGATCGCGGGTCAAGGCACGACAGGCCTCGAGATTTCCGAGGACGCGAACGCGCTGAACATCCGCAGCGCCGATGTGCTGGTCTGCTGCGGCGGCGGCGGTTTGACCTCGGGCATCGCGCTGGCGCTGGAGGCGGACGCGCCCGGCCTGCGCGCGCGCCCTTGCGAGCCAGAAGAGTTCGACGATACCGCACGGTCGCTGAAATCCGGCACAATCGAGCGCAATCAGCGCAGCTCGGGCGGGCTTTGCGACGCCATCATCACGCCCCAGCCGGGCGAGATCACCTTTCCCATCATGCAGCGCCTCTGCGGCCCCGGCCTTGTGGTCAGCGAGGATGAGGCGCTGCATGCCATGGCCCTCGCCTGGGGCCGGCTCAAGCTGGTGGCGGAGCCGGGCGGCGCCGTGGCGCTGGCCGCCGCGCTCTTTCGCAAAGACCAGATCGATGGGGACGACGTGATCGTCACCATCTCGGGCGGCAATGTGGATGCGGATGTGTTCCAGCGCGCGCTCACCCGCTACGGCACGCTTGAATGACCCCCTGACAGGAGCCTGAAACATGCGCCTCTCAACTCTCGACATCATCGTCACATCGCCTCCCGCCCCCGGCTGGGGCGGGCGCTACTGGATCTTCGTCAAGGTGACGACCGATACCGGCATCACGGGCTGGGGCGAATGCTATGCCGCCTCCGTCGGACCCGAGGCGATGCGCGGCGTGATCGAGGACGTGTTCGAGCGCCATATGGCTGGCGAGAACCCCGAGAATATCGAGCTGATGTTCCGCCGCGTCTATTCCTCGGGCTTTACCCAGCGGCCTGACCTCACGGTCATCGGCGCGTTTTCGGGACTGGAGATCGCCTGCTGGGACATCCTCGGCAAGGCGCGAAACCGGCCCGTCCATGCCCTGCTGGGCGGGCGCGTCAATGACCGCATCCGCGCATACAGCTATCTCTACCCCCTGCCCCATCACGACGAGGATGCCTTCTGGTCCTCGGCCGACATGGCCGCCGAAAGCGCGGCCGAGCTGGTGGATGAGGGCTATACCGCCGTCAAGTTCGACCCCGCCGGGCCCTACACGCTGCGCGGCGGCCATATGCCCAGCCAGATGGATATCGACCAATCGGCCGAGTTCTGCGCCGCCATCCGCGAGGCGGTGGGCAGCCGCGCCGATCTGCTTTTCGGAACGCATGGACAGTTCACCACCGCAGGCGCGATCCGGCTGGGCCGCGCCATCGCGCCCTACGATCCACTTTGGTACGAAGAGCCGTGCCCCCCCGACAATGTCGGCGCCTTGGCCAAGGTAGCGCAGGCCACCGGCCTGCCCATCGCCACGGGCGAGCGGCTGTGCACCAAGGCCGAATTCGCCCCTGTCCTGCGTGAGGGGGCAGCGTCGATCCTGCAGCCGGCCCTGGGGCGTGCGGGCGGCATCTGGGAGTGCAAGAAGATCGCCGCCATGGCCGAGGTCTATAACGCGCAGGTCGCGCCGCATCTTTATGCGGGGCCCGTTGAGTGGGCCGCCAATGTGCAATTGGCTGCCTCCATCCCGAACCTTCTGATGGCCGAGACCATCGACACCGAATTCCACCGCGCCCTGATCCGACACACGATCCGCATCGAGAACGGCTATATCACCGTGCCGGAGACGCCCGGCCTCGGTATCGAGGTGGACGAGGATCTGGCCCGCGCGCATCCATGGCGCGGCGAGGGTCTGCACCTGGAAATGACCGAGGAGCCGGTGAATTACCACGGCCCCAACGCCTTTCGCGGCGGCGCCCCGCGCGATTAGTTGGGGCGCGGCTCGCCCGGCACCGGAAAGACGATGTCGTAGATCCAGTTATAGACGAAGGCATAGACCAGATAGAAAAGCGCGAAGGCGATATCCATCCAGAAGGCCGCGATCAGGCTGATGCCCAGATACCACGCGATGAACGGCATCAGCACGATCAGCAGGCCCATCTCGAACAGCACGGAATGCCAGACCCGAAGCCACAGCCCCTTGCGCGTATGGCCTACGCGCGCCTGCATGATCGTGTCGAAGATCAGGTTGTAGATATAGGTCCAGAGCGTCGCAAGCGTCGCGCTGACCACCGCCACGATGCCGATGTCATGCATGGGCAGGCTGAATATCCAGCCGCCCGCAGGCACCACGATGGCAAGGCCCAACCCCTCGAAGAGAAGCGCGTGGCGGATACGGTCGGCAGTGCTGCGCATGGGTGCGCTCCTCGGTCAGGGGTCGGGTCAGCCCTAGCGTCGCGCGCGACGCGCTGCAACAGCCGCGCTACGGCAAGAGGCCCAGCCAAACCCAGGTCGACAGGATCGACAGCCCCGTGCCGATCAGCACGGCCGAGGCCGCGACACGCCGCGCGACGCCATATCTGTTGGCGAAGATATAGGCGTTGATACCCGGTGCCATCGCACCTGTCACCACCGCGCTGCGGATTGCGTTCTCGGGCAGGCTGAACGCCGTGCCAAGCGCGAAGGTGATCGCCGGATGCACGCAAAGCGCAATAAGACAGACCATGGCGATGGTGCGCAGATCGCCCTCGGGCTTGTATTGCACGAGCACGCCGCCAAGGCCGAATAGCGCCGCCGGCAGAGCCGCCCGCGCGATCAGATCCAGCCCGCTTTGCAGCGGCGCCGGCACCGTGACGCCGCTGAGGTTGACGATCACGCCCAAGCTGATGCCAAGGATCAGCGCGTTCGAAAACATCGCCTTGAGCACCTTGCGCACAACCGCCAGACCGGCATCCCCGCGCGCGCGGGTGATCTCCATCGCCGTGATACCCACGGCGTAGCAGAAGGGTGAATGCAGCGCGATGATGGCGAAATTCGCCTCGAGCGAATTCGCGCCATAGGCCCGCTCGGTGATAGGCAGGCCCAAAAGGACGGAGTTCGAGAAGAGACAGCAAAAGCCGATGGCGATCGCCTCTTCCCAGCTGCGCTTGAAAATCATCAGCGCCCCCGCCGTGCCAAGGGCAAAGCCCGCCAGCGCGCCCGAATAGAAGCTGAACAGAAGCGGGAAGTTGAAATTGTCGCCCAGATCCAGTTGCGAAATGGCCGTGAAAAGCAGGCAGGGAATGGCGAAGGTCTGGGTGAAGTGGATCAGCCCGTCGACGCCCGATTGCGTGAACCATCCCAGCCAGACCACGAGGTATCCGGCCCCAATCACCACGAAGACGGGCAAAACAACATCCAGAAGGGCGCTCAAGGCGTTATCCTTCGCTCTTGATGTCGAAACTGAGCGTCATGCCATCATAGGCCGGGGTGATCCCCTCGGGCAATTCAGTCAGTAGCGTGGGGTAATCCAGATCGTTGTGCATGTTGGTAATGACACCGTGCCGAGGTGCGGCGCGGGCCAGCCACTCCAGCGTGCGCTCCAGATGCAGATGGGTCGGATGCGGCTTGCGGCGCAGCGCGTCGAGGATCCAGGTATCGAGGCCTTGCACCTTGTCCCAGCTCTCGGGGCCCATATCGGCCACGTCGGGCAGGTAGGCCACATCCCCGACGCGAAAGCCCAAGGCGGCCATGGCCCCGTGCTCGACCGCGAAAGGCGCCAGGGTCACATCGCCGCCCGCCCCACTGATGGTCACATCGCCATCGATGGTGTTCATGTCCAGAATTGGGGGGTAGCTGGAGCCGGGCGGCGTCTGGAAGGCATAGCCGAACCGCTCCATCAGCGCGGCCTGCGTCGGCAGATCCGCCCAGACCGGCAGGCGGCCCGGCATGTTGAAGACGACGATGCGCAGATCATCCAGACCGTGGCAGTGATCGGCATGGCTATGGGTAAAGACCACCGCGTCCAGCGTGCCGATCCCGTGGCGCAGCAGCTGCTGACGCAGGTCCGGCGACGCGTCGATAAGAACGCGGGTCAGCCCGCCATCGGCGCTCTCCTGTTCAATCAGGACCGAACAGCGCGTCCGCCGGTTGCGCGGCTCTTCCGGGTCGCACGCGCCCCAATCCCCGCCGGGCCGGTCGGCAAGGCGCGGCACACCTCCGGACGAGCCACAGCCAAGGATGATGAACCGGCGCTTTGCCATCAGGAGCTTGCCTCATAGGCCGCGACCTTGGTAAAAAGGCGGTCGAAATTGGCCTGCGTCTGCGCCGCGAATTCGGGCCAGTCCATGCCAAAGGTCTCGGCCCCCTTGCGGGCGGTATGCGCGGTATAGGCAGGCTCGTTCCGCTTGCCGCGATGGGGCGGCGGGGCGAGGTATGGCGCGTCGGTCTCGACCAGGATGCGCTCGCGCGGGGCGGCGGCAAAGATGTCGCGCAGATCGCCGGACTTGGGAAAGGCGGTGATGCCCGACATGCTGAGATAGAATCCGAGATCCAACGCCTTTTCAGCCAGTTCCGCGCCGGAGCTAAAGCAATGCATGACGCAGCTATAGGCGCCCTTGGCGTTTTCCTCGGACAGAATGCGCGCCATGTCGTCATCAGCGTCGCGCGCATGGATGATCAGGGGCAATCCGGTCTGCCGTGCCGCCGCGATATGAATACGCAAGCTGGCCTGCTGCACCTCGGCGCTCTCGGCGGTGTAGTGATAGTCCAGCCCCGTCTCACCGATCCCGACGAATTTCGGGTGCTGCGCCAGCGCGACCAGTTCGTCGACCGTGGCCAAAGGCTCTTCCGCCGCGCTCATCGGATGGGTGCCCGCCGCGTAGAACACGGGCGCGTGCGCTTCGGCGATGGCGCGTACTTGCGGCTCGTTGCGCAGGCGGGTGCAGATGGTGACCATGCGCGTGACGCCTGCCGCGACGGCGCGGTCGATCACAGCGGGCAATTCATCTGCGAAATCCGGGAAATCGAGGTGGCAATGGCTGTCGGTGATGGTGACGTCCGTGGGGATGGTCTGGGTCATGCGCGCCTCTCAGGCGGGCTGCCCCGCCGCCGTCTTTTGTATTCTGAACACGGTATCTAGGACGAGCGCGGCAGGGTCAAGGTTGACCGCCCGCCCCTGTCGCATCCGCGCGCCGACATCCTGCGCGCAATCGGCCCAGGCCCGCGCGGCCGCCAGATCGGGCGCGGCGCGCATCAGCATCGCGCCCTCTTCCGGTGCGCCCTCGGGCTGGGGGGCGGCGCCGGTCGCGCCGGTCTGGGCCATGCGCCCAAGCATCAGCTCGATCAGCCAGATCAGCAGGATCAGCCGCTCTTCCGCGCCGCGCTGTGCGGCGGCATTGGCCAGTGCCAGCGCGCTGGAGCGGTCGACATTGGGCAGGTCCGAGAACAGCTTCACCAGCTGCGCGTAAAGGCCCAGCCCATCCAGATTTATCAGCCGCACAGCCTCGCCCACCGAGCCGCCGGACAGCGCGGCCAGCGCGCCGGTATCGCTGCCTTGGGCGATGCCGGCCTGCAGCAGGGCTGCCTCCATATCGGGCGCGCTGAGCGGCGGCAGCCGCAACTCGCGGCAGCGCGAGCGGATGGTCGGCAACAGCGCCGAGGGCTGGTGGCTGATCAGGAAGAAGGTGGTTCGCGCCGGCGGCTCCTCAAGCATCTTGAGCAGGGAATTTGCGGCGGTCACGTTCATGTCGTCGGCGGCGTCGATGATGACGGCGCGCCGCCCGCCATCGGCGCTAGAGAGCATCAGGAAGTTGTGCAAGCTGCGCACGTCCTCGGCCCGGATCACGTCGCGCAGGCGCTTGGTATCCTCGTTGATCTGGCGCGTGATGTGGAAAAGCTGCGGCTCGGACCGGGCGAGGATCCGGCGCGCGACCGGGTGCTGCGGGTCGATATCGAGGCTGCCCGGCGCCTCGGGTGCAAACATGCCGCCTCCGTCATCCTGCGCCAGAAGAAACCGCGCCGCGCGCCAGGCGAAGGTCGCCTTGCCGACGCCCTGCGCGCCCGTGATGAGCCACGCGTGATGCAGACGATCATCGTTGTAGGCGGTTAGAAAGGCGGCCTCGGCAGCACCCTGCCCGATCAGCCGCGGCGTCTCGCGCGGGTGCGGCGCGCCCTCAATCCGGTCAGGCTGCGGGCCGTCCTCGCTCATTGCGTGCGCCCCGTCAGCTTTGCCGCAACGGCGGCGCGCACATCCGCGGCTACTGCATCCGCATCCCGCGCGCCGTCTATCACGACAAAGCGTGCGCTGAACTCCTGAGCCAGCGCAAGAAACCCTTTTCGCATCCGCGCCTGCATCTCGCCGCCGAACGCTTCGAAACGGCCCTCGCCGCCGCGCTCGATGGCGCGGGCCAGCCCCGTTTTCGCGTCGATGTCGATCAGGATCGTCATGTCAGGCTCCTGAGCGATCATCAGATCGTGCAGCGCGTCGACCTGCGCGCGCAGGCCGGGGCCGCGCAGCCCCTGATACATGCGCGTCGAGTCGGCAAAGCGGTCACAGATCACGATGCGCTCGGCCTTCAGTGCCGGCCACACCGTACGCTCCATGTGATCGCGCCGCGCGGCGGTAAAGAGAAGCAATTCGGTTTCGGGGGACCACCGGTCCACTGCGCCGTTCAGCACCAGTGCGCGGATCTCCTCGGCGCCGGGGCTGCCGCCCGGCTCGCGCGTGAGCACGCAGTCTCGGCCTTCGGCGCTCAGTGCTTCGTGCAGCATCCGTGCCTGTGTGGATTTGCCCGACCCGTCGATGCCCTCGAAGCTGACGAAGAGGCCATCGCTCACAGCGCGCCCTCGGGCCCCTGCTGCAGCCGCTTGATCAGGATGCCCGACACCGTCTTCATCCGAGTTGCGAACCCGCCTCGCGCCACATCGGTCGCCGCCAGAAGGGGCACGCGCGTCTCGGGCATCCCCTCCGGGGTGACGACCAGTTCGGCCACGCGGGTACCCGCGGTGATGGGAGCCTGCAGAGGCCCGTCATAGATGACCTGAGCCTTGATCTGATCATCGCCCAGCACGGGCAGGAGCATTGTCAGATCGGCGTCGGTCACAAGGCCCACCTGCGGCACCTCACCCATCCACACATCTGCCTTCGCCACATCGGCACCTGCAGTGATCAGCGTGTTCTCGGCAAATTGGCGAAAGGCCCAATTGACAATCGCCTCAGCCTCTTCGGCGCGGCCCTGGGCGGTTTCCAGACCCGAGATCACGAAGATGACGCGCCGGTCGCCCTGCTTGGCCGACCCGACAAGGCCATAGCCCGCCGCCTGCGTATGGCCGGTCTTGAGCCCGTCCGCACCGATCCCGAGATTCAGCAGCGGATTGCGGTTCTGCGTATTCTGCGGCGCGCGTCCGTCAAACGCGAATTCCGTCTCAGCGAACATCGGATAGAATTCCGGGAAATCGGTGATGATATGCCGCGCCAGCAAGGCAAGGTCACGCATGCTCATCTTGTGGTTCGGGGCGGGCCAGCCATTGGAATTGGCGAAGGTCGAATTGGTCATGCCCATCTGCTGCGCGCGCTGCGTCATGAAACGGGCAAAGCCTGCCTCTGTGCCATCGGGGCTGAGCGCCTCGGCGATGACAGCGCAGGCGTCATTGCCCGACAGCACAACGATCCCGCGCAGAAGGTCCTCGACCGAGACCCGGTCGGTCGTGTCGAGGAACATGGTCGAGCCGCCATAGCTCATCGCGTGCTGTGAGACGGGCAGCTTTTCGTCCAGAGACAGGCGGCCATCCCGGATCGCCTCGAACGCAACGTAAAGTGTCATCAACTTGGACATCGATGCCGGCGGCAGCGGCTGATCGGCGTTTTTGTTCAGCAGCACCGTGCCGGTGCCCACATCGACCACATAGGCCGCCTTGGCAGCGGTGTCGAAGGCCGCGGCGGGCAGCGCGAGGCAGGCCATCACCAGGGCGGTGGCGGCAGATTTCAGCGGGGATAGGATCCGGGCGTATTGCATGGTGGGTGCGTCTTGCTCCGTTCTGTCATGTCAACTCGCGGCGGCAGGCATCCCCCGCCGCGATATCCTTGGGTCGCGTCAATTGGCGACGGCATAGGCATCGTCAAATCCGACGCCCTTGATCTTGGTCAGCAGCGCGGCGCGCTCGGCCTCGGTCTGGGCCGGGCCGACGATGACGCGCCAGAAAGTTTTGCCCTGGCTTCCTTCCTTGCGCACGGTCGGCACCATGCCCGCCTGGCGCATCGCCGTGGCGGTGTTCTCGGCGTTCTCCTCAACCGAGAATATCCCGATCTGGATATAGGGCCGGCCAAGCGTGGAGGCGGTCGGCGCAGCCACACGCTCGGGCTGCGGCGCTGGCGTCGCAACAGGGGCGGCAACATCATCGGCAGCCTCGATAGCCGCGGCAGCGCCGGCAACCGGATCCAGAGAGCTGGTCTCGACAGTGCCGGGCGTCAGGCTATCGGGGGCTGCGGCGGGCGCCTCGCCCTCCTCTGCGCCAGGCGCAGCAGGCGCCTCTTCGCGGCGCAGGGCCGTGACGTTCAGCTGCGCAGGCGCACCGGCCAGCATCCCCAGCGCAGCCGCCGCATCCGAGGAGACCTGGAATGCCGGGCCGGGATTGGCCCGCTCGCGCCTGAAAAGCGCACCGATGACGAATTTCGAGTTGGCCGTGTTGCGGATGATGACGCGCTCGGGCTCTTTCACGTCCGGATGCGCGACCCAGACACCGCCCAGCGATGGGCGGCCATCCCAAAGGCCCTTGTCGGTGACCTGAAAGACGCTGGGCGCCTCGACATCCCGCTCGACCATGCGAACCGAGGATGCATCGCCCGAAACCGACGCCGCCTCGTCATCCGATTTCGCCCCGAATATCCCGCCTGTGCCTTCGCAACCTGCCAACGTAATCAACGCAACACCGCTCAGCGCCGCTGCCCGCCATTTTGGCGCATTGCCTGCCAGAAGAAACCCCATGCCTTGCCCCTTGCCTGTCACACCCACCTGCCCCCAGGCGCGATTGCGCACCGCAGAGGCATCGGCGGGCCAAAATACCTGCCACCGCAGTCTTCGCCGCGTGCGCGCACTCTATCCACTCGCACCCGCCAAGAAAAGCAAACTGTGCGCATTCGGCGGATTTCCCCAAGACACCAACCCGAGTCCCCGCACGCGACGCGTCGGCGACAGGATAAAAAGAGACACTTTCAGAATCGCCGCGACCATCCTAAACCGGTCCTCGTCGGAGGAGTGGCAGAGTGGTCGAATGCACCGGTCTTGAAAACCGACGAGGGTGTAAGTCCTCCGTGGGTTCGAATCCCACCTCCTCCGCCATATGATCCATCTACGTTTTTTTGCCTAGGGATTAGTGCGGTCTTCGGGGCAAGCTGCGACTATCTGCCCGACGGGGGAGTAAACAGCGTTCTTCCGAAAGAAATACGTGATTGGTCAAGACACAGGCCAACTCACACCTCTATCGTCACCCGGCAATTTTGGTGATCAATGTGCGGTCCCCCGGGTCAACCGGAGGACCCCCCTTCAAAATTTCAAACCGACTGCATAAGCAGTGCTTTGCCCGTCCACTCGGGATCATCCACGGCGTTGGCTAGCACATGGGCCACGTCGCCCCGCGCCGCTTCGCCCTTTACGTCCACTGCATCACCGAAGGCCATGTCGCGGGTGCCGTCTTCATCGGTCAAGCTGACAGGCCGAACGATTGCATAACTGAGGCCGGAGGCCATCAGGTGCTCGTCTGCCTCGTGTTTGGCCGTCAGGTAATGGCCAAGCTCGCTGTCGGGATCCGGATCGTCGGCACCGACCGAGCTGAGCATCACGAAGCGTGACACGCCGGCCCTGGCAGCCAGGTCGATCAGTTTTTTCGCGCCGTCGCGGTCGACCTTGTTGGTCATCTCGGCGCTGGTATCGCCGCCCGATCCTGCAGCGAATACAACCGCGTCGCAGCCGGAGCAGATGCCGTCCTGCAGTTCTGTCAGATCGCCTTTTCGCAGCTCGATATCGGCTGGCAAGCTTGAGGTATCGGACGACTCTCGTACCAAGGCGATGGGCGAATGGCCCTTGTGTTTCAATTCATCGACCACTCTCAGGCCAGTTTTGCCGGTGGCTCCGGCGACGAGGATTTTCATGGTGAATCTCCTTTCTCAAAAGTGACAGGGTGGCGTAGGGACCGCGTAGCAGCCCCTCCGCCAACCTCTTTTACAGCAGGGTCAGCAGCTTCTTTGCCGCCTCTTCGGACGAGGCCGGGTTCTGACCTGTCACCAGCTTGCCATCGACGACCACGAAGGAGGCCCAATCGTCGCCCTTCTGATAGTTGCCGCCATTGGCCTTAAGCATGTCTTCAACGAGGAACGGGACTACATCCGTCAAGCCAACGCCCTCTTCCTCGGTATTGGTGAAGCCGGTGACGGTCCGGCCCGACACCAGTGGTTTACCCTCCGTGCCCTTGGTATGCTTGAAAACGGCGGGCGCGTGGCAGACGGCGCCGATAGGACGGTCGCTGGCGGCGAAAGCCTCGATCAGCTTGGCGCTGTCCGCGCTTTCTGCCAGGTCCCAGAGGGGCCCGTGTCCGCCGGGATAGAAAATGGCATCGAACCCGTCTGCCGACACATCGGCCAGCACCTCGGTATTGGCCAGATCCTTTTGCGCCGCGTCATCCCCCTTGAACCGTTTGGTTGCCGCGGTCTGGGCGTCTTCGCTGTCGCTTGTCGGGTCCACTGGCGGCTGGCCGCCCTTGGGCGAGGCCAGCGTGACATCGGCGCCTGCATCCTTGAAGACGTAATAGGGCGCTGCGAACTCCTCAAGCCAGAAGCCCGTCTTATTGCCTGTGTCGCCGAGCTTGTCGTGCGACGTGAGAACCATGAGAATTTTCATTGAAACTACCTTTTGATATTGCGTTCAGTCGCTCAGCTTGACGACGCGTTTGCCGAACGCCTCGCCGTTCAGCAGGCCAACAAATGCCTTCGGCGCTTGTTCCAGCCCGTCGATCACCTCTTCGCGATACTGGATCTTGCCCTGGCTGACCCATTCGCCCATCTGGTCGGCGAATTCGGGATAGAGATGGCCGAAATCATTGAAGACGATGAAGCCGCGCAAGGTCATCCGCTTCCGCAGGATGGTCCCCATCAAGAGGCTCAGGCGGTCCGGCCCCTCGGGCAGCGAGGTGGCGTTGTATTGCGAGATGAGGCCGCAAACCGGGATGCGCGCCGAGGTATTCAGCAGCGGCAAGACGGCATCGAAAACCGCGCCGCCCACATTTTCGTAGTAAATGTCGATGCCATCCGGCACCGCGTCCTTCAGAGCGTCCGGAAAGCCATCTGCCTTGTAGTCGATGCAGGCGTCAAAGCCCAGATTATCGACGACATGAGCGCATTTCTCGGGCCCGCCCGCGATGCCGACAACGTGGCAGCCCAGGATCTTGCCAATCTGGCCGACCGTGGCGCCCACCGGGCCGCTGGCACCGGCCACCACGAGGGTCTCGCCCTCCTTCGGCTGGCCGATCTGGGTCAGCCCCGCCCAGGCGGTCAGCCCCGGCATCCCGAGGACGCCCAGCGCCCAGGACGGATTGTCGGGGTTCTTGCCCATGTTGATCACGCCGCTGCCATCCGACAGCGCGTAATCCTGCCAGCCGCCAAAAGCGGACACCCAGTCGCCGGCCTCGAACCCCTCGACATCCGAGCTGATGACCTCCGCGACAGTGCCGCCAACCATGACCTCGCCTATCTCGACCGGGTCAGCATAAGAGGGCGCGTCGCTCATCCGCCCGCGCATATAGGGGTCAAGCGACAGATACACGTTGCGCAGCAGCATCTGGCCCTTGCCCGGCTCGGGGCGCGGCTCGGTTTCAAGGCGCAGGGTGTCGTCGTCCGGCTCGCCCTTGGGGCGCTTGGCCAGGACGAATTTGCGGTTCTCGGTGTCGGATTGGGTCATGACATGTCTCCTTTTGCCGCCATCAGTGGCTTGGCGGGTCTCGGGTCAACGCGGCGGCGGCCATTTGGCTCCATGGCCGCCGCGACGTCAGTCGCGCGCAGGATCAGGCGGAAGTGCCCGCAGAAAAGGTCAGATCCCAACCTTGGGGAGTGACCGTCGCCAATTCGGACAGATTTGCGGGTGCTGCTCTCTGCGCAGCACTTTGGAGTTATGCAAGCCACCGGGGCCGACGCTGGCAAGCGCTCTGGCCATCGTGACGCATCAGCCCGCGCGTTCCTGGTGGAAGGTTCGCTGCCTGTCAGCGCATCCCCGCAGTAGCCTTCTGCATCGCGGTGATCAAAGCATCTCGCCGCGCCGATAGCTCGGCAGGGCTCTGACCGCGCGCCTCCTCCGTCACGCCCTCGATCAGCAGCCGCGTGGTCTCGTCATCCAGGTAGACTTCGCCCATATCACGCCACCAGCCATTGAACGTGTCGCTGAAATGGTCACAAAAGGCCTGCAAGCCGCCCTCGCCCGCCCCGAGGTTGAACAGCATGGTCGGCCCCATCGCCGCCCAGCGCAGACCCGGCCCGGCCCAGACGGCCTTGTCCACATCCTCGACGCTGGCGACGCCCTCCACCACAAGCGAGATCGCCTCGCGCCAGATTGCGGCCTGCAGGCGATTGGCCACATGGCCGTCCTTTTCCTTCTTCACCCGGATCGTGACCTTGCCGATGGATGTATAGAAGCGCTCTGCTGCGTCCACCGCCGCAGGGTCGGTCCGGTCATTGCCCAGGATTTCAACCAACGGGATCAGGTGCGGCGGGTTGAACGGGTGGCCCAGAACAAAGCGCGCCGGATCGCTCCACCCGTCCTGCATCAGCGACAGCGTCAGGCCCGAGGCCGAGCTGGCGACAACCGCGCCCGGCTTCAACGCGGGTTCGATCTCGGCAAAGGTCGCGTGCTTGATCGCCAGCCGTTCAGGCACGTTTTCCTGCACGAAATCCGCGCCGTCGACCGCCTCTGCCGCGCTGGAACAGAACCGGATCGCATCGGGGTCGCCCTGGTTTGTCAGGCCCAACTCCGTCATCGTGGGCCAAGCCCTCTCGATATAGGCGCGGACCTCTTCTTCCACGCCAGGCGCCGGATCGAACATCCTGACCGCGCGGCCCGACGCCAGAAAGAGGGCCGCCCAACTGGCGCCGATCACACCACCGCCAAGGCAGGCTGTTGTCGCAAATTCCATCAGAACAATCCCGGATTGAGAGGCGATGCTGCGGTCATTCCGCCATCGACCGTGAAACAGGCGCCCGTAACATAGGCGGACTGATCAGAGGCAAGCCAGGCCACCATGTTGGCAATATCCGCCGGCTGCCCGAAACGCCCCACCGGATGGCGGGCCAGCGCATCGGCCCTCGCCTTGTCCGGCGCGCGCGCCAGCGCAAAGGCATCCTCGGCCATCTCGGTCATGATCCATCCCGGCCGGATCGCGTTGCAGCGCACCTTGGGGCCGTGATCGACGGCGATCGAGCGGGTCAGCCCATGCACGAAGGCCTTGGACGCGTTGTAAAGCGCCATCGACGGATCGGCGACCTCGCCCGAGATCGAGCCGATATTGATGATGTTGCCGCCATGCCGGTCCATATCCACCAGCGCCGCCCGGCACATGTTGAAGACGCCCTTGCAGTTGACGTTCATCACCAGGTCCCAATCGCCGTCGTCGCTGTCGGCCACGGTCTTTTCCACCTGCACGCCGGCGTTGTTGACCAACAGCGACACGCGCCCGAACCGCTCGTTCGCCGCGCTGATCAGCATGGCCGCATCGCCGGTTCGTGCCACGTCCGCGGGCACCCAGTGCACCGGCTCCGGCAGATCCTCGGGCCGCGCGCCGCGCCCGCAGGTGACGACATTGAAACCCTCGGGCAAAAGCCGCTCGACGATGGCGCGACCTATGCCCCGGCTGCCGCCTGTCACGATGGCGCATTCACCCATGGGGCAACCCTCCCGTTGCGGACGCCGCTGACCGGCGCGGCAGGCCCGTCATCCCCGTCACAGCCTCATCTGCTGGACCTGCGCAGACAGCCCGCCATCCAGCACCCAGAGCTGACCCGAAGCGTAGCGCGCCTCGTCCGAGGCCAGCCAATTCACCAGGTTCGCGATGTCCTCGGGCGTGCCATAGCTGCGCATCGGGTGCACGTCCCTCACCGCCTGTTGCAGCTGGTCGATCCTCTTGCCACCCCCGCCCGAGCCTTCGCCGGCAAAGAAGCTCTGGAGCATCGGCGTGTCGATATAACCCGGGCAGACCGCATTGACGCGGATGCCCTCGGGGCCATGATCGCAGGCCATGGCGCGGGTCAGGGCGTGCACCGCTCCCTTGGTGGCGCAATAGGCGGCAAGGCCCGGATCGGCTATGAAGCCATCATAGCTGCCGAAATTGATCACGCTGGCGGAGGTCCCGCCCCTCGCCGCCGCCCGCATCAGCGGCAAGGCATGTTTCGAGGTCAGGAACGTGCCGGTGACATTGACCGCGAAACTACGGTTCCATTCCTCCAGCGTCGTCTCTTCGATGGTCTTCTCGATCTCGATCCCGGCGGCATTCACGAGGATATCGAGCTTGCCAAAATCGTCCTGCACCCGCACCATCGCCGTCTTGACGGCGTCCTCATCGGCGACGTCCATACCGAGAAATCGGCTGCCACCCTCGTCATGCTCCGCCAGCGATCCCCGCGGGGTCAGATCGGCAGCATAGACCGCCGCGCCCTCGCGCAAGAACCGCGCGACAATGGCCCGGCCAATCCCCCCGCGCCCGCCGGTGACCAGCGCGATCTTGCCTTTGAGCGTCATGTCATCCTAGTCCCGCGGCAGGCCGAATGGAGCTCGGCTGCGCCCCGAGTCCGCCCTCCGGCGGGCCGGCCACCCCGGTATGTACCGCGCAGACTCATCCAGCGGCGCGCCGATAGGCGTCCAGCACGAGGCCGTGGAAATGGTGAACTGCGTGCTCGGACTTGCCCGAGCCATCCGGATCATTGACGATCCGCCCCTGCGAAAAGGCAGGCGTGCTCATCCCGCGCTGCACGCTCTCGACGAGGTTGATATCCTCGACCTGCAGCACCTCGTCCAGATAGCGGATGGTCTCAATCTCGGCCTCGTTCGGGGCCTTGTCCTCGAGATAGAAATCATAGGTTTCCAGTGTCCGGTCCGGCCCCGCGGGAATGATGTTGAGGATGATCATCGAGGACCGGCCGGGATAGCGCATGATGCACGTGCTGGGCCACAGCCACCAGACGGCATGGGTCCGCACCGTCGCGTTGGAGACATCATAGGCGCTGTTCTGGCTGTTGCCCGCATCTGCCATGTGGCTGGAATAGATGCCATGCGTGGTCACCTTGTAGGTGTCCATATCGACCAGCTCGCAGAAATCCTTGTGCGCGGTCGGGCAGTGATAGCATTCCAGAAAATTGTCGACGACGTTCTTCCAGTTGGTCTTGATGTCATAGCTGAGGCGATGGGCAAAGGTCAGATCCTCAATGTCCGGCGCCCAATGCTTGATCTCGGTTTCCAGATCGCCGGTCAGCTGGGACAGCGGCGCCGTCTCCGGGTCAAGATTGACATAGACGAAGCCGCAGAACTCCTCGACCTGCACTTCGTCCAGGCAGATCTGGCCCATATCGAACCCCTCCAGATTATCCGTATGAGGCGCGCGGACAAGCTGACCGTCAAGCTTGTAGACCCATGCATGATAGGGGCACATGATGCGCGAGGTTTCGCCCTCGCCCGACAGCAATTCATGGGCGCGATGCTTGCAGACATTGTAGAAGGCCCGCAGCATGCCATCGAGGCATCGGACCACGGCAATCGGCTGACCCGCGATCTGGACGGTGACATAGCTGCCCGGCTGGCGCAGCTTCTCTACATGGCACACCCATTGCCAGGTCTTGGCGAGGATCTGCTGCACATCCACCGCATGCCAGGCCGGGTCGGTATACGCCTCGGCGCGAAGCGACAGGGAGCGCGAGGGGTTCTCATCATACCCGCGCGAGATTTTGGCGAACTCTTCGGCCGTCGGTTGGTCAGTCATGGCAAGCCCCCTTTCCGATGCGTGGATGGCCTGCGACTCGGCCTGCCGTCGAAAATGCGTGTGGACGTTGCGGATACTATGGCAGATGGCTGCTTTTTTACAATTCCGCCCAGCGCAGCGCTCTTTTTCTCATAACGCGCCGCAGTCCCGGATCAAGGGCACCTGCCCGATCACTCCATTTCGCGCAGCCCCTCGCTGCCATGCTCCGACAGGCATTCGCCGCGATCGCGCAGAACTTCGAGCACGCGGCAATCGGCCACCACCCCGCCCGAGCATTCGGCGATCATGCGTTTCAGCTCGGCGCGCAGGGCATTGAGGCGCAGGATGCGCGCCTCGACCGCCTTCAGTTGTTTCTTTGCGATGGCGTCGACATGGGCGCAGGCATGGTCAGGCGTGTCCGACAGGTCGATCAACTCGCGTATCGCGCCCAGAGAAAATCCCAGGTCGCGCGCATGGCGGATGAAAGACAGCCGGTCCAGCGCGGCGCCGTCATAGCGGCGCTGCCCCCCTGCGGTGCGCCCCGGTTCGGGCATCAGGCCGATCTGCTCGTAATAGCGGATCGTCTGTACCTTGCTCCCGGTCCGCTTTGCCATTGTTCCAATCGTCATCATAACCCCTCCAGACTCTATATTAACTATAGGTTTTCGGCGTGATTTCGGCAATGGCACGCGGCCATCTCTCGCGGGGACAAAGAATTTGCAAACCCCCTTGAACCTAAAGCGGCTGTAGCTCTTACATTACGTGTCATGGCACAGACAAGGCGTGGAATGACGACATGAGCACCCTCTCCCCAGATCCGATCGAATGGCATGTGACGGGCATGGATTGCGGTGCCTGTGCGGCCAAGGTGCGCGGCGCGGTCCAGCGTTTGCCAGGCGTGAGCGAGGTGGACGTCGCCCTCATGGCCGAGCGGCTGCGCCTGCGTCTGGATGCGGATCAGACATCGGCGGCGCAGGTCGAAAAGGCAGTGAGGGGCCTGGGGTTCGGCATCGCGCCCAAGGGCGCCGCGCCGGAAAAGCCAAAGGGTGGGTTCATCCTGCCCGATAGCGCCGAGGCAACGCCGCAGCCCGGCGCGCCCGAGGGGGACGCACCACGTGCGGCGGCATGGTATCACACCGCCAAAGGCCGAATGCTGATCGGCACCGGCGCCTTGCTGATGCTCGCCTGGAGTGTCGAGCTCATCATTGGCGGCCCGGCCGCGCATTGGGCTTTCGTGGTGGCGACGCTTCTGGGCGTTACGCCGATTGCCCGCAAAGCCGCCATGATGGCGCGCTCCGGCATGCCCTTCACCATCGAGATGCTGATGAGCATTGCGGCGCTCGGCGCGCTCTTGATCGGTGCGGCGGGCGAAGCGGCGCTGGTCGTCTTTCTCTTCGCCGTGGGCGAAATGCTGGAAGGGCTGGCCGCAGGCAAGGCCCGCGACGGCATCCGAGCCTTGGCCGATCTGGTGCCCAAGACGGCGCGCGTCGTCGTCGGCCCCCGTATCCGCGAGATCCCGGCCCAGCAGCTGGTCATCGGGCAGATCGTGCAGGTCCGGCCGGGCGACCGCGTGCCTGCGGATGGCACCGTGGCCACGGGCACCTCCGGCGTCGATGAAAGCCCCGTCACGGGCGAAAGCGTGCCGGTCCTGAAGGAACCGGGAGCCGAGGTCTTTGCTGGCTCGATCAACGCCGAGGCCGAGCTGCGCATCCGCGTCAGCCGTGCCGCCAAGGACAACACCATCGCGCGGATCGTCCGCCTCGTCGAAGAGGCCGAAAGCACGCGCGCGCCGACGGAACGCTTTATCGAGCGGTTCAGCCGCTGGTACATGCCCGCCATCGTCGGCGCCGCGGCGGTGGTGGCCGTGCTGCCCCCGCTGATCGCCGGGGGTCTGTGGGAGACGTGGATTTATCGCGGCCTCGCGCTCCTGCTGATCGGTTGCCCCTGCGCGTTGGTGATCTCGGTTCCGGCCTCGATTGCCTCTGCGCTGTCGACAGGTGCGCGGCACGGCTTGCTTTTGAAAGGCGGGGCGGTGATCGAAAGTGCGGCGCGCACCGATCTGGTGGCGTTCGACAAGACCGGCACGCTGACCGAGGGCCGCCCGCAAGTCACCGAGATCGTGGCGCTGTCGGGCAGCGAAAGAGACGTGCTGCGTATCGCCGCCGCCGTCGAGACAGGGGCCAGCCACCCGCTGGGCAAGGCCATCACTGACCGGGCCGAGGAGGACGGCATCGACTGGCCCGAGATCCGCGATGCCGGGGCCATCCCCGGCAAGGGGGCCTTCGCCGTGCTGGACGGCACGCGCTGGACGGTCGGCGCGCCGCGCCTTGCGGCGGAAGCAGGCGTCATGTCCGCGGACGGCAGCGCGCGCGCCGAGGCGCTCGAGGCCGAGGGCAAGACAGTGGTCGCGGTCTTCTCATCGGACCGGCTTCTGGGCCTTTTGGCACTGCGGGACGAGCCGCGCGGCGATGCAGCCGAGGCCGTGTCGGACCTCGCGCAGATGGGCGTGACCAGCGTCATGCTGACCGGCGACAATGCACGGACCGGAGCGGCCCTTGGCCAGCAGATCGGGCTGCAGCATCACGCCGGCCTTCTGCCGCAGGACAAGGTGGCCGCCCTCAAGGATCTGATCGCAGGCCACCATGTCATGATGGTGGGCGACGGGATCAACGACGCGCCCGCGCTGGCCACCGCGCATGTCGGCATCGCCATGGGCTCGGGCACGGATTTCGCGCTGGAGACGGCGGATGGCGCGCTCCTGCGCAACCGGGTGGGTGATGTCGCCGCCATGCTGCGCCTGTCGCGGGCAACGATGGCCAATATCCGCCAGAACGTGCTGATCGCGCTGGGACTGAAGGGGGTCTTTCTGGTCACTACTGTGCTGGGCATCACGGGGCTTTGGATCGCGATCCTCGCGGATACCGGGGCGACGGTGCTGGTGACGCTGAACGCGCTGCGCCTGCTCGGCTTCCATCCGGACCGGCGCAAGTCGCGCGGGGGCTGATCTGAAAGGTCAGTCGCAATATTGCGACTGCACATCATAGCCCTGCATCTCGCTATAGGGCGGCAGGTCTTCGGGGTAGCGCAGCTTCTCAAAGAAACCGAGTGGCCGACCGGTCACCCGTCTGCCATGCGCGCGGACATCCTCGGGCGGGTCCACCTCCCAGGCGCGCCCTAGCTCAAAACCATCGTAAATCGAGGTCGGAAAATCCAGCCGGACGGATTGGCAGATCAACTGATCCTTTACCTTGGCCTCAGCGATCTTGCCCGGCAGCACGCCCACCAGATCCACCAGATGACCGGCCTTGGTGTCATAGCCGCGCGTCTGGAACGTCAGCGGATCGGGCAATTCAAAGCGCCAGGTTTGTGCGCCCGGTCCAAACAGATCCTCCTCGCCCTGCCACTCATCGCCGGCGGCGAATGCCACCCTGAACGTGCCTGGCGGGACGAGAACCTTGAAAAAATCGCCCCCCTCGATAAATGCAGCGAGGGAGGGCGTGTCACCGCCGACATCGGTCAAGGTCAGGAAGTAATCCCGTCCCGGCGGCGTCTTGACCTGCAGGGGAAACACGGCCGGCAGGCCGGTTCTGTTCCACATCAACCCGGCGGGCTGCGCGGGGCCGGATTCCGCAGCAACCGCCGTGCGGGCCAGCGGCACAGCGAGGCACAGCGCGAGCATAAGCAGCGCGCCCGCGATAAGTCTGCTGCGGATCAAGACCACCACATCCCCTCATCAACATTCATCATTATGAATATCTAATCCTGAGAGCCGCGCGTTTAAAGGCGTGGCCGGTTTTCGCCGCATATGGCACAAAAATGGCGGGACCGGGTTAGATGCGCCTTGCCCATTTGCTAGGCTGACCCGAAACGGCCCGGCCCGCATCATGGGCTTGGCCCTGCCCGACTGCCGGAGATGCGCCATGTCCACCAAGACGACACCACGCCTGTATACGCCGTTATGTGACCTTCTGGGATGCGATCTTCCCATCCTTCTGGCAGGGATGGGCGGTGTCGCGCGGTGGGAGCTTGCGGCCTCGGTCGCCAATGCAGGCGGGTTCGCGGCGCTTGGCATGGTGCGCGAAAGCCCCGAGTTGATCGCCGCCGAGGTGACGGCACTTCAGGCCGCGACAGACCGCCGGTTTGCAGTAAACCTGATCCCTGCCGCCACAGACCCCGCGCTGCTGGACGCCCAGATCACTCAGTGCCTCAAGCTGGGGGTGACCGCCTTTTCATTCTTTTGGGACGTGCGCGCCGAGGTGATTGCAAGGGTCAAATCCGAGGGCGCGCTGGTGCTGCATCAGGTGGGCACCCTGCAGCAGGCACGTCTGGCCGAGCAGGCCGGCGCGGATGTCATCATCGCGCAGGGCATTGAGGCGGGCGGGCACGTGCATGGCCGCTGCGGATCTTTCGCACTGGTCGAGGCGATCCTGCAGGAAACGGCCCTGCCTGTGGTGGTGTCGGGCGGCATCTCAACCGGCAAGGGCCTTGCCTCGGCCCTCATGTTGGGGGCGCAGGGGGTACAATGCGGTACCGCCTTTCTGGCGACGGAGGAATCCTTTGCCCACAGCTATCACAAGCAGCGCGTCGTCGAGGCGGATGGCGAGGATACGGTCCTGACCGATGTCTTCGTCCTGAATTGGCCCAAGGGCGCGGCAGTGCGGGTGATCGGGAACACCATCACCGAGGCGCTGGATGGCCAGTTGATGGGCCATGATCCGGACACCCTGCCTCGCGATACCATCGCATGGGAGGATGGCCAGGAACGCTATCGCTACAGCACCGACTCGCCCTTGCGCACGACAACCGGCGATCTTGAGGCGATGCCGAACTACGCAGGCCAAGGCGCGGGTCTGATCCGGTCGATCCTGCCGGCCGGACAGCGGGTGGAGCAGATGGCGCAGGAGGCAGCGACCTGCTTTGAGGGTGCGACGCCCGCGCACCGGCGCCAGCCATGAGTAATGAAACCGGAAAAAAGGGGGGCGCTGGCAGCTATGCCTCCCCGCCATGTCTGGCGCATGAGATCGATCCGGCCTATTTTGATCCCATGGCAGTCGATCCTGAACAGGCACATGACGTGGCACGCTGGCGCAAGGCCAAGCGGCAGGAATTGCTTGCTGCCCGCAAGACGCGCAGCGTCGAGGAGCACGGCGCCGCCTCGCAGCGAATCGCGGATCGGGTGGCCGAGATCCTGCAACAGAGATTCAACGGCGCGAAGGGCCTTACCTTCTCGGCCTATTGGCCCATCAAGGGCGAGCCCAACCTGCGCCCGCTGATGGAGACGCTGCACCATGAGAGCGTCCGGATCGCACTGCCCGTGGTGGTCACCAAGGCCGCACCGCTTGAATTCAGGCTCTGGACGCCGGAGATGAAGATGGTGCGCGGTGATTGGAATATCCCCGTGCCGCCGGATGATGCGCCGGTGCTGCGCCCGCACATAGCTCTCGCGCCGCTCGTGGGCTGGGATCGCGGGCTGTATCGGCTGGGATATGGCGGTGGGTATTTTGACCGGACACTGGCCGCGCTCGATCCACCTCCGTTCAAGATCGGGGTCGGATATGCCTCGGCAGAGCTCGAAACGATCTTCCCGCAGCCGCATGATATCCCGATGGACATGATCGTGACGGAAGACGCAGCTTTCCCGGCGGGGCATTCCACCTAAGAAAGAAAAACTGCGCCGCCACCCAAGAATGGGCGGCGGCGCCATGAGCCTTTGCCAGACTGACTTGCTGCGTTCGGATCGGTCCCTATTCCCCGACATCCGGGCGCGGATCGGACACAAAGCCGTCCGCGTTGGGCATTTCGACCGCAGCCATTGCCTCGGCGTCCATCACGCTGTCCGGCTCGGTGCTTGTGATGCCCGCCTTGCCCAGCACATAGGCGCTGATCGCATAGACCTCATCGGCGCTGAGTGATCCGGGTTCAGTCATGGGCATGGCCCGGTGCGTGTAGTCGAAGAAGGTGCTGGCATAAGGCCAATAGCTCTCGACCGTCTTGACCGGCGCATCGGTGGCCAGCGTATCCCTGCCGCCGATCAGCTGGGGCGCGCCCAGCTCGGCGATGCCCATCATGTCCGAGCCGTGACAAGCGGCGCAGATCGTCTCGTAAAGCTCCTCACCTTCGGCATAGGTGCCGCTGCCTTCGGGCAGGCCGCGCCCGTCCGGCATGATGTCGATATTGATCGCCGCGATCTCCTCCTCGGTGGCGGGCTGGCCGACGCCATAGGCATTCTGGGCGGGCGCGATGTCGCCCACCTTCTCGGCGCTGGATTTCGGCACCTCCATCGGGGCGCGCTCACCGGACTCCAGGGTGTCGGGCGGCGCGGCGGAGGTGCGGGTGCCATCTTGCGCCACGGCAGGCATGGCCAGCGCGCCGAGCGCGCAGATGAGTGTCAGGTTACGCGTGAACATTGTGCACCTCCCCGTCCGGCGCGATATGCCAGCTTTGAATTGCGTTCAGATGATAGACAGATTTCAGACCGCGCACCTCGACCAGTTGTTCGAGGGTCGGCTGGACATATCCCGTCTCGTCCACCGCGCGGCTTTGCAGCACGGCCTCCTCGCCGGTCCAGGTCCATGGCAGTCGGAACCGCGTGTGGCACTTGTCCAGCACGGGGTCGTCCAACGTGGCCTCTTGCCACGTCTCGCCGCCATCCGCCGAGACCTCAACCTTTGCGATCTTGCCGCGGCCGGACCATGCGATGCCGGTCACCTCGTAGAACCCGGGGCGCGGCAGCTTCATCGCGCCCGAGGGGAAGGTGATGACAGATTTCGCCTCCATCTCCAGCGAGAATTGGCGCGCGGTGCCATCCGGCATGAGGTCGGTGTATTTCGACGTCTCCTCGCGGGTCATGAAGGGCTTGTCGCTGACCTCCAGCCGGCGCAGCCACTTGATATGCGTGTTGCCCTCATAGCCGGGCAGCAGCAGGCGCAGCGGGTAGCCTTGCTCGGGGCGCAGCGCCTCGCCGTTCTGCGCATAGGCGAGGATCGCGTCGTCCATCGCCTTGTCCAAGGGCACCGAGCGGGTCATCACCGCCGCATCCGCGCCTTCGGCCAGGATCCATGCGGCGCTGTCCTGCACGCCTGCCATCTCCAGCAGCGTGGACAGGCGCACGCCGGTCCATTCCGAAGTCGATGTCAGGCCATGCGTGCCCTGCACGGTCTTGAGCGTCGGCTTGGCCCATTCGGTCAGGCCGTTGCCGGAGCACTCGATGAAGTGGATCTTGCTGACCGAGGGCAGCCGCTTCAGATCGTCCATCGTAAAACGCAGCGGCTGATCCACCATGCCGTGCAGGATCAGTTCGTGCGTCTGCGGGTCAATCGTGGGGATGCCCGCATGGTGCCGCTCGAAATGCAGGCCCGAGGGGGTGATCATCCCGCGCCCCGAGGCGAGCGGCGTCATCGACCAGCTGGAATCGATGCTGGCGGTCGGATAGCGCCAGCGCACCTCGTTCTCGAATTGCGAGCGCGAGCCGTAGCCGCCATCGTCGAGGATGAGGCGCCCCTGCTCCTTTGTTGGGTCGGGCTGCACATCGTACTCGATCGCGCCAGGAGGGGCCTCGGCCCGCGCGCGGCCACCGGCCAAAGCACTGCCGCCCAGCGCCACGCCGCCCATCAGCAGGCCGCGGCGCGTCAGGCCGTTGAACATGCCCTCCTTGCAATCACAATCTTCGTCATCCGCCAAAGCCTGACGTTCTATCTCGACCAGGCTTTCGGCCATGCGCCTTTCGGCGGGGCCATACAGGGATGCGGGAAATCTTTCGGTCTCGGACATTGCAACCTCCAATGCAATTACGCGGCGCCAATCTGGCACACGCGAAGAAACGGAATCGCTCCCTCTTTAATCGCGCGTCACGGCCCCGACACATTCGGCCGCCCGCCGGAGCGTTCCCGCAGGCTGCGACAGAATAGCACAGGTGAGTTGATCCCAAAGAGGGCTCATCAAATGGCAGCTAGTGGCGAAACCTATGGCCGCTTTGCGGTCAGGCTTCCAGCTCGGCATCCCAGTAGAGGAAATCCAGCCAGCTATCATGCAGATAGCCGGGCGGGAATTTGCGGCCCGTGTTGCGCAGCTCTTCGGCGCCGGGCGGGCGCGGCGGCTTGCGCAGCGACATGCCCGAGCGGGCAAGGCTTTTCGATCCCTTGGCAAGGTTGCAGCGCGCGCAGGCGGCGACGACGTTTTCCCAGCTGGTGCGCCCGCCGCTGGCGCGCGGCACCACATGATCAAAGGTCAGATCGCCCCGTGCGCCGCAATACTGACAGCAGAATTCGTCCCTCAGAAAAAGATTGAAGCGCGTGAATGCCACGCGCTTCTGAGGTTTGACGAAGTCCTTGAGGACGATGACCGAGGGGATCCGTATCCTCGTACTGGGCGAGTGGACGACGTGGTCATATTCGGCCACGATATCGACCCGGTCCAGCCAGACGGCCTTGATCGCATCCTGCCAGGACCAGAGCGAGAGGGGATAGTAACTGAGCGGCCGGTAATCGGCATTGAGAACCAGCGCGGGATGCTGGCGCAGCGCCGATGGCGCGCGTACGAATTCCGTTCTGAAATCGCCTTCCATTGTCCTGACCGTCCCCGCCTGCGCTGATCCGTCTCGATGACTATATCTCGTATGTGCAGAACGGCAAGCCCGCTGTTCATGGCACATCTGGGGATGTCATCGCATGGTTGCGTGACAGGGACATGACAGGGAACAGATTGATCGCGGGCCCGTTTGGTGGCAGGCCGGGAGGCAGGCAGCGCGGGGGCCGCCTGCCCTTCATGCTCAAAGCTGTGACATGACCTCGTCCGAGGCTTCGAAATTGGTGGTGACGCGCTGCACATCGTCGTCATCCTCCAGCGCATCGACCAGCTTCATCAGCTTTTGCATCGCGTCCAGGTCCATCTCGGTCGTCGTCACCGGGCGCCAGGCCAGGCGGGTCGCCTCGCTTTCGCCCAGCTCGGCCTCGAGCGCGCTGGAGACGTCATTGAGATCGGTATCGGCGCACCAGACCGTGTGGCCATCCTCGGAGGATTCGACATCCTCGGCGCCGGCCTCGATCGCGGCCATCATCACGGTGTCGGCATCGCCCGCATCCGCGCCATAGACGATCTCGCCCTTGCGCTCGAACATGAAACCGACGCTGCCCGTCTCGCCCAGATTGCCGCCATTCTTGGTGAAGGTACTGCGCACGGTGCTGGCTGTCCGATTGCGGTTGTCGGTCATCGCCTCGACGATCACGGCGACGCCATTGGGGCCATAGCCCTCATAGCGGATTTCCTCGTAATCCTCGCTGTCGCCGGCCTGGGATTTCTTGATTGCGCGATCAATCACATCCTTGGGCACGGATTGCGTCTTGGCCTCCTTGACGGCCATGCGCAGGCGCGGGTTCTTCTCGGGGTCGGGATCGCCCATCTTGGCGGCGACGGTGATTTCCTTGCTCAGCTTGGAGAACAGCTTGGAGCGTGCGGCATCCTGACGTCCCTTGCGGTGCTGGATGTTTGCCCATTTGGAATGGCCGGCCATGGAATACCTCTAAAAGCGGATGATGTGGATTTTGCGTCTCTATAAGACACGAGGCGCCCTGCGCGCAAGCCGCGCCTAAAGCGGCCAGATGAACGGGATCAGGGCCGAGGCCACGAGGCCGATACTGAGGTTCAGCGGCACGCCGATGCGCAGGAAATCGGTAAAGCGATAGCCGCCGGGGCCGTAGACCAGCGTGTTGGTCTGATAGCCGATGGGCGTTGCGAAACTGGCGGAGGCCGCGACCATGACCGCCACCACCAGCGGGCGCGGATCGATCCCCATCGCCTGCCCCAGCCCGATGGCGATGGGTGTGACGACGACGGCGACGGCGTTGTTGCTGACCATCTCGGTCAGGATGGAGGTCATCAGGTAGACCGAATAGATCAGCAGCACGCCGGGCAGCAGCATCAGCGAGGGCGCCACGCTGCCCACGATCAGAGCAACCGCGCCGCTTTCCTCCAGCGCGGCGCCGATGGCCAGCATGGAAAAGATCAGCGCAAGAAGCCGCCCGTCTATGAAGGAGAACGCCTCGTCCGCATCGATGCAGCGCGCCAGCAGCACGGCCGCCACGGCCACCACCGCCAGCGCAAGAATGGGCGCCACACCAAGGCCCGCCAATCCGACGATGGCAATCAGCGCAGCGATGGCGATGGGCGCATGGCCCCGGCGAAAGGCCCGCGCCGAGGGCTGCGAGACATCGACCATGTCCATCTCGGATGACAGGCGCCGGATATCCTCGGGTGCGCCTTCCAGCAGCAGGGTGTCGCCCACCTTGACGATCAGGGTGTCCAGCTGGCGCCCGATATTCTGGTTCCGGCGGTGCACGGCCAGCGGATAGACGCCATAGCGCCGCCGCAGACGCAGCGAGCCAAGGCTGCGCCCCACCATCTTGCAGCCGGGTGTGATCAGCACCTCGACGGTCGTCGTCTCGACCGCGCTGACCTGATCGACACGCTTGAGGCTCTTGTTGTTCTGCAGGCTCAGAAGCTCGGTCATCTGCGTGCGCAGAACCACGCGGTCGCCCACCTCCAGCGTGACGCCGGTCAGATCGCGGCGCAGCGATATGTCTCCGCGGACGACGTCGACCAGACGCACGCCCTCGCGCTTGAACAGTTGCACGCCAGTGACCTCGCGCCCGATCAGGTTGCTTTCGGGCGGGATCACCGCCTCGGTAAAGAACTTCATGCGGCTGCGATCCGACAACATGTCGGCCATGCTGTCGCGATGCGGCAGCAGCAGCGGCCCGATGAAGCGCAGATAGATCATGCCCCAGGCGACCAGCACGATGGCCAGTGGCGTGATCTCGAAAATACCGAAGGCCTCCATGCCGCGCGCCCGCGCCACACCATCGACCAGAAGGTTCGTCGACGTGCCGATCAGCGTCAGAGTGCCCCCAAGGATCGCCGCATAGCTCAGCGGGATCAAAAGCCGCGAGGCAGGGATCTTCATGGTGCGGGCCAGTTGGACGAAAACCGGGATCATCACGACGACGACGGGGGTATTGTTCATCACCGCCGAGCCGATGATGACCAACCCCAGCATCATCACCACCGCCAGCTTGGGATTGGTGCGCGCCTGCCGGTCCGCCAGCGATGTGAACGCCTCGAGCGCGCCGGTGCGCACCAACGCCCCCATGATGATGAACATGACCGCGATGGTCCAGGGCGCCGGGTTCGACAGCACGTCCAGCGCGGCGTCATAAGGCAGCAGGCCCAGCACCAGCATCGCCGCCGCCCCGGCCATCGCCACCACCTCGGTCGGATAGATTTCGCGGATGAAAAAGACGAACATCACCGCGACGACGCCCAGCGTCATCAGGGCCTGCGTCGTTTGCGACACGTCGAAATATGCAATCACCGGGGGGATCTGCCTTTTACTGGTTCGCGCCAGTTTCGCCGATGGGCCGTACAGGCGCAAGCGGCGACGTGCGGGACCTCGGCTGGACCATCGCGATGCCGATCATCATGATGCCCAGCGCCAGCCAGACCCAGATGGCATAACGCTCGTGCAGCAGCACCATCGACCATATCACGCCAAAACCCGTCACCAGATAACTGGCCTGCGCGGCAAAGACCGACCCGGCGCGGCCCACCAGCCAGACATAGACGGCATAGACCAGCCCGTGCAGCGCCGCCGATGCGGCCAGCGCCAGTTCGGGCGCACCGAAGCTGGCCAGAGGGTTGATCCACTGGCCCGTCAGCAGCGCCAAAGGCGCGGTCACGACCATGCCAAGCAGCGAGGCGCCCAGGATCACCTGCATAGAATCCAGCCCCTGGATACCCCATTTCGCCACCAGGTTCCCCTCGGTCGCATAAAGCAGCGGCGCCATCAGGGCGACGGGGATGAAAACGGCCATCGCCTTTTCCGGCAGGCTGGCCTCGGGCCCGATCAGCAACAGGATGCCGGCGATGCCAAAGCTGAGGCCCATGACCCGCCGCCACGAAAACGCCTCGTTGCCCAGCGCCAGCGCGATCGGCAGCGAGAAAAGCGGCACGCTGGCGATGATGATGGCCATGATGCCCCCCGGCAGCCGCGCCGCCGCGAGGTAGAAAAAGATATCCGGCAGCACCGCCCCGCAGAGCGCCACAACCGCGTAGAGCCGCCAATATTGCCGGCCCATCTCCAGCCGCTTGCGCCGGAAGGCGCAGATCGTGCCCAGAAGCGCGACGATCACCACCTCCTGCCAAAAGATCAGGCCAAGGGGCAGATGTCCGGTGCTGACCGCGATCTTGGACAAGGGCACGCTCAGCCCCCATCCCGCCCCCATCACCATCAGAACGGCATAGGGGCCAAGGTCGCGCCGGCTCACGGCCCAGCCTGGGCAAGACGCCCGCCTTGGCGCACCATCTCGATCCGGGTGGCACGGCCGGTGCGGTCGTCGGTTTCGACATAGACGCCCGAGACGGTGACCTCCTCCATCGCGGGCGCAAAGCGCCCCTTGGGCATGCCGGTGACAAAGCGGCGCAGCGGCTCTTCCTTGTCCATCCCGATGACACTGTTGTAATCCCCGCACATGCCCGCATCGCTCAGAAAGGCGGTGCCGCCCGGCAGGATCTGCGCATCGGCGGTCGGAATATGCGTGTGCGTGCCCACGACCAGCGACGCGCGTCCGTCGCAGAAATGACCCACGCCCATCTTCTCGCTCGTCGCTTCGCAATGGATGTCGATGATCGCCGCCTGCACCGCTCCGCCCAGAACATGCGCGCGCAAGGTGGCATCCAGCGCCGAGAACGGATCATCAAAGGCCCGCTTCATGAAGACCTGGCCCAGCACCTGCGCCACCAGCACCTTGCGCCCGCGCGCGTCCGAGAAAACGCGCGCTCCACGGCCCGGCGCGCTCTTGGCGAAGTTGATCGGCCGAATGACGCGCGGCTCGCCCTCGATGGCGCGCAGCATGTCCTTTTGATCGAAGGCATGATCGCCCAGCGTCACGCAATCCGCGCCCGCGTCCAGAATGCCCTTGGCATGCTCGCCGCTCAGGCCCATGCCGCCGGTCGCATTCTCGCCATTGACCACGACGAAATCGAGGCCCCATTCCGCGCGCAGCCGCGGCAGCATCTCTGCTATCGCCCGGCGGCCGCCGCGCCCCATCACATCGCCAAGAAAGAGTAATTTCATGGGCCAAGTGTTAGGCCGCGCCCGCTGCACACGCAAGAGCACATGATCGCGCGGGCGCCGCGTGGCGCGTCTGGCCGGATCTGAGTATTTTCACCAAGATGAAGTTGCTGGCGCGCCCAATTTTTCTTGGTACCAAGTACCCCCGCCGGAGGCATTCCCCATCGACGTCTGCGGCACAGCAGATATTTCCCATTGGCCGCACCACACCACCGCATTATATCACCTCTCATGATTGCAGATTTCTTCAAGCGCCTCACCGCGGCTCAGGATCAGCCGCTGACCGACACCGATGCCCGCCTTGCGGTGGCGGCCCTTCTTGTGCGCGCCGCGCGCACGGATGGCCATTACGCCCCCAGCGAGATCGAGCACATAGATCGTATCCTGTCGACGCGCTATGCGCTGACGCCCGAGGACGCCCGCGCGCTCCGAAAGGACGCCGAGGAGGCCGAGGCGGAGGCGCCCGATACCGTCCGCTTTACCCGCGAAATCAAGGAGGCCGTGCCCTACGAGGACCGGACCGCCGTGATCGAGGCGCTGTGGCAGGTCGTTCTGGCCGATGGCGACCGCGCCGATCAGGAAAATGCGCTGCTGCGTATGGCGGCCAGCCTGCTTGGCGTCAGTGATGTCGACAGTGCCGCTGCGCGGCAGCGCGTTGCAGCCTCGCTCTGAGAGCTGACTGGCTGCCGCCGCAATGATCGCCGGCCTGCACATTTGTGACCTGCCCGAGACTGCGCCCACAATCGATCTGCTCTGGTCCAATCTGCGCGTGCGGCTGGGCAATGATGCACCGCTCCACCTTACCCGGGGCGGCAGTTTGTGGGATCAATGGGGCGCTTCGGACCTAGTTATCTCCCAGACCTGCGGACTGCCCTATTGTGTCCGCCTGCTGGGCCGCGGGGAATTGGTGGCCATGTCCGACAACCGCCTATCTGGCCGTGCCCGTTCCCCCGCCGCCCACTGACCCGAACAGCATCGAGTGAGATCAGCGCGCCAAACCGTCCCACCGGCACCGCAGAATTGCGCATTGCATCATGGCGGGTTTTCGGCCCTACTGCCCCGCACGCCCGCCGCAACCGCATCAGGACCCCATCTTGCCCCAAGACCCGCCAGTTATCGAGATTTCGAACCTTCACAAGGCCTATGGCACGCTCGAAGTCATCAAGGGCGTCGACCTGACGGCCCGTCGGGGCGATGTCGTCTCACTGATCGGCTCTTCCGGCTCAGGCAAATCCACGATCCTGCGCTGTGCCAACCTGCTGGAGGATAGCCAGCAGGGCGACATCCTTTTCAAGGGCGAGCCGGTCAGGTGGAAGGGCACCGGCGCGCATCGCCACCCTGCCGATCCGGGCCAGGTGCTGCGCATCCGCACGAACCTTGCCATGGTGTTCCAGCAGTTCAACCTCTGGGCGCATATGACGATCCTGCAGAATGTGATGGAGGCGCCCGTCACCGTGCTGCGTCGCCCCCGCGGCGAGGTCGAGAAATCCGCGCGTCAGTACCTCGAAAAGGTGGGAATCGGCGACAAGGCCGATGCCTTCCCAGCGCAGCTTTCGGGCGGCCAGCAGCAGCGCGCCGCCATCGCCCGCGCCTTGGCGATGGAGCCCGAGGCGCTCCTCTTCGACGAGCCGACATCGGCGCTGGACCCCGAGCTGGAACAGGAAGTCATCCGCGTGATCAAGGATCTGGCCGCCGAGGGGCGAACCATGATGATCGTGACCCATGACATGAAGATGGCCCATGACGTGAGCGATCATGTCGTCTTCCTGCACCAGGGCCTTGTCGAAGAGGAAGGCGACCCTGGAACGCTCTTCACCGCGCCGAAATCCGAGCGCCTTCAGCAGTTTCTCAGCTCGACCATGGCCACCTGAGCCTTGTTCGTGCATCACAGTCAACCAACCACCACCAAAGGGAGATACCATATGAAAACCCTCATCACCGCCGCCATTCTGGCCAGCCTTGCCGCCGGCACCGCCGCCGCGCAGGACACCGTCCGCCTCGGCACCGAAGGCGCCTACCCTCCGTTCAACTTCGTCAATGACGCGGGCGAGGTCGACGGGTTCGAGCGCGAGCTGGGCGACGAGCTGTGCAAGCGCGCCGAGCTGACTTGCACCTGGGTCACCAATGACTGGGACAGCATCATTCCGAACCTCGTCTCGGGCAATTACGACGCAATCATCGCCGGCATGTCCATCACGGACGAGCGCAAGAAAGACATCGACTTCACCTCGAACTACACTCAGCCCGACCCCTCCTCTTATGTTGTCATGCAAGAGGGCGTCGACCTGACCGCCGAGGGCACCGTGGTCGCAGCGCAGGCCAGCACCATTCAGGCCAGCCACATCGCGTCCTCCGGCGCAACCTTGTTGGAATTCCCGACCCCCGAGGAAACCATCGCCGCCGTGCGCAACGGCGAGGCGGACGCGGCCTTCTCGGACAAGGCGTATGCCGTGCCGGTCGTCGAAGAGGATGACGGTCTGATGATCGTCGGGGACGACGTGCTTCTGGGAGACGGCATGGCACTTGGCATCCGCAAAAGCGATACCGAGCTGAACAAGAAGTTCTCGGACGCGATCGATTCCATGAAAGAGGACGGCTCGCTGAACGCGCTGATCGAGAAATGGCTCGACGGCGCCGCGACGTTCTAAGAAACCGGATCGAGGGGGGCGCAGGTCCCCCTCTTTTATCGTTCCCCAAATTCTCAAAGTCCACAGCCGCCGCGCGCGCAAGGTTCGGGAGGGAAGGCCATGTTCAGTTTCTGCACCGACCCCGACACGCTCGGCACCGTTAGCTGGTTCGCCTGCTACCTGACCACCGGCAAGCAAATGGGCTTCTATCTCAGCTTCGGCACGGTTCTTCTGCTCTTGGCCATCACCGCGCCCGCAGCGCTTGCCTTCGGCTTTGGTGGCGCAGTCGCGGCGCGCTCGCGCATCCTGCCCCTGCGCTGGCTGGGACAGGGCTATATCGCGCTGGTGCGCGGTGTGCCCGATATCGTCTACTTTCTCTTTTTCGTCATCGCGCTTGATCAAGGGCTTGAGTGGATCCGGCACAAGATCCTTTGCCCCGGCTGGGACCAGCCCATCCGTCAGGGCGCCGATTTCATCGTCTGCGCCGAGGCCAAGCTGCCTCTCGGCAATGCCGCGCAATGGGTGCATGAGGTCTATGGCTTCGGCCTCGCCGTGCTGACCTTTGCCATCGTGTTCGGCGCCTTCGCCGCCAACGTCATCTTCGGCGCTATGCGCGCCGTGCCGCGCGCACAGCTTGAGACGGCGGCGGCCTATGGGCTAAATCGCCGCCAGACATTCCGCCGCATCCTCGTGCCGCAGATGTGGGTCTATGCCCTGCCCGGCCTTGGCAATCTCTGGATGGTGCTGGTCAAGGCGACGCCGCTTTTGTTCCTGCTGGGGGTCGAGGATATCGTCTATTGGGCGCGCGAGCTGGGGGGCACCGCCAATCCGCGCTACACGGCCTATCCGCATGGCGACTGGCGGGTGTGGTATTTCCTCGCGCTCCTCGTCTTCTACCTCATCCTCACGCGTATCTCCGAGATCTGGCTGGAACGTCTGATGACGCGCCTCACGCATGGCCAGGCCACCTCGGGCGGCGAAGCGCAGCGCAGGGCGGCAGCATGAGCGCCTGCCTTCAGACCATCCAGGATTACGGTTTGCGCAGTCTCGGCTACGGCGAGCGGCTTTTGCCGCGCGGCGATTTCACGCTCTGCGAGCAGGTGACCCTGATCGGCTCGGGCATGATCTGGAACATCTATTTCGGCGTCATCGCCGTGCTGATCGGCTTTTGCATCGCCATCGCCGTGGCGCTTGGCAAGGGCGCGCGCTCGGCTTGGCTGCGCAAACCCAGCGAATGGTTCATCTTTGTCTTTCGCGGCTCGCCGCTCTTCATCCAGTTCTTTTTCGCCTATTTCCTCTTTCTCAGCCTCAAGGGGGTCAGCGCCATTTTCGATCCTTTCACCTCCGCCGCGCTCGGCGCGCTGGTGGTGCTGATCCTCAACACCGCCGCCTATTCGGGCGAAATTTTCTACGGTGCCCTGCGCTCCATCCCCAAGGGCGATGTCGAGGCGGCGGATGCCTATGGCTTTTCGGGCTGGTCGCGTTTTCGCAAGATCATCTGGCCGACCATGCTGCGTCTGGCCTGGCCCGCCTACACGAACGAGGCGATCTTTCTGTTTCACGCCACCACACTGGTCTTTCTCAGCGGGTTTCCCGCATGGCAGCAACGGGGCGATGCGCTCTATTACGCCAATTACTTTGCCGACAAGACGTTCAATCCGTTCATCCCCTACCCTATTCTCGCAGGCTTCTTCATCCTTCTGACGCTCAGCGTCATTACCGTGATGGGCGCCATCGGGCGGAGGCTGAACCGGCATCTACCGCAGGAGGCGCGCCATAAATTGAGGTTGCGCCCGAACCTGATCCGGTGAATCAATCCTTCCAAAGGGAAGGAAGACCTCATGAGCATCGACAATTTCGCCACGTTCCGCGTGGCCGCCTGTGATCTGAACGGGCAGATGCGCGGCAAGCGTATGCCGGCCAGCTACTTTGCCAATCTCGATAGCGACGGCGTGCGCATGCCGCTTTCGGTGCTGAATGTCGACATCAAGGGCGCCGATATCGAGGATAGCCCGCTGCTGTTTGAGACCGGCGACGCCGATGGCATCATGCGCCCCACCTCGCGCGGGCCGGTCCCCCTGCCATGGCTGGACAGCGAGCAGCCCCTGGTGCCGATGCAGATGTATTTCGAGGACGGCACGCCCTTTTACGGCGATGCGCGCCATGCCCTTGCCCGCGTGCTGGACCGCTATGCCGAACGCGGCTGGACGGTGATGGCCGCGACCGAGCTGGAATTCACCCTTGTCGATGACAGCGGAAAACGTCTGCGCCATGTGCGCGATCCGCGCAACCGGCGGCGCATCGACGCCTCTGAGATCCTGTCGCTCAGCCAGATGGACGCGTTCGATCCGTTCCTGTCGGCCCTCTATGAGGCCTGCGAGGCGATGGGGATCGAGGCGCAAACCACCACCTCCGAGGCAGGCGTCGGCCAGTTCGAGATCACTCTGAACCACCAGGACGCGATGCGCGCGGCGGATGACACATGGCTTTTCAAATCGCTCATTCGCGGTCTCGCCTACCGCTTTGACAGCGCGGCGACTTTCATGGCCAAGCCTTTTGCGCTGGATTCCGGCAACGGGATGCACATGCATTTCTCGGTGCTGGACACGGACGGCAACAACATCTTTGACGATGGGGGCCCCAAGGGCACCGATACGCTGCGCCATGCCATCGGCGGATGCCTGGCCGCAATGCGCGGCTCGACCCTGATCTTTGCGCCCCATGCCAACAGCTATGCGCGCATGACGCCGGGCGCCCACGCGCCCACCGCCATCTGCTGGGCGTATGAGAATCGCACGGCGGCGATCCGCGTGCCCGGCGGCAGCCCCAAGGCCCGCCGGATCGAGCACCGCGTTGCGGGCGGCGACATCAATCCCTATCTCAGCTTTGCCGCGATCCTCGGCGCGGCGCTCGTCGGGATCGAGGACGAGATGGACCCCGGCGATCCGCTGACCGGCAGCGCCTATGGCCAAGACCTGCCGCAACTCGCGACCGATTGGACGCAGGCGGTGGACCTCTTTGAGGCCGATCCGCTGATGCCGCGCATCTTCGAGCCGCGTCTGATCCGCAACTTCGTGCAGACCAAGCGGCAGGAAATCGCGGTGATGAGCGAGATCGACGAGGCCGACCACTGGAAGACATATCTGGACAAGGTGTGAGCGCCCGCAAAACACCTTGCCCGAAACACCTTGCCCGGCGCGATTTGCTGCGCTACCCTGAATTTGATCAAATTATGAGGCACCCGTGACTGTCCCCCACCCTTCGCTGACCCCCGAGGAAGGCGCGACCACCATCGGCATCCTTCTGTGCGGACATTCGCCGGAAGACATCAAGGTTGATCTGGGCGACTACGACTCGATGTTCGAAGATCTGTTTCAGGGCCACGGCCTGCGATTCCGCACCTATGCCGTGGTCGATGGCGAATTCCCCGCCAGCGTGGACGAATGCGACGGCTGGCTGATCACCGGATCGAAACACGGCGCCTACGAGCCGCATGACTGGATCCCCCCGCTGGAGCAGTTCATCCGCGACGTCTATGCCGATGGGCGGCCCATGGTCGGCATCTGCTTTGGCCACCAGATCATTGCGCAGGCCCTGGGCGGCATGGTCGAGAAATATTCCAAGGGCTGGGCCGTGGGCCGGCATGAATACATCATCGACGGGCAGCCCATGGCGCTGAACGCGTGGCATCAGGACCAGGTCACCCGCCTGCCCGAAGGGGCCACGGTGATCGGTCAGAACGAGTTTTGCGACAATGCCGCGCTGATCTATGACAACCGCATCCTGACGGTGCAGCCCCATCCCGAACATACCGCCGAATTCGTTGGCCGCCTGGCCGAAAGCCGCGGACGCGGTCTGGTCCCGGACGATCTGCTGGACGCCGCCATCGCGCAGCTGGACCAGCCGACCCACCACCAGACCATAGCAGGCCGCCTGGCGGCCTTTCTGAAAAGAGGTGCCTGAATGGCCGACTGGACCGAAAACCTGCCCCAAGCGGCGCGCGAATACCTTGAGGGCAAACGCCTCGACGAGGTGGAGTGCATCATCTCGGACCTGCCGGGCATCGCGCGCGGCAAGGCCCTGCCCGCCTCGAAATTCGCCAAGCAGAGCCATTTTCACCTGCCCGACTCGATCTTCTACCAGACGATCACCGGCGATTGGGGCGAGGCCGCGGGCGAGACCGGATTTATCGAGCAGGATATGATCCTGAAGCCGGACATGAACACCGCCAGCGCCGCGCCCTGGACGGGCGACTGGACGCTGCAGGTGATTCACGACGCCTATGACCGCGAGATGAATCCCATTCCCTTCTCGCCGCGCAACGTGCTGAAGCGCGTCGTCGCGGCGTATGAAGAGCGCGGGCTGACGCCAGTGGTCGCGCCGGAAATGGAATTCTATCTGGTGGCGCGCAACACCGATCCGGGCCAGACGATCCAGCCGATGATGGGCCGCTCGGGCCGCCCCGCCGCCGCGCGGCAGGCCTATTCGATGACCGCCGTGGACGAGTTCGGCCCGGTGATCGACGATATCTACGATTTCGCCGAGGCACAGGGATTCGAGATCGACGGCATCACCCAGGAGGGCGGCGCGGGCCAGCTCGAGATCAACCTGGCGCATGGCGATCCGGTGCAACTGGCCGACGAGGTGTTCTATTTCAAAAGGCTCATCCGCGAGGCGGCGATGCGGCATAACTGCTTTGCCACCTTCATGGCCAAGCCGATCGCCGAAGAGCCCGGATCGGCCATGCATATCCACCACTCGATCCTCGACAAGAAGACGGGCAAGAACGTCTTTACCGACGACGAGGGCAAGGAAACGGACGCCTTCTACCACTTCATCGGCGGCATGCAGCGGCACCTGCCCAGCGCCATCGCGGTGCTGGCGCCTTACGTCAATTCCTACCGCCGTTATGTCAAGGACCACGCGGCGCCCATCAACCTCGACTGGGGCCGCGACAACCGCACCACCGGCATCCGCGTGCCGCTAGCCAGCCCCGAGGCGCGGCGCGTCGAGAACCGCCTCGCCGGGATGGACTGCAACCCCTATCTGGGCATCGCCGCCAGCCTTGCCTGCGGTCTTCTGGGCCTGGAGGAGCAGCAGATGCCCGAACCGGAATGCACGACCGACAGCTATGAAAGCGAAAGCGATGTGCCGCAGGTTCTGGGCGACGCGCTGGACCTTTTCGAGGATGCGCCCAAGCTGCACGAAATGCTGGGGCCGGAATTTGCGCGCGTCTATGCCATCGTCAAGCGCGCCGAATACGAGGAATTCCTGCAGGTGATTTCCCCGTGGGAGCGTGAGCATCTGCTGCTGAACGTGTGACCCCATGGCGCTGAACCTTCTGCACGCGAATGACGCGCCGGGCGCCTACCCGGCCAGCTGGTATGCCGCCACGTCGGACATGCTGCCGGGCTGCCCCCCGCTGCGCGGCGAGGCGCGGGCCGATGTCGTCGTGGTCGGCGCGGGCTACACGGGCCTTTCGGCAGCGCTGCATCTGGCCGAGGCCGGCATGGACGTGGCCCTGATCGAGGCGCAGCGCGTCGGGTTTGGCGCGTCGGGCCGCAATGGCGGCCAGTTGGGCAGCGGGCAGCGCATGGATCAGGAAGGGCTCGAGCGGCTGATGGGCGATGGCGACGCCGCCAAGCTGTGGGCACTGGCCGAGGACGCCAAAACGCTGGTCAAGTCCCTGATCGCCAAGCACGGTATCGGGTGCTACCTCCAGCCGGGCGTGGCCCATGCCACCATGTCCGCCAAGGAAATGGCGCAAGAGCATGCCTATGCCGATCATCTGGCGGCGCGCTATGGCTATGACCAGATCGAGAAGCTGGACCGCGACGCGATGCACGCGCTCTGCCCCTCGCCCGCCTATCATGGCGGCACTCTGGACATGGGCGCCGCGCATCTGCACCCGCTGCGCTATGCGCTGGGTCTGGCCCGCGCGGCCAAGGCGGCAGGCGTGCGGATCTACGAGCAAAGCGAAGTCACGCAGATCGACGAGGGCGCGCGCGCCACGCTTCATACCAAAGACGGCCGCATCAGCGCCGATCACGTCATCCTGGCCTGCAACGGCTATCTGGGCGGGCTGAATGGCAAGGTGGCCAGCCGGGTCATGCCGATCAACAATTTCATCGCCGCGACCAAACCTTTGGGCGACGAGGCCGCGCGCGTGCTGACCCGCGACGTGGCCGTTGCGGACACGAAATTCGTGGTAAACTACTTTCGCCTCAGCCATGACAAGCGTCTGCTGTTCGGCGGCGGCGAGAGTTATGGCTACAAGTTCCCCGCCGATATCGAGGCGCTGGTGCGCAAACCGATGGCCGAGATTTTCCCCTACCTGGGCGATGTTCAGATCGACTATGCTTGGGGCGGCACCCTGGCGATCACGATCAAGCGGATGCCCTACCTCGCGCGCCTTGCGCCCAACATGCTGAGCGCGTCGGGCTATTCCGGCCACGGCGTCGGCAGCGCCACCCATGCGGGCAAGCTGATGGCCGATGCGGTCCGGGGCGAGGCGCAAGGCTTTGACACGATGGCCCGCGTTCCGGCGACGCCCTTTCCGGGCGGGGCCGCGCTCCGCTCGCCCCTTTTGGTGCTGGCGATGACGTGGTATTCGCTGCGCGACCGGCTGGGGGTCTAGCCTTTCGGCTTGGGATCGAACGTTGCGGCCACATCATACATCACCGGTTCGAAACTTTTGCACAAGGCGCTGATTTCCCGGTTGCGGCGGCGCATTTCGGGGCTGCGCAGCATCGCCTGAAAATCCTCGCGCCGGGCCCATTGCGAGTAATTGGCGATCCGGGTCTGGGCATCGTTCACGTGCAGCCCCGCCGCGATGAACCCCGGCTGGTGCGAGATGAACGCATCATAAGCGTCGATCAGCGCGTCCATAAGATCCTGGCAGGTGCCGGGCGTCATCTCGAAGGTGGTGACAACGCTCTGATGCGGGCTGGGATAGGTGATGCTGGGCATGGCGGACTCTCCTTTTGGGGGCAGTCTAGCACCCGGAGTTGGCATGACAAAGCGCGCTGCGCTTAACCATTCCTTTACCAAGTTTAATCAATTTGAGCGGATGCATCGCAGCGCGCTTTTGATCCTTATCCTCCTCCTTGCTCTCGCGCCTGCGCGCGGCGTGGCGGGCGCGTGGTTGCGCGGCGTCGGAGACGGGTTCCTGTCCTGGACGATCAAGATACAGGATGGCGCGGAGACCCTAGGCTACAGCACAATCTACGCCGAATACGGCATCAACCCCGATCTGACCGTCGGCCTCGATCTGGGCAGTGACGAATTTGGCGATCACAAGGCGCTGGGCTTTGTTCTGATGCCACTGGCGCGCGACGGGCTGCATGTAGCGTTCGAACTGGGCGCCGGAACGCTGGAACATGGGCCCGCCCTGCGGCCAGGACTTTCGGTGGGCAAGGGGCTGAGTTGGGGCGAACTGGGCGGTTGGTGGAACGTCGACACACGGATGCGCATCATCCCCGATGACACCGAGATCGCCATCGACGCGACGCTGGGTCTGAACCTCTGGGACGAAACCATGCTGATTACACAGGTGCAGCAGGGCGGGCCGCTGGTCGATCCCGATTTCCTGCGTATCGTCAGTTCGGTCGTCTGGCAGGTGGCGCCGGGGCACCACATGGAGGTCGGGCTGACCACCGCGCTGATAGACGCCGAAGATTTCGGTGTGAAACTGGGGATGTGGCGCAGTTTCTAGACCATTTGACGCGGTGCGGGCGCAGATAAGGCTTTCGATATCGCGGACAAAGATTTATGTTTCCCGAAATTATCTTTCGGAAAAGGTGAAATCATGTCTGACAGTGCCCTGCCACCCAACACCTACGACGCCGAGCCGATCCCCGAGACCGCCCGCGCGGCCATCGACGCCATGTTGGCGTCGGGCGATCTCTTTCGCTACACTGCGCCGCAGGATTCGCCGGTGGCTTTGCTGGAAACAGAATTCGCCGCGCTCATGGGCTCGCGCTACGCGCTGGCGGTCAGCAGTTGCTCGGCCGCGCTCTTTCTGTCCCTGAAAGCCCTGGACCTGCCCAAGGGCGCGCGCGTGCTGATCCCCGCCTTTACCTTCGCCGCTGTGCCGTCCTCGGTCATTCATGCCGATTGCGTGCCGGTCCTCTGTGAGGTGGGCGAGAATTACCGTATCGACATGGCCGATTTCGAGGCGCGTCTGGACGGCGACATCAGCGCGGTCATCATCAGCCATATGCGCGGACACACCTCGGACATGGACGCGATCATGGCGCTTTGCGATGCGCGGGGCATTCCGGTGGTGGAGGATGCGGCGCATTCGCTTGGCACTACCTGGCATGGGCGCAATATCGGCACCATCGGACGCATCGGATGCTTCTCGTTCCAGTCCTACAAACTGCTGAACGCGGGCGAAGGCGGCATCATGATCACCGATGACGCCGATCTGGTGGCGCGCGCGGTCATCATGTCGGGCGCGTACGAGCATAACTGGTCCAAGCATCTGGCCCACGGTGACAACGCGCTGAAGGCCGCCTTCGGGCGCTGGCAGAACAAGCTGCCCCTTTACAATCTGCGCCTGAGCAACCTGAGCGCAGCAATCATCCGGCCCCAGCTGGACGAGATCCCGCGCCGCGTGCGCGATGGCCGGGCGGGGCATGACTATGTCGCCTCCCTCCTGGAGCAGAGCCCTTGGCTGAGCGTTTCCGCCCCGCTGGCGCCCGAAGAGCGTGCGCCGGACTCGATCCAGTTCAACCTGGTCGGCATGGGTGACGATGCCGCCCTCGCCTTTGCCGAGGCGGCGGCGTCGCGGGGCGTCAAGGTGCAGATCTTTGGCCATAGCCAGGACAATGCGCGCGCCTTCTGGAACTGGCAGTTCATCGAGGGGCCCGTGCCCGATCTGCCGCAGACCCGCGCCATGCTGGCCCGCGCCTGCGACACCCGCCTGCCCGCTCGCCTGACGCGTGTGCAGCATGATGCCGTCGCCTCGGCCATTTTGGGCGCGGTGGATGACGTGATGGGCGGCGCGCGCGCCTATGGCACCTGAGCCGCGCGTTGCTCGCCTTCGGATTTGAGTATTTTTTGCCAAGATGAAGGTGGGCCGTGCGCGCTAGAGTAGCGACAGCGCATCCTTCATGAAAGGATACCGCGCGAGCGCGGGTGCAACGATCGCCTCCTGCAGGATCGGCTTGAGTGTGGCCGCGACATCGGCGGGCATCGTGCCCAGCACACCCTGACGCGCGGTCAGGACGATGGTGCGGGTCAGCGGCGCTAAGGGCAGCGGCATGACGTCCAGTTGATCGGCAAAGCGGCGAGCGCGCATCAACGCGAGGGGCGGAAGGATGGTCCAGCCGCTGCCCTGAGCGACGAGGGCGAGGATCGCGTGATAGCTGTCCAGCTCGAACCGATGGGGAATGGGCGCGGCGCTGCGCGCCAGATGCGCGGTGATGAGGCGGCCCATGTAATGCCGCGTGGTGTATTGCACCAGCGGCGTGCGCCTGAGCTGTTCGAGCAGGTCCGCGCGGGGGTCCATGCGGCCCTTGGGCGCGGCCACGACGAAACCCTCGCGCATCAGCGGATGCGTCTCGGCCCAATCGGCGCCCTCGCCCAGCTGCGCCGCGACCACGATATCAAGGCGCTGCGCGTCCAGCTGATCATGGAGCATATGGCTCGCCCCGGTCTCCAGCAGGAACTGGCACTGTGTCAGCTCGCCCGCCATGTGGGATAGCAGGCGGGGCGTCACGTCGGCCTCGAAATCCTCGATCATGCCAAGGCGCACGCGGGCCTGACGCGCCAGATCGGCCATCGCCAGCTCGGCCTTGGCCTGCGCCGCCTCGGACAGAATGGTTTGGGCGCGGCGGTGCATGATCTCGCCCGCGCGGGTCAGACGCAGCGGGCGTGCGCTGCGCTCAAGCAAAGGCGCGCCGACGGCAGCTTCAAGATTGCTGAGCTGCTGGCTGACGGTCGAGGCGCTGGCGCCAAGGCGGCGCGCGGCAGCCGAGATCGACCGCTCGTCCGCCGCCGCCATGAACACCTCGATCCCCCAGAGCGTGATACGGCCGGGGCTGCCTGCCATGACGGGCTACTTGCCCATCCGGGAGAGCTGGCGTTGCAATTCGGCCAGCTGCGCCTTGATATCGTCGAGATCGCTGTCCTTGCGCTCGCTCTCCTCGGGCTCACGCCCGGACATGCCGCCAAGCCCGCCCATGCCGCCGGTCATCGCCTTGACGAAGGCCTCCTGCTGCGCGCGCATGGCCTCCATGCCGGGCATCCGGGCCATGGGGTTGGCCTGCGTCATGTTGGTCAGCATCTTGGACTGACCGTCGCGCAGCATCTCGAAGCTGGCGGCGAGGAATTCGGGAACGACGCTGGTTGCCTGGGTGGTGTAGCTGCGGACCAGATCGTTCAGCACGTTGATCGGCAGGACGTTCTCGCCCCGGCTTTCATGGTCGGCGATGATTTGCAGCAAATATTGCCGGGTCAGGTCATCACCGGACTTGAGATCGATGATCTGCACGTCGCGCCCGTCGCGGATGAACTGGCTGATATCCTCAAGGGTGACGTAGTCGGACGTCTCGGTATTGTAGAGGCGCCGGCTGGCGTAGCGTTTGATCAAAAGGGGTTTGCCGTTCTCAGCCACGTTGCGAGCCTCCCGAGGTTATGCAGCAGTGCAGCACAGCCTAGGCGCTGCGCGCGCAAAAAGAAAGGGCGAGCCGCATGGCGGCTCGCCCTATCGTCACCACATCCCGTAATCGGGAGGAGGAGGGATGCGTTTAGGTGACGTGTTCTTACTGCTTGACGCCTGCTTTTTTGGCAGCAGCGGACATGTCGTCGGTCGCCTTCTTGACGGCCTTGGACGCGTCTTCCTGCATGTCGCGGCCTGCGTTCATCATCAGCTCGACAGTGTCCATCTGGACTTTCTTGGCGACTTCGGCGAAGGCGGCCATGTTCTCGGCTGCGACTTCGGCGTTGGCGGAAGCGAAATCGCTCATCGCCTTGGCGTAGTCAGCGGGCTCTGCCTTGGCTTTGGTCATGTCCTGCATCTTCTCGAGCGTGGACTTGGTCCATGCGCTGGAGATTTCAGCCGACTTTTCAGCCGCGTTGAGGGCAACGCCGGACAGCTTCTCGCTGAGGGCAGCCTGGTTCTTGAACGCGTCTTCCATCGACTTGGTGTCGACGGGGAATGCGCCCATCATGTCTTTCATCATCGAATTCATGTCTTGTGCTTTGGCCATGGTTTAGCTCCTTGAATGAGGGGCGATACCGTTCGCCCTGTTCTGCGTCTGACAGCAATATGTATGCTGCGACGCGGCATTTCAAGGGATTTTTCTGCAATGCAGCATTTTTCTCTCAAGACGTTGACGTAGCGTGATTTTCAACGCGGAGCGCGGCGCCGCACATAGTCGCCGGGGGCGTCTGCAAGGGCCGGATGGCTCGAATCGCCGGGCTCGCGCGCAGGCACCAGCTTGCCTGAGCGGGGCTTCAGCCATTCCTCCCAACGGGGCCACCAGCTGCCTTCGTTGAACTCGGCGGCCTCCATCCAGTCATCCGCATTACCCGTCCAGTCGCCATTCGTGTAATGGCCGTATTTCTTCTTGGAGGGCGGATTGACGATGCCCGCGATATGCCCCGATTGCGAGACGATGAAGGTGCGGTCCTTGGAAGCCGTCTGACCCATCCCGCGAAAGCAGTCCTTCCACGGGGCGATGTGATCCGTCTCGCAGGTGACGGCCATCAGCGGCACGTCGATATCGCTCAGCTTCAGGGTATGACCGAGCAGCTCGAACCCGCCCGAGGCAAACTGGTTTTTCTGGCAGAGGCCACGCAGGTACTGGCGCGTCATGCGGCCCGGCAGGTTGGCGCCGTCACCGTTCCAGTAGAGCAGATCGAAGGCGGGAGGCGCCTCGCCCAGCATGTAACTGCGGATGGCGGGCGTATAGATCAGATCGTTCGAGCGCAGGAAGCTCATCGTGCGACCCAGGATGAACGAGCGTAGAATACCCTGCGCATCGACCTCGGCCTCGATGCCATTGACGAAATCATCCTGCAGGAAAGGGGTGAACTCCCCCTGGTTGCCGAAATCGGTCAGCGTGGTGAAGAACGTGGCGGAGTTGACCGACTTGTCGCCGCGCTGCTTCATCAGGGACAGCGTCAGCGCCAGCGTCGTGCCGGCGATGCAATATCCGATCGTGTTGACCTTCTTGGCCCCGGTGATGCTGCGCGCCTCGCGAAAAGCGGTCAGGTAGCCGTCCTCGATATATTGCTCCAGCCCGACATCGGCGAGGCTGGCATCGGGATTGACCCAGCTGACGACAAAGAGGGTATAGCCCTGCTCGGTGATCCACTTGATCAGGCTGTTCTGCTCTTTGAGATCGAGAATGTAGAACTTGTTGATCCAGGGCGGAAAGATGATCAGCGGAATCTCATGCACCTCATCCGTCGCGGGCGCGTACTGGATCAGCTCCATGAGATCATTGCGAAAGACGACCTTGCCGGGCGTCGTCGCGATGTTCTCGCCAAGGGCGAAGGCGCTTTCATCTGCAAGGCGCACCACCATCTCGCCGCCATTGGCCTCAAGATCGGCCACGAGGTTCTCCAGTCCCTTGACCAGGCTTTCGCCTTCGGTCGCGACGGCGCGTTCCAGCGCATCGGGATTGGTGCCGAGGAAGTTGGTGGGGGCCATCATATCGATGATCTGCTTCGAGAAGTAGTCGAGACGCTTTTTCTCGACCGGGTCCAGATCGCTTGCCTCTGCCACGGCATCGGCGACCGCCTTGGCGTTCAGCTCGTATTGCTCGCGGATGTAGCGGAAATAGGGATGCGTGCTCCAAAGCGGGTTGGCAAAGCGCTTGTCGCGGGGGGCGTCGTCGGCCGGGGCGGTCGCGCCGGTCATCATCAGGCGCTGCGCGTCCATGAAGCTGCGGACAGATTCGCTCCAGTAGGCGACCTGATTCTCGTAGAGCTTGGCCGGATTCTCCATCGCCTCGGTCCAGTATGAGGCAGCGGCCTTGGCAAACATTTCCTGACTGGGTGCGTGCAGCGTTGCATTGGGCGGATTTCGCTGCGCAAGCGCAGCAATCAAACGCTGAGAGAGGTCCTCGACCTTCGCCAGATTGGCTGCCATCCGCTCGCGGGTTTCGCCCTGATCCTTGGCATTTCCGCCATCATTTTGTGTCTCGCTGCGCTGATCCGTTGCCATATCGCTTTTTACACCTTAAGTTTCTGCCTTGCAGCATTGCCGCGTGACGCCCTCTGGACGCGCGCTGCGCCACTTAGATTAAGGGCCCTGCCCTGAAGGAGACCGAATGCGCTACATGGCCACCTATGACATGATGGAATCCTTTCGCAACGCCAATCAGTGGCTCGGGGCGACGGCCCTCTCCCTAGCATCTTATCCCATATACAGCATGACGCCAAACCCTGCCTTCGAGTGGCTGTCGGCTTGGGGGCAAGTGACCGAGCGCACGTTCGAGCGCATGGTGACCAAGCCCGATTGGGGCATTCGCACCTTTACCTGCGAGGATGGCAAGGACCATCTGGTCAGCATCGATACCGTGGTCGAAAAGCCTTTTGGCGACCTCATCCACTTCTCGGTGCCGGGCCGGCGCAAGATGACGCGCAAGATCCTGCTGGTCGCGCCCATGTCGGGCCATTACGCGACGCTGCTGCGCTCGACCGTCAAGAGCCTGCTGGTCGATTGCGAAGTCTATGTCACTGACTGGCACAATGCGCGCGACATTCCGGTCAGCGCCGGCAAGTTCGATGTCGAGGACTACACCCTCTACCTCGCCGACTTCATCCGTGAGATGGGCCCCGAGACACATGTCATCGCCGTCTGCCAGCCCGTGCCTCTGGCGCTGGCCGCTACAGCCCACCTCGCCGAAGAGGACCCCAAGGCGCAGCCCCGTTCGCTGATCCTGATCGGGGGCCCGGTCGATCCGGATGCCTCCCCGACCGAAGTGACTGATTTCGGCCGCCGCGTGACAATGGGCCAGCTGGAGCAGACGATGGTCCAGCGTGTGGGCTTCAAATATTCGGGCGTCGGACGCATGGTCTATCCCGGCCTTTTGCAACTTGCGTCGTTCATCTCGATGAACAGCGAAAAGCACGCGACGGCCTTCCGGGACCAGATCACCGCCGTCGCCCGCGGCGAGGCGGGCGATCACGACCGGCATAATCGGTTCTACGACGAATATCTGGCCGTCATGGATATGCCGGCCGAATTCTACCTCTCGACGGTCGAGCGCATCTTCAAGGCGCGTGAAATCGCGCAGAACGAATTCACGATCGAGGACCGGCACGTCGATATCGGCAAGATCGATAGTGTGGCGGTAATGACGGTCGAAGGCGGCCATGACGACATCTCGGCCCCTGGCCAGTGCATCGCCGCGCTGGATTTGCTGACCGGCCTTCCGGATGCCAAGAAGAACAGCCATGTCGAGCCGGAGGCCGGCCATTACGGCATCTTTGCGGGCAGCAGCTGGCGGAACAACATTCGCCCCCTTGTGCTGAAATTCATCGACGCGAATGATGGCAAGTCAAAGAAGGCGGCGAATAAAAACGAAGCCGCCTGAAGCGCTTGCACTGCACTCTTGATGCAAAACCTTAAGCCGGACTCCGCTAGCGCAACACCAGTGGCTGCTTCATCCAGTGCATCAGCGCGTCGGTCGTGGCGTCGGGCTGCTCGAGCGTAGGCAGGCGGCCCGCCCCTTCGATGACCGCCAGCTCTGCAAACGGGATGAGGTCAGACAGGAACTGGTGCCGTTTGATCGGCGATGTCGCATCCTGCGCACCACACAGCACGAGGGTCGGCATCTTGATCTTGCGCATCACCGCCTGATAGTCGCGGCGGCGCTGGATCGCGCGGGCCTGCCGGATCACCAGGTCCTGCCCCAGATGGTCAGCCATGTCATGCACCAGCGCCATCACCTCGCCGCGCATCGGGCCGGGGGCCAGCGCATTGGCGGGCATCACCCCTTCTGCAAAGCCCTTCAGGTTCCCGGCCCGCGCCTTGGTGATCACAGGCTCGAAATCGCCGGCCGATTGCGGGGTCTCGGCAAAGGCGCTGGCATTCATCAGCGCCAACCGTGTCACGCGGTCGGGGGCGCGGCGCACGATCTCCATTGCCACGCTGGCGCCCAGCGCCAGACCCGCCAGCGCAAAGCGGCGCGGCAGAACGTCCAGCAGGTTCGACGCGATTTCCTCGATCCTGTCGCCGCCTGTGACGGGGGCAACCGTGATCGCATGTGTCTTGCTGAACGCGGCCAGCTGCGGGCCGAAAAGCCGAGCGTCACACATGATATCGGGCAAGAGAACGAGAGCCTCGTTCATGTGGGGGAACTCCTTTCGGCCAGCAGGGATGCAGGCGCTGCGGCGCACATTGGCAGAGCGCGCGCGGGCGTCAACCAGCCCAGTGCCTGTCAGGGGGTACGAATGGCGCGAAAGGCCGGAAAATCTGCATATCTCGCCTGCCGCCGGGCAAGGTCCTCGACCGGCTCCGCCCCAGCCCGCAGCAGCAGGCCCTTGGGCGCGATATAGCTGGAAATGGTCCGCAGCGGGCGCGTGCGCCAGCTTAGGTTCATCGCGCAAAGCTTTGGGAAGAAAAAGATTTCCGAGTAATCCAGATGGTCATGCAGCCACCATGCCAGATCGCGCCAATCGCGCCCCTTCGCATACCGATCCGCAAACCACGGGATCACCAGAGAGGTGCAGGCGCCGCGCTGGTCGCCCTCGCCCGCGTCCCAGATATGCGAGCCGATATTGGCATCATTCCGCGCACAGTTCAGCCCGTTCTCATTGCCAAAGCGGTTGAGCGTGGGGCTGCGATAGCCCGACCGGATCGCGATGCGCCCGAATGTCTCCTGCAGCGGGTCGACCAGCGTCTCGCACAGCGCGCGGCCCATCTCAATGGCGCGGTCGGGGTGCTCGGGAACGTTCGGAATGCCGTAGATATTGCCGATCTCGGAATAAAGGAAATCGCGCATGTAGAAATGCGGGCTCAACCGCACGCGGCCCAGATCCTCCAGCCCGCGCATGGATCGCGGGCGGCGCATCAGGGCGCCGCGCGCACGGTCACATCGGCCACCGATACGTCGATCAGGGCAAGGCAGTCTGCATCGGAAAACCGGTGGTCGGCCCCATCCACCAGCGTCAGGCGCATGTCCGGGCTCTTGGCATGCTTCAAAAGCGCCAGTGCGACGCTCATGTCGACATCCGCATCAGCGGTCCCTTGCAGGAAACGCACGGGAAACGGCAGATCAAGCGTCTCCCGCAGGACAAGGTTCTGCCGCCCATCCTCGATCAGCTTGCGGGTGATCGTATAGGGTGCGTCATACTCGCTGGGGCGAAAGATCTGCCCTTGGCGCAGCAGCTTGGCGCGCTCGATCTCGTTCATGCCCGCCCACATGCTGTCTTCGGTGAAATCCGGCGCGGCAGCGATGGTGACCAGCCCCGCGATACGCTCGGGCATCCTGCGCGCAAGCAAGAGCGCGATCCACCCGCCCATGGATGAGCCGACGAGGATCTGCGGCCCGGTCGTCTGCGCCGCGATCACCGCCGCCGCGTCGGCGGCCCATTCGGAAATGCAGCCATCCGTAAATTCGCCCGAGGAGGCACCATGCCCGGAATAGTCGAACCGAAGGAACGCGCGGCCCTCGGTGCGGGCGACAGATTCAAGATGGACGGCCTTCGTCCCTTCCATGTCCGACATGAAGCCACCGAGAAACACGATTCCCGGCCCCGCCCCGTCCGACTGGCGATAGGCGATGCGCCGCCCCTCTGGCGTCTCAAACTGGCTGGGCTGATCGCTCATGGATCAGCCGCTGACATAGGGCGTCTTGCTGGGGCGGAAGAACACCTTCTGATTGTGCAGGCGGCCCAGCAATTCGTCGATCTCGCGCACGGTGCGGCCCGCGATGGGCGCGTCGGCATCGGCGCCGCCCGGCATCGACAGCCGGCGCTTGGCGTGGCGCAGCGCATCCTCGATCAAATCCATATCCTCGACGCCCAGCTCGATATTGGGATTGTAGTGGGTCATGCCACGCTCCTTGTGAAAACTGCTGAGCGCAGTCTATCCCCGCTCGCCATGGCGCGCCAACCCGATTTCGGGGCGCAGACGTGCTTGACACCCGCAAGGGCCAGCGGCACAAGGGCACCTCACCCGCAACCGGGCGCACATGTAGGCGCCAAACCGACGAGGAGCGCCCCAGATGGCCCAAATCTCCCTGACATTTCCCGATGGCAACGCCCGCCAATACGCCCCCGGCATCACCCCCGGCGAGGTCGCTGCCGATATTTCCAAGTCCCTCGGGAAGAAGGCCATCTCGGCCACGGTGGACGGCCGGCACTGGGACCTGCAATGGCCGATCGACACGGATGCCAGCGTCGCGATCCACACCATGCAGGATGAGGCGCAGGCCAATGAGCTTCTGCGCCACGATCTGGCCCATGTCATGGCGCGTGCCGTGCAGGAAATCTGGCCGGATGTGAAGGTCACCATCGGCCCTGTCATCGAGAATGGCTGGTACTATGATTTCGACCGCGAGGAGCCCTTTACCCCCGAGGATCTGGGCCTGATCGAGAAGAAGATGCGCGACATCATCAATGCGCGCGATCCGGTCCGCACCGAGGTCTGGGATCGTCCCCGCGCGATTCAGCACTACAAGGATGCGGGCGAGCCCTTCAAGGTCGAACTGATCGAGGCGATTCCCGGCGACGAGCCTTTGCGCATGTATTGGCATGGCGACTGGCAGGATCTGTGCCGCGGCCCGCATCTGCAGAACACCGGGCAGCTGCCCGCCGATGCCTTCAAGCTGATGAGCGTCGCAGGTGCCTATTGGCGCGGCGATTCCAAGCGCGAGATGCTGCAGCGCATCTATGGCGTGGCGTTCAGCTCCAAGGAGAAGCTGAGGGCGCATCTCAACATGCTGGAGGAGGCCGCCAAGCGCGACCACCGCAAGCTGGGCCGCGAGATGGACCTTTACCACATGCAGGAAGAGGCGCCGGGTCAGGTCTTCTGGCACCCGAACGGCTGGACGATCTACACGCAGCTGCAGGATTACATGCGCCGCAAGCAACGCGCCGGCGGCTACCAGGAAATCAACACGCCGCAGGTCGTCGACCGCAAGCTATGGGAGGCGTCCGGTCACTGGGACAAATACCAGGACCATATGTTCATCGTCGAGGTCGAGGAAGAGCACGCCAAGGAAAAGGCCGTGAACGCGCTGAAACCGATGAACTGCCCCTGCCATGTGCAGGTGTTCAACCAGGGCCTCAAGTCCTACCGCGATCTGCCGCTGCGCCTCGCTGAATTCGGCTCCTGCTCGCGCTACGAGCCATCTGGCGCGCTGCACGGCATCATGCGCGTGCGCGGATTCACGCAGGATGATGCGCATATCTTCTGCACCGAGGACCAGATCGAAGAAGAATGCGCACGTTTCATCAATTTCCTCGCGGAGATCTACGCCGATCTCGGCTTTGCCGAGTTCGAGATCAAGTTCGCTACCCGCCCCGAAAAGCGTGTCGGCACCGACGAGAGCTGGGACCATGTTGAGGGCGCACTGGAAGGTGCGATCAAGGCGACGGGCCGCGACTTCACACTGGAGCCTGGCGATGGCGCGTTTTATGGGCCGAAACTGGATTTCTACCTGACCGATGCGATTGGCCGGACATGGCAATGCGGGACCTTCCAGGTGGACCCCAACCTGCCGGAGCGGCTTGGCGCCACCTATATCGCCGCCGACGGCTCCAAGCAGCGGCCCTACATGCTGCACCGTGCCACCTTGGGCAGTTTCGAGCGCTTCATCGGCATCCTGATCGAGGAACACGCAGGCAAGCTGCCCTTCTGGCTGGCGCCGCGTCAGGTGGTCGTTGCTTCCATCGTGTCCGAGGCGGATGAGTATGTGAACGAGGTGGTCGCCGCATTGCAGGCGCGCGGCGTGCGCGCCGAGGCGGATGTGCGCAACGAGAAGATCAACTACAAGGTCCGCGAACATTCCGTCGGCAAGGTGCCCGTCATCCTCGCCTGCGGGCACCGCGAGGTCGAGGATCGCACCGTGTCCCTGCGCCGTTTGGGCGAGAAGCAAACGCGCGTCGAAACGCTGGACGATGTGATCGAGAGCCTCGGGCAGGAGGCCAAGGCGCCCGATCTTCTGTAACAATCGCATGAAATTGGCGGCGCGGCGCCGTAACATGACGCCGCGCCGCGCCCTCAGCCCCGAAATTATCGCGTGATAACAACCGCGACCTTCTGACGCATCCGTGACTACCAAGGGCGGTAGAGGCGGCCAGTTATGACGTCAGCCAGCTTGGCCTTTTCCGCACGCTTGTGGCTCTGGCGGGCGCTTGGTCCGATTTCATTCTGCCCTTGCTGATCGCGATCGGTCTTGCCACCCGCCTGGCCGCGCTGCGGATGAGCGGCTTTGTCATCGTACAATCGCTGACCGATCTCCGGCCCCGGCCTCTGGTCCTAGCGGAGGCCGTTGGTGTCTGGTTCCACCGGTTACCCGATTCGGCGATCATGGATCAGCGCGCGCTCTTGGTGTCTGTGCTGCCCGTTATGGTGATCAACGGCGCCGACCAGCTCGACCGGCTGGCCGCGCAGCGCCTTGCATAAAGCGTATCAAAGCAGCGCCGCCTGCACATCTGCTCCCCATCCCAGATAAAGCGTGCCGCCATCGTCGATGAGGGGCCGCTTCATCAGGGCTGGATAGCCGCGCAAGAGGTCCAGCGGCGGCTCGGACCGCGCCTCGTCGGGCAGGCCCCGCCATGTGGTCGAACGCGTGTTCAGCAACGCCGAGCCGAATGTCTCTTGCGCGCGGACCAGAACATCCTCTGGCACTGGGCGCTCGCGAATATCGAACAACTCGGCCTGCGGGAGGGCCTTGGCCGCCTTGCGGCAGGTATCGCAATTCTTCAGCCCGTAGATCTTCATCGCTCGCATCCTTGTCCCTACCTTAAAAACAGCGCGCGTTTTCGCCGCCCTGCCCCCGGTCTATCGCCGATTTGCCAAAGCTTCATTCTCTTTTGCTTGATTTTTGAAATACGCGTGCAAAGATCAATATGCGACCGGGGCCATATGGCTGCACCCACGCGGTCATGTCGCCCCGGCTGAATATCCCGGCACCCGCCCGGGAAGACAGACTGGAAGGAGAAGCGGAATGCCGACAGGCACCGTGAAATGGTTCAATACCACCAAAGGCTATGGCTTCATCGCGCCGGATGGCGGCGGCAAGGACGTATTCGTCCACATATCCGCGGTCGAACGGTCCGGGCTAACCGGCCTGGCCGATGATCAGAAAGTTAGTTTCGAATTGCAGGAAGGCCGGGACGGGCGCCAGATGGCCGCTGATATCTCGCTCTTGTAATCTGCGCCACTCGCGCAGATAAGACGCGCCGAGCAAAGGCGGCCCCAATACACGGGGCCACCTTGAGCCTTATCAATTCAATCGCTTTTCTTCTCGCCATGGTCCATGTCGTGCCCTTCCGAGTGCGACATGCCATGCTCCATGTCCTCGCCGGGCATGCGCTCCAGATCGACGGTGACGTCGACGGTCATGTCACCCGCTTTTTCAAAGGTCAGCGTGATGGGCACGCTCTCACCCTGAACCAGCGGCGCTGTCAGGCCCATCAGCATCACGTGCTTGCCGCCGCGCTGCATCGCGATTGTGCCCTCCGCGGGCAGCTCAAAGCCCTCTTCAACATGGGTCATCTTCATTACGCCATCGCCGCTTTCGATGTGTGTGTGCAACTGGACAAGGTCCGCCGCGGGCGAGGATGCACCCAACAGGCGGTCCTCGGCGCCGTGATTGACGATCTGCATGAAGGCCGCGCCGGTCTTGGCCGTGGGCGATGCGCTGCGCGCATAGGCGTCCTCGACAGTGATGTCGGCGGCAAAGGCGGGCATGGCCGCGAAAAGCGCCGCGCTGGCGACGATGGAGCGAAGGGTGATAGACATGATGTCTCTCCTTGGATTTTGTCTGTGTTAGAGGCTATCGAAAACTGGCGCTGACGCGACGGGCGGCGCCCGCGCTCGGGCCTGCGTCGGATTGACGAGAGCCGTGCCGCTTGGCAAGGGGGCGGCGCGCGCGGCGCGCCTGCTGGTCACTGGGACAGGATGATCGGTCAGGCCAGGCAATATGGCACCCAGCGCGGCCAGCGCGCAGTCCGGGCAGATATGCGGCGCGCCCATGGGCTGTCCCTCGGCATCCACAACGATGCTGAGCGGCCCGGTGCCCGAGCAGATGGTCAGAACGGCACTCGCCCCCGGCGCGTTGCGCGCGAGAGCCAAGGATGGCGCCGTCAGCATCAGCATCGAAGCCACAATGGTGGTCAGAATTTGCCTAGCGCGTTGTCTCACGGTCTGATTTCGGCTCCCTGCCCCTCCAGAGCAAGATACTGTCCGCCCAAGCACATACAAGGGCCTGGCGCGGACTTTCGGACCGCCGGCACGCACCTGCCGATACGTAAAAAGCCCCGCCGTTCCCGGCGGAGCCTTTTCAATGCGGTCAGAGCCTTGGCAGAGATCAGGCCGACGCGGCCAGCGCCTTGGCGATCTCTTTCTTGACCTTCAGAACCGACGGCGACAGCTCGACATCCTTGGCCTTCGTCAGGAACGCATCCAGACCGCCACGGTGATCGACACTGCGCAGGGCATGCGCCGAAATGCGCATCTTGATCCCGCGGTTCAGCGCCTCGGACTGAAGCGTGACATCGTTCAGGTTCGGCAGATACCGGCGCTTGGTCTTATTGTTGGCGTGGCTGGAGTTGTTGCCAACCATCGGGCCTTTTCCGGTCAATTCGCAGCGGCGCGACATGGTGTCATCCTCGTCTTGCTAGGTGAAGGCCAGTCGGCCCTTGTCAATTCGGTATCGATGTGGCCGCAAAGACCACAGGACGCCGCAAAAGCCGCGCCCGAAATTCCGTTGGCGGTGGATAGGCGGAATCTCCCGGCCCGTCAAGGGGCGCTTCGGTCATTAAAGTGCAGGCCAAAAGAGATTTCTGCCTTCGGCGAGGATATTTTTCGCAAGAAGAAAGCCCACCGATTCTTCTTGCCCGAAATATCCCGGGGAGGAGCCGCATCGCGGCGGAGGGGCAGCGCCCCTCAGTCTTGCCCGGCCTGGACGGCGCCGATCCGGTCCAGCAGCGCGCGCGCGGCGATGGCAGGCGTGGTGCGGCCTTCGGCCACATCTGCACCAAGCTCTTTCATCGCGCGGCGCGCCTCCGGGGTGTCCAGCTGCGACAGGAGGCCTTGCCGGACCTCTTCGCCAAACCAGTAACGGGCCTGATCGGCGCGGCGCGTATCCCAGTGGCCGTTCTCGCGCCGCCAATCCGCCAACGTCTGCATTTCGACCCAGGCCGCCTGCATTCCGGTATCCTCAAGCGCCGAGACCATCATCGCCTTGGGAAACCCTTTGGGATCCTGTGGGCGCTTGCGCAAAAGGCGCAACGCGCCCGAGTAATCGGCGCAGGTTCGGCTGGCGGCGGATTTCAGATCGCCATCCGCCTTGTTGATCAGGATGATATCCGCGATCTCCATGATCCCCCGCTTGACGCCCTGCAGCTCATCCCCGCCCGCCGGCGCCAGCAGCAGCACGAAAAGGTCGGACATCTCGGCCACGACGGTTTCGGATTGTCCGACCCCCACCGTCTCGATCAGCACCACGTCGAACCCTGCCGCCTCGCACAGCGCCACCGCCTCGCGCGAGCGGCGCCCGACGCCGCCCAGATGGGTCTGGCTGGGGGACGGACGTATGAAGGCGTTGGGATCGCGGCTCAGCCGGTCCATGCGCGTCTTGTCGCCCAGGATTGAGCCACCCGAGCGGGCCGAACTGGGATCCACTGCAAGGACCGCTACCCGCAGCCCCTGCGCAGTCAGCATCCCGCCGAATCCCTCGATAAAGGTCGACTTGCCCACGCCCGGCGTGCCCGAAAGGCCGATGCGCAGCGCCTGTCGGTCCACCCCGTCCGCGCCTTTCAGCGCTTCGACAAGCTCCGCCGCCAAGGCACGGTGATCGCTCCGGCTGCTTTCGACCAATGTGATCGCGCGCGACAGGGCACGCCGATCTCCTTTGACAATCCCGCGCTCAAGCTGTGCAATGTCGATGGTCATGGCCGCCCTGATCCTTTTGTCCGTCCGCACGCCTTCATGCCGCGACGGGCCGGGACTTGTCCAGTGCGGCCCTGGGATATGCCCGATCGGAGACTTCTCGATGCGCCTTGCCGCCCCTTTCGTCCTGACACTCGCCCTGCTTGCCTGTCTGACCGGCCCGGCGCAGGCTGAGGATATCCGCGCAAGCTATGACGTGCGCCTGCTCGGTCTGCCTGTTGGCAAGATGCGGTTCGCCGCGCGCGAGGAGGCCGGCGCCTACGCGGTCACCGGCGTGTTCGATACCAGCGGCATCGGACGCATTGTCGAGGCCGGGTTCCGCCTGTCCGCCCAGGGTCGCGACAGGCAGGGCCGCCTCACACCGCAGGCCTATGACGAGCGGATCGACACGGGCAGCCGCCAGTCCACGGCCTCGCTGCGCTACAAGGGCGGTGTGCCGCGCATCACCGGGGGCAGCGTCGCCGCCGAGGTCGCTCAGGATCCCGGTGCTCTGGACCCCGCGACCCAGGGCGGCACGGTCGATCCGATGACCGCGCTTTGGGGCGTGCTACGCGACCGGCCCTTGCAGGGGCTTTGCAGCTATGACGTCACCATCTTTGACGGCCAGCGCCGCGCGCGTCTCGCTATGACGGGACGGCGCGATGGTGCCGGGCAGGTCATCTGCACGGGCGCCTATACGCGCCTTGCCGGGTTCTCGGCCTCCGAGATGAAGCGTCAGAGCATTTACCCCTTCGCCGTCACCTACACGCCCACCGGCACGCTGATGCGGGCCCAAGCACTGACGGTGAAGTCCGCCTATGGCACCGCCGAGATGACGCGCGACTAGATGCAAGGTGATCTGCCCATAGACGAGGCGCTGCCGCGCCTTCTGGAGGCCATGCGCGAGGGTGGCCGCGCCGTGCTGCAGGCGGCGCCCGGCGCGGGCAAGACGACGCGTGTGCCGCTGGCGCTGATGGAGGCCGGCCTTACCCCCGGCCGTATCGTCATGCTCGAGCCGCGCCGCCTGGCCGCGCGCGCCGCCGCCGAGCGGATGGCGCAAACGCTGGGCGAGGATGTGGGCAGCACCGTCGGCTACCGCGTTCGCGGCGAGGCGCGCGTGTCGGCTTCTACCCGTATCGAGGTGGTGACCACCGGCATCCTGACCCGGCGAATCCAGTCCGATCCTGAGCTGCAAGGCATCGGCACCGTCATCTTCGACGAATTTCACGAGCGCAGCCTCGATGGAGATCTGGGCCTCGCCCTCTGCCTCGAGATTTCGGGCGCGCTGCGCCCGGATCTGCATTTGCTGGCAATGTCCGCCACTCTGGATGCGGCGCCTGTCGCCGCGCTGATGGGGGATGCGCCCCTCATCACCAGCGAGGGCCGCGCCTACCCGGTTGAGACCCGCTGGCTGGAGCGCCCGCGCCCCAAGGCGCAGCGGCTGGAGGCCGCGTTGGCCGATCTGACCTGCGAGGCGCTGGCCGAGACGGAGGGCGGTGTGCTGATCTTCCTGCCCGGCGAGGGCGAGATCCGCAGGCTGGAGGCGCTGCTGGAGCCGCGCATTGGCGCGGATTGCGTGTTGCGGCCCCTCTTCGGCGCAATGGACTTCAAAGCCCAGCGCGCGGCCATCGCCCCCGCCACGGGCGCGCGCAAGATCGTCCTTGCGACCTCGATTGCAGAGACCTCGCTGACCATCGAAGACGTGCGCGTTGTCATCGATGGCGGCCGCGCCCGGCGGATGCGCTTCGATCCCGGCGCCGGCATGGCCCGCCTCGTGACCGAGCCGGTCAGCCGCGCCGAGGCGACACAGCGGCGGGGCCGCGCGGGCCGCGTGGCGCCGGGCATATGCTACCGCCTCTGGACGCGGGGCGAAGAGGGCGCCCTGCCCGCCTTCCCACCGGCCGAGATCGAGGCGGCGGATCTGGCCCCCCTCGCGCTGGAACTGGCGCTCTGGGGCGCGGCGCCGGAGGCGATGCCCCTGCTGACACAGCCCAACCCGGGCAGCTATGCCGAGGCACAGGCGCTGCTGAGCATGCTGGGCGCACTGGATGAATCTGGGCATATTACCGATCACGGCCGCGCCCTGGCTGCGCTGCCGCTGCACCCGCGCCTTGCGCATATGCTGGCGCTGGCAGGCCCTGAGGCCGCCCCCCTCGCCGCGCTACTGTCCGAGCGTGACCCGCTGCCGCGCAGCGCGCCCGCCGATCTGGCGCTGCGCCTCGCCGCCATCCGCAGGCCCAAGGGGCCGCACCCCCACGCCCCCAGCCGCGCGGTGCTGCAGCGTATCTCGCAAGAGGCACGGCGTCTTGACAGTGCAGCCAAGGCGCCGCAGCATCCCGGCCTCGATGATGCCGAAATGGCCGCCCTCGCCTATCCCGACCGGATCGGCCTGCGCCGGTCAGGCGACGCGCCGCGCTACCTCCTCTCGGGTGGCAAAGGCGCCGTTATGGGCGCCGAGGATCCGCTGGGCAATCAGCGTCTGATCGTCGTCACAGACACTGACGGCAATCCGCGCGAGGCGCGCATACGGCAGGCGATCCCCCTCTCCGAGGCACAGCTACGCAGGCTTTATGCGGATCAGATCGCCTGGCACGACATTTGCGTCTGGTCGCGCCGCGAGGGCCGCGTGACCGCGCGCCAGCAGGAGCGCTATGGCGCGCTCGTCCTCGATGATCGTCAATGGAAGGACGCCCCGCAGGAGCAGATCGCGCGCGCCATGCTGGACGGCGTGCGCGAGATGGGCCTTGTCTGGACGGATGCCGCGCGCCGCTTTGCCGCGCGGGTGGCGCTGGGGCGCGCCAGCGGCATGGACCTGCCGGAGATGAGCGAGGCGGCCCTGATGGACCGGATCGAGGACTGGCTTCTGCCCTTCCTGCAAGGCACGCGGAGCGCGGCGGAGTGGCGCCGATTTGACATCCTGAACGCCCTGCGCGCGCAGTTGGACTATGCGCAGATGCAGGCGCTGGATGCGCTGGCCCCTGCGCATTTCACCACGCCTCTTGGCCGCCAGATCCCCATTGATTACGACACCGACCCGCCCGAAATTCAACTGCGCCTGCAGGAAATGTTCGGCCAGACCACGCATCCGATGGTGGGCAAGACACCGCTGCGCGTCACGCTTCTGTCGCCCGCGCACCGCCCTGTGCAGACGACAATGGATATCCCCGGCTTCTGGGCCAGCTCCTATGCCGATGTGCGGCGCGACATGCGCGGGCGCTATCCGCGCCACCCCTGGCCAGAGGACCCCAGCCAGGCGGACCCCACCTTGCGCGCCAAGCCGCGCAAATAGGGCGCCCCCCTTCATCTTGGCAAAAATACTCAAATCCAGACGGGAAAACTAATCCCACCATGGCCCATGATGCACACCGGGCCGGTCCAGACGCTCAAACCCATGATGACCAAAGAAATCCCGCTGGGCCTGAATGATGTCGGCGGTCCCGCGCCCTTGCCGCATCGTGTCGAACCAGCCGATCGCCGCCCCGAGGGCGGGCGCCGCGTGGCCTGCCGACACCGCGGCCGCCATCACCCGGCGTAGCGCGGGCACAGCGCGCGACAGCCTCGCGGCCATGGCGGGTGCAAGGATCAGCTGACCGCCCGGCATATCGGTGCGGAATGCCTCCGCGATATCGTCCAGCAGGGCCGAGCGGATGATACAGCCCGCCCGCCAGATCTCGGCGATACGAGAGAAATCGAGCGCCCAATCATACTCGCGGCTGGCCGCCTCGAGGATACGGAATCCTTGCGCATAGCAAAGGATTCGCGCGGCCATGAACGCATCGGCCAGAACATCCTCTCCCAGATCGAGCGCGGCGCGCTCCCCGCCAAGGATCGCTTCTGCGGCCACGCGTGTGTCCTTTTCCGACGACCAGCTGCGCGCGGCTACGGCGGCGTCGATCATGCTTGCCGACTGGCCCAGCCGCACAGCTTCGATAACGGTCCAGCGCCCGGTGCCCTTCTGCCCTGCCGCATCCTTGATCACGTCGATCACCGGGTGGCCGGTGACCGGGTCGGCATAGCCCAGCGCCTTGGCAGTGATCTCGGTCAGGTAGGACCTGAGCGGCCCTTCGTTCCAGCGCGCGAATGCGGCGCCGATATCAGCCGGGCTGCGCGCAAGGCCGTAGCGCATGAGGCCGTAGATCTCGGCGATGACCTGCATGTCCGCGTATTCGATGCCATTATGCACCGTCTTGACTAAATGCCCCGCGCCGTCCGGGCCCAGATGCGCGACGCAAGGATCGCCTTCGTAGCGCGCGGCGATGGCGGTCAGGATCGGCTCCAACTGGGTCCAGCTGTGCTCCGTGCCTCCTACCATCATAGAGGGGCCGTGCCGCGCGCCCGCCTCACCGCCAGAGACACCCATGCCTACGAAATGGATGTCCTTCGCGGCGAGATCGGCGCTGCGGCGGCGGGTGGCGTGGAAATCGGCGTTGCCGCCGTCGATGATCGTGTCCCCGGCCATCAGCAGCGGTAGAATCGTCGCGATCATAGCATCCATCGGTGCGCCTGACGGGATCATGAAGAGGATGACGCGTGGCGCGGCGAGGCCAGCCACAAAGCTCTCCAGCGTCTCGTGGGGATGAATGCGGGCCGCCAGTTTGCCCGCCTCGGACATGAAGCCAGGCAGCCAGTCGACCTCGCGATTGGCGACGGCCACGTCAATGCCCTGCTCGGCCATATTAAGCGCCAGCGCGCTGCCCATCGTGCCGAGGCCGTAGATGCCGATGCGTGCTGCTTTGCTCATGCTGCTCCCCTGACGCCCCAGACGCCCCTTGGCGCAGATTAGGCACCCGGCGCTAGGGTTTGCAAGGTGGCGCCCTAAAGGTCGAGGCACCAGCGCATAATGGCCTTTTGCGCGTGCAGGCGGTTTTCGGCCTCGTCGAAGACGACCGAATTGACCCCGTCCATAACGGCGCTCGTCGCCTCCTCCTCGCGGTGGGCGGGCAGGCAATGCATGAAGAGCGCATCGGGCTTGGCCGACGCCATCAGCGCCTCGTTCACCTGGTAGGGGCGCAGCATGTTGTGGCGCCGCTCCTTGGCCGATTGGCTGTCATGCATGCTGACCCAGGTATCGGTGACCACCAGATCGGCGCCCTCGACGGCCTTGTGCGGATCGCGCTCGACCGTGACGCGCGCGCCGGCCTTGCGCGCGAGGCCGATGAATTCCTGCTCCGGCTCCAATTGGACCGGTCCCGTGAAGGTCATATCAAATCCGAACTGCCCCGCCGCATGCAGGAAGGAGGCGCAGACGTTGTTGCCGTCGCCGGACCAGACCACCTTCTTGCCCTTGATCGGGCCGCGATGCTCCTCGTAGGTGAGAATATCGGCCATGATCTGGCAAGGATGGGTGCGGTCGGTGAGGCCGTTGATCACCGGGACATCGGCATAGTCCGCCATCTCGATCAGGACCGACTCGTCGAAGGTGCGGATCATGATGAGATCGACATAGCGGCTGAGTACGCGAGCAGTGTCGGCGATCGTCTCGCCATGGCCCAACTGCATTTCCGAGCCCGAGAGCAGCATGGTCTGCCCGCCCATCTGGCGCACGCCCACATCGAAGCTGACGCGCGTGCGCGTGGAGGGCTTTTCGAAGATCAGCGCGACCATCTGGCCCGCCAGCGGCTGTTCGTCATCGGGTGCGCCGCGCGAGCGCCCGAGCCGGGCCGATTTCATCGCGGCGGCACTGTCGATGATGCTGCGCAGGGCGGCGGGATCAGTTTTATGGATGTCGAGAAAATGGTTCATGGGCTGTCCTGATTGCGGGCGGTGACGGGGGGGGTCCACCCCCCCGGACCCCCGGAGGATATTTTCAGCAAGAAGAAAGGGCTGCCGCGGCCTTGTCGAGGCGGGAGACGGCCTCGGCGATCTCGGCCTCGGTGATGTTGAGCGGGGGCAGCAGGCGCAGGACGTTGTCGGCGGCGGGCACCGTGCAGAGCAGCTGATCGTAGCAGGCGCCGAGTACGTCCGTGTTGGGCGCCTTGCATTTGAGGCCCAGCATGAGACCCGAGCCGCGCACGGCCTCGAAGACATCCGGATGAGCCGCCACCAGCGCCTCGAGCCTTTGGCGCATGAAGCCGGCGCGGGCGCACACGCCTTGCAGGAACTCCTCGGTCGCGATTTCGGCCATCACCGCGTTGCCGACGGCGCAGGCCAGCGGATTGCCCCCGTAGGTGGAGCCATGCGTGCCGGCGACCATGGCGCTGGCCGCATGCTCGGTGGCGAGCACCGCGCCCAGGGGGAAGCCGCCGCCGATGCCCTTGGCGACCATCATGATGTCAGGCTCGACCCCCGCCCATTCATGGGCAAAGAGGCGGCCCGTGCGGCCCATGCCGCATTGCACCTCGTCGAGGATCAGAAGAATGCCATGCTCGTCGCAGAGATCGCGCAGGCCCTTGAGGCATTGATCGGGCAGCGGGCGGATGCCGCCCTCGCCCTGCACGGGCTCGATCAGGATGGCGGCTGTTTTATCGGTGATGGCGGCGTGGAGCGCGTCGTGATCGCCCCAGGCCAGATGGGTGAAACCCGGCAGCAGCGGGCCGAAGCCGTGGGTCATTTTCTCGGATCCGGCGGCCGCGATGCCGGCGGCTGAGCGGCCATGGAACGAGCCCTGGAAGGCAATGATTTCGGTGCGCTCGGGCTGGCCCGCATCGTGGAAATGACGGCGCGCCATCTTGACCGCCAGCTCGCAAGCCTCGGTGCCGGAATTGGTGAAAAAGACGGTATCGGCGAAGGTGGCGGCGACCAGGCGGTCCGCCAGTTCCTCCTGCCCTGGAATGCGGTAGAGGTTGGACGTGTGCCAGAGCGTCTGTGCCTGCTGCGTCAGAGCCTCTACAAGGCGAGGATGCGCATGGCCCAGCGCATTCACCGCGATGCCTGCCCCCAGATCGAGAAAGCGTCGCCCGTCCGCCTCGATCAGCCAGGCGCCCTCGCCCTTCACGAAGCTGAGGGGCGCGCGATTGTAGGTCGGCAGAACGGAGGGGATCATGGCAGTGCTTCCTTTGGGTCAGGCGCCCAGTGGTGCCGCAGCACGCCGCGCCTGTCAACTCGGCCTAGGCCTTGAGCCGGTAGCCGCGCGCGAACATCCAGAGCGCCGCGCCCGCCACTGCGAAGGTTGCGCCCGTCGCCACCACCGCTCCCAGTGCCGGGCTGCTGTCCGAGACGCCCAGCATGGCAAAGCGGACGCCGTCGATAAGGTAGAAGATCGGGTTGAAATGCGTGATCTCGTTCAGCACCGGGGGCAGCGCCTCGACCGAGTAGAACGTGCCAGAAAGGAACGCGAGGGGCGTCACGATGAAATTGGTGATCGCCGCCATCTGGTCGAACTTGTTGGCAAAGATGCCTGCAACGATGCCGACCGCGCCCATGAAGGCCGAGCCGAGGATGACGTAGCCCACAAGCATCAAGGGATGCTGCGGCACGATCCCCTCGAAAAGCATGAGGCCCAGCGCGATGGCGATGGCCACGCAAAGCCCGCGCCCGACGGCGCCGACGAGATAGCCCAGAACCAACTCGGCCGGGCTGAGCGGCGGCATGAGGGTGTCCACGATATTGCCCTGCACCTTGCCGATCACGATGGAGGAGGAGGTGTTGGCGAAGGCGTTCTGGATCACCGTCATCATCAGAATGCCGGGCGCGATGAAATGCGTGAAGGGCACGCCCATGACATCGCCGCGCGTCGGGCCGATGGCGATGGTGAAGATCACCAGGAACAGCGCCGCCGTCGCCAGCGGGGCCAGCAGGGTCTGCGTCCAGACGGCGACGAAGCGCATGATCTCGCGCCAGCACAGCGTGCCAAGGCCCAGCCAGTTCACCGCGCCGAAGCGCCGCGTGCCCATATCGGTGAAATCCTGCATGATCTGCCTCCTCCCATGTCGGCCACAGGCGGCGCCGCATGGCGGCATTCCGGCCCGCGCGGCCTGATTCGACGTCTTGTAACTCACTCGCGAGTGATTAGAATAGGGAACTCGGGAAATTTGCGGGTCTCCGCGCCAGTTGGCGTGCGTCCCAAGGTTAAGGAACGGGCCATCATGTCCTGGAGCGATGAACGCGTCGAGCTGCTGAAGAAAATGTGGGGCGAGGGCCAATCGGCCAGCCAGATCGCCAAGGAATTGGGCGGTGTGACGCGCAATGCCGTGATCGGCAAGGTGCACAGGCTGGGCCTGTCGAACCGCAATGGCGGGGCGGGAAGTACCGCTGCGTCCGGTGTCGGCGCCGCTGAGGCCGGGGCGGCCGAGCCCGCCAAGGCAGCGCCCAAGGCCGCGGCCAAGCCCTCATCGCCCAAGGCAGCCACCAAGCCCGCGGCGGCCAAGCCGGCTGCGAAGGCCGAACCTGCCCCCGCGCCGGAAGAGGAGGAGGCGCCCGCCGCCCCCGTCACCCGGATCAAGCCGATCATCCCGGCGGGCCAGCCCCTGCCGCCGCAGCCTTCGACCAACGAAATCGACCCCAAAGCGCTGGCCAAGGTCAGCGAAGTCGAGAAGAAGGCCAAGAAGCTGTCGCTGATGGAGCTGACATCGCGCACCTGCAAATGGCCCGTCGGCGACCCGGCGACCGATGATTTCTGGTTCTGCGGCCTGCCGGTGCAGGCGGGCAAGCCCTATTGCGAGGCGCATGTGGGCGTCGCGTTCCAGCCGATGAGTTCGCGCCGCGACCGCCGCCGCTGAGGGCCGCGCGCCTCTGATCATAAGAAGCCCCGTCCGATCAGGCGGGGCTTTTTCTTGGGCTGTGGGACGCCTGCGGCGCGCGTATTTCGGCCAAGATGAAACGGACGTCTATTCGAAAAGCTTGAAGAGTTCCTTGACCGCCTGCTCCTTGACGTTGTCTTTCAGTGCATCCTCCACAGACTGGCCCTCCTGCACGGTCACGCCCAGTTCTTTCTCGACGAATTTGTCGATCTCCTTTTCGACCTCCTCGCGGGCCTTTTTCTCAAGCTGTTTGCGCTCTTCCTTGAAATTGAGGTCGATTGCCTTTTCCAGATCGGGCCGGATGCGCGGATTGGACCAGGGGCCGGTTATGCTGACCGGGATGGCAAGGCCGCGGCTGTTTTCGCCCTGAAGGAGCACGGGGGTGAAAAGATAGTCGATGTCACGCGCGCCAAGGCCGATGCGACCCTTGCCCGTTGCGCTTGCCAGCGGCATGGACATTTTCAGATCATCCCCGCGCATGTTGCCGCCCTCGATGGCAAAGCTGGCGCCCATCTCATCAAAGACCGTGGTGCCGCCGCTGCCGTCACCGGTGCGCATCAGCCGGTCAAGATCAAAGCCGGAGATGACCCCGCGCCCGGTCGCAAGGCTGAGATTGCCGCTGAGGCTGTTCATGATCTCGTGGACCGATTGGCCGACGCCGAGAAAATCGAGGCTGGCCGTGCCGGTGGTGGCAAAGCGGGTGATGTCCGCCGCATCTGTCAGCAACCGCTCCATGTCGATGCCGCGCGCGGTCAGATCCCCCCCGACCGACAGGCCCGAGCGGTTGTTGGCCACCACCTGCCCCGTGACGCTACCCCCATACCCCTCGAGCTGATCCAGCCGCGCCACGGCGCGGGCAGCATCGATGGTCAGCTGGATATCCGCGCTTCCGAAGTTGAATTGGCCCAAATCGAGGCTGCTGGCCGTCAAGGCGATATCCGCATCGGCAAGGCCAAGCGCGCTGGCATCTATGGGCGCGCGGGACCAGACCTCATCAACGGCTGGCCCGGGAGCGGGCGTGCCCGTGGCGGTCCCACCGCTGTCGTCGGCGGAGAGCGCACTGAGATCCAGCGCGCCCGCATTCAGCCGCGCCGTGATGCGCGGGCGCGCGCCATTGGTCACAAGGTCAAGCGCGCCGGTCAGGGTGTTGCCGCCAAGGCCCAACGTCATGTCGCGCAGCGAGACGCGCAGGTCTTCGGTCACGTTCAGTTGCGCTTGGGCAGTCACCTCGCGGCCCAGCCCCCGGGGCAGATCGGCGGGAGGCAGGCCCAGCGCGGTCATGAAGCGCGCCGTGCTGCCGATATCCGCGGTAAGCCGCGCATCCAGTTGCGGCGCCGCGCTGGCCCGGCCATCAAGGCTGAGCGTGCCGCCATCGGTCGAAACCGTCATCCTGAGCGGCGAGACCCCGCCTTCGAGCAGCGGACCGAGCTGATCGATTTGGCCCGCGATTTGCACATCCTGCTGCGCCGGGCGCAGCACCAGATCGAATGTCGCCTCGCCGCTGTAACTCGGCCAGCGCAGGTCCAGATCGACGCCGGACATCTCCTGCCGGGTGCCGGAGCGCGCATCGATATAGGTCACGGATGCGTCGGTGATCAGCGCGCGGTCCAAGGTCAGGGCCAAGGCGCGCGATTGCGCTTCGGGGGTGGCGGTCCCGTCGCCCTGCCCGGTCGACGCGACGCCGTCGATGCCAATCTCCCAGTTGCCGCGCCCGTTCTTGTCCCGCTCAATCACGATGCGCGGGCGCGCGACCTCAAGGCCGGTGATGCGCACCTCGCCGCCGATGAGGGCGATGGGATCGACGCCCACCTTGAGGCTGTCCGCCGTCAGCATCGGCCCGCCCGACGCCCAACCCGCGGTGGCGATGGTCGTCTTGCCGGTGCTGATGCCGAGGACGGGATAGAAGCTGACCGAGGTCTCGCCCGTCATCGTGACCTCGCGGCCCGTCATCGTGCTGATCCGCTCGGCGGCAATGCGCGCGATCCGCTCGCCCGGCAGAAAGAAAAGCGCGCCGAGAGCGAGGATCGCCGCGATGAGGACAAAGCCGAGAACCTTTACCAGAAATTTCATATGCCGCCTCATTATCATGGCGTCCAAGCCGCCCTTTTGCCTGCCAGCTTAGGCGCGACGCCGCCCACCGGCAATAGTTTGCCCCTTTTGCCGCGCCGCCGCCTCGTCTATATGCCGCGCATGAGCACCAATCCCCCAGACCTGCGCCCCGACCTTGCCCGCGCCCGCCTCATCCCCGCCCCCCGGCGCGAGGGGCAGCCGCATATCGGCATGGTGTCGCTGGGCTGTCCCAAGGCGCTGGTCGACAGCGAGCGCATCCTCACGCGCCTGCGCGCCGAGGGCTATGGCATCTCGCCCGATTATACCGGGGCGGATGCCGTCATCGTGAACACCTGCGGATTTCTGGACAGCGCCAAGGCCGAAAGCCTTGCCGCCATTGGCGAGGCGCTGGCCGAAAATGGCCGCGTGATCGTCACCGGGTGCCTCGGAGCCGAGCCGGAATACATCACCGGCGCGCATCCCAGCGTCATGGCCGTGACCGGCCCGCACCAGTACGAGCAGGTGCTGGACGCCGTGCATGCCGCCGTGCCCCCCCGGCCCGATCCCTACATAGATCTGCTGCCCGCTTCCGGCGTCAGCCTGACGCCAAGGCACTACTCTTATCTAAAGATTTCAGAGGGCTGCAATCACAAGTGCAAGTTCTGCATCATCCCCGACATGCGCGGCCGCCTCGTCTCGCGCCCGGCCCATGCGGTGTTGCGCGAGGCTGAAAAGCTGGTCGAGAATGGTGTGAAAGAGCTTTTGGTGATCAGCCAGGATACCTCGGCCTACGGCGTCGATATCAAGCATGCCGAAGAGCGGGGTCACCGCGCGCATATCACGGATCTGGCGCGTGATCTGGGCAGTCTGGGCGCGTGGGTGCGGCTGCATTATGTCTATCCCTATCCGCATGTGCGCAACCTCATTCCGCTGATGGCCGAGGGGCTGGTCCTGCCTTACCTCGATATCCCCTTCCAGCACGCGCATCCCGATGTGTTGCGCCGCATGGCGCGGCCCGCCGCTGCCGCCAGGACGCTGGACGAGATCGCGGCATGGCGCGATATCTGCCCCGACATCACCCTGCGCAGCACCTTCATCGTCGGCTATCCCGGCGAGACGGAGGCCGAATTCCAGACGCTGATCGATTGGCTGGACGAGGCGCAGCTGGATCGAGTGGGCTGTTTTCAGTATGAGAACGTGGCCGGCGCGCGCTCGAACGACCTGCCGGATCATGTGCCGGATGAGGTCAAGCAAGAGCGTTGGAATCGCTTTATGGAAAAAGCGCAGGCTATATCGGTTAAAAAACTGGCCACAAAAGTTGGATCTGTGCAAGACGTGATCATCGATGACATCGACGAGGACGGGATTGCCACCTGCCGCACCAAGGCGGACGCGCCCGAAATCGACGGCAATCTTTTCATCGACGAGGGCACCGAGGATCTCAGTGTCGGCGACATCGTGCGCGTCGAAGTGGACGAGGCGGGAGAGTATGACCTCTGGGGCGCGCTGGCCCGCGGGCCAGCTTGAAACCTTTTGGCGTTTGATCACGTTGATGCTGGCGCGCCTCTCAAGCGCCTTCAGGATTTCTTAAGTTCAATCCCCTAGCGTGAAAGGCATGAGTACAATGTCTTATCCTTCCTACACACGTAACGAGCGGCTGGCAGACGGCGCCGTGCACATCATCGGTTTCGCGCTCGCGCTCGGGGCGGTGGTCTGGCTTCTGAGCCGAATGCCGCAAGAGGTGGGTATGGGCCAGTGGACCGCGCTTGCCATCTATTCCGCGGCACTTCTCATCATGCTGGGAGCCTCAGGAGCCTATCACATTCTCGCAGACACGATCGCGCGTCCGGTCTTGCGACGCCTCGATCATGCAGCCATTTACGTCAAGATCGCCGGCACCTTTACGCCGCTTGCGGTGCTTCTTGGTACCGGCTTTGGCTATATCATTCTGGGCATCGTCTGGGCGCTGGCCCTTGTGGGCGCGGCGCTCAAGCTGATGACAGGGCGCGGGCGCATGCACACGGCGTTCTGGCCCTATCTCGCGCTTGGCTGGATGGGATTGATCCTGTTCGTGCCCCTGATCGGGCTTCTGCCGCGGTTCAGCCTCGGCCTGATTTTGGCGGGCGGCCTGCTGTATAGTGCTGGTATCGCCTTTTATGCGTGGGAAAAGCTGCGCTATTCCAACGCGATCTGGCATGGATTCGTGCTGGTCGCGTCGGGCTGCTTCTTTGGCGGCATCGCCTCAGGAATGCAGATGCTGCCGTAAGGGCGCGCGTCCAGCCTAGCGCGCATAGGCTGCCAGCCATTCATCCACGCAGGTTTGCACATGGCGAAACCGATCACCGCCCAGATGCTTCCCGCCATACCAGCGCGTCACGACCAGAATGTACCCGGTCAGTCCTTCCCGCTCGAGCATGCGCACGATCACCATGCCCGCGCCGGCCTCGCCGTCATCGCCTTTGAGTGGCGTGCCATCCGGCAGGATAACAGCCCAGGTGTTATGGGTTGCCTTGGCGAATTTCTTGTCGCGCTTGAGGTCTTTCAGGAAGGCGTCGGCCTCCTCGCGCGAGGCGGCAGGGCCACCGGATACCGCGTATTTCGATCCCCGGTCGCTTACCACGCCCGTCAGTTGCCACATGCGCCGTGAAGACACGCCCCGGCTCACAGCCCGGCGTTGACGCGCCTCACCGTGTCGATCCGCTGCGCATTGGGCGGGTGCGTCCCGAGGAAGCGGTCGCCCGGATCGGCAATCTGCGTAAAGAAAGCGGCGCCGCGCACCGGATCATACCCGGCCCGCTTCGTGATGACGGTGCCCAGCGCATCGGCCTCCAGCTCGTAATCCTTGGAATAGGTGCGCGCGCCCAAGCCTGCCCCCAGATCGGTCGCATTCTGAACCGTGCTCTGCCCCGCGCCGGTGATTGCCGCAAGACCGCCCAGAAGGACCGCACCCGCCATGGCATTGCTGCGCTGTCGGTCGAGATGTCCGGCGATGTGATGCGCGGCTTCATGGCCCATGACGAAGGCCAGTTCGTCGCGGTTGCGCACCTCGGCGATCAGCGCGAGGTTGAAGGCGAGGATCGGCCGCCCCTGCTTGTCCACCGTCTGAAAGGCGTTGGCTGGCTGGCCGGGGCGATCGTCGACAACGATGCGGAAATCGCAGTTGAGGTTGCGGGTGCGCGCATTGCACTCGCGCTCGGCCACAGGCTCGACCGCGGCAACGACCGCCTCGAACTGTGACAGCTTGGCGGATGTCGCCCTAGCCGGCGGCTTTTGTGCCGGCGCGGTGATTTGACCTGAGGGCGCACGGGTCGCGGGTGGCGGCGCGCCGCACGCGGCCAGTGCCAGCACGCAGAGCAAGGTTAACTTTCGCATAGGGGGCCTCCGGGCAGTGTCGTTTTTTTTCCAGCTTATCGGCGCGCAGGGGCAAGGGCCAGTGCCATTGCTCATCGCTTGCAACGCACCGCCGATCCCGCCAGTCTGAGGTCAGAAATCGCTGCAGGAGCCGGGCCAGATGTTTTCCATCGAGCATGAATTTGATGCCACCGTCGTGACCCTCGTGGATGAGGGCATGGCGCCGCTGCAGGAGGACGTGGTGATCGAAGCCTTCGAGGAATGCATCGTGATCCGCCAGTTCGACCCGCGCCTGAACGAGATCCGCGACATCACCCTGTCGATGACGCAGCTGCGCGATCTGGCGGCGGCGCTGAACCTGCCCGAAGGCGTCTATACCCAGCCGCCCTTGACCCCGCCGGGTGGCCGACCGACATAGGGGCATATCCCCAAGAGCCGGAGCCACATCATGCCGACACCCCGCCCCGACGTGCTGGATTTTCTGGCAACCCGCCGCTCGCGCCCGGCCAAGACGCTGGGCCTGCCGGTGCCGGACTGCGCCGCGCTGATGCCGATGCTGGAAATGGCCGCGCGCACGCCCGATCATGGCAAGCTCGAGCCGTGGCGCTTTGTCGTGCTTGAGCGTGCGGCGCTCTTGCGTCTGGCCAAAGCTATTCCAACGCTGCCAGCCGCGCTTGACTCGGAGGCCATAGAGAAGGCGCAAAAGCAGTTCACGGACGCACATCTGGCGGTCGCCGTGATCGAGGTGCAGCGACCCTCGCCCAAGATCCCGGCCATCGAGCAGACCTATTCTGCCGGGGCCGTTTGCCTTGCGCTGCTGAATGCCGCCCTCGCCTCGGGCTGGGGGGCCAACTGGCTCAGCGGCTGGGCCAGCCATGACCGCGCCTTTGCCGAAGGCCAATTGGGACTCGCACCGCATGAGCGGATTGCCGGTCTGATCCATATCGGCACCGAGACGAGCGTCCCGCCCGAGCGGCCAAGGCCCGATATGCGCGCCATCACCACATGGATTTCCGAATGATTCTCACCAGTTTTTCCAAGGCCTTGGCGCAGATGGGCGATCCACGCTTTCGCCGGGTGCTGATCCTGGGCGTGGCGCTGACGGTGGCGCTGCTCTTTGCAGTCTATGCACTTGTCCTCATCCTCATCTCATGGCTCACCGGCGACGCCGTCAGCCTGCCCCTCGTGGGCGAGGTGCGCTGGGTCGACGATCTTCTTGGCTGGAGCAGCCTTCTGGCTATGATGGTGATGTCGATCTTCCTGATGGTTCCCGTCGCCTCGGCCATCACGTCGCTTTTCCTCGATGACGTGGCTGCAGCGGTCGAGGCGCGGCACTATCCCGCCCTGCCCCCGGTGAAGCCGATGGGCTGGATGGACGCGCTGCGCGACACGGCCGGGTTTCTTGGGGTGCTGATCGGCGCCAATATCCTCGCGCTGATCCTTTATATCGCGCTGCCCTTCGGCGCCTTTGCCATCTTCTGGGGCTTGAACGGCTATCTGCTGGGTCGCGAGTATTTTCAGCTGGCCGCAATGCGCCGCCTGGGGCGCGCGGGGGCGCAGGATTTGCGCCGCCGCCACTGGCTGAGGATCTGGGGAGCAGGCGTGCTCATGGCGATTCCGCTATCGGTGCCGCTGGTCAATCTGCTGATCCCGATCCTCGGGGCGGCGACCTTTACCCACCTAGTCCACGCCCTTCGACCGGACCCGGTCCGAACCGATTGAAAAGGTCGATATCGTCCATTGAGATCAAGCCTGACAAGATGACATAGGCAATAGCTGCCCAGATGACGAAGGCAACGCCAGTGGTGATCAACGCCTTTTTCTTCAGGTCATGCCGCTCGGGCGAGCCGTGATGCGTGCCCGGCACCGTCTTGCCGGCCTCGCCTTGGGTTTGCAGGCGGATCGGGATGGCGACGAAGAACGTCATGAACCAGATCACCGCATAGAGAACCAGACCGGAGACGGGGCCCATCAGACTTCCTCCAGCTCGATGAGGCAGCCGTTGAAATCCTTGGGATGCAGGAACAGGACCGGCTTGCCATGCGCGCCAATCTTGGGCGTGCCATCGCCCAGCACCCGCGCGCCCGAGGCGGTCAGTTGCTGCTGCGCGGCGGCGATATCCTCAACCTCGTAGCAGATGTGATGAATGCCGCCCGCTGGGTTCTTGTCCAGAAAGCCGCGAATCGGGCTGGCGTCGCCGAAGGGATAGAGAAGTTCGATCTTGGTATTGGGCAATTCGATGAAAACGACCGTGACGCCGTGATCCGGCTCGTCCTGCGGCGCGCCCACATTCGCGCCCAGCGCATCGCTATATTGCGCAATGGCAGCATCAAGGTCGGGCACGGCGATGGCCACGTGATTGAGACGTCCGATCATGTCTGCTCCTTTAATTCATGGCTCTGGCGCGGTGATTGTCCGCTTTATGAGGCGTGCGCGCACCAAGGGCAAGTGGCGCGGCGTCGCAGGTCTGCGGCCCTCGCGCACAGCCCGGCAGTTTTGCGAGCCGCGTTAACCCCGCGTTAGCCAAGTCTGCTTAACGCTGATGTCATGGATGCTGCCAACAAAGGATGAAACCGATGGACGATCTGCCCGCACTGACCCCGATTCCCTGCCCCACCGCGGCACGCCCCCTGCTGGGCATGACGGTTCTGGTGGTCGAAGACAGCCTTTATGCCTGCGACGCGCTGCGCCTGATGTGCCTCCATTCGGGCGCACGAATCCGGCGGGCCGATTGCCTGCGCTCGGCGCGGCGGCATTTGCAGGTTTATCGCCCCTCGGCGGTCATCATCGACCTGGGACTGCCGGACGGGTCTGGTCTCGACCTCATCACAGAGCTGGCGGCGGCCGCCCCGCGGGTGACCTCGATCATCGCCACCAGCGGCAATGACGGCGGTGAGGATGTCGCGATGGCCGCAGGTGCGGACGGGTTCCTGGCCAAGCCGCTGAGCAATCTGGGCATTTTCCAGCAGACCATCCTCGCCACCCTGCCCGGAGACCGCCAGCCGAGCGGGCCGCGAGTTTTGCGCGACGAGTTGGTGCATCCCGATCCGCTGGCCTACCGAGACGACATGCTGCACGTCTCGAACCTTCTGGACGAGCATTCCGAGGGGCCGGTGCTGGACTATGTCGCGCAGTTTCTGGGCGGCGTTGCGAAGTCGGCCGATGACGGGCAATTGGCTCAGGCCGCGCTTGAACTGGGCACACAGCGGCGCGGCGGCGCGGCGCTTCACGCGCGGGTCGCTCAGGTCGCCGGGCTGGTGCAGGAACGCCTGAGCCAGCGAGTGGCAATGTAGCGCCGAGCCGTTATCCGCCGCGTGCCAGCCGCGCGGCGCCGCGCTATCATTCGGATGATATGGACCGGTCGGCCCGGCCATCCTGCGGAGCGCGATATGCCATTCGATCCCGAAACGGCAGACATCCGGTTCGGATGCGGGCTTGGCCCCGGCCTGGCCCCGCCGTCTTCGGTGAGCGAGATGATGGACCGCCTGCGCGGCCCTGATCGCGCCAAGGCCGACTTTCCCATCCCCGAAACGTCCGCCTATATGGACTGGATGCGCCAGGTGCGGGCGGCCCGAAAGGCGCGCCGCAAAGCCAAAGGCGATGACGCGCATCGGGAGGCGAAACGCGCCTACCGCAAGATGAGGCGCCGCAGCCGGGCTGATGCCGCAGGCTGGACCGGCCAGATGCTGCTGAGGCGCGCCCGCACCGAGGATGGTCTGCGCGAGCGGCTGACCGCCTTCTGGGCCGATCATTTCACGGCCCGCGGCGTCGGATTTGTCTGGCCCCAGGCCCATTTGCCCTATGTCGAAACGGCCATTCGCCCGCATGTTGCGGGCCGATTTGGCGACATGCTGCGCGCCGTCAGCCAAGAGCCGCTGATGCTGACCTATCTCGACCAGGCTGTCTCGGTGGGGCCGAACAGCGCGGTGGCGCCGGAAAAGGGACGCGGAGGTCTGAATGAAAACTTGGCGCGCGAGATGCTGGAGCTGCACACGCTCGGCGGGGGCGGGCCTTATGATCAGGGCGATGTCGCGGCGCTGGCACGTCTACTGACGGGCCTCAGCTTCAAGCTGCGGGACGGCTTTGCCTACCGACCGGATCTGGCCGAGCCGGGGCCACATGTCCTCTTGGGCCAGAGTTTTGGCGGCGGCGCTCCCGAGGCGGTACATCTGCACGCCGCGCTGGACATGCTGGCCACCCATCCCGCCACGGCGCGGCATCTGGCGCGCAAGATGGCGGTGCATTTCGTTGCCGACGCACCGGATGCGGCAATGGTCGATGAAATGGCCACCGCTTTTCTGGAAACCGGCGGAGATCTTGCCGCCATGACCCTAGCCATGCTGGAGCATCCCGCGGCGTGGGCTGCGCCCCGGCAGAACGTCAAGTCGCCGGTCGATTTCATCGGCTCGGCCTTGCGCGCGCTGGATCTGGTGCCCGCACATATTCCCACGGGCGACGCCAAGCTGATGAACCGACTATTCCTCACCCCCCTGCAACTCATGGGGCAGCCGTACGGGGCGCCGCCCGGCCCGGACGGCTGGCCCGAAGCGGATGCCGACTGGATCACGCCGCAGCGCCTTGCCGCGCGGCTGAACTGGGCGATGAGCGTGCCTTTCCGGCTGCGCCGCACCCTGCCGGACCCGCAAGAATTCGCGCGCGCCGCCCTTGGCAGCAAACTGCCCAGCGCCGTAAAGGATGCCGCAGCCCGCGCCGAAACCCGCGCCGAGGGGATCGGCCTTGTCCTAGCCTCCCCTGCCTTTCAGAGGGTCTGATCCAATGTCCAGCCTCACCCGCCGCCAATTCCTCAGCCGCACCGCCGCGATCGGATGCTCGCTCGCCGCCGCGCCGCTTGTCACGCCAGTCACACTGGCCAGCGCGCCGGGCGATGCGCGCCTCGTCGTGATCATCCTGCGCGGCGGGCTGGACGGACTGGACGTACTGCCCCCCTTGGGCGATCCCGATTTCGCGGCGCTGAGGCCCCATCACGCGGCGACGCACCTCGATGGATTCTACGGTCTCCACCCCGCGCTGGATCCGCTGAGGCCCCTTTGGGACAAGGGCGCACTCGCCTTCGCTCATGCGGTGTCCACGCCCTACCGCGACGCGCGCAGCCATTTCGACGGGCAGGATCTGCTGGAAGCGGGCACTGGGATGGACGCGCTGGGGCGGCTGCGCAATGGCTGGCTCAACCGCCTTCTGGCGCAGATGCCGGGCGCATTGGCCCGGACCGCCTATTCCGTCGGGCGCGGTGACATGTTGCTGATGCGCGGCGATGCACCGGTGGCAAACTGGTCGCCCGACGCTGCCCTCATCCTCAGCCCGCAGGCCGAGCGGCTGCTGGAGGAGATCCTGCACGACGACCCGCTCTTTCGCGAAGCGGCCGCCGAGGCGATCGACCTTTCGCGCGGTGGCGACGCGATGGCAGCCACCACCGCCGACATGATGAGCGCTAACACGGCCCCCGCCGCGCGCCCCGACGCCATTGCCGAGTTTGCCGCCGCGCGCCTGCGCGAGGACGCGCGGATCGCAGCCTTCTCGCTCACTGGCTTTGACACCCACGCCAACCAACATCGCACACTGGCCCGCGCACTGACCCGGTTGACCAGCGCCATCACGGCGCTGCAGACCGGCCTCGGCCCCGTGTGGCAGCGCACGGCGGTCGTCGCCATCACCGAATTCGGGCGCACCGCGCGGCTGAACGGATCAGGCGGCACGGATCACGGCACGGCAGGCGCGATGATCATGGCCGGGGGCGCGCTGCAGGGCGGGCGCGTTGTGGCGGACTGGCCCGGCCTGTCGGAGACGGCGCTCTATCAACGGCGGGATCTGCGCCCGACACGCGATCTACGCGCGCATCTGGCCTGGATCATCCGCAGCCTCTACGGTACCGACATCGCAGCGCTCGAACGCGATATCTTTCCGGGGCTCGACATGGGCGCCGATCCACTGCTCATCCTCTAGATTCCGCTTCCTTTGGGCGGCGCCCGCCCTATGATCGCCCCGTCAGAGGAGCATAGCAGAGCATGAGCGACACACGTCCGCGCGGCCGGGAGATCAAAGGATGGACCGCGCCGCCGAGGCCCGGGAACATGACCCTCACCGGCCGTCATGTCCGGCTGGAGCCGCTGGATGCCGAGACGCATGCCGCGCTCCTCTTTGCCGCCTATGACGGCCATGACGAGGTGTGGGATTACATGCCCGTAGGTCCGTTCGCCTCGTCGGCGCAGTTCCACCGCTGGATACGCGATATCACGGCCTCGCCGGATTTCGTGTTCTTTGCCATCTACGACACCGCGCGCGAGGCCTATGGCGGCATCGCGTCTTTCCTGCGGATCAAACCCGAGGCCGGCTCGATCGAGGTGGGCTATATCGCAATGGCCCCGCAATTGCAGCGCACGATCGCCGCGACTGAGGCGATGTATCTGATGATGCAATGGGCGTTTGAGGCCGGATATCGGCGCTATGAATGGAAATGCGACGCGCTGAACACGCCGTCGCGACGCGCAGCGCAGCGGCTGGGCCTCAGCTATGAGGGGATTTTCCGTCAGGCGACCGTGGTCAAGGGCCGCAACCGCGACACCGCCTGGTTCGCCGCTATTGACGCCGAATGGCCAGCGCTGGATGAGGCATTTCGCCTCTGGCTGGATCCGTCGAATTTCGATGACGCAGGCGTGCAGCGCTCGCCCCTGAGCGAGCTCACCCGGCTGGTCCGCGTGACAAGCGATCCCGCGCAAAAGGGCTGAGCGCCGGAACCCGGCCCGGTCTGAGGCGTTTCTGCAAGAAATGCAGAAGGAGTGCAGCCATGACCGATATCTATTCCGCGATCAAAGCCGACCACGATCATCACCGCGAATTACTTGAGAAAATCGCCGACACCTCCGGCGCGTCAGAGGCCCGCAAGGAAGCGTGGGAAGAGTTCTATTCAGATGTCAAAAGCCACGGCGCCGCCGAGGAAGAGACGTTTTATTCCAAGCTGATTTCCAAGACATGGGGCCAGGATTCTGCCCGCCACTCGGTGCATGAGCATCAGCAGATCGACGATCTGCTGGAAGAGCTGCGCGAAATGGACATGTCCGAAGGCGCGTGGATGCAGAAGTTCAAGAAGCTACGCCACGATTACGAGCATCACATCGACGAGGAAGAAGAAGAGGTCTTTGCCCGCGCCCGCGAGGTCATCGCCGAGGACGAGATCAAGGGATATGGCGAGCGCTTCCAGAACCGCAAGGAGGAGGAGCGCAAGCTGATCGCGAAAAAGCGCGAGGACAGTCTGGAGGACTGACCCCGCGCTTCGGCGCTACTTGCCCTGCGGGATCACCCGCAGGCCAAGTTCCATCAGTTGATCGGAGGTGGGCGCGCTGGGGGCGTTCATCATCAGATCCTCGGCACGCTGGTTCATCGGGAACATGATGACCTCGCGAATATTCGCCTCATCCGCAAGCAGCATCACGATCCGGTCGATGCCCGCCGCGCAGCCCCCGTGGGGCGGCGCGCCGTATTGGAACGCCTGCACCAGCCCGCCAAAGCGGCTATGCACCTCGGCCTCGTCATAGCCGGCCTTCTCGAAGGCCGCGATCATAACGTCGAGCCGGTGATTCCGGATCGCGCCCGAGACCAGTTCGTATCCGTTGCACGCCAGATCATACTGATATCCCAGAACTTTCAGAGGATCGCCCTGCAGCGCCTCCAGCCCGCCCTGCGGCATCGAGAACGGATTGTGCGAGAAGTCGATCTTGCCCGTCTCCTCGTCGGCCTCGTACATCGGGAAATCGACAATCCAGGCAAAGGCAAAGCGGTTTTCGTCTGTCAGACCCAGCTCATTGCCGATCTCGACCCGCGCCTTGCCGGCGACACGCTCGAAGCTGGCGGGCTTGCCGCCGAGGAAGAAGGCCGCGTCGCCCTCGCGCAGACCCAGTTGCTGGCGGATCGCCTCGGTGCGCTCGGGGCCGATATTCTTGGCGAGGGGGCCGGCGGCTTCCATGCCGTCATCGCCCTTGCGCCAGAAGATATAACCCATCCCCGGTAGGCCCTCTTTCTGCGCAAACGCATTCATGCGGTCGCAGAACTTGCGGCTGCCGCCACCGGGCGCGGGGATGGCGCGGATCTGCGTGCCTTCCTGCTCCAGCAGCTTGGCAAAGATGGCAAAGCCCGAGCCTTCGAAATGCTGGGAGACGACCTGCATCTTGATCGGGTTGCGCAGGTCGGGCTTGTCGGTGCCATACCAGAGCGCGGCGTCGGCATAGCTGATCTGCGGCCAGACGCTGTCGACGGCGCGGCCACCGCCGAATTCCTCGAAGATGCCCTGGATAACGGGCTGGATCTTGTCGAACACGTCCTGCTGCTCGACAAAGCTCATCTCGAGATCGAGCTGGTAGAAATCCGTGGGCGAGCGATCGGCGCGCGGATCTTCGTCGCGGAAGCAGGGCGCGATCTGGAAATACTTGTCAAAGCCCGAGACCATGATCAGCTGCTTGAAGAGCTGCGGCGCCTGCGGCAGCGCATAAAATTTGCCAGGGTGGAGACGCGACGGCACCAGAAAGTCGCGCGCGCCTTCGGGGCTGGACGCAGTGATGATCGGCGTCTGATACTCGCGAAAGCTCGCGTCCCACATGCGGCGGCGCATGGAGGCGACGACATCGCTGCGCAGCGTCATGTTGCGCTGCATCGCCTCGCGGCGCAGGTCCAGATAGCGGTGCTTCAGCCGCGTCTCCTCGGGGTACTCCTGATCGCCAAAGACCATCAGCGGCAGTTCTTTGGACGCGCCCAGCACCTCGATCTCGCGGATGAAAACCTCGATCTCGCCGGTCGGCAGCTTGGGGTTCACCAGCGCCTCGTCGCGGGCCTTGACCGTGCCGTCGATGCGGATGCACCATTCGCTGCGCACCGCGTCAACGGCGGCGAAGGCAGGGCTGTCAGGATCGCAGATCAGCTGCGTCATGCCGTAATGATCGCGCAGATCGACAAAGAGGACGCCGCCGTGATCGCGGATGCGGTGGACCCAACCCGAAAGGCGCACTGTGTCGCCAACATTGCTTTTCGTCAATTCGGCGCAGGTGTGGCTGCGGTAAGCGTGCATTCGGATCATCCTCTTTGGCGGTTCTGACGCGCGGCGCGGCAGGCTGGTCTGGCGTTGGGCCGATACACATGGCCCGGGCGGCAAAGTCAAGAGGCGCAGCCCCGTGCGCGTTCCTCTGCCACTTTTGAAAGCGCGGTATTTACAAGATGACATGTTCGCGCAAACATGGATGACGCAAGGGAAACCTTTCGGGATGCCAGTGCATTAACCCCATGCCCGCCGCGCGGGTGAACGCAGCGCCCCGGATCGAACCCGAAGTGAGAGGGGAGAGATATGTGGAGCAACGCCCTTCACCGTTTCTTGACACAGCTGGTCCAGCAGGGCCGCCTCAGCGTGACCTACCCGTCCGGCGACGTGCATGTCTATCAAGGCGAGAGGCCCGGCCCCGAGGTGGCCATAACCCTGCATGATCCCACCCTGCCCCGACGCATCCTGCTATCGCCCGAGATGGCCGTGAGCGAGGCCTATGTCGATCAGCGGCTAACCATCGAGGGGGACGATCTGGAGGGGTTCCTGCGTCTTACCATCGGCAACATGGCCGAGCTGGGCGGGACGTGCGCCCAACGGCCCATGCAGGCGCTGCGCTATCTGGGGCGGCGGGTTGCGCAGTTCAATCCCGTGGGACGCGCGAGGGCGAATGTCGCGCATCACTATGACCTGTCGGGCGAGCTCTATGATCTCTTTCTTGACGAGGATCGCCAGTATTCCTGTGCCTATTTCCCGCGCCCGAACATGACGCTGGACGAGGCGCAGGAGGCCAAGAAAGCGCATATCGCCCGCAAGCTGCTGCTGGAGCCGGGGATGCGCGTTCTGGACATCGGCTGTGGCTGGGGCGGCATGGGCCTGACGCTGGCCCGGGATTTCGACGCCGAAGTGGTGGGCGTCACCCTCAGCGAAGAGCAGCACCGTGTCGCCCGGCAGCGTGCTAGCGATGCGGGACTGGAGGGCCAGGTGGATTTCCGGCTGGTGGATTACCGCGACGTTGAAGGCCAGTTCGACCGCATCGTCTCGGTCGGCATGTTCGAGCATGTGGGCGTGCCGCATTACCGCGAGTATTTCAGCAAGATCCGCTCTCTTCTGCCGCAGGATGGTGTGGCGCTGGTCCACACGATCGGCCGGGCCAAACCGCCGGGGACGACCAGCCCGTGGATAGACAAATACATCTTTCCCGGCGGCTATGTTCCGGCCCTGTCCGAGATGTCGCGCGCGGTGGAGATTGCGGGCCTCATCCCCGCCGATGTCGAGGTCTGGCGCCTGCACTACGCCGAAACGCTGCGCCATTGGTATGACCGCTTCATGCGCAATCTCGACAAGGCGCGCGCGCTCTATGACGAGCGGTTCTGCAGGATGTGGCGCTTTTACCTGCTGGCAAGCGAGTTTACCTTTCGGCTGAACCGGCAGGTGGTGTTCCAGATGCAGCTTGCGCGCGCGCAAGAGGCGGTCCCGCTGACCCGCGATTATCTCTACGGGCATAACTGAAGTGCTTTCGGCCCGGTTACCGCGGGCTCTTGCGCACTCTCCAGACACGCAGATCGGCCAAGGTCTTGGCTGTAGCGATGAGGACCAGCGCGCAAAGCGCTGTTTTGCTTACCACTTCCATCGTGCCGTCGATCAACATCGCATGGACCACACTGCCCGAGACGATGACCACGGCCAGCGCGCCATGCGCTCCGAGCCAGAACCGCCAGCGCAGGCGTAACCGCTTGCGCAGGGCGGCCAGAAGAGCCGTCGCAAAGAGCGCCCACATGGCGATCACGCCCCAGTCCGAGAACGGCGTCGGAGAGGTGAAAAGAAGCGCATCAACGACATCCGGCGGGCTGGTAATCCAAAGCCCGATCACGTGGATAATGACCGCTGCCAGCAGCGATACGCCGATCCAGCGGTGGATGCGCCCTTCGCGAAACACGGTCAGTCCGGGCAGATAACCACCCGCCAAAAGCGGCTGGAGCAGCAGCAAGGCAAGCGCAACCACGCCTGCGAAGCCCGCCGCGATATAGATCGGCTGGCGCCATGCCAGTAGCGGGCTGACAGCGGCCAAAGCCAGAGGCGCGGCGATAACGATGACCAGCGTGCCCCATGCCAAGGCCTTTCGCGGCCCGATATCGCGCAAGTGGCGCACCCTGCCCCGCCCGCGATCAGGCCGAGCGGAGAACGAAATGCGCCTCGAGGCTGGTCGCCGAGGGGTCAGGCATCACCGGGCGCAGGAACACGGTCTGGAACGCGTCGTCATCATAGGCAAGATGGCCATGCGCCTGCCCGAAGGCCGGCACGATCTGCGGCATTTCCAGGCGGAACCTCCCGTTCTCATCGGTCAAGGTGGCGCCATGGCTGTGCGGATCGCGCTCATGCCCCTCGGTCGTGTGGGCCCAGATCTGGATGCGTTGCCCGGGCAGCGGGGCGCCATCGCCCGCGCGCCGCACGGTGCCCGTCATCCAAAAGCCGCCGCCGCCAATGCGCTCGACGATCGGGGCGCCGGGGCGGTAATTATTGGCGCCGCCCTGCATCGTGGGCGTGGCCACCACGCCTTCGGCCCGGACGGGCGACGCAAGGCCCGAAAGCCCGGCCACGGCCATCGCGCTGCCGGTGGTGATCAGGGTGCGGCGGGTGAGCGATAGTGTCGTCATGAGAAAGCCTCCTTACCCGAACGCGGCCTGCCTCATCGAAGCCGCGCCACTTTCAACGAAGTATAGGGCATTTCCGGGCGTGTTCTAAGCATATCGGAGGCCGGGCCGATCAAGACTTCCCACTTTTGCGTGAGCACGCCGCCGGACCGCTGCGGCAAGGTTGGGCCAGCACCCTTGGGGAGGAGGTAAGGATGCTGGCACCTGCGCCGACGGCACCTGCTAGGCACCGACGTCGCTCGTGCTGGACTGCTCTGGGAGGAGTTAGAGCCAACACTTTCTCGGAAGGGCCACTCGCAGTTCGCCGCAAGTGGCCAAAATCATCTCAGCCGCCTGTGTGGCGTCCCTTCGCGGCGGGGTCGTCCCCCATCAGGCTTTCCGCATATTTCGGGATGTCGGACCGCGCAATGCCGATTGCGGCCAGTTGTCGGTCGTTCATCTCGGCCAGGACCTTGGTCACGCGGCTGAGTTGCACGGTCCACATGAAGGACATCGTCCAGCGCATCGCGCCCGCGCCGGTGCGGGCCATGACGGCGCCCAAAGCGCAGCTCCATTCAGGTATCCGCAAAGCGGAGGCGGTGGGACGGCGCAGCTCTGCTGCGCCCCGTTTGATGCTAATGGCCATGTGCTGTCTCCCATGTCAGGCGTTTGATGTGATCGCGGGGGATTTCGAGGTCACGAAGCTCGCAGACGCGCAGCAGCGAGAGTTTCCCGGTCCTCCGGCAATACCGCTGCCGATGCGCCACTGCGTTTCGGACTTTGCCCAATTTCTGAGCAAACGGCGCGATTGCACCGCCAAAACCGTCGCCGAGATTTCGATTTGAATATGTGTACATCACGATCACCCCTCGGCGCTTGCTGCAGCGCGGAATTTATGCTGCACTGCAGAAGTACGACACCTTGGTAGCGCTCACAACTCTTCGAATGCGCATAGGGGTTGTGACGGAATGGAACAGCAAACGGAAAACGGATGGACATCTCATCTCAGATGCTGCTCTTCGTGAAGGTCGTCGAGCGCGGCAGCATCTCGGCCGCCTCGCGCAGCATGGGCCAGACACCATCCGCCGTCAGCAAGCAGATCGGGCTGCTGGAGGATCAGGTGCGCTACCGCCTGCTGAACCGGACGCGAAACGGCGTTTCGCCCACCCCCGAGGGGCGCGATTTCTTTGTCAAATGCAAGGCGCTGGCGGAGAAATTCGAGGATGCCGAGGCGCATATCCAGAGCCTTGACGGCTACCCGCGCGGCAGGCTGAAGATCGCGTCCAGCGTGGCCTTTGGCAAATCGCAGCTGATCCCGGTTCTGCCAAGGTTTCTGGAGGCGTACCCCGACATCAGTGTCTCGCTGGATCTGACAGACCGCGACATCGATCTTGAGGCCGAGAGTTTCGACGTCGCCATCTGCTTTGCCGAGCAGCGGAAGATGCCTGATATCGTCCTGCGCAAACTGATGCAGAGCCGCCGGATTCTCTGCGCGGCGCCCAGCTATCTGCGCCGTGCGGGCCATCCTGAATGCTTCGCGGATCTGGCCGGGCATAACTGCTTGCGCATTGCGGGCAGCCATGAGCGGAACGAATGGATCGCCCATGAGGCTGGCAATGGGGCGGGCTTCGAGGCGAAGGGAAATTTCGAGGGCAACAGCACCGATGTCGTCTTTCGCGCCACGCTGGCCGGGCTGGGCATCGCACGGCTGCCGTCCTACCTGGTCGCGAGCAAGCTGCAATCGGGCGAGCTGGTGCGCGTTCTGCCCGACTACTCCCAGCAGAATGCGGAAATCGCCGTGCTTTTTGCCGACAAGCGCAACCTCGCCCCCAGTATCCGCGTCTTCGTCGATTTCCTGGTGGAGGAGTTCCGCAACGGCCCCGGCGACGGCTTGCCCAAGGCGTGAGCCGCCCATCTGTTTCAGTCGGCGCCTGAGCGTCAGCGATCACGTCCCGCCCTGAATGATCCTTCGATGCTTGTCAGCCTCGGCCTGCAAGGCGCCGAAGGACCGGATTCCGCGTCCTTCAAGAATAGGGATCATTGCAACCAGCGCTTTTGCTGTCGCGACCGCGTCGCCCATTGCTGTATGTCGCTGTTCAGGCGGAATGCAGATTTCGAGCCGCTCACAGATAGCGTCGAGTGTATGCGTTGCCGAGCCGCCGAAAATCGCGGCCGACATGAGAACGGTGTCGAGGACGGGCTGGTCAAGTTTTCGGCCGGTTTTAAGCGCCTCCTTGTGGAGGAACGCCATGTCGAACGCGGCGTTATGAGCGACGAAAACTGCCCCTTCCGAGAAGGCATGGAATTTCGTGCAGACATCGGCAAATGCGGGCGCTCCCGCAACCGAAGAGTTGTCTATCCCATGAACGTCGGTCGAGCGTTTCGGAATTGGAATGCCGGGATCGACCAGCGTGTCAAAGACCTCACCCTTCACGATTTTGCCATTCACGACACGCACCGCGCCCAATTGCACAACTTCATCGACGGCAGGATCCAGCCCCGTGGTTTCGCTGTCGAACACCACGTAAACCAGATCCCGCAGGGGAATATCGCGCAAGGCAGCCGCGCGCGCTGGCGTGAGAAGGTCGAAATCATATGTCAGGGGCCGGGCGGCGGATGGCTCCAACGGCTCCAGCATCAAGGTATAACCGGTATCGAAAGTGCGGATATGCCCGGAATACATGTCACCGGAATGTGTCGTCACCGCGATTTCAAGGTAGGAGACCTTGGCGTCATTCATTTGATCCAGCGCGGTGAGGATCGAGGTCTTGTCGAGGTAGTCAAATATCGACGCCTTCAGACGGGCCGCCCCGACACGCTCCATCATCGCGGCGGCCTGCCCGTCATAGAGCACGATCCGGTGATCGGCGGATATCAGTATTGTCGCGATCGGGATGTCTGACAGGATTTCGACCAACTGGTCGCGTTGCGCTGTCAACTCGGCAAGGAGGTGATCGGTCTTTTCCGATCGTGATCTGGTCACATTGGCCAGAACCGCGCCCAGCGCCGAGGCTGCAGGTGCCAGATCGCCGAGGTATCTGGCCGCCGAGACGTCAATGGGCGTGCTGACGTCGACATGGGCACGCACACGCAAACTGGAGGCGATGGTTTCGACGGGCTTGCTGACATTGTCGTCAAAGAGGAGCCAGATGAAGGCGATAAGCCCCGTGATCCCAAGCCCTGCGATGACGCCGGTGCTGATGAATGCAGACAGCGCGTCCGGGTCACCCAGCTGGCGGAACCCCATCCACAAGGCCGCACCCAGGATGACCAGACTGCCCAAAGCGGCCAAACAGAAAAACAGGAATACCCTTATGCGCAAGCTGAGATGTTTCATGTCAGGTCTGCGCACACGCCGCCTGCAGCAGGGGGGCGTGTGCGTCCATAGGCCGCCAATCGGCGTTCAAAACCTCTCCGTCCGCCCCGAAATCGACACCGTCGGCCAGATCGGCTCGGGCGTGTCCGGCGCAGTCGAACAGGGCCGGTATCTTGGCTGTTCTGCTCCAACGGCCATAAAACACCAGATCGACGATGCGCTGCTCGGGGTGGGACGGATGCGTGCGCATCGTCGCCCGGTCAACGGCGACAAAGCGGCTGGTGAAGGGTTTGACGTAGGTCCACGGACGGTAGAAATTTGTCTCTTCCACGGTTTCCGCGACAACAAAGCTTTGGGGCATGTTGGCTTGGGCGCGCGAAAACCAGCTGTATTCGCTCGAAATGGTGGCAATCAGCATCGCGGCGCCGGCAGACGCAGGCACCAGCCAACTCGGCAGCCTGCCTTTGAGGGTCCGGTTGATGGCCCAGACAAAAAGCCCGGTGGCAGCGCCCGCAACGATCGTGCCGATAAGTTCAAAAAACATGGACCGTCTCTTTTCCTGGTTAGCCGAGCACACCGCGCCCCTGCATCAATGCCGATTGCATCGTCTTGATCACGACAAAGGCGTCCCGCAAATGGCTTCTCTCGAATCCCGAAAGCGTTGCGGGAGGAAGGAAGTTATCCGGCGCATTACCCTGTTTTATAAGCTTGGCCTGATGGTCCAGCCGTGTCTGAGCGACCAGATCATAGGCGTCCAGCAGATCCTGCCCGCCGCTTTCGCTGATAATCTTCGCCGCCAGCGCCGCCTCCAGCCGGGCGCGGGTGTTCAGCTCGGGGAGCTGGCCTTGCAGCGCATACATTCGGCCCAGATCGACAACTGGCACGACACCATTCAGCTTCATGTCTATGGTATTGCGATGCTCGCCGGCGCGGATGGTCGACAGGCCGCGCAACAGGCCGAGGGGCGTGGCGTGGGTCAGCGCGTTGGTGGCCATATGGGCCGTGAAGATCGAGTTGGCCGCCGCGGCCTTCAGCGTCTCGGTGTGAAGGTCCTTGAACAGCGTTTCGTCGCCGCCGATGGGGCGCAGGTCGAACATCACCGAGGCGAGCATCTGCGCCTCTTTTCCCGGGCTTGCGATCCAGCCTTTGAAATAGGTTTTCCAAACCGATACCGGCTGGCACCAGCGCGGGTTCGTCGCCATCATGTCGCCCGGGCAATAGACATACCCACAGACATGAAGACCCTCGCTGACGAATTGCGCGAAGGACGCGAAATATGCGGCGTCCTCCACGCTGATGCCGTCCTCCAGGATCAGACAGTTGTCTTGATCGGACACGCCTGTTTGTTCCTGTCGTCCCTGTGATCCGCAGGCGAGCCAGAGATATTTGGCCGGGGGCGGGCCGAATTCATCTTCGGCCATACGCAGCAATCGGCGCGTGACCACATCGGCGATGTCGGTGATCATCCGGGTGACGATGTCGTGCCGGTTTCCGGCGGCAACGAGTTGGACCAACAGGTTCGGGATTCGCGCCGTGATCTGCGCGAGGTCCTGCACGCTTTGCGCATGCGCGGCCTCGGATACGAAACTGGCGGCGTGCGAGGCCTGAAAGCGGGTCAGGTCCGTCTGGGTTACGATGCCGACAAGCCGGCCGGCCGAGACGATGGGCAGATGCCCCAGGCGGTGCTCCATCATCAGATGCAGCACGTCCGAGCCAATCGCCGACGGGGACAGGACGCGTGGATTGACTGTCATGATCGCGCTGACGGGCGAACCCTTGGCCAAATCGTCTGCGATGGCTTTGTTCACCAGATCGCGCAGCGTGAGGATGCCGATCAGCGCATCGTTCTCGACGACGCACAAACAGGAAATGTGCCGATCACGCATGATGCGCGCGGCGTCTTCAATCTGTGTTTCGGGGGTGACGGTAGCAGGGTTGCCGACCATCAGTGCCTCGACCTGAACGCGGGCAAGACTGGTGGCTTTGGCACCACTGTCGGCGGGCTTTCGGCGCGAGCGGTCGAAGAACCGTCGGAACGCGTCATGTTGCGTCAGCAGCGTCCGGAACAGCGCGGAGGGAATGCAGAGTAGGCGGCAATCTTCGGCCGCGGTGGCGGTGGTGGCGGCAAGTCCATCGCGCAGCAGACCACGTTCGCCAAATGAGTTTTCACGGCTGAGCAGAGAGATAGGGGCGCCGGTTTCATCGGTGACGGAAACCTGACCGCTTTCGATGATGTAGAGACCTTTCAGCCGATCCCCGCGGGTATAGATCTTATCGCCCTGGCGAAACTGGACCCAGTCACTTTGCTCGACGATATCCTTGCGCGCATCATCGGACAGCACGTCATAGGGATGCAGGTAGGACAGAAAGGATGCTTGATCGAGTGTCACGGCCGCGCCTCTCAGCTGGATCGGTGCTGGCGCCAAAGCGGCGCCAGCACCATTTGCTTCAGTGATCTACGGCACCGCCGGCACCCGCCGGGACGCGAACGCTTTCAACCAGGTCCTTGATCTCCTGCGGGGTGTCTTTGGTCGACATGGACACCGCATAGGCAACCGCAAAGTTGATCAGCGCGCCAACGGCTCCGATCGCGGTGGACTGGATGCCCAGAAGCGAGCCATCAACCGTATCGGGGAACGAGTTGGTCCCAGGAACGAAGAACCATCCCTTGTGCAGGAAGATGTAGACCAACGTGAACGTCAGGCCCGACAGCATCCCTGCAACCGCGCCGACATTGTTCACCCGCGCCGAGAAGATACCCATCATCAGCGCCGGGAAGATCGTCGCAGCGGCCAGACCGAAGGCCAGAGCCACAGTTTGCGCCGCAAACCCGGGAGGGTTGAGGCCAAGGATCACGGCGACGACAATGGCAACCGCCATCGATATCCGCGCGGCGAAAAGCTCTGATTTCTCGGACATGTTCGGCGTCAACTGACCCTTGAGAAGGTCATGTGACACCGCCGATGAAATCGCGAGCAGCAACCCCGCCGCTGTCGAAAGTGCGGCAGCAAGGCCCCCCGCCGCCACAAGGCCGATGACCCAGCCCGGCAAGTTTGCGATTTCGGGGTTGGCCAGCACGAGGATATCCTGGTTGAAGTTGGTCAACTCGTTGCCTTGCCAACCGTTTGCCGCTGCCTTCTCGGCCATCGCGTCGGATTGATCGTTGTAATACTGGATCATGCCGTCGCCGTTCTTGTCCTCCCAATCGAGAAGACCGGTCACCTGCCATGTCTGCATCCAGTCATAACGCTCGTCGGTGGCGATCATTTCGACCGATACCGCATCACCATCCGTGCCATTGGGCCACATCAGCTCGGTAATGTTCAGACGGGCCATCGCCCCGACAGCCGGAGCCGTGAGGTAGAGCAGCGCAATGAACACCAGCGCCCAACCGGCGGACCATCGGGCGTCGGACACCCTTGGCACGGTGAAGAAGCGCATGATCACATGCGGCAACCCTGCGGTGCCGATCATCAGGGACAAGGTGAACAGGATCATGTTCAGGTTGTCCTTGTGCGCTTCGGTATAGCTGGCAAAGCCAAGATCGATGATGATCTGGTCAAGCTTTTGCAGCAAATAGACGCTGCTTTCGCCGCCTGTCGAAGCCGACACTTCGCTGAAGAGGCCAAGCGCAGGGATGCCCGTGCCAGTGATTTGCAGCGAGATGAAGACGGCCGGAATGGTATAAGCCGAGATCAGCACGACATATTGCGCGACCTGCGTATATGTCACACCCTTCATGCCGCCGAACACCGCGTAGGCAAAAACCACGCAGGACCCAAGCATCAAGCCCCAGAAAGCGTCAATCTCGAGAAAGCGTCCGAACGCGATTCCGACGCCCTGCATCTGACCGATCACGTAGGTAATCGACGCAACCAACAGACACATCACGGCGACGAGGCGCGCCGTCGGAGAATAGAAGCGGTCGCCGACGAATTCAGATACCGTGAATTTGCCGAACTTGCGCAAGTAGGGCGCCAAAAGCAGCGCCAGCAGAACGTAGCCGCCTGTCCAGCCCATCAGGTAGGACGAGTTGTCATACCCGGTAAAGGCGATCAGGCCCGCCATCGAGATGAACGAGGCCGCCGACATCCAGTCCGCCGCCGTCGCCATGCCGTTTGTAACAGGGTGAACGCCGCGCCCGGCCGCATAGAATTCCGACGTGGAGCCGGCACGGGCCCAGATCGCGATGCCGATGTAAATCGCGAAACTCGCGCCCACAAACAGCAGGTTAACTGTAAACTGATCCATCTTGATTATTCTCCCACGCCGTGTTCACGGTCCAGCTTGTTCATCCGCCATGCGTAGAAGAAGATGATCGCAAGAAAGACGAGGATCGAGCCTTGCTGGGCAACCCAGAAGCCGATGTCGGTGCCGCCGATCTGAATACCCGTCAGCAGGGGGCGGAACAGGATACCAAATCCGAAGGGCACGATGGCCCAGATGACAAGGCTGATCTTGATGATGCGCAGATTGGCTTTCCAATATGCGCCTGGGTCCGGTTGTTTACTCATAGCAGTTCCTCCATTTGAGCTGTTTTTGTTAATTTTATCGATCTCGCACAGGCTCCTGAGAACAGAGCGCCTGAACGTTTGGTGACAGCCGTCTTCGTCACGCCGACGCCTATCAGCGGCAAAAGAGTTTCCTTGATTTTCGAAGGTACGCATCCGTTCGAGCCGGTCATGAACGCCCCCGGGCAGCACGCATCGGGTCGGGCCCATGATGGTCCGGGTGGCACGGTTGGTCGATCGGGCAAGCCGCTTGATCTGTCTGGCAATGTCGGCGGTCCGTCCAGATGCCGCGTCGTCTTGCATGGCCATGATCCCGAAATGAGAGGTTTGTCAGGAGCATGCACCTGACAGTTGTTCAACTCAAGCGTTCTACAGCCAAGGCGATACCTTGCCCGCCACCGATACACATGGTGATCAGGCCAAAACGCCCGCCAATACGTTCCAGCTCGTAGAGCGCCTTGATCGTGATGATCGCGCCGGTCGCACCGATGGGATGGCCAAGGGCGATGGCCCCGCCATTCGGATTGACTTTGGCGGGATCGAGGCCAAGGCTTGTGTTCACGGCGCAGGCTTGTGCGGCAAAGGCTTCGTTGCTTTCGATGACATCGAATTGATCGACGGTCATCTCGATCTTTTCGAGCAGGTTTGTCACCGCCGGAACGGGCCCGATGCCCATCACATCGTGGCGCACGCCCGCATGGCCATAGCCAAGGATGCGCGCACGCGGTTTCAGCCCCGCCTTTTCGGCGGCCTCGGCAGAGGCCAGCACCATTGCCGCCGCACCATCGTTCAGACCAGAGGCGTTGCCCGCCGTCACAGAGCCGTCCTTGCGGAATGCCGGACGCAATTTACCAAGAGAGTCCAGCGTGGTGCCCGCCTTCGGGTGCTCGTCCGTGTCGAAGCTGACGATATCGCGACGCTGCTTGACTTCGATCGGCAGGATCTGGCTTGTGAAATGGCCGGCTTCGATCGCGGCCAAGGCGCGCCGCTGACTTTCCACTGCAAAGCCATCCTGGTCCGCGCGGGTGACGCCGTGTTCATCGGCCACGTTCTCCGCCGTGACCCCCATGTGGCCTGCGCCAAAGGGATCGTTCAGCGCACCGATCATCATGTCGGTCATGGCGAAATCGCCCATCTTCTGGCCCCAACGGACAGCTTGCGAGGAATGCGGCGCGCGTGACATGCTTTCCGCGCCACCTGCCAGGGCGTATTCCACATCGCCCAGCATGATATGTTGCGCAGCAGAGACGATCGCCTGTGCGCCCGACCCGCACAGGCGGTTGACGGTAAACCCCGGCGCGTCTTGCGACACACCCGCCTCGACGGCGGCGACGCGGCCCAGATACATGTCCCGCGGCTCGGTATTGATAACGTGGCCAAACACCGAATGCTGGATTTGCGCAGGGTCGATATCGCTTCGTGCCATTGCCTCCTTGGCCACCGCAGCAGCAAGGGCGCATGGCGCGGTTCCCGCAAGGGCCCCGCCGAAGGTGCCTATTGCGGTGCGCACACCATCCAAAATGACAACGTCATGAGCCATCTGTGCGTCCTTTCCAAGTTCACAGCTGTGCAAGTGCAGTTTTGCCCGATGTATCGTATCAGGGATAGCAAGTTCATCGGCAAGAAAAACACATGCCCTCCGCTGAGATCGGATTTTTGCCGAACGCTCTGCGGTCGCGTCCCCGCGATGCTCGCGGGCGGCCGGGATTACGAGGAAGCGATCATAGCGGGGATGAGGCCGCGCAGGGCGTTTCCGACATAGACACCGCGGGCCGTCTCAAGGTCCGTAGGGGTCAACCGGGCGGGGCGCGCGCGGCGTTCAGCGATCAGCACCTCACGGCCTATGCCGGGCAGGCAACCGCAAGCGCGCGGTGGCGTCAGAAGGATGCCATCACCGGGGTCGACATAGACATTCGTGATCGTGCCTTCGGCCAGCGCGCCGCCCTGATTGAGGAAAAGATACTCGTCAATGCCCTCGGGCAGCGCCGCGCGCGCGGTGTCGTAGAGCGCGCGGCGCGTCGTCTTGTGCGCAAGCCACGGGTCGCTGGCCTCAAGACGCTCGGGATGGATGGCGAGGCGCCAGCGCGTGCCCGGCGGCATCGGCGTGAAAGGAGTGGCATCGAGGCTGGCCCGGCCCTCGGCATCCACCGTCAGGCGCAGGCGCAGGCGCGCCGGACCGGATACCGCGTCCAGTGCATCCTCGACGCCGGCCGGCGCGATGCCGAAATGCCGGGCTGACCGCCCCAGCCGCGCCATGTGGCGCGCGCGGTGCCGGACGCCGCCCTCGGGCGTCCAGAGCATCGTTTCGATCAGGGCAAAATCAGGCCCTAGAGGCGGGCGAAGCGGGTTTTCCAAAGCGCCTCCTCGTATTCGGCCTCGGCGGTGCTATCATGGACAATCCCGCCCCCCACATTGAGCGTGGCGCGCCCGTCCTCGACCATGAGGGTGCGGATCGCCACATTGAACTCGGCGCGCCCGTCCGGGGCGACCCATCCGATGGTGCCGCAGTAAATCTCGCGCGGGACCTCTTCCAGCGCAGCCAGCACCTCCATCGCGCGCAGCTTGGGTGCGCCGGTGATAGACCCGCAGGGAAAGAGCGCGCGGAAGATGTCGGCAAGGCTGGTGCCCTTCGCCATCTGACCCTCAATCAGTGAGGTCATCTGGTGAACGGTGTTGTAGCTCTCGACCGTAAAGAGCTCGGGGACGGTGACCGATCCCGGCATGCAGACGCGGCTGAGATCGTTGCGCAAGAGATCAACGATCATCAGGTTCTCGGCGCGGTTCTTCTCGTCCGTGGCCAGAAACAGGCGGTTTCGGGCATCCTCAGCGGCGTCCATGCTACGCGGCTGCGTGCCCTTCATCGGGCGCGTCTTGATCCGGCCCTGCGCATCTGTGCGAAAGAACAGCTCGGGCGAGCGCGAGAGGATCGCGGGGCCATCGTCTTGGCGGATCAGCGCGCCGTAGCGCACCGGCTGCAGCCCAGCCAGCGCGGCATAGAGCGCGTCGGGATCGCCGGTAGCTGTGGCGCTGAGCGGAAAGGTGAGGTTGGCCTGATAGAAATCCCCGGCACCGATATAGTCATGGACGGTGCGAAAGGCCTGCGCATAGCGATCGGCATCCCATGCGGGCGTCAGATCCGTCAGGCTAGCCTCGCCGGTTGCCAGATCGGGCGCAGGCTCGGGCGCGCCGTAGACGCCGAAGGAGATGAGCGGCAGGCGGCGCGCGGCAGGCATCAGGGGCGCAAGGCGCGGCTCGAGCGCGTAGCCCAGCTCGTAACTGGCATATCCGGCCAGCCACGCCCCCTCGGACCGCGCCGTATCCAGCGCGGCCAGCGCACGGGGTACGTCCTCCGGACGGGTCGCCTCGATAATCCGCTCCGGCGCGGCAAAAACGGCGGCGTCCGTTCCGGACGGGCCGTGATCAAAGCGAATCTCCACCGGCACCTCCCCTATTGCGCAGCCTCCCGCGCTACCTAGATCGGCAGGGGCGCGAAAAACAGAGGTAATCGGCCTTTCGCGGCGCGGCTGCGCCCCCTATCCCCTTGCGCCGGGCGGGCGCATGGATATAACCGCCAACAATTTGCGCGCCCGCCGCATGCGCCTCAAGCGGATGCACCCGGCGGGCCTGCGCGATCACAGCTGCCAAACGGGGACCGCCATGCCGAAGCGCGACGATATCAAATCCATCATGATCATCGGGGCCGGCCCCATCATCATCGGGCAGGCCTGCGAGTTCGACTATTCCGGCGCACAGGCCTGCAAGGCGCTGCGCGAGGAAGGCTACCGCGTCATCCTCGTCAACTCAAACCCCGCCACGATCATGACCGATCCTGGCCTGGCCGACGCCACCTATATCGAGCCGATCACCCCCGAGATCGTGGCCAAGATCATCGAGAAGGAGCGTCCCGACGCGCTGCTGCCCACCATGGGCGGGCAGACCGGCCTGAACACCGCGCTGGCGGTGGCCGATATGGGCGTGCTCGAGAAATTCGGCGTCGAGCTGATCGGCGCCAACCGCGCCGCAATCGAGATGGCCGAGGACCGCAAGCTTTTCCGCGAGGCGATGGACCGTCTGGGCATCGAGAACCCCAAGGCGACCATCGCAAACACCATGCAGGAATGCATGGATGCCATTGATTACGTTGGTCTTCCCGCGATCATCCGCCCCGCGTTTACCCTCGGCGGCACCGGCGGCGGCGTCGCCTATAACCGCGACGATTACGAGCATTATTGCAAGACCGGCCTCGATGCCTCGCCCGTGGGCCAGATTCTGATCGACGAGAGCCTCTTGGGCTGGAAGGAATTCGAGATGGAGGTGGTGCGCGACCGCGCCGACAACGCCATCATCGTCTGCGCCATTGAAAACGTCGATCCGATGGGCGTGCATACCGGCGACAGCATCACCGTGGCCCCTGCCCTGACCCTGACCGACAAGGAATATCAGGTGATGCGCAATCACAGCATCGCAGTGCTGCGCGAAATTGGCGTCGAAACGGGCGGATCGAACGTGCAATGGGCAATCAACCCCGTCGACGGCCGCATGGTTGTGATCGAGATGAACCCGCGTGTCTCGCGCTCCTCGGCACTGGCGTCGAAGGCGACGGGTTTCCCAATTGCCAAGATCGCGGCCAAGCTGGCCGTGGGCTATACGCTTGACGAGCTCGACAACGACATCACGCAGGTCACACCGGCCAGCTTCGAGCCGACGATTGACTATGTCGTGACCAAGATCCCGCGCTTTGCGTTCGAGAAATTCGCAGGCAGCGAGCCGCATCTGACCACGGCGATGAAATCCGTGGGCGAGGCGATGGCAATCGGCCGCACGATCCACGAGTCGCTGCAAAAGGCGCTGGCGTCGATGGAGACGGGGCTGACCGGCTTTGACGAAATCGAGATTGAGGGCGCCCCCGAGGTTCCAGCGATCACCCGCGCGCTGGCCAAGCAGACGCCCGACCGCATCCGCGTGATCGCGCAGGCCATGCGCCATGGCCTTTCCGATGACGACATCCACGCCGTCACGATGTATGATCCTTGGTTTCTGGCCCGCATCCGCGAAATTGTCGAGGCCGAGGAAGAGGTCCGCGCCAGCGGCCTGCCCAAGGATGAAGCGGGCCTGCGCCGTCTCAAGATGATGGGTTTCACCGATGCACGTCTTGCCATGCTGACCGGCACGAGCGAAGAGGCCGTGCGCGCCGCCCGGCGCAGCGCCGGCGTCACCGCGGTTTTCAAGCGGATCGACACCTGCGCCGCCGAGTTTGAGGCGCAAACGCCCTACATGTATTCCACCTACGAGGCCCCGATGATGGGCGAGGTCGAATGCGAGGCGCGGCCCACGGATGCCAAGAAGGTCGTCATCCTCGGCGGCGGCCCCAACCGGATCGGCCAAGGCATCGAGTTCGACTACTGCTGCTGCCACGCCTGCTATGCGCTCAGCGATGCGGGCTATGAGACGATCATGATCAACTGCAACCCCGAGACGGTCAGCACCGATTACGACACGTCCGACCGCCTCTATTTCGAGCCTCTGACCTTCGAGCATGTGATGGAGATCCTGCGCGTCGAGCAGCAGAATGGCACGCTGCATGGCGTGATCGTCCAGTTCGGCGGGCAGACCCCGCTGAAGCTGGCCAATGCGCTCGAGGCCGAGGGCATCCCGATCCTCGGCACCTCGCCTGACGCCATCGACCTTGCCGAAGATCGCGAGAGGTTTCAGGACCTCGTGAACCGGCTGGAGCTGAAGCAGCCGCGCAACGGCATCGCCTCGACCGACGCGCAAGCCTTTGAGATCGCCGAGGGTATCGGCTTTCCGCTGGTCATCCGCCCCTCTTACGTTTTGGGTGGGCGCGCGATGGAGATCGTGCGCGACATGCCCCATCTGGAGCGCTACATCGCCGAGGCCGTCGTTGTCTCGGGCAAATCGCCCGTCCTGCTGGACAGCTACCTCTCGGGCGCGATCGAATGCGATGTCGACGCACTATGCGATGGCGAGAATGTGCATGTCGCGGGCATCATGCAGCATATCGAGGAGGCGGGCGTGCATTCCGGGGACTCGGCCTGCTCGATCCCGCCCTATACGCTGAGTGCAGATATCATCGCCGAGATCGAGCGTCAGACCATTGCGCTGGCCCGCGCACTCAAGGTCGTCGGCCTGATGAATGTGCAGTTCGCGGTCAAGGATGGCGAGATCTACTTGATCGAGGTGAACCCCCGCGCCAGCCGCACCGTACCCTTCGTCGCCAAGGCGACCGATAGCGCAATCGCCTCCATTGCCGCGCGTCTCATGGCGGGCGAGCCTTTGTCCAACTTCCCCCATCGCGGCGCCTACCCCGCCGATGCCACCCCCGGCAGCCTGCCCATGGCCGACCAGATGACGCTGGCCGATTACGCGATGCCCTGGTTCTCGGTCAAAGAGGCCGTCATGCCCTTCGCCCGCTTTCCCGGCGTCGACACGATCCTCGGGCCGGAAATGCGCTCGACCGGCGAGGTGATGGGCTGGGATGTCAGCTTTGCGCGTGCCTTCCTCAAGGCGCAGATGGGCGCGGGCGTGATCCTGCCCACCGAAGGTCAGGTGTTCTTCTCGGTCAAGGAGGCCGACAAGATGGCGCAGATCACCGCAGCAGCGGAAATCATGATCGGCATGGGGTTCACCATCGTGGCGACGCGCGGCACGGCGGCTTTCCTCAAGGCGCAGGGGATCGAGTGCACTGTGGTCAACAAGGTCTACGAGGGGCGCCCCAATATCGTCGACATGCTCAAAAACAACGAGATCGCCGTAGTGATGAACACGACCGAAGGCGCGCTCTCAGTCGAGGACAGTCGCGAGATCCGGTCTGTCGCGCTCTATGACAAGATCCCCTACTTCACCACCGCTGCCGCCTCTCTGGCGGCCGCACAGGCGATGCTGGCGCGCGCCGAGGGTGACCTTAAGGTGATGCCGCTGCAAGGCCCGCAAGCGGCCTGATATGGGCCTGATACGAGCCGGAGCGGCGCCTTGGCGGGCGCCGCCGCCGATCACGCCCTGTGACAAAACAGGCACCACGCGTGAGACGAAATTTTATTTCGTCGTCAAGCGCAGTGGCTAAATGCCAAATAACTCATCTTAATCAGTGCCTTGAGATGGCAACCTTTAGTTATGCGCACTCGGCTCAGCAGCCATGCAGGCAATGCATGTAATTTTCAGTTTTTGCCCATTGCAATGACGGAAAAAAGCTGTAGATGCGGATCAGGGCACAGCAAGACGCCCTCGAGACGGAAGCGCAGACTAAAAGGAGGCACCCATGACTCGGGATCAACTGAACCGCGAACTTCGCATGCATAGTGCCACTTGGCCTGCTGTGCTTTTCGTCTATGGCCTGATCGTCGGGACCATGGTCCTGTCCGCAATGTCGATGACCTGACATGCCGGCCTTGGCTGGATCATCTCGGTTCGGCCTCTCGAAAAGTTCAGCAGATGCAGCGGCGGATGGGATACCCCCATGCGCCAATTTCCAATTCTGACCGGGGAACGGAGACCCCCGGTTTGCGATAAAAGCGATCGTACCCATGACCAGAGATCAACTGAACCGCGAACTCCGTGCGCATAGCGCAACATTTCCCGCCGTGCTGATTGTCTATGCCGTGATTGTCGGCACGATGATCCTGACAGGGATGGCCATGGTCTGAGGACCGCAACGCAGAATTAGCAGCACATACCGAGAATAGAAAAAGCGGCGGATGACATATCATCCGCCGCTTTTGCTTGCGCATTGCGGTCAGACCTTAGTTGCCTCGACCTTCTTCGCGTCGGGGTCGATGCTATCCGAGGCCGCCTCGCCGATATTCTCGAGGCCGCGTTCCTCGAGCAGCGTGGTCAGCCACTCGGGGTCCATCTCGGGCACCGAGCTGAGCAGGAGGTCGGTATAGGGGTGGTGCGGCGGCGTGAACATCTTGTCCTTCGGCCCCTGCTCCACCACCTGGCCGTTCTGCATGACGACAACCTCATCCGCGATCGACCGAACGGTCGCGAGGTCATGGGTGATGAACATGTAGGCCAGGTTCAACTCGTCCTGCAGGCGGTCCAGCAGGCGCAGGATGCCCTCCGCCACCAGCTGGTCAAGCGCTGACGTCACCTCGTCGCAGACGATGAAGCTGGGCTCGGCCGCCAGTGCGCGGGCGATGCCGATCCGCTGCTTCTGTCCGCCCGACAGTTCGGGCGGATAGCGGTTGTAGTATTTGGACGGCTCCAGCTCGATCAGGTCCAGAAGCTCGTCCACACGGTTTTTCAGCGCCGCGCCCGAGAGGCCCGAATAGAACTTAGCCGGGCGCCCGATGATCTCGCTGATCTTGACCTTGGGGTTCAGCGCGGTGTCGGCCATCTGATAGATCATCTGGCACTGGCGCAACTGCTCCTTGTTGCGGTTGCGGTAATCGGCCGGGAATGGCTCGCCCTTGAACAGCACCTCGCCCTTTTGCGGCGGCAGAAGGCCGGTGATGACGCGTGCGGTGGTCGATTTTCCGGACCCGGATTCGCCCACCACGGCGACGGTCATGCCCTCGTAGATATCGAAACTCACATCATCGAGGATCTTGGGCCCTGACGCATAGGCCGCATCGACGTTCTTGACCTCGATCAGCGGCTCGCGCCCCTCGCGGCTACGCTGCGGGGACTCGAAGCTGCGAACGGCCCAGAGGGACTTGGTATAATCTTCCTTGGGATGCTCCAGCATCTGCTTGGTCGGCGCCTCCTCGACCTCCTCGCCCTTCAGCAGGACCTTGATTGTGTCAGCCATCTGGGCAACCACGGCCAAGTCATGCGTGATGTAGAGCGCGGCGGTGTTGAACTCGTCCACGATATCGCGGATCGCGGCCAGCACCTCAATCTGGGTGGTCACGTCGAGGGCCGTCGTCGGCTCGTCGAAGATGATGAGGTCCGGACGGCAGGACATGGCCATCGCGGTCATCGCACGCTGCAGCTGACCACCCGACACCTGGTGAGGATAGCGAAAGCCGATCTCGTCAGGGTTGGGCAGGCGCAGCTTGTTATACAGCTCGATCGCGTCCTCCTGCGCCGCCATCCGCTTTTGCAGGCGGTAGTGCAGCGGTGCCTCGGTATGCTGGTCGATGATCTTGTGCGCCGGGTTGAAGGAGGCCGCCGCCGATTGCGCCACATAGGCGATGCGCGCGCCGCGCAGGCCGCGCCGCTCGGCTTCGGTGGCGGTGGTCAGCTCCATCCCGTCGAACTCGATCGAGCTGTCCTCGGTGATCCGCGTGCCGTCACGGGCATAGCCCATGGCGGCCGCGCCGATGGTGGACTTGCCCGCACCGGATTCGCCGATCAGGCCCATCACCTCGCCGCGGTGGAGGGTCAGATCGACCCCCTTGATGATCGGCACCCAGGTCTCGTCCGTGTAACCCTCGATCTTCAGGTTCCGGATCTTGAGCAGGACCTCTTTTTTCTTCGGATTTTCCATTTTCTATTACTCCTTCAGACCGGAGGACCGGTGCAGCATCCAGTCGACCACGAAGTTCACGCCCACAGTCAGAAGCGCGATGGCGGCAGCCGGGATGAGCGGTGTGATTTCACCGAACGAGATCAGTGTCGCGTTCTCGCGCACCATCGAGCCCCAGTCCGCCGTGGGCGGCTGGATGCCGAGGCCGAGGAACGACAGGCCCGCCACCAGCAGGAACACGAAGCAGAATTCGAGCCCGAATTCAGCCACCAGCGGCGCGGTCGAGTTCGGCAGGATTTCGCGGCGGATGAGATACCACATCCCCTCCCCGCGCAGCTTGGCGGCCTCGATATAGTCCATCACCACGACATCGCCCGCGACCGCCCGTGTCAGGCGGAAGACGCGCGGTGCATAAATGATGGCCACCGCGATGATGATGACCGGCATGGAGGGGCCGAAGATCGACAGCATCAGCAGGGCAAAGATCAGCGACGGAATCGACATGATCACGTCGGCGACGCGGCCAAGAAAGTTGTCGAGCCAGCCACCTTTTACCGCCGCCAGAAGCCCCAGGAAGGCCCCCATGAAGAACGCACCCAGCGTCGCCGTCAGGGCCAGCCCGACCGAGTTGCGCGTGCCGTAGATGAGCCGGCTGAACATGTCGCGGCCCAGCTGATCGGCGCCCAGCAGCATGTTTTCATCCGCCGGTGCGAAGGCCGACGCGATGACTTCGGCCTCACCATGCGGCGCGATCCACGGCGCGAAGATGCCGGCGATCACATAGATGAAGATGACGAACATGCCGAACGCCGCCGTCAGGGGCGCGGTGCGCAATTCCTTGGCCATCTCCTTGGAGACGATCATGATCAGGAACTCGCGGAAGCCGTAGGACATCATCGCCGCAAGCGCGATCACGAAGGCCGTGACAGCGATCATCGACAACGCGCTGGCGCCGCCAACAATGGCGACGATGATCGACACCAGCGTCAGCGAAAAGACCAGCAGGAACGGCGAGCGCTGGTTGTAGTAGGCAAAGGCGCAGGACGCGACCAGCAGGACCGTGAAGTACACGATCGCGAACATGCTGGGCGACATGCCAAAGTACAAAAGGGTCGAAATATCTTCCATTGTCTCTCTCCCTTACTTCGGATGCCGCAGGCGCGGGTTGGTCAGAATTGCGCCCACATCTGCCGCAAGGTTCAGCAGGATGAAGGTGGCGGCGAAGATCAGGCAGCAGGCCTGCACCACCGGGAAATCACGCTTGGACACTGCGTCGACCAGCGCCTGCCCGATCCCGGGATAGACGAAAACCACCTCGACAAGGACAACGCCCGTGATGAGATAGGCCAGGTTCAGCGCGACGACGTTGATGATGGGCGCCCAGGCGTTGGGCAGAGCGTGGCGGACGATCACCTTCCAGGGCGGCGTGCCCTTCAATTTGGCCATCTCGATGTAGGGCGAGGCCAGAAGGTTGATGATCGCGGCGCGTGTCATGCGCATCATGTGAGCCGTCACGACCAGGACCAGCGTCAGCGCGGGCAGGAACGTGCGCTGCAAAAGCTCCCAGAAAGACATGCCGTCACTGAGACTGGCGATGGCGGGGAACATGCCCCACTTGACCGAGAAATAGAGGATCAGGATGTAGCCAAGAAAGAATTCCGGGCTCGAGATCGAGGTCAGCGTCAACACGTTGGCCACCCGGTCGAAGATCGAGTTGCGCAGAAGCGCGACGATCACACCGAGGATGATGGCGAAGGGCACCGCGATGACCGCGGCGTAGGTCGCCAGGAACAGCGTGTTGCGGAACCGCTCGCCGATGACGCTCATCACTGGTTCCTGGGTCACGATGGAGCGTCCGAAATCGAAGAAGATCGCCCCCTTGAGCCAGTCGAAATACCGCACCAGCGCAGGATCGTTCAGACCCATCTGCTCGCGCAGGTTTCTCACGTTTTCCTCGGTTGCACCCTGGCCCAAGACCGCCTCGGCAATATCGCCGGGCAGCAGTTCGACCATGAAGAAGATGATGACTGATATCACGAATAGAATAAACAGCCCCAAACCGAGCCGTTTTGCAACGAGCCCAAGAATGTCTCCCATTTGTCCCTCCTGCGTTTTTTTTGTTCTTTAACCGCTTGCGCGGCGCAATATTCTTTAACGGTGGTGGGCGGTGGCGGGTTCCGCCAATTTCACCGGATAAGCCGATGATCCTGCCCGAAAATTCGTCGCGGCCCTCACCGCGAGGAAAAAGCCCGGCAGGTGGCTGCCGGGCCGCATCCTCGGATCAACTGTCGAACCACCAGCGGCTGCAGGCGCGGTAGCCGTCCAGCTGCCAGGCATTGGTATATTCGCCCGTCGTCCCGATACTCTTGCGCTTGCCGTAGACGAAATTCATCCAGTAGGGGATCACCGTGCCGCCGTCGTCCTTGGCGAGGATCGCCATGTCGCGATACATCTCGGCGCGCAGGCTGTCGTCCAGCTCGGACTTGGCCTGGTCCAGAAGCTTGTTGAACTCCTCGTTCTGCCAATGCGATTCGTTCCAGGCGGCGTCGGATTTGTAGGCAAGGCTGTACATCACGTCCGGCGTCGGGCGCGCGCCCCAGGCGACCATGCAGAACGGCTTTTTCAGCCAGACATCGGACCAATAGCCATCATTGGGCTCTCGCGAGACCTTGATGTCGATCCCCGCCGCCTTGGCATGCTCGGCATAGAGGATGGCCACATCAACCGCACCGGTCGCAATGGAATCGGCACTGCTGAGCGTGACCGACAGGTTCTCCTTGCCGGCCTTCTTCAGCAGCGACTTCGCCTGGTCCGGATCGTAGGCGCGCTGTTCGATGTCTTCGGGATAGTAGGGCATCGCCGGCGAGTGGTGGAAGTCGTTGGCGACGCTACCCGCGCCGAACAGGATCGTCTCGACCATTTCCTCGCGCTTGATCGACAGCTTCAGCGCGTTGCGCACGTCCACATCGTCGAACGGCGCGACATCGCAGAACATCGGCATCGTCACAGTCTGCGCCGAGGGCACGTTGATCACGTCGACCTCCGCATGACGCTCCAGAAGCGCCATCGTCTTGTTTTCCAGCCAGCTTGTCGCGTCTGCATCGCCTGTGACCAGGGCAGTCTGGCGCGCGTTGGGATCGTTGATGAATGTCACCTCGACCGCGTCGAAATAGGCCCCCTCGCCGTGCCAGTCCTCGTGGCGGGTCAGCGATGCGCGCAAGCCAGGCTCGAAAACGTCCAGCTTGTAGGGGCCGCAGCCGTCGCCGGATTGCCAATTGGCAGTGCCATCATCATTCGCAGGCAGGATGACCAGGTGATAATCGGTCATCAGCCAGGGCAGATCAGCATTGCCGGCGTCCATCTTGAACGTCACGGTATGCTCGTCATCGGCGACGATTTCGTTGATGCCCGTCATCAGCGCTTTCGCAGTCGAAGTGCTCCCTTCGCCGCGGTGCAGGTTCATCGAGGCGATGACATCCTCGGCCGTGACCTTCTTGCCAGAATGGAACGTCGCATTTGGGTTCAGCTTGAACGTCCATTCGGACGCATCGTCCGATGCCGACCATTCCGTGGCCACGTCACCCGCCAGAGTGCCGTCCGGCATGATCTGCGTCAGGAAGGCGCGGAATGTATGGGCCAGCATGATCTCTGCGTTGGATTCGTAGAGACCGGGATCGTGGCTGTCGCCCGAGTTGCCATCATGTTGGGCAAGGCGGAACGTGCCGCCGCGTTTGGGTTCGGCCCGGGCTGCGGTGCCCCAGAGGCCGGTTGCGGCGCTGGCGGTGACACCTGCGGCCATCGAATAATGCATGAAGGACCGCCTTGAAATACGCCCTTCGCGGGCTGCATGTGCAAGGTGGTCCAACATTTGCTGGTTGATTGGCTTTTTCATATCTTCTCCCTTTGATCCCTGTTTTTTATTGCGCGACCGGCTGAAGACCGTCGGTATCCGAGCAGTGTCGGCGCTATGCCTTGGCATCGTGGGTGTGAAAACGACCCTTGACCAGCAAAACACGAATGAACCGTTCCATCCACAAGTTTATATCAAGGTGATGATTTTCATCAATTTTCTTTTGGTGAAATTTTATTGCCTGCCACGGGTGCTGCAATGCGCTGCCCTGCACGCCGGAGGCCGTGCCGCCAAGCAGGGTCCGGCATCGCTTGATGCCGGACCCGATCTGTCCTTGCGCGATCAGCTTGCGAACCACCAGCGGCTGGGCCCGCGCGCGCCGTCCAACTCCCAGCTGGGCGCCAGATTTTCGCCGGTCTGAACGTTGCCGCGCACCGCGTAGACGAAGTTGTTGAAGAACGGGATGATCGTGCCCCCGTCATCCTTCGCCAGCAGTGCCATTTCGCGATACATCTCGCTGCGGCGCTCATCGTTCAACTCGGCCTTGGCCTTGACCAGAAGCTCGTTGAACTTCTCGTTCTGCCAGTGCGACTCGTTCCAGGCCGCGTCTGATGCATAGGCCAGGCTATACATCACGTCGGGCGTGGGGCGCGCACCCCAGCTGACGGCGGTGAACGGCTTTTTCAGCCAGACATCCGAGTAGTAGCCATCGTTAGGCTCGCGCACGACATTGACCTTGATGCCCGCCTTGCTGGCCTGCTCGGAGTAAAGCACGCACATGTCGACCGCGCCCGAGAACACCGAGTCCGCGGTGCTGAGGCTGACTTCCAGACCTTCCGCCCCGGCCTTCTTCAGCAGCGACTTGGCCTGATCGGGGTCATAGCTGCGTTGCTCGATCCCCTCGGGGAAGTAGGGCATCGCGGGACTGTGATGGAAATCATTGCCCATCGTCGCCTCGCCGAAGGCGATCTTCTGGATGATCTCGTCACGATCCATCGCCAGTTTCAGCGCGTTGCGCACGTTGACATCGTCAAAAGGCGCCGTGTCGCAGAACATTGGCATCGTGATCGCCGCAGCCGAAGGCACTGACAGGATTTCGATGTTCGGGTCACGCTCCAGCAGCGATTTGGTCTTGAGGTCGACCAGCGACACCGCGTCCACGTCACCCGTCACGAGGGCCGTCTGCCGCGCGTTGGGATCGTTCAGTACCAGCATCAAGAGCTCGTCGAAATAGGCGCCCTCCAGGTGCCAGCCCTCGTGGCGCGACAGGCGGAATTGAACACCCCACTCGGCCTCGTCAATCTTGTAGGGGCCCGAGCCGTCGCCGGACTGCCAGTCAATCGTGCCGTCGCCGTTGCTGGGGCAGATGGCAAAGTGATAGTCGGTCATCAGCCACGGAACATCGGCATTGCCGCCATTCAGCTCGACCACGACGGTATGCTCGCCATCCGCACGGATGTCCGAGACTGAGGTCAGCAGGGATTTGGCCGCCGAGGTCGACTTCTCGCCGCGGTGGAAGTTCAGCGAGTCCACGACATCCTCGGCCGTCACGGCCTTGCCCGAGTGGAAGCTGGCATCGGGGTTGATCTCAAACGTCCAGACAGATGCGTCCTCGTTCGGCTCCCACGCGGTGGCCAAGTCGTTGCCAAGGGTGCCGTCGGGATTGATCATCGTCAGATACGAGCGGTACTGGTGCGCCAGATAGATCTGCTGGCGGCTGACATAGGTGCCGGGATCATGCGTATCGGACGAGTTGCCGTCATGGATGCCAAAGCGGAACGTGCCACCCTTCTGCGGGGCCGCGTTTGCCTTGCTGGTCCAAAGGCCGGTCGCGGTCGTCGCACCAACGCCGGCGGCCATCGAATAATTCATGAACGAGCGGCGCGAAATACCGCCGGTTTTCGCGGCATTGCCCAGCCGCGTCATCAATTCGTCATCCTTAACCTTAGTCATAATAGATACCTCCGATTTTGATTGAATTCTGCTTTCCGCAATCAGACCGCGCGGGCAAGGCACACATTATTATGCGCGCCCACTCTTTGCGCCTCCCCCGTCCATACTGGACCGCGCGAAGCGGACCTGTGACAGCGTGAATGTCGGTCTGCAAAATGATAGTCTGATTGCGACATGCGCAGATGAAAACACGTATCTTGCCGCACCGCCAGCAAGAATATGCCAAAAAGCCTTATTTTTATGGCTTGACCTTGCTGTCGCGCACCCTAAAGCCCTTAAAAACAGAGCCGTGACCGCCCTTTCTTACGTTGCGTCACTTGGCTGCGATGCAGCATGAATGTCGCAAACAGACAATTTTGACGGGAAACTGGAGATCAATCTCCTCCGCCGCGCCGCAATCTCAGCTTGGAAAAGTAGTCGAGCCGCTTTTTCAGATCGCGCTCGAATCCACGCTCGACCGGCTGGTAGAGCACGGGGCGCTTCATTGTATCGGGGAAGTAGTTCTGACCTGAAAATGCATCCTCGGCATCGTGGTCATAAGCATAGCCAGCGCCGAAGCCCTGCTCTTTCATCAGCTTGGTGGGCGCGTTGAGGATATGTTTGGGCGGCGGCTCGGAGCCGGTCTTTTTCGCCTCGCGCATCGCCGCCTTGAAGGCCGCGTAGCCCGCATTCGACTTCGGCGCGAGAGCAAGGTAGATCACCGCCTGCCCCAAGGCCAATTCGCCCTCTGGGCTACCTACGCGCTCATACGTCTCCCACGCGTCCAGGCAGACACGGTGCGCGTGGGTGTCAGCGAGGCCGATATCTTCGACCGCCATGCGCGTGATGCGCCGCGCAAGGTATCGCGGATCCTCACCCCCGGTCAGCATCCGCGCCAGCCAGTAAAGCGCCGCGTCGGGGTCAGACCCGCGCACGGATTTGTGCAGCGCCGAGATCAGGTTGTAATGCTCGTCGCCCGATTTGTCATATTTCGCGGCGCGGCGCATGAGGCGGGAGGCCAGCCCCTCTGTGCCCAGCTTGCCCTCGATCTTCCATGCCATGATCTGCTCGATCAGGTTCAGAAGAGCGCGCCCGTCCCCGTCGGCCATCTCCAGCAGCGCCTCGCGCGCGGGGCCGTCGAGCGGCAGGGCGCGGCCGAGTTCTCGCTCGGCCCTCTGGGCAAGGCGTTCAAGATCGGCGAGGTCGAGGCGCGTGAGGATCAACACCTGACTACGGCTGAGAAGGGCGGCGTTCAATTCGAAACTGGGGTTCTCGGTGGTGGCCCCGACCAGAAGGATCGTGCCATCCTCCATGTAGGGCAGGAACCCGTCCTGCTGCGCCTTGTTGAAGCGGTGGATCTCATCCACGAAAAGCAGCGTCCCCTGCCCGTTCGCGGCGCGGTGCTTCGCCTCCTGAAACACCTTCTTCAGCTCGGCCACGCCCGAAAAGATGGCACTGATCTGGATGAAATGCAGGTCCGTCACATCGGCCAGAAGGCGCGCGATGGTCGTCTTGCCCACGCCGGGCGGCCCCCAGAAGATGAGGCTGCCAAGGCTGCCCGCGGCCAGCATGACACCCAGAGGCGCCTCCGGGCCCAGCACCTGTTCCTGCCCGATCACCTCGCCAAGGGCCTTGGGCCGCAGGCGGTCCGCCAGCGGGCGATGGCCTTGGGGCTGGCCCTCGGGTGCCTCGCCAGTATCGAAGAGATCCGCCATGAGCTAGAGCCGGAAGCGCATGGTCAGCCGCCGCTGCCCGCGCTGGACATCTAGGGCAAGGCGCCGCTCGGCCGCCTCCAGCGCCGCCTCAGCGCTGGCGCTGTCGGTAACGGCGGCGCCATTGATGCCAAGAATGACGTCGCCCGCCCGCAGCCCGGCGCGTGCGCCTATGTCGCCCGGATCCTTGACCAGCACACCCATCGCGGTCAGCGGCAGGTCATACTCGGCCATCACGGCGGGATTTACGGTGCTGAGCGTGAGGCCCGGCACGGCGGCGCGCGCCCCTGTCGTCAGCGTGGCGCGGGGCGGCTGATCGGGGGCGCGCAGCATCGGCACACGCACCTCGCGCGCCTCGCCATCTTGGATCGCGCTGATCGCCACGTCCGCGCCAAGGCCCGCAACGCTCATGCGATAGATCATCTCGGCGGGGCCGTTCACCTCCTGCCCGTCCACGGCGAGGATCACATCACCGGGCGCAAGGCCCGCCGCGCCAAAAGGGCTGGCCGGGTGCATGTCTGACAGGATGATACCACCCGCGCGCGACAGGCCCAGCCCCTCGGCCATGTCATACGTGACCGGCTGGCCGGTGACGCCGGCCCATGGGCGCTGAAACCGGGTCTCGCCCGCGCGGGCCTGATCGACGAACTGGCGCACCAGCGTGGCGGGGATGGCAAAGCCGATCCCGTTCGAGCCGCCCGAGCGGCTGAGGATCGAGGTGTTGATCCCGATAAGCGCGCCATTCACATCCACCAGCGCCCCGCCCGAATTGCCCGGATTGATCGGCGCGTCGGTCTGGATAAAATAGCCGCGCGCATTGCCCGTCGCTGTCCCCGAGCGTGCAAGGCCCGAGACGATGCCGCTGCTGACGGTCTGGCCTACGCCGAACGGATTGCCGACGGCCAGCACCAGCTCGCCCACCTCGACGCTGTCGGAGGCTCGCAGCTCCAGCGCGGGCAGGCCCTCGCCCCCCTCAAGCTGGAGGATTGCCAGATCGCTTTCCTCGTCAGCCAAAAGGACCGTCGCATCGAATTCGCGCCGGTCATTCAGCACGACGCGGATGTCGGTCGCCTGCCCGACCACATGATGATTTGACACAACGATGCCATCTCTGCCCAGGATCACACCCGAGCCCAGCGAGTTCTCCACGCGCGGGCGCTGCCCGCCAAAATTCTGGAAAAGCTGACCAAAGAACGGATCGTCGGCAAAGGGGCTGGCGCGGCCCTCGATCACCCGGCGCGCATAGATATTGGTCACGGCAGGTGTGACCGCCTTGACCACCGGCACGAACCCCATCTGGATCTGTGCGCTGTTTTGCGGCACCTCCATCTGGGCAGCGACGGGCGTGGCGAGCGTGATAAGCACGACGGCGAAGGGTTTCAGCATGGGCGCCTCGGAAAAATGCCTGCGAACTGTCTGCCCCGCGATATGCGCCCCGGCGCGCGCGATTGCAAGTTTGCGAGAGCCTGCCCGGAAATGCAAAAACCCCCGCCGGATCCGGCGAGGGCCTTGTGTCACATGCCCTTGCGGGCGATGTTTAGTCTTCGTCCATATCCGCCATTTCGGCAGCGACGCGTTCCTTGTCGGCTTTGCCCTTGGCAGCCGGATCGCGGTCGACGAATTCGATGATCGCCATAGGCGCCATGTCGCCATAGCGGAAGCCCGCCTTGAGGACGCGGACATAACCGCCCTGGCGGTCCTTGTAGCGCGGGCCCAGAACGTCGAACAGCTTCTCGACATACTGATCCTGCTTCAGCTGTGCGGCGGCCTGGCGGCGGGCGTGCAGATCGCCGCGCTTGCCCAGCGTGATCATCTTCTCGATGATGCGGCGCAGTTCCTTGGCTTTCGGCAGTGTTGTCTTGATCTGCTCATGTTCGATGAGCGAGCCGGCCATGTTCGCCCACAGCGCCTTGCGGTGCTCATGAGTACGGTTCAGGCGGCGGTAACCTCTTGCGTGACGCATTTGTAATACTCCTTAACGTGTTTTGCTTTGTCCGGCGGCATGATGCGTGTCAGGCCGCTCTCCTTGGGGCATGTGCCCGGGTATTTGCAGGCCGGGCGACGTGGCCCGACCTGCGAAATCTTAAAAGGCGTCTTCGAACTTCTTCGCCAGATCCTCGATATTGTCGGGCGGCCAATCCTCGACATCCATGCCAAGGTGCAGACCCATGCCCGACAGCACTTCCTTGATCTCGTTCAAGGACTTGCGGCCGAAGTTCGGCGTGCGCAGCATCTCGGCCTCGGTCTTCTGGATCAGATCGCCGATATAGACGATGTTGTCGTTCTTGAGGCAGTTCGCAGACCGCACCGACAGCTCCAGTTCGTCCACTTTCTTGAGCAGAAGCGGGTTGAACTCGAGACCGTCATCGTCGTCCTGGCGGCCCGCACTCTCGGGCTCGTCGAAGTTGACGAAGATGCTCAGCTGGTCCTGCAGGATGCGCGCGGCATAGGCCACGGCGTCATCCGGCGTGATCGAACCATCGGTTTCGACCTTCAGCGTCAGCTTGTCATAGTCCAGCACCTGGCCCTCGCGGGTCGGCTGCACGTCATAGCTGACACGGCGGACGGGGCTGTAGATCGCGTCCACGGGGATCATGCCGATCGGCGCGTCCTCGGGCTTGTTCTTGTCGGCGGCGACATAACCCTTGCCGGTGTTGACCGTCAGCTCCATGAAGAGATCCGCGCCCTCGTCGAGGTGGCAAATCACGTGGTCGCGGTTCAGAACCTCGATGCCCGAGCTGTCCGAGATATCGCCGGCGGTGACAATGCCGGGACCCTTGGCACTGATCGACAGGCGCTTGGGGCCTTCGACTTCCATGCGGAGCGCGACGCCCTTGAGGTTCAGGATGATGTCGGTGACATCCTCGCGGACACCCGCGACGGACGAGAATTCATGCAGCACGTTGTCGATCTGGACAGCGGTGATGGCGGCGCCTTGCAGCGACGACATCAGAACGCGGCGCAGCGCGTTGCCCAGCGTCAGGCCAAAGCCCCGCTCAAGCGGCTCAGCGACGACCGTTGCGTGACGCGCGGGATCATTGCCCGGCTTGACGTCCAGCTGGGTCGGCTTGATCAGTTCAGCCCAATTTTTGTGGATCATGTGTCCCTCCATACCAGTCCCGTCCGCATGTCCGACGGCCGAGACGCCCGAGGTTTCAAAATGACGTAAATGGGGCCGCGCGGACATGCGCAGCCCCACTTGAAATAGTGGCCTCAGACGCGGCGGCGCTTCGGCGGACGGCAGCCGTTATGCGCCATCGGCGTCACGTCGCGGATGGACGTGATGTTGAAGCCGACAGCAGCCAGAGCGCGCAGCGCGCTCTCGCGGCCCGAACCGGGGCCCTGCACTTCGACTTCCAGCGTGCGCATGCCGTGCTCTTGCGCCTTCTTGCCTGCATCCTCTGCAGCCAGCTGGGCGGCGTAGGGCGTCGACTTGCGCGAGCCCTTGAAGCCACAGCTGCCGGCCGAGGACCATGCAATCGCGTTGCCCTGAACGTCGGAGATCAGGATCTTGGTGTTGTTGAACGAAGAGTTCACATGCGCAACGCCGGTGGCGATGTTCTTGGAAACCTTCTTCTTCGTGCGGCGGGTATCGCGTGCCATATCTGCTGCCCTCCCTTATTTCTTCTTGCCGGCAATGGCCTTTGCGGGGCCTTTGCGGGTGCGGGCATTTGTATGGGTGCGCTGGCCGCGAACCGGCAGGTTCCGGCGGTGGCGCAGACCGCGATAGCAACCAAGGTCCATCAGACGCTTGATGTTCATCTGCGTCTCGCGGCGCAGATCGCCTTCGACGGTCAGGTTGGCGTCGATATACTCGCGCAGGGCGACAGCTTCGGTGTCGCTCAACTCGTTGACGCGGCGCGAGGCGTCGATACCGACAGCTTCGCAGATGGTCTTGGCCGTCGAATGGCCGATACCGGTGACATAGGTGAGGGCAATGGGAACCCGTTTGTGCGTCGGGATGTTGACGCCGGCGATACGTGCCACGTGCATATTCCTTTTCGTTGCGAGCCCGTAATTCCGGGCCCTTTTTTCACAACGCAGGCCCGAGGCGACTGCCCTGGGCCGTAGCTGAATTCAGGTGATCGATTCGGCATGGGGCAAGCCCCAAATGAATCAGCTCCCTTGCGGGATGGTGCTGGTTAGGGGGATTTGGGCGGGGCGTCAAGGGCGGCGCGCAAATCTTGTGCGCCGCACCCCTGCCCGGTGTCTTTGGAGGCTGCGATCAGGCGTCCAGAACAGCCGCGATCGAGGCGGTGACGTCTTCCATGCTGCCAAGGCCGTTGACGGAGCTCAGCATGCCCTTGGCATAGTAGTAGCCGATCAGCGGCGACGTCTTCTTGTAGTATTCCATGAGGCGGTTGCGCAGCGCTTCCTCGTTGTCATCGGCGCGGCGCACAAATTCGTGCGTCTCGCCGCAGCTGGTGCAGACGCCGTCCTCGGGAATGGGCTTGGTCTTGTCGTTATAGACCGCGCCGCAGCCCGCGCAGGTGGAGCGCGATGTGATCCGCTCGACCAGTGCCTCGTCATCGACCTGCATCTCGATCACGGCATCCAGACTCTCGCCACAATCGGCCAGAAGCTGGCCAAGCGCGTCGGCCTGCGGCAGCGTACGCGGGAAGCCGTCAAAGATGAATCCGCCGCCCTTCTCGCCTTCGAGCTTTTCCCGGATGAGGCCGATCACGATCTCGTCGGTGACCAGATCGCCGCGTGCCATCACGTCGGCCACTTTCTTACCCATCTCGGTGCCGGAGGCCTTGGCTTCGCGCAGCATGTCGCCCGTGCTGAGCTGGATCATGCCACGTTCGGCAACCAGATGCTGAGCCTGCGTGCCCTTGCCCGCGCCCGGCGGTCCGAGAAGAATAATGTTCATTTACTTACGTCCTGTCCCTTTGCGCCGTGCGCGACGCTTTCCTTTGCCGCCAAGCTGCGATTTTTCAATCAGGCCTTCGTATTGATGCGCCAAAAGGTGGCTTTGCACCTGCTGGATCGTATCCATCGTGACCGACACGACAATAAGAACCGAAGTGCCGCCGAAATAAAAGGGAATGGCGAACTGTGCGCGCAAAATTTCCGGCAGCAGGCAGACCAGCGCCAGGTAGCCCGATCCGAGGACCAGAATACGGCTGACGACATATTCCAGATACTCCGCCGTCCGCTTGCCCGGACGGATGCCGGGGACAAAGCCGTTCTGGTTCTTGAGATTGTCCGCAACCTCGTCAGGCTTGAACGCGACGTTGTAGGTGTAGAAATAGGCAAAGAACACGATCATGCCGGTGAAGAACAGCAGGTAGAGCGGCTGACCCGGCCCGAAATAGGCGAGGATCGTGGACATGACCGGGCTGGTGCCCTGCCCGCCCGAGAACGTGCTGATCGTGGTTGGAAGCAGCAGCAGCGACGACGCGAAGATCGCCGGGATCACGCCCGCTGGGTTCACCTTGATCGGCAGGTGCGACGAACCGCCATCATAGACCTTCATCCCCACCTGGCGGCGCGGATATTGGATATGCACCTTGCGCAGGGACCGCTCCATGAAGACCACGAAGGCGATCACGGCGACCACCATCACGATCACGCCGACGATCACGGCCGGGCTGATCGCGCCCGAACGGCCGCTGGCAAAGAACTGCGCGAGGGCCGCAGGCACCTCGGCGATGATGCCGACGAAAATGATCAGCGAGATGCCGTTGCCGATACCGCGCGCGGTGATCTGCTCGCCCAGCCACATCAGGAACATGGTGCCGCCGACCAGGGTGATCATGCACGAGACGATAAAGAATGTGCCGGGATTGGTGACCAGATCGCCCGATTGCAGACTGACCGCGAGGCCGTAGGACTGCAACGTCGCCAGGAACACGGTGCCGTAGCGCGTGTACTGGTTGATTTTCTTGCGCCCCGCCTCGCCTTCTTTCTTGAGTTGCTCAAGCGCCGGAACCATCGCCGTCATAAGCTGAACGATAATCGAGGCCGAAATATAGGGCATGATGCCAAGGGCAAAAATCCCCATCCGTCCCAGAGCGCCGCCGGTGAACATGCTGAGCATGCCGCCAATGCTGGCCCCCGCGTTCGACATGAATTCCCGCAGCTCGACGCCGTCGATGCCGGGCACCGGGATCCAGGTGCCGAGGCGATAGACGATCAAGAGCATCAGGGTATAGACGATGCGCTTGCGTAGATCGGTGGCCTTGCCGAGCGCCGCCCAGCTGGTGTTGGCCGCCATTTGTTCTGCTGCAGATACCATTCGGGTCTCTTTCGGAATGACAAACGCCGCCGGGTTGCTGTTTTCCAGCGGCCCGGCGGCGTCTTTGAAAACTACGAAGTGTGTAAGCGGCCGGCGTGCCGCTCACAACCTCTTATTCAGCCGCCTGCGCGCTTGTGACTTTCAGTGAGCCACCCGCCTTCTCGACCGCCTCGACCGCCGACTTGGACGCGCCGGAGACTTCCAGATTGATCTTGGAGGTCACGTCGCCCTTGGCCAGTACGCGGATGCCGTCCAGCTTGCGGCGCACGAGGCCCGACGCGATCAGCGCGTCCTCGGTGATGGCGCTGCCTGCGTCCAGCTTCTTGTCGTCGATGAATTTCTGGATCAGGCCCAGGTTGACGACGGCATATGCCTTGCGGTTCGGCTTGGTAAAGCCGCGCTTGGGCAGACGCTGGTAGAGCGGCATCTGGCCGCCCTCGTAGCCATTGATGGCCACACCCGAGCGGGACTTCTGACCCTTGATACCGCGGCCCGCAGTCTTGCCCATGCCGGAGCCGGGGCCACGGCCAACGCGCTTCTTGCGCTTGGTTGCGCCTTCGTTGTCGCGCAGTTCATGCAATTTCATGTCGCTTCTCCTTGTGCCGGATGCGGCCCCCAGCGACGGGAGCGGCCGAACGCGGCTTTGCGTGGGTTGTGAGTCGGCAAAGCGCCGACCTCGGGCGCGTATAGCGGGGGCGGCGGGCGCTTGCAAGGGCGCGGGGTCAGTCTGGCAGATTGTAGCTGCCATCCGCATCATGCGTCTCGGTGCCGGTCAAGGCGGGCGTGAACACGCAAAGAAGGCGCATGTCGCTGCGCGCGCGGATGATATGTGCATCATGCGCGTCCAGCACATACATCGTGCCGGGGGCCAGAGGCCATGTGCGGCCTGTGGCCAGTTCTTCAACCTCGCCCTCCCCTTCGATACAGTAATTCGCCTCGATATGGTTCTTGTACTCGAGGCGCTGCGTGCTGCCCGCTTTGATCAAGGTGTCATGGAAGGAATAGCCGAGGCCGTCCCGCGCCAAGAGGATCCTGCGACTCTCAAAAGCGTCGCCAACAACGTGGTCGTCGCTGCCGAGGGTGTCGGTGAGGGTTTTGACAAACATGAGCGCATTCCTCGCAATTTCGGCTGCCTTGACGGCATTAACCTTGGTTAACATAGTAATGGAACTGCATTTGAGGATTTTCCACCGTGATCAGATCATTTGCCATCGCCTGCACACTTGCAACTGTCTCACTGGTGCCAGTGTCCGCGCAGACCCATAAGGTCGTCGCTGTAACGCCGCCCGATACTGCTCCTATCGCCCATAGCGGCGGCTGTCGCAAAAGTTCGCCTCCGGGGAAATGCTGCCACGCGGGATCGAAGCCGCTTCATTGCCACTAGAAAACGGGACCTCAAAATGAAAAACGCCCCGGCCATTTCGGACCGGGGCGTTTCTATCTCACGAGCGAGGCTGAAACCTCAGCCCTTCTCTTCCAGGATCTCGACCATGTGCGGGATCTTGTTGATCATGCCGCGGACACTGGGCGTGTCCTCCAGCTCGCGCACGCGATGCATCTTGTTGAGGCCGAGGCCGATCAGCGTTGCGCGCTGGTCGCCGGGGCGGCGGATCGGGCTGCCGATCTGCTTGATCACGATAGTCTTGGCCATGTCTTAACCCTCCTGAGCGACGGGCGCTTGCTCGCCCTTGATGGCGGGCGCATCGGACGTCGCCATGATGTCCGCGACCTTCTTGCCACGGCGCTGAGCGACCATGCGGGGGCTCGACTCCTTGGTCAGGCCGTTCATGGTGGCGCGGATCATGTTGTAGGGGTTCTGGCTGCCGTTGGATTTCGCAACGACGTCCTGAACGCCCAGCATCTCGAAAACGGCGCGCATCGGACCACCGGCGATGATGCCGGTACCCTGGGGGGCGGTCCGCATCACGATCTTGCCGGCGCCGTGACGCCCTTCCATATCGTGATGAAGCGTGCGGCCCTCGCGCAGGGGAACGCGGATCATGCCACGCTTGGCAGCCTCGGTGGCCTTGCGGATGGCCTCGGGGACCTCCTTGGCCTTACCCTTGCCAAAGCCGACGCGGCCCTTCTGATCGCCTACGACGACCAACGCCGCAAAGCCAAAGCGCTTGCCGCCCTTGACGGTTTTCGAAACGCGGTTGATCGCGACCAGACGGTCTGCGAATTCCGGGGCCTCTTCGCGCTGGTTGCGGCGGCCACCGCCACGGTTGTCATCTCTTGCCATGTGGCAAATCCTTTCAAAAGCGGCGCCGTGCGCCTGTTCGTTTCAATCCAGGTGGGCCAATGCCCCCGGATCATCGAGGCGGCCCCGATGGGGGCCGCCTGCGCTGAAATCAGATCTTCAGACCACCTTCACGCGCGGCGTCGGCCAGAGCCTTCACCTTGCCGTGGAAGAGGAAGCCGCCACGGTCGAAGTAAGCTTCGCTCACCCCGGCCTTCTTGGCGCGCTCGGCAATCGCCGCGCCGACCTTGGTGGCCGCCTCGACATTGCACTTGTTGACCATGCCCAGATCCTTCTCGAGGGTCGAGGCCGATGCGAGGGTCACCCCGTTCACATCGTCGATCAGCTGAACGCTGATATTCTTGTTGCTGCGGTGAACGCTGAGGCGCATACGCCCTGCATTGACCTGACGAAGTTTGTTCCGAACGCGCAGGCGGCGTTTCAGAAACAGTTTTCTTTTGCTGTTTGCCATCTACCCGTTCCTTACTTCTTCTTGCCTTCTTTCTGGAAGATATACTCGTCTTTGTAGCGAATGCCCTTGCCCTTGTAGGGCTCGGGACGACGCCAATCGCGGATATTGGCCGCGACCTGACCGACGAGCTGCTTGTCCGTACCTTCGACCACCATTTCGGTGGGCTTGGGGACGGTAACAGTCACACCTTCCGGAATTTGGAAATCGACGTCGTGCGACAGGCCGAGGTTCAGTTTCAGGACATTGCCCTGAAGCTGCGCCCGGTAACCCACGCCGCGGATTTCCAGCTCTTTCTTGAACGTCTCTTTTGCGCCGTGGACCATGTTGGCCACCACAGTGCGGGTCATGCCCCACTGCTGGCGCGCACGCTTGGACTTGCCACGCGGGGTGACGGTGATCTTGCCATCTTCGACAGCGATCGTGACGTCATCCGTGAACGTGAAGGTCTTGGCGTCCTTGGGGCCCTTGATCTCGAGCTGCTGGCCGCTGAGCGACGCAGTAACCCCATCAGGGAGCGAGACGGGCAATTTGCCGATACGAGACATATTCAGGCCTCCTTAGAATATCGTGCAGAGCACTTCGCCGCCAACATTCTGGCTGCGCGCGCTTGCATCCGACATCACACCCTTGGGGGTGGAGACAATCGACACGCCCAGGCCCTGACGGACCGACGGGATGTCCTTGACGCCCAGATAGACGCGACGACCGGGCTTGGAGACCCGCTTCATTTCGCGAATGACGGGGGCGCCATCGAAGTATTTCAGGCTGATCTCGATAGCCGGGTGGCCATCCTTGCCCGTGGTCGCTTCAAAACCGCGGATATAGCCTTCGTCCGCCAGAACACCGAGCACACGCTCGCGCATTTTGGAGGCCGGGGTCATCACCGAGGACTTGCCGCGCATCGAGGCGTTGCGGATCCGCGTGAGCATATCGCCGATAGGATCATTCATTTCAAATCTCCCTTACCAGCTGGATTTCACGAGGCCGGGGGCCTGGCCGTTCTGGCCCAGTTCCCGCAGCGCGATACGCGACACTTTGAGCTTGCGGTAATACGCATGCGGACGGCCGGTCAGTTGGCAGCGGTTGTGCAGACGTGTTGCACTGCTGTTGCGGGGCAGATCCGCCAGCTTCAGGGTCGCGCGAAAGCGCTCTTCCATCGGCTTGCTCTCGTCGTTGATGATCTCTTTCAGTGCGGCGCGTTTCGCGGCGTACTTCTCGACCAGCTTCTGGCGCTTCTTCTCGCGCTCGATCATTGCTTTCTTAGCCATAACTCTCTCTCCCGCGCTTCAGCTGTTGAAGGGCATGTTGAAATGCTTCAACAGCGCCTTCGCTTCGGCATCGGTCTTCGCCGTGGTTGCGATGATGACGTCCATGCCCCAGGATTCGTCGATCTTGTCGAAGTTGATCTCGGGGAAGACGATGTGCTCCTTGATGCCGAAGGCATAGTTGCCACGGCCATCGAAGGATTTGCCCGAAACACCGCGGAAGTCGCGGATACGGGGCATCGCGACCGTGATCAGACGGTCGAGGAAGTCGTACATACGGTCGCCGCGCAGGGTAACCTTGGCGCCCAGGGGCATGTCCTCGCGGACGCGGAAACCCGCGATCGAGTTCTTTGCCTTGGTCACGACGGCGCGCTGACCTGCGATCGTGCTCAGGTCATCCTGAGCCGACTTGGCCTTCTTGCTGTCGCGGACGGCCTCGGCACCGCAGCCGATGTTCAGGACGATCTTGTCCAGACGCGGAATCTGCATGTCGTTGGTGTAGCCGAACTCTTCTTTCAGCTTGGCCTTGATCTCGTCGCGGAACTGCGTGCGCAGGCGCGGGGTGTAGTTTGCAGTATCAAGCATCGATCACGTCCCCCGTGGTCTTGGCGACACGCACCTTCGTGCCGTCCTTGACGTCAAAGCCGACGCGGGTCGGTTTGCCCTTGGCATCCAGCAGCGCGATGTTGCTGAGGTCGATGGGCATCGCCTTGGGCAGGCGGCCGCCCTGTGCGGTCTGGCTCTGGCGGGTATGGCGGATGGCCATGTTGACGCCGTCGACAACGGCTTTGCCAGCCTTGGGGTCAACGGAGGCGATGGTGCCTTCCTTGCCCTTGTCCTTGCCAGCGAGGACGACGACCTTGTCGCCTTTCTTCAGTTTGGCAGCCATGTCACAGCACCTCCGGGGCGAGCGAGATGATTTTCATGAATTTCTTGGCGCGCAGTTCGCGAACGACCGGGCCGAAGATACGCGTGCCGACCGGCTCACCTGCGTTGTTCAGGATCACGGCAGCATTGCGGTCAAAACGGATTGCGGTGCCGTCTTCGCGGCGCACTTCCTTGGCGGTGCGAACGACGACGGCCTTGCGCACGTCACCCTTCTTCACACGGCCACGGGGGATGGCTTCCTTGACCGAAACGACGATAATGTCACCGACACTCGCGTAACGACGCTTGGAACCACCCAGGACCTTGATGCACTGAACGCGGCGCGCGCCGCTGTTGTCAGCAACATCCAGGTTTGTCTGCATCTGGATCATTTGGTTTCTCCCGACCTACCGGGGGGCGATGCGGCCCTTGCCCCGGGGTTTCGATTGAGCCGAAGGGCTCTGCAAGCCTAGGCTTGCAGAACCTCCCAACGTTTCGTCTTGGACTTGGGTGCGCATTCGATGATGCGGACCTGATCGCCGACCTTGAAAGTCTCGTTCTCGTCGTGAGCGCGGTACTTCTTGGACTTACGAATGGTTTTCTGCAGAACGGGGTGCTTGAAGCGGCGCTCGACCGAAACGGTCACGGTCTGGGCGTTGGCGTCGCTGGTCACGGTGCCAGAGAGGATACGTTTGGGCATCTATCAGGCTCCCTTTTCGGAGGCCGCAGCGGCGGCCTTTTCGTTCAGAATTGTAAGAACACGTGCCGCGTTGCGGCGAGCGGTGCGCATCTGGGCGGCATTCTCCAGCTGGCCGGTCGCGGCCTGAAAGCGCAGGTTGAACTGTGCTTTTTTCAGGTTCGACAGCTCTTCGCGCAGCTGGTCAGGTGTCTTTTCGCGTAGTTCCTTGGCGTCCATCGCCTTTATCCTTTCAACATCACAGGAGGGCCCTTGCGCATCGATACGCTTGGTCACCCTGATTCCGGTGGAGATCGTTCGTGATTGGGCGCGTATAGAGGCGCCGGGGCATGGGCGCAACCCCTTAGTTCAAATGGGCCTCGCCTTGCCCCCTGCCCTGCGGTATGAGGCAGGCATGGCACATATATCATCCCTATTCGTAACCCGCCTCTACCGCGCAAAGCTGCGCGAGCTGGGCAAGCCCATCGATGCGTCCGAGCTGGAGGCCTCCTGCTGGTCCATCGCCGAAGATGACGAGGCGGGCCAGGAGTGGTGCGAGGAGAACGGCTATCCCGGCTACACCTCCTACGCGTCACTCGACGACCTGCCCTACCGCTTTCCCATCTTTCGCGACCTCGAGAAAGTTCTGGACAAGCATGTCGCGGCCTTTGCCGAGGACCTTGAATTCGATCTGGGCGGCAAAAAGCTGAAGCTCGACAGCCTCTGGATCAACATCCTGCCTGAGGGCGGTACACATTCATCGCATATCCACCCCCATTCGGTGATCTCGGGCACGACCTATGTCACCATGCCCGAAGGCACCAGCGCGCTGAAGTTGGAAGATCCACGCTCCGCCCGCATGATGGCTGCCCCTCCCCGCCGCAAGGACGCGCGCGAGGAATTGCGAGCCTTTCGATACGAGGCACCGGAAGCGGGCGACGTGCTCCTGTGGGAGAGCTGGCTCCGGCATGAGGTGCCGGTGAACATGAGCGAAGACGACCGGATTTCAGTGAGTTTCAACTACGCTTGGGGCTAGTGGCGCTGCCCGAACACCCTTGATTGAACTATCTGGCTGATTCCGCGTTGTTCCGGGGCACAACAAGGAGAGTCCCCCTGGAGCCGGTCAACGTTCTCATCAACCAGCTGCGCGATATCGCGCGCAGCTCCATAGAGGTCTTGCCGAACCTGGCAGTCGCCCTCATTGTGATCCTCCTGACCTGGCTGGTCAGCAAGATCGCGACATCCTCACTCGCTCGGATGCTGAGAGGGACCCGGCTGCGCAAAAGCCTGCAAGAACTCTTCACATTGCTGACCTCGATCGCCATCTGGGTGCTGGGTATCATGACGGCTGCCGTGATCCTCTTTCCCGGCCTCACTCCTGCCAGCATTCTGGCCGGGCTCGGCATCGGGTCGGTCGCCATCGGCTTTGCTTTCAAGGACGTGTTCGAGAATTTCCTCGCCGGGATCATCATCCTTTTCCGGCGTGAAATGCGCATCGGTGACTATGTGGAATGCGAAGACATCGAGGGAGAAGTCTCGCGGATTGCCATCCGCGAAAGCCATATCCGCCAGACGGATGGCCAATTGGTGATCGTGCCCAACTCGATCCTGTTCAAGAATCCGGTGACCGTTCGCACCGACTTGGACCATCGCCGCGTCACGGTGATCTGCGGCGTTGCCTATGATGTCGATGTCGATCAGGCGCGCTCTGTCATCTCGGAAGCGGTGCACGGGTGCGACACCGTCATCAGCGACGGCAAACCGATCCAGATCTTCGCTCAGGAATTTGCATCGTCCTCCATCAATTTCGAGGTGACGTGGTGGACCGGCTCCACGCCTCTTGATGTACGCAAGTCGCGCGATCAAGTGGTGGCCGCCGTCAAACGTGCCTTGGACGACGCGGGAATCGAGATCCCCTTCCCCTATCGCACTCTGACCTTCAAGGAGCCGTTGCCGATGACGCGCGCGACGAGCGACAGCGAAGACTGACACTGTCGTCCGCAGACTCATCCGCCTTGGATTGAGCTCATTGATTGACCGCAGCCTGCGCCGCCTCCGGGACTTAAGCTGCAAAACAAGAAACCCCCGCCGATGTCTCGGCGGGGGTTTCTTTATTCTCGACCGGGCCAGAAAACGCTAGGCGTTTTGACCTTACCAGTCCTCGCGGACCACGACGCGGGTCTTGATCGGCAGCTTCATCGCAGCGAGGCGCAGGGCCTCGAACGCGATTTCTTCGCTGACGCCGTCGATCTCGAACATCACGCGGCCCGGCTTGACGCGGGCAGCCCAGTAATCGACCGAGCCTTTACCCTTACCCATACGGACTTCGGTCGGCTTGGACGTGACCGGGACATCCGGGAAGATCCGGATCCAGACACGGCCCTGACGCTTCATGTGGCGGGTCATCGCGCGGCGAGCCGCTTCGATCTGACGCGCTGTCACACGCTCGGGCTGCGTGGCCTTGAGGCCGAACGAGCCGAAGTTCAGGTCCGAGCCGCCCTTGGCTTCGCCTTTGATGCGGCCCTTGAACTGCTTGCGGAATTTAGTGCGTTTTGGTTGTAGCATCTGTCATTCCCCCTTAGCGACGCCCGCCTGCACCGCGAGGTGCCGGGCCGTCCTGAAGTTCCTGAGCTCTCCGGTCACGCGCGGACGGGTCATGGTCCATGATCTCGCCTTTGAAGATCCAGGTCTTGATCCCGATGATGCCGTAGGCGGTCAGCGCCTCGACATGCGCGTAATCGATATCGGCCCGCAGCGTGTGCAGGGGCACGCGGCCCTCGCGGTACCATTCGGTCCGGGCGATCTCGGCGCCGCCAAGGCGGCCGGCGAGGTTCACACGGATGCCGAGGGCACCCATACGCATGGCGTTCTGCACGGCGCGCTTCATCGCACGGCGGAAGCTGACCCGGCGCTCGAGCTGCTGGGCGATGCTCTCACCCACCAGCGCGGCGTCCAGCTCGGGCTTGCGCACTTCGACGATGTTGAGGTGCAGCTCGCTGTCGGTCATCGCGGCCAGTTTCTTGCGCAGCGTCTCGATGTCTGCGCCTTTCTTGCCGATGATGACGCCGGGGCGGGCGGTGTGTACCGTGACGCGGCACTTCTTGTGCGGACGCTCGATGATCACGCGGCTGACGCCGGCCTGCTTGCACTCTTTCTTGATGAACTCGCGCATGGCGATGTCCTCAAGCAGAAGATTGCCGTAGTCCTTGGTGTCGGCATACCAGCGGCTGTCCCAGGTGCGGTTCACCTGCAGGCGCATGCCGATCGGATTGACTTTGTTACCCATCAGGCTTGCTCCTCGACTTGACGCACAATGATCGTGATTTCCGAGAACGGCTTGCGCAGCGCGCCAAACCGGCCACGGGCACGCGGACGGCCGCGCTTCATCACCAGGTTCTTGCCGACATAGGCCTCGGCCACGACAAGCTCATCCACGTCGAGATTGTGGTTGTTCTCGGCATTGGCAATGGCCGACTGGAGGCACTTGCGCACATCCTCGGCGATCCGCTTCTGGCTGAAGGTGAGGTCCGTGAGGGCCTTGTCCACTTTCTTGCCGCGGATCAGCTGCGCGAGAAGGTTCAGTTTCTGCGGGCTGGTGCGAAGCATGCGGAGCTTGCTCCGGGCTTCGTTATCGGCCACGCGGCGGGGGTTCTTTTCCTTGCCCATGACTTACTTCCGCTTCGCTTTTTTGTCGGCGGCATGACCGTAATAGGTCCGCGTCGGCGAGTATTCACCGAACTTCTGACCGATCATGTCTTCGCTGACGTTGACAGGGATATGCTTCTTGCCGTTGTAGACGCCAAACGTCAGGCCCACGAACTGGGGCAGGATCGTCGAGCGGCGCGACCATATCTTGATGACTTCATTGCGCCCGGATTCGCGCGATGCTTCGGCCTTTTTCAGGACGTAAGCATCCACGAAGGGGCCTTTCCATACAGAACGTGCCATGTCTTAACGGCCCTTCTTCTTGGCGTGACGCGAGCGGATGATCAGCTTCTGCGACGCCTTGTTCTTGTTGCGGGTGCGGGCACCCTTGGTCGGCTTGCCCCACGGGGTGACCGGGTGACGACCACCCGACGTGCGGCCCTCACCACCACCATGCGGGTGATCGATCGGGTTCATGACGACACCACGAACGGACGGGCGCACGCCGTAATGGCGCATCCGGCCGGCCTTGCCGAAGTTCTGGTTCGAGTTGTCGGGGTTCGAGACCGCGCCAACCGTCGCCTTGCACTCCTGACGCACCAGGCGAAGCTCGCCCGAGCTGAGGCGGATCTGCGCGTAGCCACCGTCACGGCCGACGAACTGGGCATAGGTGCCCGCAGCGCGTGCGATCTGGCCGCCCTTGCCGGGCTTCAGCTCGATGTTGTGGACGATGGTACCGATGGGCATGCCCGAGAACGGCATGCAGTTGCCGGGCTTGATGTCGACCTTGGCGCCGGAATAGATCTTGTCGCCGATCGCGAGGCGCTGAGGCGCCAGGATGTAGGTCTGCTCGCCATCGTCATACTTGACGAGAGCGATGAACGCGGTCCGGTTCGGGTCATATTCGATCCGCTCGACGGTGGCCGCCATATCGAATTTGTTACGCTTGAAATCAACGATCCGGTAGAGGCGCTTGGCCCCACCCCCGCGACGACGCGATGTGATACGTCCGGTGTTGTTCCGGCCGCCCGATTTCGTCAAACCCTCGGTGAGGGCCTTGACGGGGCGTCCTTTATACAGCTCCGAACGGTCGATCAGCACCAGCCCGCGCTGGCCCGGCGTCGTTGGCTTATACGACTTGAGTGCCATGCTTTCTGTCTTCCGTTTAGCAAACGGCGAACACGTGTGTCCGCCTATGTGAGGCGGGCCTGGCCCACCATTGGTATAGGCCCCCGTAGGTGCCCGGCTAGATCGTTCAAGTGAACGAAAACGAAGCCCCGGACGAATCCGGGGCTGCCGTGATGGGTCCGTTTAGGAGGGATGGCGCGCAGGGTCAAGCAGATATGGAGGAAAAGGCACTCTTGCTTGCAAGGCGCCCCCTGCCCCACAGGACGCGCCCCCTCTCCAAGCCGGGCGAGCGCCTGACCGGGGGCTGGCGCCCGAAACGGCTGTTCGATGAACTTTATCCCTGCCAAACCCCTCCACCACTCATACGGCAGCGCCCGACCGCCAAAGCGCCAGACCGCGGGCCGGTCAGGCGCTCGCCCGGCGCGCTGCGCGCGCTGTTCGGGCGGGGTACATTGACAGTTGCTACTGAACCGCAGGAATTCTTCCTGAATAGTTGAACGACAATCTTCTCACGGTGTTTTAGGCTCCTGCTCGAAACAGTGTCTCCTAAAAGGCTTACGTGATGATTCAAGACCCAAAATACACTCGAAACGCTGACATAATTCGGGCAATGCGCCCTTTTCAACGAGAAGCGGCCCAACTCATTGTTCATGACGTAGTCAATGGTAGCCCTCCAGCAACTATCAAGGAAGCTCAAGATAGATATCGGGATCGGCTAGGAGAGGGTTTCTCAATCGACAATGGGAAAGGTTGGCGGGACGATATTCGAGACACCTCTGTTCATCTGCTTATCAAAAATGGATTTGCCAAGGCCTGCGTTGTGACCTTGCGCCGCGAGGATGGTCGTTTATCGGACTGGAGTCGGGATCGCGACTTGCTAAATTCTGCCGCAAAGCTTGAATTCGAATCCGGGGGGAATCGAAATGTCGCAGCGTACTTAGCTGGCCTGCGAGAAAATTGCCGTGTTTATGGTAATGGCGGAGAAGCCGTCTATGTCTACACCGATAGCCGTTTGGATGAAACCGGCTCATCATATTGCAAGATCGGTCGGCATCTAACCTGCGAAATCGGCGCCGTAGCGGTTCGTGTGTTGTCACAGTATGGCACCGGAAGTGCTGGCGTGCCCGTTCTACGATATGTTTTCAGGACAGATGATGCGGTGGCGTTGGAAACTCGATTGCATCATTTCTTTTCCTCGGAACATGCAAAGGACGCGTTTGGGGATGAGTGGTTTAAAACGGATCATACGAAGGTTCTGGAGAAGTTTGAATCAATAGTATCTTGAATTGTTCAAACAGTCCGCATGTACAAATCCATTCAACGAAAAACCCCGGCCACTACAGCCGGGGTTTCTCAAATCTTCAAGCCAACTTAATCTCAGAGGCCAGTGGTCACGTCGATCGTGTTGCCTTCTTCCAGCGTGACATACGCCTTCTTGACGTCCGCGCGGCGGCCCATCTGGCCGCGGAAGCGCTTTGCCTTGCCCTTGGTGATGGTCGTGTTCACGGCCTTCACCTTGACACCAAAGAGCGCCTCGACGGCTTCCTTGATCTGCGGCTTGGCCGCACCGATCGCAACTTCGAAGACGACGGCGCCGTTCTCGGACGCCATCGTGGCCTTCTCGGTCACGACGGGCTTGCGGATCACGTCGTAATGTTCGGGTTTCGCGCTCATTTCTGATCCCCCTTCGACAAACGGGCCTCAAGTGCTTCGACACCCGCCTTGGTGATGACCAGGGTATCACGCTTGAGGATGTCATAGACGTTCGCACCGATGGTCGGCAGAACGTCCAGACCCTCGATGTTGCGCGCGGCCTTGGCGAAATCGGCGTTGACCTCGGCGCCGTCGATGACCAGCGCACGCTTCCAGCCCAGATCCTTGATCTGCTTGGCCAGAATGCCGGTCTTTGCGACATTGCTGAAATCCTCGATGATCACCAGCTCGCCTGCGCGCGCCTTGGCGCTCAGGGCATGCTTGAGACCGAGGGCGCGAACCTTCTTGGGCAGATCATGCGCATGGCTGCGCGGCGTCGGGCCCTTGTAGATACCACCCTTGCGGAAGATCGGAGCCGAACGCGCGCCGTGGCGTGCGCCGCCGGTGCCCTTCTGGCGATAGATCTTCTTGGTCGAGTAGCTGACTTCCGAACGCGTCTTGACCTTGTGCGTGCCCTGCTGCGCCTTGTTGCGCTGCCAGCGGACGACACGGTGCAGGATATCCGCGCGGGGATCCAGGTCGAAGATGTCTTCGCCCAGATCGACCGAGCCGGCCTTGCTGCCGTCCAGTTTGATCATGTCGAGTTTCATGCTTCGTCATCCTTCTTGGTCTCGTCCAGAGTCTCGCTCTGGTCGCCAGCCTCGGCGCTATCCGCCTCGATCTGGGCCTCGGCCTCTTTCTCGGCTTCGGCTTCCTGAGCGGCCTGTGCCTCGGCTGCGGCCTTGGCTGCTGCTTCTTCCTCGGCTGCGGCGGCTGCGGCGGCTTCTGCTGCGGCCTTCTCGGCCTCTTCAGCTGCCGATTTCAGCGCGGCGGGCAGGATGGCGCTCTCGGGGAAAGGCTTTTTCACCGCATCCTTGATCGTCACCCAGCCACCTTTGGAGCCGGGAACGGCGCCTTTGACCATGATCAGGCCACGGTCGGCGTCGGTCTTGATCACCTGCAGGTTCTGCGTGGTGATGCGCGCGGCACCCATGTGACCGGCCATCTTCTTGCCTTTGAAGACCTTGCCCGGATCCTGGCACTGGCCCGTCGAGCCGTGCGAGCGGTGGCTGATCGAAACGCCGTGGGTCATTTCCAGACCGCGGAAGTTGTGACGCTTCATGGCACCGGCAAAACCCTTACCGATCGAAGTGCCGCAGACATCCACGAACTGACCTTCGAAGTAATGGTTCGCGGTGATTTCCTCACCCACGGCAATCATGTTCTCGGGCGCAACGCGGAATTCCGCGATCTTGCGCTTGGGCTCCACCTTGGCTGCGGCGAAGTGGCCGCGCATTGCCTTGGAGGTCCGCTTGGCCTTGGCCGAGCCTGCGCCCAGCTGAACGGCCGAGTAGCCGTGGCTGTCGGCCGTGCGCTGTGCAACGACCTGCAGTTTGTCCAGTTGAAGAACGGTGACAGGAACCTGCCGGCCGTCTTCCATGAAAAGACGGGTCATGCCCACCTTCTTTGCGATAACGCCAGAGCGCAACATAGTCAGTGCCCTCCTTAAACCGAAATCTGCACGTCGACACCGGCCGCCAGGTCGAGCTTCATCAGCGCGTCCACGGTCTGGGGTGTCGGATCAACGATGTCCAGCAGGCGCTTGTGCGTGCGGATTTCCCATTGATCGCGGGATTTCTTGTTCACGTGGGGGCCACGCAGAACGGTGAATTTTTCAATCTTGTTCGGCAGCGGAATCGGACCACGGACGTCAGCGCCCGTGCGTTTCGCGGTGTTCACGATTTCCTGCGTGCTGGCATCCAGTACGCGGTAGTCGAACGCCTTCAGCCGAATGCGAATGTTCTGGCTTTGCATTGGTCTAGCCTTTCGCGGCATTGGAGTTGATAGGAGGGAGGCCGGACCACCCGGCCTCCCTCATCGAACCCTTGGGGCGGGCAGCCTGCCCGCCCGGGATAATTATTCGATGATCTTCGAAACGACGCCGGCGCCGACGGTGCGGCCGCCTTCACGGATGGCGAAGCGCAGACCCTCTTCCATGGCGATCGGGGCGATCAGCTCGACGTTGAACTGAAGGTTGTCGCCCGGCATCACCATCTCGGTGCCTTCGGGCAGAACAACGGTGCCGGTCACGTCCGTGGTACGGAAGTAGAACTGCGGGCGGTAGTTGGCGAAGAACGGCGTGTGACGGCCACCCTCTTCCTTGTTCAGGATGTAGGCTTCTGCCTCGAACTTGGTGTGGGGCGTAACCGACTTCGGCTTGCACAGAACCTGACCACGCTCGACACCTTCACGGTCGATGCCGCGCAGCAGTGCGCCGATGTTGTCGCCTGCTTCACCACGATCCAGCAGCTTGCGGAACATTTCCACGCCCGTGCAGGTCGTTTTCTTGGTGTCTTTCAGGCCAACGATCTCGATCTCGTCGCCGACGTTGATGACACCGCGCTCGACGCGGCCGGTCACAACCGTACCACGGCCGGAGATCGAGAAGACGTCCTCGACCGGCATCAGGAAGGGCTGGTCCACAGCGCGTGCCGGAGTCGGGATGTACTCGTCGACAGCGGCCATCAGCTCGCGGATCGAATTCTCTCCGATTTCGGGATCACGGCCTTCCATCGCGGCCAGAGCCGAACCCTTGACGACGGGGATGTCGTCGCCGGGATAGTCGTAGCTCGACAGAAGCTCGCGGATCTCCATTTCCACCAGTTCCAGCAGCTCGTCGTCGTCGACCTGATCGACCTTGTTCATGTAGACGACCATGTAGGGAATACCCACCTGGCGGCCCAGCAGGATGTGCTCGCGGGTCTGGGGCATGGGGCCGTCAGCTGCGTTCACGACCAGGATCGCGCCGTCCATCTGGGCGGCACCGGTGATCATGTTCTTGACGTAGTCGGCGTGGCCGGGGCAGTCGACATGCGCGTAGTGACGCGCTTCGGTCTCATACTCGACATGTGCAGTCGAGATGGTGATGCCGCGGGCTTTCTCTTCGGGCGCGCCGTCGATCTGGTCATACGCGCGGAAGTCGCCGAAATACTTGGTGATCGCAGCCGTCAGCGTGGTCTTGCCGTGGTCGACGTGACCGATCGTGCCGATGTTCACGTGCGGTTTGCTGCGGTCAAACTTTTCCTTTGCCATGGTGTGGCTCCTCTTTTGACAAGTCAGGTGGTGAGCGTCATGCCCACCCTACAGTTTGGGTAGGGCGGGGATTTTCCCCCGCCACCCGGTTTAAGCGTATTTCGCCTGGATCTCTTCCGAGATGTTGCTCGGGACCGGCTCGTAATGCGAGAACTGCATCGTGAACTGGGCCCGGCCCGACGACATGGACCGCAGGGTGTTGATGTAGCCAAACATGTTGGCCAGCGGCACCTTGCAATTCAGAGCGATGGCGTTGCCGCGCGGCTCCTGCCCCGAGATCTGGCCCCGGCGCGAGGTCAGGTCACCGATGATACCGCCCGTATACTCTTCTGGCGTGATCACCTCGACCTTCATGATCGGCTCGAGCAGCTTGGCACCGGCCTTGCGCAGACCTTCGCGCATACCCATCCGTGCCGCGATCTCGAACGCCATGACCGACGAGTCGACGTCGTGGAACTTGCCGTCGATCAGCGCGACCTTGAAGTCGATGACCGGGAAGCCGGCCAGCGGGCCGCTATCCATGACCGAGCGGATGCCCTTCTCGACGCCCGGAATGTATTCCTTGGGCACCGAACCACCGACGATGCGGCTCTCGAACGAGAAGCCTTCTCCCGGCTCTGTCGGCGAGATGACCATCTTGACCTCGGCGAACTGACCCGAACCACCCGACTGCTTCTTGTGGGTGTAGGTATGCTCGACCTCGTGACCGATCGTCTCGCGGTAGGCCACCTGGGGCGCACCGATATTGGCGTCAACCTTGAATTCGCGGCGCAGACGGTCGACCAGGATGTCGAGGTGAAGCTCGCCCATGCCTTTCATGATCGTCTGACCGGATTCGATGTCGGTCTCAACGCGGAACGAGGGATCCTCGGCCGCAAGACGTGCGAGGCCCGCCGACATTTTCTCCTGGTCGCCCTTGGTCTTGGGCTCGACCGCGATCTCGATGACGGGATCGGGGAAGGTCATTGTTTCCAGAACAACCTGCTCCTTGACGTCCGACAGAGTGTCACCGGTTGTCGTATCCTTCAGACCCGCAAGCGCGATGATGTCGCCGGCAAAGGCTTCTTCGATCTCTTCGCGGTTGATCGAGTGCATCATCATCATACGGCCGATGCGCTCTTTCTTGCCCTTGGTCGTGTTCTGGACGGTGTCGCCCTTCTTGACGACGCCAGAATAGATGCGCGTGAAGGTCAGCGAGCCGACGAACGGGTCGTTCATGATTTTGAACGCAAGGCCCGAGAACGCCATGTTGTCATCCGCGCGGCGCGGGATGTTACGCGTTTCGGTCTCGTCATCGGGGCTGAAGCCCATGTAATCGACCACGTCCAGCGGGCTGGGCAGGTAATCGACCACGGCGTTCAGCAGCGGCTGCACACCCTTGTTCTTGAACGCCGAGCCACAGAGCACGGGAACGAAGGTCATCGACAGCGTGCCCTTGCGGATCAGCTTACGCAGGGTCGGAACGTCGGGCTCTTCGCCTTCCAGATACGCTTCCATCGCGGCGTCGTCCATTTCGACGGCGTTTTCGATGAGGTTCGCGCGCCACTCGTCGGCGAGGTCCTTCAGTTCGTCGCGGATCGGCTGACGGGTCCAGGACGCGCCCAGATCCTCACCTTTCCAGGTCCACTCTTCCATGGTGACGAGGTCAACCATGCCTTCCAGCTCGTTCTCTGCGCCGATCGGGATCTGGATCGGTGCGGGCGTGGCGCCCGTGCGGTCCTTGATCATCTTGACGCAGTTGAAGAAGTCAGCGCCGATCTTGTCCATCTTGTTGACGAACACGATCCGCGGCACCTTGTAGCGGTCAGCCTGGCGCCAGACGGTCTCGGTCTGGGGCTCGACACCCGCGTTGGCATCCAGAACGGCGACGGCACCGTCAAGCACGGCCAGCGAACGCTCGACTTCGATGGTGAAGTCGACGTGGCCGGGCGTGTCGATGATGTTCATGCGGAACTTGGTGTCCGATGTGCCATCCTTGGTCGGGTCTTCCTGCCACTGCCAGAAGGTGGTGGTCGCAGCCGAGGTGATCGTGATGCCACGCTCCTGCTCCTGCTCCATCCAGTCCATCGTGGCAGCACCGTCATGCACCTCACCAAGGTTGTGGGATTTGCCGGTGTAGAACAGGATCCGTTCGCTGCAGGTAGTCTTGCCTGCATCGATATGGGCCATGATGCCGAAATTGCGGTAGCGTTCGAGCGGATAGTCGCGTGCCATGGGGCTGCTTCCTCAGAGTATCAGATTACCAACGGTAATGGCTGAAGGCTTTGTTCGCCTCGGCCATCTTGTGTGTGTCTTCGCGCTTCTTGACGGCGCTGCCGCGGCTGTTCACGGCATCCAGAAGCTCGCCTGCAAGGCGCTCTTCCATCGTGTTCTCGTTGCGCGCGCGGCTGGCATTGATCAGCCAGCGGATCGCCAGCGCCTCGCGGCGCTCGGGGCGCACTTCGACGGGGACCTGGTAGGTCGCACCGCCGACGCGGCGCGAGCGGACTTCGACCGACGGCTTGATCAGATCAAGCGCCTCGTGGAAGATCTCGACCGGCGCGCGCTTGGCCTTGTCCTCGACGCGGGTCAGCGCGTTGTAGACGATGCGCTCGGCGGCGGATTTCTTGCCATCGATCATCAGGTTGTTCATGAACTTTGTCAGAACCCGGTCACCATACTTGGCATCGGGCAGGACTTCGCGCTTTTCGGCGGCGTGACGACGGGACATCTGGTAATCCTCTTACTTCGGGCGCTTGGCGCCATATTTCGAACGGCGCTGCTTACGGTCCTTGACGCCTTGCGTGTCGAGCACGCCGCGCAGGATGTGGTAGCGAACGCCGGGAAGGTCCTTGACGCGGCCGCCGCGGATCAGGACCACCGAGTGCTCCTGCAGGTTGTGGCTCTCACCCGGGATGTAGCTGATGACCTCAAAGCCATTCGTCAGGCGCACCTTGGCAACCTTACGCATGGCCGAGTTCGGCTTCTTGGGCGTCGTGGTGTAAACGCGTGTGCAGACGCCGCGCTTTTGCGGGCAACCCTGCAAATGCTGCGATTTCTGCGCTCTTACTTTCGGTTGCCGCGGCTTGCGGATCAACTGTTGGATCGTTGGCATTCCGGTTCTTTCCCCGTCTCTCAACACATGTGTCTGCATGGGCAAACCCATGCGGTTAATCAAATGCATATGGCGCGTCCGCAATACGCAAGAACCGCGATCGCAACCCTTGCTGGTCGGACGCGGTGAGTTTCCAGAGGATCGGGACGGCGGGCGTCCGGATCTTGACCACTTCAGTTCTGATATCGGCAGACGGGGCGACCCCCAAGCCGGATGAGGCGCGTATAGGGGGAGTCGCAGGGGTTGTCAACAGGCCCACCCGGGCTTTGGCGGCGCGGCCCGCGTGCCTTTGCGCCAAGGCCCGCGCATCACTCAATTGCCTCGGCCGTGCCTTGTCTTGGCGCGTATCGCCTGCCATCGTCAAGGGCATCGGCAAGGCGGGCAGGATCGCGCGGAACATGGACACATCTTCGATGCAGGTCATCGGCCTTTGCCGGTTTTCCTACCCCGCCCTCGGCGGCTTCCAGATCGAGCATGCGACGCTGGAGGAGCGCGCCGCCTTTCTCTATGATCCCGTGCGGATGGAGGAGCGTTTTGCCACCTTCCAGACGCTGACCCTGCCAGCCCTGCGCGCGCAGACCGATCCCGACTTCACCCTCGCCATCGTCGTGGGCGACGCGATGCCCGAGCCGCTGCTGGTTCGCCTGCTGGACCTGGTCGAGGATATGCCGCAGGCCGTCATCATCCCGCGCGCGCCCGCACGGCATCGGCAGGTGATGTGCGAGGTGATCAACAGCATCCGCCGCGAGGGCCCCCTGCCCTCGCTGCAGTTCCGGATGGATGATGACGATGCGGTCGCGGTCACCTTCGTTCAGCGTCTGCGCGAGGCTGCGGGTGACATCGCCCCGATGCTGGCGCGGCATCGCTATGTCGGCATCGACTTCAATGAGGGGCATATCGCGCGCATCGGTCCCAGGGGCATCCACGCCAAGGAAACGATCGAAACGCTCTGGACCCCCGCGCTTGGCATGGCCGTCGCGCCCGGCGCATCGCGCGGCATCATGAATTTCAGCCACGCCAAGCTGGGCCGCGTCATGCCAGTCGTCACGCTGCCGGGCGCACCCATGTTTCTGCGCGGCCATAACCAGTTCAACGATTCGCGCCAGAAGGAAGGCGTGCGCCCCGTGCGCCCGCCGCTGCTGGATGCCGCCGGCGAGGAGATGTTTCGCCAGATCTATAACATCGACGCGGATGCCATCCGCGCCTACTTCGCAAAGGCCGCCTGACATGCGCACCATTGGCGTCTGCCGCTTTTCCTACCCGGCCCTCGGCGGCTTCAAGCGGATGCATGACACCGTGGCCGAGCGCGAGGCCTATCTTTATGGGCCCGAGCGCATGGCCCTACGCTTTGCACATTTCGAGACGCTGACCCTGCCCTCCGTCGCGGCGCAGACGGATCCCGATTTCACCTTTCTCATCGTGATTGGCCAGAACATGCCGCAGCCTTGGCTGGGCCGTCTCGAAGCGCTCTGCGCGCCCGTGCCGCAGATCAAGATTGTCCCCTCAGCGCCGCTGAAACACCGCCTTGCCCTGCAACGGGCTATTCAGGCTGAGTTGGGCGAGGGCCGTCCCGAAAGCCTGCAATTCCGTTTGGATGACGATGATGCGATGGGAGTGGATTTCATCGAGCTCGCGCGCTCGGTCGCCCGCCGGTCCGCGCGGCTGCGGCGGCGTCAGCCGCGCACCGCGATCGACTTCAACACCGGGTATTCGGCCACCCTCTCGGCCGAAGGTATCATTGCCGAGGATGTCGTCAGTTCATTCTGGGCCTGCGGCCTCGCGGTGCATTTTGCCGAAGGCGATGACAAGACGATCATGAATTTCGGCCATCACAAGCTGCACCACATCATGCCGTCCATCATCCACCCGCGCCCGCGCATGTATATCCGCGCCAAGCACGTAGATAATGACAGTGAGGCCAAGTTCCGGCCGCGCAGGCTGAGGCCGCTGACGGACGCGCAGCGCCAGATTTTCCGCGACAGGTTCAACGTGGACGAAGAACGTGTGCGCGCCGCCTTCGCCGAGCTTGCCAGCGCGCGATAAGAGGCAGCGTCAGGACGCCTTTTGCGCGATCAGGTCGATCAGCGCGGACATGCCCGCATGCCCGGTCCCTTCGGTGATCTCGCGGTCATACGCCTCAAGGCGCAGGATCTGAAGATCGCCGAATGCCTCCTCCAGAAGCTCAATCGTATACATGTTCTCGGCCTTGGGCGGCCCGCCAGTGCCATAATCCAACTGCTCGGGCCGGTAGCCGTGCAGTAGCAGCTTGCCCCCCGGCTTCAGCGTGCGCTTCATCCCGTCAAAGATCTCGTCGCGCATCTGCGGCCCGGCGAACTGGATGAAGATGGCGACAACGGTGTCGAACGCCTCCGGCTCCCAGTCCCAGCTATCGACATCTGATACGTTGAAGTCTACCTTGACGCCCCGCGCCTCGGCCAGGCGGCGCGCCTTATCGACTGCAACGGGCGAAGCATCAAACCCGGTAACGCTCAGCCCCTGCTGCGCCAGGAAAACTGAATTGCGGCCCTCGCCATCGGCGACGGCCAGCGCGCGGCCAGGCGCAAGGTGATGCGCCTGACCAAGCAGGAACCCCGCAGGATCGGTGCCGAAAAGATAGCCGTCACCGGCATAGCGCTCGTCCCACATGGAGGTGCTCATCGCATTGCCTCAGAACTTGTCGACAGGCATCTTGAGATAGTGGTGCCCGTCATCCTCTGCCTTTGGCAACTGCCCCCCACGCAGGTTGATCTGCAAGGCGGCCAGCATCCGGTCGGGCAGCGCCAGGGTTTCGTCGCGCTCCTCGCGCGTCTTGACATACTCGGCCTTCTTGGTGCCGTCCTTGACATGCTTGTTGCTGGCCTTGTGCTCATCCACGGTCGCCTCCCATGCGGGGGTGTCGCGGCCTTCCGAGCCGTAGTCATGGCCGATATAGAGGCGCGTATCACCCGGCAGGCTGAGAATTTCCTGGATCGACGACCAAAGCACATCGGCGGACCCGCCGGGAAAATCGCAGCGGCTGGTCCCCGCATCGGGCATCATCAGCGTATCATGCACAAAGGCCGCATCGCCGCAGTGATAGGTGATCGAGCCCAGCGTATGACCCGGCGACAGCATCACGGACACGTCCAGATTGCCGATCTTGAACCTATCCCCATCCTCGAACAGGCGGTCGAAATCGGCATCGGGATTGAACGCATCGGGCGTGTTGTAAAGATCGCGCCACAGCTCGGCGATCTCGCGCACCTTGGCGCCGATGGCATTGGGCACCTCCAGCCGCGCCCTGAGATGCGCGGAGGCCATCAGGTGATCCGCATGGGGGTGCGTGTCGAGGATCCACTCGATCTTGAGACCGTGCTCTTCGGCCAGCGAGACGACCTGGTCCATGCTGCGGGTATCGGTGCCGAAGCTTTTCGGGTCGAAATTCCAGACGACATCGATCAGCGCGGCGGATTTCGTCTCGGGACAGGCGCAGATATACTGGATTGAGCCGGTGTCAGGCTCATAAATGCCCCAGACATCGGGGCTGCCGGGGCCGGTCGAGGCGGAATGGCGGACGATGGGTTCGTTGAGATCGCTCATGGGTCACATACTCCTAAGCTGGTAGATTTACTATTTCAGATACCGCCCCACCACGATGCCGATCAACATCAGCGGGACAAATACAAGTGTGCCGGGGGCGGCCATCGGCAGCGCGGTCCAGGCCGGACCGGGGCAAAATCCGCCGATCCCCCAGCCGATACCAAAGACCGCAGCGCCGGTCAGAAGGCGCGTGTCGATCTGGCTGGCCGAGGGGATTTCGAAATTTTCCATCAGGGCTGGCCGCTCCTGCTGCCAGGCCAGCCGATACCCGAGGAAGGCCGTCAGGGACGCGCCGCCCATCACGAAGGCAAGGCTGGGATCCCACGTGCCGAAGATGTCGAGAAAGTTGAGAACCTTGGCCGGGTTGGCCATGCCCGAGAGGATAAGGCCGATGCCAAAGATGAGGCCCGAGAGGAAGCCAAAGAGAGGGCGCATCACACTGTCCCCCCGACCACGTGCCGCAGCGCAAAGACCGTCGCCGCCGCGAAGACCATGAAGGTGATGACCGCCGCAAGCGACCGGCGCGACAGCCGCGCAAGGCCACAAACGCCGTGCCCCGACGTGCAGCCTGAGCCGAGCGACGTGCCGATCCCGACCAGAAGGCCCGCAAGCCCCATCATCGGCAGATTGCTACTGACGGTCTGCTGCGGATAGCCGCCGCTGACCAGCAGCCACGCGATCGGCGCGGCCAGCAGGCCGGCAATGAAAGCAATACGCCACGCCCGGTCGCCTTGGGTGACAGCGCCTGCGGTGATGCCGACGATGCCGGCGATGCGGCCAAAGAGCGCCATCACCATCACGGCCGAAAGGCCAATCAGGATGCCGCCAGCCAGCGAGGCAAGCGGCGTGAAATCAGTGGGTGTTACAGGCAGCATGAGCATGTCTCCTTTCAAGCGTCGCGTGCGGGTATATCGGCACCGTTATCATTGTCCCGCTCAGAGGTCAGCGCCCGGATAGCCTCGTGTTGAGACAGAAAGACGCGGCCCGTCAGCTCATCCAAAAAATGCGAGCGTTTAAGCCGGTCCATGACCGGGCCTTTGACCTCCGAGAGGTGCAGTTTCGTGTCCATCTCGGCCAGCCGAGTGTTGATCGCCTCGAGGGATTCCAACGCGCTCATGTCGATCTCGTTCACGGCCGAGCATTGCAGTACGACATTGCGCACCGCCTTGTCCCGCGCCACGCGGTCAAGGATGTGATCCTCAAGGAATCGGGCATTCGCGAAATAAAGGCTCTCGTCCACGCGCAGGGTGACGATATGGGGATGCGTTTCCACATCATGCCGATGGATGTTGCGGAAATGCTCGGTCCCGTCGATGCGTCCGACCTCGGCGATATGCGGCTTGGACGTCTTGTAGAGATAGAGCAGCACCGAGATGGCCACGCCGCTGGACACACCCAGTTCGACCCCGAGGCCGAGGGTAATCAGGATGGTGGCCGCTACAGCGGTAAAATCTGCCCTGGAATAGGCCCAGGCGCGGGCCAGCACCCCGAAATCGACAAGGCTGAGGACCGCGACAATGATGGTCGCCGCCAGCGTCGCCTTGGGCAGGAAATAGATCAGCGGCGTCAGTGCCAGCGCCGCGATGGCCAGACCGACCGCCGTAAAGGCGCCCGCCGCGGGCGTGCGCGCGCCCGCATCGAAATTCACGACCGAGCGGGAAAAGCCCCCCGTCACCGGAAAGCCGCCAGTGAAGGCCGCGCCAAGGTTGGCGGCGCCAAGGCCGATCAACTCCTGGTCCGGCTTGACCCGCTCACGCTTTTTCGCGGCCAGCGTCTGCGCGACCGAGATCGACTCGACGAACCCGATGATCGAGATCAGCAGCGCCGGCAGGAAAAGCTGGCCCACCAGCCCCGGTGAGATGTCGGGCATGGTCAGAGGCGGCAGGCTTTGCGGGACCTCGCCCACGATGGCAACGCCCTGAGCGCCCAGATCGAAGGCCCAGACGGCGGCGGTCGTGGCGACAACCGCCGCGACGGGGCCCGCCTTTGCCAGCGTATCGGCCATGCGCGGCCCCAGCCCCATCTTGCGCAAGAGCGGCTTGAGCCCGCGGCGCACCCAGAACAGAAACGCCGTGGCCGAAACGCCGATGATCAGCGTTATCATGTTGGTCTGCGGCAGGTTGGTGGCCAGGCTGTGCACAAGCTCGACCAAAGTATGCCCGCCGCCCTCGATACCCAGGATATGGCGCAGCTGGCTGACCGCGATGATGATACCGGAGGCCGTGATGAAGCCGGCAATGACCGGATGCGACAGGAAATTCGCCAGAAAGCCCAGACGGAAAAGCCCCATCGCCAGCAGGATCGCCCCCGAAAGCGCGGCCAGCGTCAGCGCGGCGGCGGCATAACCCATCGTGCCCTGATCGGCGATCTGCCCAAGCGCCGCCGCGGTCATCAGTGACACCACCGCAACCGGCCCGACGGCCAACGCCCTGCTGGTGCCGAAAATCGCATAGAGAAGGATCGGCGCGATCGACGCGTAAAGCCCTGCCTCAGGCGGCATCCCGGCCAAAAGCGCATAGGCCAGGGACTGGGGGATCAGCATGATCGTCACGATCACGGCGGCCACCAGGTCGTCCGACAGCGTGGCGCGGTCATAACGACGCCCCCAGTCTAGGATCGGAAAATAGCTGGAAATCTTGTTCATGTAGTACAATTTCAATTCTGTAGATGACAACGCGCAAGGCAGAGAATGAGGTTCCCTTGCCCCGCGCGTATCCGGTATCAGTGCTGGCCGGGATAATCAGGCGTGGCCATCCATTCGCGGCCGCGCAGCATGCCCTTCCAGTAGATCGGGGGCAGCATCCGCTCTTTCAGGAACCACGCGGCGCGCGATGGCTTGGTGCCGTCGATCAGCGCCTTGGGAAAGCTAGGCAAGAGCTTGCCGCCATAGCCGAACTCGGCCAGCACGATCTTGCCCCGCTCCACCGTCAGCGGGCAGGAGCCATAGCCGTTATACTGCGCGACAGCCGATTTACCGTCGATATCGGCAATGACGTTTTCGGCCACGGTCGGGGCCTGGATGCGCGCGGCGGCAGCCGTCTTGGCGTTGGGGGCGTTCATCACGTCCCCCAAGGACCAGATGTTGTCATAGGTCTTGTGCCGCAGCGTCGCCTGATCGACATCGACCCAGCCCGCCTCGTCCGCAAGGGGCGAGACGCGGATGAAATCGGGCGCGGTCTGAGGCGGGCAGACATGCATCATGTCGAACTCCATCTCGACCTGCCGGACCTCTTTCTCGGGTTCCTTCACCTCGAAAACGGCCTTTTTCGCCGCGCCATCAACGGCGATCAGGTTGTGAAAGAAGTTCAGATGCGCATCGTATTTCTTGACGTATTCCATCAGCGCCGGGACGTATTCCTTGACCCCGAAGAGGACGCCGCCCGCGTTGTTGAAATTGACGTCGATATCCCCCAGCACGCCGCGCCGCGTCCAGGCATCGCAGGACAGATACATCGCCTTTTGCGGCGCGCCCGCGCATTTGATGGGCATCGGCGGCTGGGTAAAGATGGCGCGCCCGCGCTTCATCTCCTGCACCAGCTTCCAGGTATAAGGCGCCAGATCATAACGATAATTCGATGTGACGCCATTCTTGCCCAGCGTCTCGATCAGGCCATCGATGCGGGCCCAGTCCAGCTTGAGGCCGGGACACACGATGAGACGGGTGTATTTGACGACGCGGCAGCCGTCGAGGATGACGGCGTTCTGCCCGGGCTCGAACGCAGCGACCGCCGCCTTGATCCAGCGCACGCCCTTCGGGATCAGGCTGCCCATCGTCTTGGCAGTCTGCTCGGGCTCGAAAATACCGCCGCCGACCATGGTCCAGCCGGGTTGATAATAATGCACCTCGGCAGGCTCGATGATGACGATGTCCAGATCGGCGCGGCGCGATTTCAGGCTGGCCGCAACGGCGATCCCTGCTGCCCCGCCACCGATGATCACCACGTCATGCGCCGCATCTGGCGCGTCGGTGGGTGTCTTGCCGCCATTGGCGATGCGGCGGACGACGCCGCTCATGTCATAGCCGGCCTTTTGCGTCGCGGCGAGGATATCGGCCACCGGATGCCCCTTGGCCTGGCTCAGCGACCAGAGCGTGGCCGAGCGTGTGCCGCTGCGGCAATAGGCCAAGGTCGGCCCGGGCAGCTCATCAAGCGCCGCACCGAAAGTCCGTGCATCCTCGTCTGACACCTTGCCGCCCTCGATCGGGATATAGCGCGCCTCCATCCCCTGTTTTTCCGCAGCCGCCGCAACCTCGGCAAAGCTGGGCTGGTCGGGCCCCTCTCCGTCCGGGCGATTGCAGATGATCGAGCGGTAGCCTTTCTCCTTCAAGGCAGCCACGTCCGCTGGCGCGATCTGCGACGATACCGATAACCGGGCCGAAATTATCTTGGGGTCCATAGCTATTCGTCTTCCTCTTGATCTTTACTACCGAGACATGGCTTGAAACCGGCCTCACGCTGAGCAGGGCGCTCAAGGCTGATTGATCAGGCTTCGCCGTCGCCCTCATCGCGGGCCTTGATGGAGACGTATTTGGCGCTGTACGCTTTCTCACCGAGGCGCTCGATCAGATCGAGTTGCAGTTCCAGCCAAGCCTTATGTCCCTCCTCATCGAGCGCGATTTGCTCAAAGAGCTTTCGGGAGCCCAGATCACCCACTGCATCGGCGTCCTTGGCGGACTGGATATAAAAAGCCAGTGCTTCTTCCTCGTCAGCGAGATCGGCTCGAAACATTTCCACGAGGGATGAAGCGCGCTTAGGTGGTTGAGCAAAAGCGATTTCGGGCTCTCCCTTGAGGAACAGCACCCGCTCGATGAAAAGATCGGAATGGCCGATCTCCTCGGCCTGCTCTTCCCGCATCACGGCGGCCAATCCATTCAACCCCCAATCCTCCAGTACATGCGCATGAAGCTGGTATTGATGCGCCGCACTCATTTCCATTTGCAGGGCCTTGTTCAAGTTGTCGATTGTCGGACTATTGGACATCTCGGATTCCTTTCTTACGGCTAATCTATCAAAGCGCGTTCAGCGGCACCTTGAGCATCGGCTTTCCGTCATGATCGGTTGGCACCTCGCCGGCGCGCATGTTCACCTGCAGCGAAGGAATGATCAGCCTCGGCATGGCAAGCTGCGCGTCACGCTCGCTGCGGAAGCGCACGAAGTCTTCGCGGGTCTTGCCGCCGCCAACATGGATGTTGTGTGCCTTTTCCTCGGCCACGGTCGTCTCCCACGCGATGTCACGGCCGTTCGGGCCATAGTCATGGCACATGAAGAGGCGCATCTGATCCGGCAGCACCAGCACCTTTTGAATGCTGTCGTAGAGCGTACCCGCATCGCCGCCCGGAAAATCCGCCCGCGCCGAGCCGCCATCCGGCATGAAGAGCGTATCGCCCACGAAGGCCGCATCGCCCATCACATGCACCATGCAGGCCGGGGTGTGGCCGGGCGTGTAGATTGCAAAGCAGTCCATTCCGCCGATCTTGTAGGTGTCGCCATCCTTGAACAGCGCATCGAACTGGCTGCCGTCGCGCTGGAACTCGGTGCCCTCGTTGAACACCTTCCCGAAGGTTTCCTGCACGACCATGATCTTGTCACCGACACCGATCTTGCCGCCAAGGCGCTCCTGAATATAGGGGGCGGCGCTGAGGTGATCGGCATGGACATGGGTCTCGATGATCCAGTCCAGCGTCAGGCCGCGTTCCTTGATCTCGGCGATCAGCGCATCGGCGTGATCATAGGTGATCCGTCCGGCGGCGTAGTCGATATCCATGACGCTATCGACGATGGCGCAATGGTCCGATGCCGGATCCTTGACGATGTAGCTGATCGTGTTGGTCGCCTCGTCGAAATGGGGCGAGACGTCGGGTTTGACATCCATGTGAATCGGGTAGCTCATGGGCCGCTCCTTCTCGGTCAGCATTTGGTGCAGGTCTTCACGCCCAGCACGCGGTAGAGCGGGCAGAAGCCGGTCAGCGCCGTGATCAGCAGGACCGCGCCAACGATCAGCGCGCCCCAGTAGATCACCGGGTTGGCGAAAAGCGCCATCGCGGTCGCCAGCGGCAGGATGACCAGGATGAAACCAAGGATGCCGCGCAGCACGCGGTCGAATGTGCCTTCATTGGTGGACATGACAAATCTCCATATGCATCGATCTCGACGTGATCTCGATTACCTATGTTCCAGATATACCTTTAAGCCCGCCAGTTCAGTGACCTTGTTACCGATGGATCAAATCGGGTTCGCACGCGCGAATTCGGTCAGCGCCGCGCGGTCAGTGATGCGCACATTCCCGCGCTTCTGCTCGACCCAACCGCGCCGCGCAAACTCGGCCATCTGGCGCGAGATCACCTCGCGCGCCGTGCCCAACTCGCGCGCCCAATCGCCATGGGTGCCGCTGATCACATCGTTCTTTCCGCTCAGCTCCAGCAGCTTGTGCGCCAGACGCGCATCCATGCGGCCAAAGGCGATTTCCTCGACCGTCAGGAAGAGATCGGTGATGCGGTCCGAGAATGCGGCGAAGACGAATCTGCGAAACTCGGGCGAGGTCGCCATCGCATGGTCGAAGGCCCGCTTGGGGATGGCGACAGCCTCCAGATCCGTTTCGGCCAGACCGTCGGCGGTATAGTCCTCGAAAGCCATCAGGCAGGCCGTGGTCAGAACGCAGCTTTCCCCGGCATGAACCCGGTAGAGCACGATTTCGCGGCCATTCTCGGTCACCTGTTGCACCCGCACCTGCCCGTCAAGCAGCAGCAGCAGGTTCTCCGGCGCCTGACCGGGGCCGAAAATCACCGTGCCCGCGGGCACTCGGATGACGCTGGCCTCGGCCAGCAATTCGTCGCGCACAGGCCCGGACAACGCCGCCAGCCCCTCGAAACGCTGGGTCCAGTCCTTCATGACGGTGCCTCGCTCGCGTTCTGGCTGAGGGCCGGATCAATGCGGCTCATCAGCTCGCCGCGATTGGCGGCGATATCGGCGATGGTCAGATCGTCCAGCACGGCCATGAAGGCAGCCGTTGCCTCCTTGATCTTGCGCGACAGGCGGCACACGTCGATCAGCGGGCAGGTATTCGTGGACGGGTTGAAGCATTCCACGACCTCCAGATCGCCTTCGGTCAGCCTCACGATCCGGCCCACGACGATCTTGTCCGCCGGCATGGCCAGCCGAAATCCGCCCCCGCGCCCGCGCTGCGTCTCAAGGTATCCCTCGCGGCCCAGCTCGTGCACAGCCTTGACGATATTCGGTTTTTTCAGGCCATGGATGGTGGCCACATCCTCGATCCGCACCAGATCCGGCGCACGCAAAGCGGCCAGTTGCAAGGTGCGCAGCGCATAGTTGGTGTAAGCGGTCAGACGCATGACATCGCCATAAGATATATTCCGTATATTGCTTTATTTGAAGTATATGTTAACTACCGACCCATTCATAGATGGAGAGACATATGAGTCTGAAAATAGGTGAACGCGCCCCCGATTTCGAGGCCGATACCACGACCGGCCACATCAAGCTGAGCGATTGGGCAAAGGGCCACTGGGTGTTCTTCTTCAGCCATCCAGCGGATTTCACACCTGTCTGCACCACCGAGATGGGCCGCACGGCGCAACTGGCGCAGGAATTCGCGGATCGGGGCGTGCTGCCTCTGGGCCTCAGCACCGACACGGTCGAAGAGCATAGCAAGTGGATTTCGGACGTGGATGAGACACAGCACACGACGCTGAAATTCCCCATCGTGGCCGACCCTGACCTGAGCATTGCCAAGCTCTACGAGATGATCCACCCCGAAGAGAGCGAGACCGCCGCTGTCCGCTCGGTCTTCATCATCGACCCTGAGATGAAGATCCGCCTGACCATGACCTATCCGATGAGCGTCGGGCGCAATTTTGACGAGATCCTGCGTGTCATCGACGCGCTGCAGACCAGCGACCGTCACGGCGTGGCCCTGCCCGCCGACTGGATGCCCGGCAAGGACGTGATCATCCCGCCGTCGGTCAGTGATGCGGATGCCAAGGGGTTGTTTCCGCAGGGATGGACCACCCACAAACCCTATCTGCGCACGACCCAGCTTAAAAAAGACTAAGCGCCAGCCTTGCTGACGCAGACAGGGCCGCCCTCCCTGGACGAGGGCGGCTTTTTTTCATTGGCGCTCCACTTGCCGTCCAACGCAAAAAGGCCCCGCATTTCTGCGGAGCCTTTTCACTGTCTCACACCCCGAGCTTACTCGGCGCTGGTATCCGACTCCGCAGGCTCGTCCGCCACCGGGGCAGCCAGTGCGGCGGCCGCTTCGGCCTCCTCGCGGCGCGCCTCGATCACCACGTTGTCGCGGCCCGCAGCGATCTTGCGCATCTCCTGCGTCGCGCCGCCGGTGCCCGCCGGGATCAGGCGGCCCACGATGACGTTCTCCTTGAGACCGACCAGCTTGTCCCGCTTGCCCTGAACCGAAGCTTCGGTCAGCACGCGCGTCGTTTCCTGGAAGGACGCCGCCGAGATGAAGCTGCGGGTCTGCAGCGACGCCTTGGTGATGCCCAGAAGGATCGGCTCGCCCTGTGCAGGACGCACGTTCTTGGCCAGTGCCTTCTCGTTGGCGGCGTCGAACTCGGCCTTGTCCACATGCTCGCCCTTCAGCAGGGTCGTCTGACCACTATCCGTGATCTCCCACTTCTGGAGCATCTGGCGCACGATGACTTCGATGTGCTTGTCGTTGATCTTGACGCCCTGGAGGCGATAGACGTCCTGCACCTCGTCGATCATGTAATCGGCCAACGCCTCGACACCCAGAATGCTCAGGATGTCATGCGGCGCAGGGTTGCCGTCCATGATGTAGTCCCCCTTCTGCACGAAGTCGCCTTCCTGCACCGGGATGTGCTTGCCCTTGGGCACCATGTACTCGACGGTTTCCAGCGTCTCGTCCGCAGGCTCGATCGAGATACGGCGCTTGTTCTTGTAGTCCTTGCCGTAGCGCACGTAGCCGTCGATTTCCGCGATGATGGCGTGGTCCTTGGGGCGACGCGCCTCAAAGAGTTCGGCCACACGCGGCAGACCACCGGTGATGTCCTTGGTCTTGGCACCCTCGCGCGGAATACGCGCGACGACATCGCCCATCTTGACCTCATCGCCCTCTTCGACGCTGAGGATCGCATCCACCGACATCGCATAGGTGACGGGGTTGCCCGCCTCGTTGCGCATCGGCTCGCCGTCCTCGCCCACGATGAAGATTTCGGGCTTCAGCTCGTTGCCCTTGGGGGCCGCGCGCCAGTCCATGACGATCTTCTGGGTCATGCCGGTGGCATCGTCCGTCTCGTCGCGCACGGCAACGCCGGTCACGAGGTCGACGAATTTGGCCGTACCCGACTTCTCGGCGATGATCGGAAGGGTGTAGGGATCCCACTCGAACAGCTTGTCGCCGCGCTTGACCGTGCTGCCCGCCTTGACGTGCAGCTTGGTGCCGTAGCCCAGCTTGTGGCTGGCCAGTTCGACATCGCCCTCGCCCATGATGAGCAGCTTCATGTTCCGGCCCATGACCAGCGTCTCGCCCGAGGAATTCTCGAGCGTCTGCTCGCCGTCGAACGCGATCTTGCCCGACTGGCTGGCCTCGAGGAAGGACTGCTGACCACCCTGCGCAACGCCGCCGATGTGGAAGGTCCGCATCGTCAGCTGCGTGCCGGGCTCACCGATGGACTGCGCGGCGATGATGCCGACAGCCTCGCCCTGGTTCACCATGGTGCCGCGGGCAAGGTCGCGCCCGTAGCACATGGCGCAGACGCCATCCTCGGCCTCGCAGGTCAGCGGGCTGCGGATGCGCGCAGTCTGAACCGCCGCCTCCTCGACGGCATCTGCCGTCAGCTCGTCGATCAGCTGGCCTTCCTTGACCAAAACCTCGTCGGTGCCGGGACGCAGGATGTCCTCAGCCGCGACGCGGCCCAGAAGGCGCTCGCCAATGGACGAGACGACCTCGCCATCGTTGACGGCGGCCTCGGTCGTGATGGCGCGGTCGGTGCCGCAATCATGCTCGCGCACGATGCAGTCCTGGGCCACATCCACCAGGCGGCGTGTCAGGTAGCCCGAGTTCGCCGTTTTCAGGGCGGTATCGGACAGACCCTTGCGGGCGCCGTGGGTCGAGTTGAAGTATTCAAGAACGGTCAGGCCTTCCTTGAAGTTCGAGATGATCGGGGTTTCGATGATGTCGCCGTTCGGCTTGGCCATCAGGCCGCGCATGCCGCCCAGCTGCTTCATCTGCGTGACCGAGCCACGGGCACCCGAGTGGGCCATCATGTAGACCGAGTTCGGCTCGGCTTCGGCGCCATTCTCGTCGGTTTTGCCCGACGAGATGTTGTTCATCATCGCCTCGGTGACCTGGTCGTTACACTTCGACCAGGCATCGACCACCTTGTTGTACTTTTCGCCCTGAGTGATCAGGCCGTCCATATACTGCTGCTCGAAGCCTTTGACCTGCTCGCGTGTCTCGCCGACGATGTCCCACTTGTTGTCGGGGATCACCATGTCGTCCTTGCCGAAGGAAATGCCGGCACGGAACGCCTCGCGGAAGCCCATCGTCATGATCTGGTCGCAGAAGATGACCGACTCTTTCTGACCGCAATAGCGGTAGACGGTGTCGATGACCTGCTGCACTTCCTTCTTACGCAGAAGGCGGTTGACCAGGTTGAAGGGCGCCTTGGCGTTCTTGGGCAGAAGCGAGCCGAGGCGCACGCGGCCCGGCGTCGTTTCGACACGCTCGAACACTTCGTTACCTTCGTTGTCGATCTGCGAGATGCGCGCGGTGATGCGGGCGTGCAGGTGCACTTCGCCCGCGTCCAGCGCGTGCTGCACCTCGTCCATCGACGAGAACATCATGCCCTCGCCCTTCATACCCGCACGCTCGAGCGTGGTGTAGTACAGGCCAAGGATCATGTCCTGCGACGGAACGATGATCGGCGCGCCGTTGGCGGGCGACAGAACGTTGTTCGTCGACATCATCAGAACGCGCGCTTCCAGCTGGGCCTCAAGGCTCAGCGGGACGTGCACGGCCATCTGGTCGCCGTCGAAGTCGGCGTTGAAGGCCGAACAAACGAGCGGGTGCAGCTGGATCGCCTTGCCTTCGATCAGGATCGGCTCGAACGCCTGGATGCCCAGACGGTGCAGCGTCGGCGCGCGGTTCAGCATCACGGGATGCTCGCGGATCACCTCGTCGAGGATGTCCCAAACCTCGGGACGCTCTTTTTCGACCAGCTTTTTCGCCTGCTTCACGGTGCTGCTGAGACCCTTGGCCTCAAGGCGCGAGTAGATGAACGGCTTGAAAAGCTCGAGCGCCATCTTTTTGGGCAGACCGCACTGGTGCAGCTTGAGTTCCGGTCCGGTCACGATGACGGACCGGCCCGAGAAGTCGACGCGCTTGCCCAGAAGGTTCTGGCGGAAGCGGCCCTGCTTGCCTTTCAGCATGTCGCTGAGCGATTTCAGCGGACGCTTGTTGGCGCCGGTGATGACCCGGCCGCGGCGACCATTGTCAAAGAGGGCGTCGACCGATTCCTGCAGCATCCGCTTCTCATTCCGCACGATGATGTCGGGCGCGCGCAGCTCGATCAGACGCTTCAGACGGTTGTTGCGGTTGATGACCCGGCGATAAAGATCGTTGAGATCCGACGTCGCAAAACGGCCACCGTCCAGCGGCACCAGCGGGCGCAGCTCGGGCGGGATGACCGGGATGACCGTCATGACCATCCACTCGGGACGGTTGCCGGACTCGAGGAAGGACTCGACGACTTTCAGACGCTTGATGATCTTCTTTGGCTTCAACTCGCCCGTGGCCTCGGCGAGGTCCGCGCGCAGGTTCTCCGCCTCGGATTCGAGGTCGATCTGGGCCAGCATGTCGCGGATCGCTTCTGCGCCGATATTGGCGGTGAAGGCGTCGATGCCATAAGCATCCTGCGCGTCCATGAACTCTTCTTCGGTCAGCATCTGGCCGTAGGTGAGGTCCGTCAGGCCCGGCTCGATCACAACGTAGTTTTCAAAATAGAGAACCCGCTCAAGATCGCGCAGCGTCATGTCCAGCATGAGACCGATGCGGCTGGGCAGCGATTTCAGGAACCAGATATGGGCACAGGGCGCGGCCAGCTCGATATGGCCCATCCGCTCGCGGCGGACCTTTTGCAGGGTGACCTCGACGCCGCATTTCTCGCAGACGACGCCGCGATACTTCATGCGCTTATACTTGCCGCAAAGGCATTCGTAATCCTTGATCGGGCCAAAGATGCGCGCGCAGAACAGGCCGTCCCGCTCGGGCTTGAACGTGCGGTAGTTGATGGTCTCGGGCTTCTTGATCTCGCCGTAGGACCAGCTGAGAATACGCTCGGGCGATGCCAGCGAGACCCTGATCTCGTCAAAGACTGCGGCGGGAGCGACGGGGTTGAACGGATTGTTCGTCAGTTCCTGGTTCATTTACTTACCTCGTAATATTGGGCGCGAAAGGGGGATGGCGGGCAAGCTCCTGCGTGAGGAACTTGCCAAAAATCTTGGAAGATTTTTGCGCTTACTCTTCCCCCTCCGAATCCAGGAGTTCCATGTTGAGGCCCAGACCCCGGACCTCCTTGACCAGAACGTTGAAGCTTTCCGGCACGCCGGCCTCGAAGCTGTCCTCGCCCTTGACGATGCTCTCATAGACCTTGGTGCGGCCCGCGACGTCGTCCGACTTGACCGTCAGCATCTCCTGCAGGGTGTAGGCGGCGCCGTAGGCCTCGAGGGCCCAGACCTCCATCTCACCGAAACGCTGTCCACCGAACTGCGCCTTACCGCCAAGCGGCTGCTGCGTGACAAGGCTGTAGGGCCCGGTCGAGCGTGCGTGGATCTTGTCGTCGACAAGGTGATGCAGCTTCAGCAGGTACTTCATGCCAACCGTGACGGGGCGTGCAAACTGCTCGCCCGTGCGGCCGTCAAAGAGGACCGACTGACCCGACGTGTCAAAGCCTGCACGGCTTAGCGCGTCGTTCACGTCCTGCTCCTTGGCGCCGTCGAAGACGGGCGTGGCGATCGGAACACCGTTCGTCACGTTGCCCGCGGCCTCGACCAACTGCTGCTCATCCATGCCCTCGATTCCTTCGGCAAAGACCTCATCGCCATAGGCCAGGTGCATCGCTTCCTTGACCGGGGTCAGATCGCCATCGCGGCGATAGCTTTGCAGCGCCTCGTCGATCTTGATCCCGAAGCCCCGCGAGGCCCAGCCCATATGCGTCTCGAGGATCTGGCCCACGTTCATCCGGCTTGGAACGCCCAGCGGGTTGAGGCAGAAATCGACCGGCGTGCCATCCGCGAGGAACGGCATGTCCTCCATCGGGACCACCTTGGAAATCACACCCTTGTTGCCGTGACGGCCGGCCATCTTGTCACCCGGCTGCAGCTTGCGCTTCACCGCGATGAACACCTTGACCATCTTCATCACGCCCGGCGGCAGATCATCGCCGCGGCGGACCTTCTCGACCTTGTCCTCGAACCGCGCATCGAGGGCGCGCTTCTGCGCCTCGTATTGCGCGTTGAGCGCCTCCATGATCTGCGCGTCGGCCTCTTCCTTGAGCGCCAGCTGCCACCACTGGCCCTTGGTCAGGGACGACAGCAGCTCCTCGGTGATCTCCGAGTTGGACTTGACGCCCTTGGGGCCTTTGACGGCGGTCTTGCCCAGGATCATGTCGTGCAGACGGGCGTAGATGTTGCGATCCAGGATCGCCAGCTCGTCATCACGGTCACGCGCCAGACGCTCGACCTCTTCGCGCTCGATCTGCAGCGCGCGCTCGTCCTTCTCCACGCCGTGGCGGTTGAAGACGCGCACTTCGACGACCGTTCCGAAATCACCCGGCTTGACGCGCAGGGACGTGTCGCGCACGTCGCTCGCCTTCTCACCAAAGATCGCGCGCAAAAGCTTCTCTTCCGGTGTCATCGGGCTTTCGCCCTTGGGCGTGATCTTGCCCACCAGAATATCGCCCGGCTCAACGTCGGCGCCGATATAGACGATGCCCGCCTCGTCGAGGTTGCGCAGCGCCTCCTCGCCCACGTTGGGGATGTCGCGGGTGATCTCTTCCGGCCCCAGCTTGGTGTCACGCGCGGCGACTTCGAATTCCTCGATATGGATCGAGGTGAAGACGTCATCACGGGAGATGCGCTCGGAGATGAGGATCGAGTCCTCGTAGTTGTAGCCGTTCCAGGGCATGAAGGCGACGATGACGTTCCGGCCAACGGCCAGCTCGCCCATATCGGTGGCGGGGCCGTCCGCGATGACCTCGTCCTTGCCGACAGTGTCGCCGACCTTGACCAACGGACGCTGGTTGATGCAGCTGTTCTGGTTCGAGCGCTGGAATTTGCGCAGGCGGTAGATATCGACGCCGGGATCGCCCGGCTCCATGTCTGCCGTGGCGCGCACAACGATCCGCTGGGCGTCGACTTGGTCGATGATACCCGCACGTTTCGCCATGATGGCAGCGCCGGAGTCGCGGGCGACGACGCCCTCGATGCCGGTGCCAACCAGCGGCGCCTCTGCCTTGATCAGCGGCAGGGCCTGACGCATCATGTTCGAGCCCATCAGCGCGCGGTTGGCGTCGTCATTCTCAAGGAATGGAATGAGCGATGCCGCGACCGAGACCAACTGCTTGGGCGACACGTCGATCAGATCGACATGTTCGTTCGGGGCCAGCATGTAGTCGCCGGACTGGCGGGTGCTGACCAGATCGTTCACAAAACGGCCGTTCTCGTCCAGATTGGCGTTGGCCTGAGCGATGGTATGACGCTGCTCTTCGGTCGCGGACATGTATTGCACATCGTCCGTGACCTGGCCGTCCTTGACCTTGCGGTAGGGCGTTTCGATGAAGCCGTATTTGTTCACCCGCGCGAAGGTGGCGAGCGAGTTGATCAGGCCGATATTCGGGCCTTCCGGGGTCTCGATGGGGCACATGCGGCCGTAATGCGTCGGGTGCACGTCGCGCACCTCGAAGCCCGCGCGCTCGCGCGTCAGGCCGCCCGGTCCAAGTGCCGAGAGGCGGCGCTTGTGCGTCACTTCCGAGAGCGGGTTGGTCTGGTCCATGAACTGCGACAGCTGCGAGGAGCCGAAGAATTCGCGCACGGCAGCGGCGGCGGGCTTGGCGTTGATCAGATCCTGCGGCATGACCGTGTCGATCTCGACCGACGACATGCGCTCCTTGATCGCGCGCTCCATGCGCAGAAGGCCGACGCGGTACTGGTTTTCCATCAGCTCGCCGACCGAGCGCACCCGGCGGTTGCCGAGGTGGTCGATATCGTCGATGTCACCCTTGCCGTCGCGCAGCTCGACCAGTGCCTTGATGCAGGCGACGATGTCTTCACGGCGCAGCGTGCGCTGGGTGTCATCGGCATCGAGGTTGAGGCGCATGTTCATCTTGACCCGGCCCACGGCCGACAGGTCATAGCGCTCGCTGTCGAAGAACAGCGTGTCAAAGAGGGCCGATGCGGCCTCTTCGGTGGGCGGCTCGCCCGGGCGCATGACACGGTAGATGTCCATCAGCGCGGTTTCGCGGCTCATGTTCTTGTCCGCGGCCATCGTGTTGCGGATGTAGGGACCGACATTGATGTTGTCGATATCCAGAACCGGGATGTCCGTGATGCCTGCGTTGATCAGGTCCTGCAGCGTGCCACCTGTGATGTCGCCGTCCTTGTCGTATTCCAGCGTCAACTCATCGCCCGCCTCGACATAGATCGCGCCGGTCTCTTCGTTGATGATGTCTTTGGCTGCGAACTTGCCCACGATATGCTCGAAAGGCACCAGCAGGTCCTTGACGTTGCCCTCGTCAATCAGCTTTTTCACCGCGCGGGGCGTCACTTTCTTGCCGGCCTCGGCGATGACTTCGCCGGTCTTGGCGTCGACCAGATCATAGGTCGGACGGGTGCCGCGCACACGCTCGGGAAAGAACTTGGTGACCCAGCCCTTGTTCTTCTTCAGCTTGAACTGGATGGTGTCGTAATAGGCATCCATGATGCCTTCCTGGTCCAGACCCAGCGCATAAAGCAGGGTGGTCACAGGCAGCTTGCGGCGGCGGTCGATGCGCGCAAAGACGATGTCCTTGGCGTCGAACTCGAAATCCAGCCACGAGCCGCGATAGGGAATGATGCGGCAGGCAAAGAGCAGCTTGCCCGAGCTGTGGGTCTTGCCCTTGTCGTGGTCGAAGAAGACGCCGGGGCTGCGGTGCATCTGGGAGACGATTACACGCTCGGTGCCGTTCACGACGAATGTGCCGTTGGGCGTCATCAGGGGCATGTCGCCCATGAACACGTCCTGCTCCTTGATATCCTTGACCGATTTCGCGCCGGTATCCTCGTCAATATCGAACACGATCAGGCGCAGCGTCACCTTCAGCGGAGCTGAATAAGTCATGTCGCGCTGCATGCACTCTTCGACGTCGTATTTCGGCTTTTCAAGATCGTAGTTGACGAACTCGATCACGCTTGTCTCGTTGAAATCCGAGATCGGGAAGACGGACTGGAAAACGCCCTTGATGCCTTCGCCGTCCATCGGCTGAGGCTGATCGCCCGAGCGCAGGAACAGATCATACGAGGATTTCTGAACCTCGATGAGGTTCGGCATTTCGAGGACTTCGCGGATTTTACCGAAGTATTTACGCAAACGCTTCTGGCCAAGGTAGGATTGAGCCATGTGTCTGGTCACCTTTCATTTCTCAACGATCGCGCGCACTGTCGGGCCCCAGCCGCACGGCCATCAGAGAGAGCGGGGGTGCGATCCATTCATGGCCATCGTCCCAATGACGGCCTCCCGATCGCACGAACCTCGCCTGAGATAGGCCCCCTGCCCTGCGGCGCAACCAAAGGTGCCGGCTTCGTGAACCGCCGCCCTTGGCCATACTGGGGCCTGTCCAAGACAGGTTCGGCTGGACCCGGAAATTCCGGATCCAGCCACATTCAAAGGGGTCAGGCAGGGCGCAACGCCCCGGCCCATGCCCCTTGCGATTACTTCAGTTCGACTTCGGCGCCAGCTGCTTCCAGCTTGCCCTTGATGTCGTCTGCTTCGTCCTTGGAGACCTGCTCCTTGACGGCTTTGCCACCGGCTTCGACCAGTTCCTTGGCTTCTTTCAGGCCAAGACCGGTGATCGCGCGGACTTCCTTGATCACGTTGATCTTGGAGGCGCCTGCCGACTTCAGGATGACGTCGAACTCGGTCTGCTCTTCTGCAGCCGCGCCGGCGTCGCCGCCTGCGGGACCAGCCATCATCACTGCGCCGCCTGCTGCGGGCTCGATGCCATACTCGTCCTTCAGGATGGTTTTCAGTTCTTGTGCTTCGAGCAGCGTCAGACCAACGATCTCTTCTGCCAGTTTCTTCAGATCAGCCATTTTCTCATGCTTTCCGTTTTAGATGTGTTCCAACGACAGGGCGAATGCCCTTGCCGGACAGTCCAATTGCGTTCAGGCCGCTTCGGCCTTCTCTTCGATGGTCGAGAGGATGCTCGCGATGTTCGAAGCGGGCGCGCCAATCGCGCCGGCAATGTTCGATCCGGGTGCGCCGATGCAGCTTGCGATCTGAGCGATAAGCTCGTCGCGCGAGGGCATCTTCGACACGGCTTCGACGCCGGCACGGTCCAGAGCGTTCTCACCCATTGCACCGCCGAGAATCTGATACTTCGGATTCCCTTTGGCGAAATCCTCGGACACCTTGGCCGCGGCCACGGGATCTTCGGAATAGGTCAGAACGGTCATGCCCGTCAGGTAGCCTGCGATTGATGCGCAGGGCTTGCCGTCCAGGGCGATCTTGGCGAGCCTGTTCTTGGCAACGCGGACGGATGCATCGGCCGCACGTGCGCGCGCCCTCAGATCCTGCATTTCCGCAACTGTCAGACCGGTGTAGTGGGCTACCACTACGACGCCAGAGCTTTCGAAGATCTGGCCGAGCTCGTCGACCACTTTCTCTTTCTGGGCTCTATCCACAGTTTTACTCCAAATTTGGGGGGGTGTCCCCCGGCTCAGTTCAGCCAGGCAGAAGCGCCTGGCATTTGGTCCTGTAAACGGGGCATCGATAATGCATCCAAGGCGTGCGCCTGGCTGATAATCTCAATTCCCGCCTCGGGCAGGATATTAAGGGCCTGCGGCCCACCCACCGTCTTGGACGAAATGCACACAGGACATGGAATGCGAATCCCATGCCCTCTGCACAATGCAGCCCATAAGCGTTTGTGGAGGCAATGCCAACCCCCTCGGGGCCACGTGGCGGGTCGGCGCGCATTTTTTTGACGGCCATGCGCAAAGACGCGGCTAGGCGGAAGTGATTCCGGCCCATGATACCCACAACCTTAAAGAAACTTGTTCGCATTCAGGGCAAGTGTTAGGGACGGCAAAAAAAACCGTGCGAGGCCACCATGCTGTCTTTCGTTCAAGACTTCCTTGCCAATGTGGAAACCGACATCAAACCGGCCTCGCGCGATGCGGCATTGGCGGCACTCCGGCCGCTTGGCCTGACCGATTTCGCCGCGACGCTCTGGGCGTCGCCCCTGCCCGACTATCGGCTGCTGGCGCGGCATCTACCGCCCATGTCCCCAACCGAAGTGCAAGCGCGCTGGACCGGCTCGCAAGGAGTGAAATTGCTGAGTCAAAGCCTGAGCTTTGTGCAATCCTGCTCGGAAAATTATACGGCCTTTACCGAAAAAACCCTGCACAATGCCCGCATTCTGGATTTCGGGTGCGGTTATGGGCGCTTCTTGCGACTGTTCTCGTACTACTCAGACAATGTGTTCGGGTGCGACGCATGGGAGGCCTCGCTTGACCAGAGTCGGGAGGCAGGCTTTGGCGACCGGGTGCGCAAATCCGACTCGCTGCCAGAGCGTCTTCCGTTCGACGCTCCATTCGACTTCGCTTTCGCCTTTTCGGTGTTCACTCACCTGAACGAACACGCGACCAGACTGTGCCTGCGCGCACTGCACAATGCCGTGAAGAAGGGCGGGGTGCTGTGCATCACGATCCGCCCGCCGGATTACTGGGAGGACCGGCTTGCCGATCGCAAGATGACGAAAGAGACGTTGCAGCATTTCCTTGCCACCCATCAGCAGAGGGGCTTTGCCTTTTTGCCTCACGGGACCAAGCCTGATGATCCGGGCAATAGCTATGGCGACAGCTCGATGACACTCGACCGATTGGCGGAGCTTGCCGAAGGCTGGAAGATCGTTGCGCTCGATCGTGCGTTGGATGATCCGATGCAGCGCTACGTCTTTCTTCAGGCGATCTGAAACCATCAACAGCACGGCCATCGGCACCGCGTTCGCCTCCAATGAAAAAGAGCGGACCATGCAGCCCGCTCTTTCCCAGAATTCACACTGATCGTACGATCACTCGGTCGCGGCGTCGGCCACGTCGATCGTCACGCCCGGACCCATGGTCGAGGTCAGCGAAATGCGCTTCATGTACGACCCCTTGGCACCGGCCGGCTTGGCCTTGGCCACGGCGTTGATGAAGGCGCGGACATTCTCGACCAGTTTGGCCTGATCGAAGGACGCCTTGCCGACGCCTGCGTGGACCACACCGGCCTTCTCGGCCTTGAACTGCACCTGGCCGCCCTTGGCGTCCTTGACAGCCTGGGCGATATCCATCGTCACCGTCCCGATCTTGGGGTTCGGCATCAGGTTGCGCGGGCCCAGAACCTTGCCCAGACGGCCCACGACGGGCATCATGTCGGGCGTGGCGATGCAGCGATCAAAGTCGATCTTGCCGCTCTGAACGGTTTCCATCAGGTCCTCTGCACCGACGATATCGGCGCCTGCCTTCTCGGCCTCTTCGGCCTTGGGGCCGCGGGCAAAGACAGCGACGCGGACGTCCTTGCCGGTGCCGTTGGGCAGGCCGACGACGCCGCGGACCATCTGGTCGGCGTGGCGCGGGTCGACACCTAGGTTGACGGCGATCTCGATGGTCTCATCGAATTTCGCCTTGGCGTTGCCCTTGACCAGGGCGACGGCATCCTCGACGCTCAGGTCGGATTTGCCGGCAAATGCCTCGCGAGCTGCGCGGGCGCGTTTTCCAAGCTTTGCCATCTTACTTCACCTCGATGCCCATGGAGCGTGCGCTGCCCACGATGATCTTCATCGCGGCTTCGACGTCGTTTGCGTTCAGGTCTTTCCACTTGGACTCCGCGATCTCGCGAACCTGCTTGACCGTGACGGAGCCTGCGGTGTCGCGGCCCGGCGCCTTGGAACCGGAGGACAGCTTGGCCGCCTTCTTGAGATAGTAGGACGCGGGAGGCGTCTTGATATCCATCTCGAAGGACTTGTCCTGGTAGTAGGTGATCACGGTCGGGCACGGGGCGCCCGGCTCCATGTCCTGCGTCTTGGCGTTGAACGCCTTGCAGAATTCCATGATGTTGATGCCGCGCTGACCCAGTGCGGGTCCGACGGGCGGGCTGGGGTTGGCTTGCCCGGCTTTCACCTGCAGCTTCATCTTCCCGGCGAGTTTCTTGGCCATGAGGCCTCTCCTTCCATTTCAACAGGTTCGGGGCGCGCCCGCGAACCGCTCGGGTTGTGTGGTCCGGCTCGGGCACCGCGGCCCCCTTGCCTCCCACATGAGGCCCGGATCGCTCCGGGCGGCAGTGCCCCTATGGGGGGGCACCGCATCGCGCAAATCCCTATTGCTTGGTGACCTGCGTGAATTCCAGCTCGACCGGGGTTTCCCGGCCAAAGATCGAGACTGACACCTTGAGGCGCTGATGCTCTTCGTCGACATTCTCGACCGATCCGTCGAAGCCCTCGAACGGGCCGTCGTTGACCTTGACCTTCTCGCCAATGTCGAAATGGATCAGGGTGCGCGGGCTTTCCTCGCCCTCTTGAACGCGGCCAAGGATGGCCTGCACTTCGGCGTCGCGCATCGGCATCGGGCGCCCTTGCGGGCCCAAAAAGCCGGTGACGCGGTTGATCGAGTTGATCATGTGATAGCCCTTGTCGGACATCTCCATGCGCACCAGCACGTAGCCGGGCATGAAACGGCGCTCCGCGGTCACTTTCTTGCCGCGGCGCACTTCGATGACCTCTTCGGTCGGAACCAGCACTTCGTCGATATCGTCCTCAAGACCGTTCTCGACGATCGACGTCCTGATCTGCTCGGCGATCTTCTTTTCGAAATTCGACAGAACGCTCACCGAATACCACCGCTTTGCCATGCTGAGCCTGTCTCCGTCTCGTCCGGCGCGTGGGCCGGAATTACCTATATGTCCATGATGGCGCAAAGGCGCGTCACCGGACGTTTTCCAAACAAAATCGGCGCGGGGCTCGAATCGCCGCGCGCCACATTGCAGAATTGCCTCGCCGGATACCCTGCCTCGCCCATGGATTCAAGGGGTGGTGGCCAGTTTACCCGTGCAGCGCCCGCCATGGCGGCGCGCCGCTTAGCCGACCAGCGCGAAAATGCCCTGCAAACCGCTGCGAATACCCAGATCGACCAGCGCAAAGAAGACGGCGGTCAGGGCTGCCATGATGAAAACCATGACCGTGGTCAACAGCACCTCGCGGCGCGTCGGCCAGACGACCTTGCTGACTTCCGAGCGGACCTGCTGAACGAATTGAAGCGGATTGGTGCGTGCCATGCGCTGCCTTCTTTTGCTGAATGCGGCCCCTTGCGAATTCGGGACGCTGCGCCGCCACATACGCCGCGGCGCGCATGAATTCAAGTGCGCAAACTCTGGCAGGGCGTAAGTCCGGCAGGCGCGCAGCAACCTCGGCAGATGCCGGGCGGGGCGGCTCAGAGGCTCGCCGCCTCGGCGCGCAGCCTGTCGAAAGGATCCGGCTCGTCGTCGCCCGCCCCTTCCGGCATCAGCGCTTCACGGCTGAAATCCGCCATGTAAAGGCCTGTGGTCCAGCCATCGGGCATGCGATCCAACACCTCGTCCACGCGCATCGCAAGGCGGTCCAACCCGGCGCGCATCCGTTCGGCGCTGGCCGGATTGCGCGCAAGACGCCGATAGTAAAGCCAGATCAGCGCGCCCGATACCGTCTCCGTGCCCAGCGCGAGAATGCCCGCAACGCAGAACATCGCCCAAGCGAGGATCGCAATCACTATGATCCAAGGCCACAGCCAGGTTGCGCCCAGCGCCACCGCCGCCAAGGCCGCGCGGCGCGGCCATTTGCCCGAAAAACGCTCGGACATGGCCCCCAATGGCAACCTCTGGCGGGTCGGCGTCAGGTCTTCGACCAATGCGCTATGCGCCTCTCTCTCATGGTCAGACACAGGCTGCCGAGCCATCTCGTGCTTGGTGCGCGCCGCCTCCAGCCGCGCCTCGGCCTCGCTCCGCTCGCGCGCAGCGCGCCGCGAAGTGCGTCCCGCCGTCCCGGCCAGCTCCTCTTGGCTGGCAATCGCCGGCAAGGCCGCACGCGCCTGAAACTGGCGGTCCACGGCCATTGTGCGTGCGATGATATCGTTGATTTCTTCGTCGGAAGGACTGGCGCCGCACGATTGCAGCGGCTTCAGGCGCAGGCCCGGTCTCAATGCGTCAAGCGGAATGCGTGATCCCGTCAGATCGTCAGAATATGCCATAGCAACATTACCCCACTTCGCGCCCCCACGCGAATTCGGTCGCCCACGAAAAACACCCACGCGGAATCAGCCGAATGAGAGCAGTATAGGGCGTGATTTGGGCAAAATTGTGGCAAGCGTGACGAAATAATGTCAAAGCGCGCCGGATGCTCTCCGCCCAGCCGCACGAGCGCCGATGGTGAACTGGACCTGCCAAAGTCCACGCCGGATGTCTGGATGCCAATGGGGCATAAGCTTGCACAGCCAGAGCAAAGAACAAGTCCGCCAGATCGGCCCATGCCGCAATATCTGGCGCGCCACTTGAACCACAACGCCACTTACTGAGGATTTTATTCAGAAACGACTGAACCAAATGTTGGACAGCACGTTTTTCACTCACAAGCAGAAAGGAGACAAGGATGTTCGACCTCAAGCAACAGGAAAACGTTTTGCTCGTCACGCTGTCAGGAAAGGTCACGGCGGATGAAGTCACGGCTTTCTATGATCGCTTCGAAAAGGTGATCGAGGATATCGACCGGACCGGTATCGTTATTGACGCGACCGGCTTTGACGACATGACCGGCGACGCCATCGCCCGCGACATCCCGCTGGAGCTGGGGCTGCTCGACCAGATGGGCAAAATCCCGAAAGTTGCGGTCGTTTCGGACAAGGAATTCATCGGCGCGCTGGTGCAGGCAGTCAATCCATTGGTCCCGATGATCGACATGCAGTCCTTCGGCCCCGGTGACACGCAGGCGGCGCAGGACTTCGCGTCCGATCTGCCGCCGAAAAAGCCAAAGGGCAAGGGCATTTACCTCATGGAGGAATCCAGCCCCGAAGTCATGGCGATCGAGCTTGACGGGTACATGGACGACGACGAGATGGAAGCGATCTCGAAGGAGGTTCTTGAACGGCTGGAAAGCAGCACGGATTTCCGCGCGCTGATCAAGATCACGTCGTTTCGCGGCTTCGATCCCGGCATCATGACAGACAAGTCGTTCTTCAAGATGAAAATCGGCGCGATCAAGGACATGAAGAAATACGCCATCGTGACAGACGAGGGATGGTTGAAACCTCTCGTCGGCTTTGCCGGGTCGATTTCGGGCATCGACATGAAAGTGTTTCCAATGGCCGAGGAACGCGCCGCCTGGGACTGGGTGAAGGCCTGACACTGGCGTCCGAATGTGCCGACACCGAAAAACGCTCTTTGAATGACCGCGCCGTATTACGGCGTGGTCATCCTACCACCCAACTTGTCGTCCGACACTGGCCCACAAGTTGCAAGGTGCCACCTACCCCCCCGAAACCGAGCGGCGGAAGAGGATCAGGCTGATCCCCAGGAACACCGCGCCTAGAAGGAATGTCCACAGGAAGGACGGCCAGACTATGGCCAGACCGGCCCCCCGATAGGTGATCGCCTGCGCGAATTCCATGTAGTGGCGCGACGGAAGAAGAAACGTGATCGGCTGCAGCCAGATCGGTTGGCTTTCGATGGGCGTCATGCCCCCTGAGAGGATCATGATCGGCATGATCACCAGCATGATCAGCAGCGCGAATTGCGCCATTGTGCGCGCCACGATTCCAAGCAGGATGCCGATGGAGGCCGCGGCAAAGAGATAAATCAGCGTGCCGCCCATCAGCAGGGCCTCGGAGCCCGCGAACGGGATGTCGAGCGCTCCCTGGACGATCACGAACAGCGCAAAGATGAAGGCGATGAAGATCACAAGCGAGTTGGCAAAGATCTTGGCCAGCGCAATCTCGAAGGCCGATAGCGGCATGACCATCAGATGTTCGATCGTGCCGTGTTCCCGCTCGCGGATCAGGGCGGCGCCGGTCAGCACGATGGTCAGCATCGACAGTTGGTTGAGCAGACCGGATATGGCCGAGAGCCAGACATTGTTGCCAGCGGGATTGTAGGCGCGCCGCACCACCAGATCGAGCGGCGGGGTTTCCGCCAGATCGGCGCGCGTGGCAAAGCGCGCGATCTCGTCCGACAGGATCGCGGTCAGATATCCGGTGCCGATACTGGCCTGCATCGTCTTGGTGGCGTCGATATTGACCTGCAAAGTCGGCGACCGCCCTGCCCGCACGTCCGCCTCGAACCCCGCAGGGACGACGACGACAAAGGTTGTCTCGCCCCAGTCCAGCATCCGCTCGACCTCATCGGGGCGCGCTTCGTTGGGGCGCAGGAAATAGGGCGGGTACAGCGCCGTCTGCAAGGCCCGCGAAAGGCTGGAGCGGTCCTCGTCCACGAATGTCACGGCGGTGTTATTGATCGTCTCGCCCGCACCAGAGCTTTCGATATACATGCCGGGTCCGAACGAATAGACGACCAGCAGCAAGAGGACCAGATCGCGCCAGAGCACGCGCAATTCCTTGCCCACCAGCCAGAAGATGTTGAGGATCCGGCGCATCGGCTCAGGCTTCCTGTTTCTTGAGCAACAGCGCCGCGACCCCGACGAACACCGGAGTGAACGCGGCGATAAGCAGGATATTTGGCCAAAGCTCGCCGAAATTCAGCGCCTTGTTGAAGGCGCCCACGCTCATCTGCATGAAGTAGTTGGTGGGCCACAGCGCCGCCATGATGCGCGCAAAGCCTTCCAGCGTATCGACCGGCTGTGTCAGCCCCGAGAACTGGACCGTCGGCATCATGGCGATGATTGTGGTGGCAAAGACGGCGGCCACCTGGCTTTTGGTAAAGACCGCGATGATCAGCCCGAAGCCCGTCGAGGCAAAGACATAGACGAGCGCGCCCAGCGCCAGCGCGGCGCCGCTGCCTTGCAAGGGCACCCCGAAGAGCAAGACCGCCATCGCGGTCAGGATCAGCCAGTTGATCAGCCCGATCCCCACATAGGGCAACTGCTTGCCCAGCAGGAACTCCAGCTTGCCGGTGGGCGTGACGTAGAAATTGGTGATCGTGCCGATCTCGCGTTCGCGGCTGATGCTGACGGCCATCAGGATCGCGGGAAAGAGCATCAGCAGGATCGCCGGAACCGAGGGCGCCATTGACGGCAGCGACTCAAAGCTGGGGTTGTAGCGGTAACGCGGCTCGATATTGACCAGGGGTGCGCTGCCCGTCTGTCCTTCGCGCATCATCCGATCGCCGACAAATGAAGCGTGTGCGCCCTGAACATAGCCTTCGATGGTTGAGGCGCGCGTCGTATTCGCGCCATCGATCCAGGCCGCCACAGAGACAGGCTGGCCGGTGGTTACGGCGCGCCCGAACCCTGCCGGAATCTCGATGGCCAGCGTCACATCGCCCGCGCGCATGCGCTGGCGAAGCTGCTCGGCGCTTTGCACTTCGGGACGTTCGACAAAAATGGTCGAGCCTTCGAAATTGGCCAGATAGGCGCGGCTTTCGGGAGTGCGGTCCTGATCGAAGGCGGCGTAGGACAGATCCTCGACATCGCTGGAAATCCCGTAGGCGAACATCAGCATCAGGATCATCGAGCCGAGAAAGGCGAAGGCCAGCCGGATCGGATCGCGCATCACCTCCAGCATTTCGCGGCGGCTGACCGCCAGAAGCCGGGTGAGGCCGGCGCCCATCCGGCGCCGCGGCCGCTCTCCGTCACTCAGCGCGGTCAGCGCCTCCTTCGGCCCGGTTTCGCCTATCGCGTCCCGAATGTAGCGGATGAACGTTTCGTTCAGCCCGTCCGATCCGCCGCCCTCGGCCAGGTTCTGCGGCGTGTCGTAGACCAGTACCTCGCCGGCATGCATCAGGCTGATGCGATCGCAGCGCAGCGCCTCGTTCATGAAATGGGTCGAGATAAAGATCGTCACTGCATTTTCGCGCGACAGATTTGCCAGCAGATCCCAGAATTCGTCGCGCGCGACGAGGTCCACACCCGATGTCGGCTCGTCCAGGATCAACATGTCGGGCCTGTGGATGACCGCGCAGGCCAGCGACAGGCGCTGCTTCAGGCCCAGCGGCAAATCCTTGGCAAAGGCATCGGCATGCGTGCCGAGGTCGAAATCAGCCAGCAGTTCGGCAATGCGGTCGTTGATGTCCGCGCTTGGCATGTGAAACAGGCGCGCGTGCAGTTTCAGGTTCTGGCGCACCGTCAACTCGCCCCAGAGCGAGAAGTTCTGCGACATGAAGCCGACGCGCTTGCGCGTTTCGATGTTGTTCGCATCCGCCTCTTTGCCAAAGAGCCACGCCTCGCCTTCCGAAGCGGGCAGAAGCCCTGTCAGCATCTTCATCGTCGTGGTTTTGCCGCAGCCGTTCGAGCCCAGAAACCCAAAGATCTCTCCCCGCTCGATCTCGAAGCTGACGTTGTTGACGGCGGTGAAATCGCCAAATCGGCGGGTGAGGTTCTTGGCCACGATGGCAGGGCCGCCGGGCCGGGTCTCGCGGGGGGGGATCACCAGCGGCCCGCCCTCGCGCTGCTTGTCCTGCGGCAAAAGTGAAACAAAGGCCGCTTCCAGATCGTCTTTGCCGGTTTGCGCGCGCAGATCCTCGGGCGTCCCGGTGGCTAGGACACGGCCCGCATCCATCGCCGCCAGCCAGTCGAACCTTTCCGCCTCTTCCATATAGGCGGTGGACACCAGCACGCTCATGCCCGGGCGTTCAGCGCGGATCTCGTCGATCAGATCCCAGAATTGCCCACGCGAGAGCGGATCGACCCCTGTGGTCGGTTCGTCGAGGATCAGGAAATCGGGATCGTGGATCAACGAACAGCAAAGCCCCAGCTTCTGCTTCATGCCGCCCGACAGCTTGGCCGCCGGACGGCTGAGGAACGGGTCAAGCCCGGTCGCCCGCGTCAGCCGATCGATGCGGCGGTGGCGCTCGGCGCTGTCATGGCCGAACAGCCGTCCGAAGAAATCGAGATTCTCCTGAACGCTAAGCTCCTGATAAAGGTTCTTGCCCAACCCCTGCGGCATGTAGGCGACGCGGTGCAACACCGCCTCACGGTGCGCCTTGTTCGCCATCGACCCGCCCAGAACGGTGACCGTGCCTTCCTGCATCTTGCGCGAGCCCGCCAGCAAACCCAGCAGCGTGGACTTTCCCACGCCGTCGGGGCCGATGAGGCCCAGCATCAGACCGGGCTGCAAATCAAGCGTGACGCCGTCCAGAGCAACGGTGTCGCCATATCGATGGCGCACGTCCACCACGCTGGCCACGTCGTTGGCGGCAGCGTCCATCAATCGGCTCCACCGGTGGCCGCAGCCTCGGCGGGGATGGGCTGGCCCACGAAGTCAACGGGCCAAGGCTGATCCTCGGCGCCTGCAAGACGCACATAGGCCATGCCGCGCAGGCCGGTGCGGACCATGTCGATGTTCTGCATGACCAGTTCCTGGGGCAGCCGCACCTTCACGCGGAACATCAGATCGGCGCGTTCCTCGGCGGTCTCGACGGTGCGCGGGGTGAACTGCGCCTCGGGCGAGACAAAGCTGACGAAGGCCGGGATCGCATACGGGATGCTGTCCAGCCGCACGCGCGCTTCAGCGCCGATGCCGGTCCGCATGGCCTCGTCGGCGGGCAGGAACACCTCCATGTAGACATTGCTGAGATCGAGCATCGTGATCACGCGCCCGCCACCGCCCAGGACTTCGCCCGGCTGTGCCAGCCGATAAAGGACACGTCCCATGACCGGAGCCACCAGCGTGGCATCCGCGATCTGCGCCTCGTAGAGCTGAACCAGCGCCTTCGACGAGTCTACGCTACGGTCCGCCGTGCGAAGCTGCGCCTTGGCTGCGTTCAAGGCGGCCCGCGCCGAGACTTCGGCGGTTTTCTCCTGATCGGCGACCGCCTGCGAGGTGACGCCGCGCTGCGCCAGTTCCTGCGCGCGGCCAGACTCCTCTTCGGCGAGGGCCAGTTCAGCCTCGCGCTGCGCGATCAGCGCCTCCACCTCCTCGATCTGGCTTTGTGCGCGCGCCACATCGGCCTCGGCCCGCGACAGCTGCGCCTCCAGTTCGCGGGTGTCCATCACGGCCAGAACCTGGTCGGCCTCGATCAGGTCCCCCTCACCCACGAGGATACGATCGATGCGCCCCGCAATGCGCGTGGCGATATCGATCTGCTCAGCCTCGATCCGGCCATTGCCGCTGGCAAAGCCTTCGGGCAGATCGCCTGTGTTCTGATCCCAGATATACCAGCCCATCGCGGCTAGGGCAGCCAGAACGCCGGTCACGGCAATCAGGGGGCGTAGATAACTCATTTGGCAAGCTCCGATTGTGCTGCGGCAAGCGATTTGGGGGCGTGAAAGATAGCGGTCTCTTCATCGGTCTGCAGGACAAGAATCCCTACCGGCGCACTACCCTTCTGCGGGTTTGCCGCATTGGCGGCGTTTGCGTCCTGATCCAGATCAACTACCATCCAGGCGATCAATGGGAAATGCCGGGTCATACGGGCGTGTTGCTGCGCAGTTCGACTCTGGCATGGAAGATGCTCCCGCAATTTACGACTCAATCGCGGGACACTCATATCTTTTGTTTAGTAAAAACTGAACATACAACTTGAGATATCTACCACCGCGCTCCGTCATGGCGCAATATCCTGCGCATCACCGGATCTTTCGCAGCGCCGTGGCCGTCGTGTCCAGTCCTTCGCTCATGGCACGGTAATAGGCGGCATACTCGGCCACACGCTTGCGAGCGCCGGTTTCAGATGACGGGATTTGTTTCAGCGAGTCCTCGATTTCGACTGCCGCGCGACGGGCGCGCATCGCGGCGCCCTCGACCATGTTCGCAAACGCAGTGTCGACCACTTGGAAGTAAACCTGGCGATCGCCCGGCTTGGCCACGCGTTTGATCAGTTGCTGACTTTCCAGCATGCGCACGCTGGAACTGACGCTGCCCCGGCTGACCTGCAGCGCGTCGGCAAGCTGCCCGAAGGACACCCGCTCTCCGTCGTAGAGCAACATGGCGAGAACACGGCCGGCGATCCGGGGCAGACCTTCGGACTGTGCGATCACGCCGATCTTCTCGATGAAATCCGCCCGTGCGGCCTCTGCCGCGCCTGGTTTCCCGGCCTTGTTCACGCTGCGTCTCCGTTGTTGCCGCGACATCGGAAAACTAGCCCGCATCAGCGTAGCGGTCCATTGCGTTCAGTAAAAAATGAGCATCCTTGCAGCGAGTGTCGCATGAAAAAGAATACCTTTTAAACCAAGGGTGTCATCAAAGCCTATGCTGAAGGACAGCTGGCCGTAATGGCAAGATCGTAGTATTGCGCGGGCCGTCGAGGAGCGTCTGTCTGCCGTGCGCGCGCAAGCTGGTCCGTCTTGGGATCGCCGTAGTCCATGCCGCGTTGCGCAGGTCTGACGGCGCGGCCACGCCAGAAATGTAGATCGAGTATCACGGCTAGGCACACCCACCGCGCGCGCATCTGCACGACGGATACCCTGTTTTGGCGCATCGATAACTGGATCGTGAGGAAATTGGCAGGGGCAGCAGGGTTCGAACCCGCGACCTACGGTTTTGGAGACCGTCGCTCTACCAGCTGAGCTATACCCCTAAGGCCGATCGACCGATTACGCGAGGCGGGCGCGGGAATCAAGACATCAATCGCCGATATCTTGCCGAAATCCTCCTGCGGTCAGCTATCGGTTTGCGCCGTCGCTGCGGCAGGCGCCTTGGTCGCGGCCGCAGCGGCCTTGGCCCGCGCGGCTGTCTTGCGGTCCGCAGCCGTACCGCCGAACCAATCTTCCTGGTACTTCTGGCGAACCAGCCAGTTCTGGATCAGCTTGGCCGCGTTGCGGCTGAGATTGGTCATTTGAACCTCTTTCGACTGCGTCAGCCCCGAGCCCAGCACCGTCTCGCCCGAGATTGATTCGATCACCGTGATCTGCTCGGGCTTTTCGTTCAGCTTCTGGCCCGCCGCATCGTCCCATGCGGTCACGTTGAGGATCAGCGCGGATTTGGGCGAGGCGACCACCGGCACGCCCGGCATGGCCAGAACATATCCCTCGATCGAAACGCCGATATGATAGAGCTTGTCACCATCATAGCGGCTAAACCGTTCGTCCACGGCCTGTTTCATCGACGCGATCCACTCCTCCTTTGAGGCGTCTCGCGACAGCGGCCCTTTCGTGATGTTCGGTGCGACGACGACATTATGGCCCAGCGCGAAATCGCCCAGCGGCACGGGCGCCTTGTCCAGATCGTTGGGATTGGTGCAGGCGGCGACCGAAATCGTAAGGCAAAGCAGGGCGAAAAAGCGAAGCATGGACGGCAATCCTCGGATCGTGGAACACAAAGCGGCCCATTCGCGATAGCGCAGACCGCCGCTATCCGCAACGAATTGCGCCTTTGCACGATTGTCCGGCGCGCCGGGACCGCTACATTATACCCATGAGCGATCAAGCCCCCCCTGTCCCCGCCCTGCCCGTGCGCGTCCCGCTGGTGACCGAGCCCATGGGGATTCTGGGCAGCCTTGGCGCCGCGCGCCGCAACGTGCTTAGCATCATTCCCGACCTCGCGACGCGCCAGCCCATGGTCTCGGGCCGGACGGGCAAGCGCTGGCACATGGTGATGGATCCCGGTGCCCTGCGCCGCGTGCTGCTGGAGAAGGTCGAGAATTATCCTAAGTCACTGGTCACCAAGAACCTGCTGCGCCCTGCCATCGGCCAAAGCATGTTCATCGCCGAAAGCGCGGAATGGCGCTGGCAGCGGCGCGCCGCCGCGCCGGTCTTTTCGCATCGCAACGTGATGAACCTGGCCCCGATCATGACGGCCGCCGCCCAGCGCAGCGCCGAGCGTATCGCCAGCGCCGGGCCGCGTGCAGTCGACGTGGCCGAGGACATGGTGCGCACGACCTTCGACGTCATTGCCGATGTCACCTTCTCGGGCGATGGCAGTTTCGACGCCAATGGCGTGCATAAGGCCATCGACGCCTATATCGCAGAAGCGGGCAAGATCTCGCTTTTCGATATCCTCGGCCTGCCCGATTGGGTGCCGCGTCCGGGGCGCGTCATGTCAGGCTCGGCCCTGCGCGACATGAAGCGCGTGGCGGACGATGCTGTCGAGGCGCGGCGCAAGCGCGGACCGCAAGGCGTGCCGGACCTTCTGGACCTGCTGCTGGAGGGCGAGGACCCCGAGACCAAGCGCAGCATGAATACTGCCGAGCTGCGCGACAACCTGCTGACCTTCATCGTCGCCGGTCACGAAACGACGGCGCTGACGCTGGCCTGGTCGCTTTATCTTTGCGCTTTTGATCAGCGCGTGCAGGACAAGGCGCGCGAGGAGGTGCGGCGCGTCTGCGGCGATGGCCCGGTGACCGGCGCGCATGTAGCGGATCTGCCCTATATCCGCATGATCGCGGACGAGGCGCTGCGGCTTTATCCGCCAGCCGCGATGATCTCGCGCAGCGCGCTCGCCGATGACACGCTCTGCGGGCGGCAGGTCCGGCGGGGCGATACTGTTATCATCCCGATCTATGCACTGCACCGTCATCATCAGTTGTGGGACGCGCCCGACACCTTCCGCCCCGAGCGGTTCGAGGCCCGCAAGGAGATGGAGCGCTACGCCTACCTGCCTTTTGGCGACGGCCCTCGCATCTGTATCGGGGCCAGCTTTGCCCTGCAGGAGGCGGTGATCATCCTTGCTACGCTGCTGGGGCGGTTCCGCTTCTCCCCGGTCAAAGGGCGTGATCCCGCGCCGGTGATGATCCTGACCCTGCGACCCGAGGGGGGCGTCTGGCTGACCGCCGAGCCAGTCTAGCGGGCGGCGGTTTTACGCCTGCGGGGAAGGCAGGCCGGGCGCTGCGCCATTGATATAGCCACCGTTCCGCTATCTGATCCGGAACGTCCACCACAAAAGGAGACTGCCATGACCCTTTCCATGATGACACGCACCACCCTTGCCGCGGCCATCGCGCTTGGCGCCGCCAGCACCGGCGCGCTGGCCCAATCCAGCCCCGATGAGCTGCGCGAAGCGCTGGTTGGCAACACGTTCCAGGGCGATATGGGCGGCGGCGGCTACGCCAGCTACTTCGGCGAGGATGGCCGCTACGAGGACGCATCGGGCGGCGGCACCTATGAAATCACCGACGAGGGCGTCTGCTATCCGGGCACGGATTTCGGCTGCTACATGGCCGAGGTGGATGGCAACCAGCTGGAGTGGTTCCAGAACGGCGAAAGCGCCGGGAGCGGCATGATCAAAGAGGGCAATACGCTGGAATGACGCGCAGACTGCTCTGATTTAAAAAGGCCCGTGGGACAGATCCGGCGGGCCTTTTCGCGGGCGCCTGCTCACTCGCAGATGGCCTGCAGATCCTGCCACTCTGCGGCGCCGAGAATGGGCGCGGTCTTGCCCTGCGCCTCGGCATGGGTGTGCGCGCGGGTGGCACGCTCGGCGCTGACGGGATGGGTCGCCAGATATCCCGGAAGCCCATCCATGCCCTCGCCCTCCGCCTCGGCCAGTTTCTCAAAGAAACCGGCCATCCCGGCGCTACTGATGTCTGCGCCGCTCAACATGCGCAAGGCAAACGCATCCGCCTGCGTTTCGGCCTCGCGCGTATAGCTGGCCTGCAGCACTCGCTCGCCCAAGAATACCGCAGCCGCGCCCCCGGTCACATCGCCCATCACCATCGACAGGAGGCCCGCCGACCCGGCGGCGCGCAGGGCATGGCGCGTCGCGTCGCGCGCCTCGACATGCCCGATCTCATGGGCCAGCACGGCGGCCACGGCGTCAGGGCCTTCTGCGTCGTCCAGAAGGCCGCGCATGATGACGACATGTCCGCCGGGTGCGGCAAAGGCATTGATCATGTCGTGGTCCAGAACCGCCACGTCCAGCTCGTAGGACAGCGCTGCCCCGGTGCCCAGCCGGGCAATCATGCTCTCCAATGCCGCGCGCCCTGCAGGCGCATCGCAGGTCAGCGCGCCCAGCCGCGAGGCGCCCAGCGCCGTCTCGATCTGGCCGACCACGGCGCGGCCAAAGGCGATTTCCCGGTCGATCGGCAGAAGGGCCGCCAGCGTGTCCGCCATGCGCGGCAGGATCACGAACAGCATCATCGCCACCGCCGCCACTGCCAGCGCGCCGCGCCGCAACAGGCGGCCCGTCGCACGGGGCCTGCGCTCGGCGCGCATCAGGCGGGGGCAGCGGGCGCGGAGCGCGGCGATCAGATCGCCATCGCGCAGCACCAGCCGCGCAGTCGACAGGGGGGCCGCATCGGACATGTTCTCGGGCTGGTAGAGCGTAAGGACCAACTGCCCCCGGGTTGCCTGCCCCGGTGCACGGCGCAGCAGGTTGAGGGGCCATTCCTCGCGCGTGCCGCCTGTCCCGCCAAGGATGATCAGCGTCCCGCCATCCTCTGCCAGCAGAACGCGCACATCGCGGCGGGCCGCGCTGAGGCCGTCATAATAGCGTGCAGGCACCGGCAGCATCAGAACGCCCCCCCGATATCCAGCGCATCGGCAAAGCCCTCGGCATCCGTGCCCGTATCGGCACCGCGCTGGCGTATATCATCCAGCGCGCCGGGTCCCTCCAGCCGGCAGCGCGTCACCAGATGGCGCAAAACCGGCTGCGCCACGCAGGTCATCCAGAGCGCGGATGAGATGGCCATGGCAAGCAGGTAGGCCAGCACGAGCGGCACCACCATCACCGCGAGCGGCAGCACATCCATCGCCAGCAGCGTCGCGGGCACCAATCCCAGCACCCCGAAGGCCATGCCCGAGCCGAGCGAGACCAGCAGCGCGCCGCCGACGATCTGCCACAGGATCGCCCATGTTTCGGGCGAAGCCCCAAAGGCGATTGGCGCATCGCCAAGGGTCAGGTGTTCGGCCAGATAGGCGAAACTGCCGACGCGGTAGGAGAGCATTCCAACCACGGTCCAGACCACCCCCAGCGCGCCCCAGAGACCGCCCATCACCCAGATTTCGGCCCAGAGGAATGCGCCCGCCAGCGCGATCAGGCCAAGCCCGACGAACAGATGCTTCATCGCCGGATAAAGCTCTTGCCAGCGCCCACCCTGGTGGAATGCCGCATCTCCATACCAGCTGCGATCCGCCTTGTATTTCTCAAGGTAGAACGTCATCCGCGGCCACAAAAGGCCCAGTGAGGCGAGCGTCAGCGCCCAATGCACCATCGCCCGCCAGACATAACCCCACGCACCCGGCAGCACGCCGAACCGCACGCCGCGCCAGCGGGTGCGCCCCATCTTGTAGCGGCGCGCGCGGTACTGCGCGAAAAACACTAACGGCAGGACCGCCAGCGACGTGATACCCAGTGCGCCGAATTGCAAGAAGGCCTGCGCAGGTGTCTCGGCCGCGCCGAAAAGTGTCAGCCCGAAATAGAACAGGATCATCTGCACCACGCCCAGATAGAGCGCCAGCACGACGATCGCGGCCAGAAAGCCGAGGAATTTTTCCATCCCTGTTCCGGAATATTCGAACATGTCGCCATCGGCCCCGGTCGCGGACCAAATATGCCGCCGGATCCGCGTCTTGGCCCAGAACCGATAGACGCCCAGCGTCAGCGCGGTCAGCATCGCGGTGCGCACTGCCAACCAAAAAAGCGGCCCCGCCGTGCCGAGATACTGGCCTTTCAGCGCCCCGCTCATATGTCCGCCCTTCCGCTGTCGGCCTGCCCCCCGCGCATTATCGCGAGCGCAGAGCACCTGTCCAGTGCGCGCGGTGATACACTTGACCATCCTGCGCAGCTTTGACGAGGCTGGAGCATGAAGCGCAGACTTGGGGGCTTTGACCGGATGACGATCGTCGACCCGTTCAGGAAACTACCTGATTATCTCTGCCGTTAAAGAGGGTTGAGCACCATAGCTCAGGTAAACTTGTTGTCGCGCGGGAATCCGCGGGGTGCCATGCGGCCGCTGCCCGCGCGCTTGCCCGTCCACTCGTCCAGTGCGGTTTCGGTGCGAGTGCGCCCCGCCGGATCGAACCAGCTGAGACCCGCCTCAAGATCGAAGGTGGTGGCATCGCTCAGCCCGCCATCCTTGTACTTTTGCAACCTTACGCCCTTGCCTCTCCCCATTTCGGGCAGTTCGGACAGTGCAAAAACCAACACTTTGCGGTTTTCACCCACGACGGCGACATGGTCGCCCGTCACCGGCTTGCACACCACTGCGCGGGCGGGCGCGCGGACGTTCAGCACCTGTTTGCCGCCGCGCGTCTGGGCCAGAACCTCGTCCTCGGGCACGACGAACCCGTTACCCGCGGAGGAGGCGACAAGCAGCTTGCGGCCCGGCTTATGGATCAGGATGTCGATGATCTCGGCCTCGTTGGGCAGATCGACCATGAGGCGCAACGGCTCACCCATGCCGCGCCCGCCAGGCAGGTTCGCGGCGGGCACCGTGTAAAAGCGCCCGTTGCTGGCAAAGACCAGCAAGCGGTCAGTCGTCTCGGCGTGGAAAAGGAAGCGCGGCCCATCGCCATCCTTGAATTTCAGCTCGCGGGTCAGGTCGATATGGCCCGTCATGGCACGGATCCAGCCCATCTGGCTACAGACCACGGTGATCGGCTCGCGGTCGATCATCGCCTCCAGCGGCACATCCTCGACCTCGCCCGCCACGGCAAACTGGGTGCGGCGCGCGCCGCCCTCATAGCTTTTGCCGAACGCTTTCTTGACCTCGCGCAGCTGATCCGCGATCGCGTCCCATTGCAGCTCGGGATGCTCCAGCAGGTCTTCGAGCTTTGCACGCTCTTCCATCAGCGCGCTTTGCTCTTTCAGCAGCTCGATTTCTTCCAGCCGGCGCAAACTGCGCAGGCGCATGTTGAGGATCGCCTCGGCCTGCAGATCGGTCAGCCCGTCCGCCTCCCCCTCGGCGGGCGCGACGTAATCCGACTCGTCCGTCGCGCGGGTGAACTCCCTGCCCCAATCCTCGCGCATCAGCGCAGCCTTGGGCGCCTCGTCATAGCGGATGATGTCGATCACACGGTCAAGGTTCAGGAAGGCGACGATCAGGCCCTCCAGCACCTCCAGACGGTGGTCGATCTTCTCCATCCGGTGCAGCGAGCGACGCTGAAGCACCTCGCGGCGGAAGTCGAGGAAGGCACGCAGCACCTCCTTCATTGAGCAGACTTTTGGTGTAACTCCGTCGATCAAGACGTTCATGTTCAACGAAAAACGCACTTCGAGATCCGAGTTGCGATACATCATGCCCATGAGTACCTCGGGCGCGACATTCTTGCTGCGCGGCTCAAGGATCAGGCGCACGTCATCCGCGCTCTCGTCCCGCACATCGGCGAGGATCGGGATCTTCTTGAGCTGGATGACCTCGGCGATCTTCTCGATCAGTTTGGATTTCTGCACCTGATACGGGATCTCGGTGACGACGATCTGCCACTGCCCGCGGCCCAGATCCTCGACCTCCCATTTGCAGCGCAGACGGAAAGCGCCGCGTCCGGTGCGATATGCCTGCGCGATATTCTCGGGCGGCTCGACGATCACGCCGCCGGTCGGAAAATCAGGGCCCGGCACGTAATTCAGCAGCGTATCGTCGCGCGCATCGGGGACCTTGATCAGATGCAGGCAGGCGTCAATCAGCTCGGCAATGTTATGGGGCGGGATGTTGGTGGCCATGCCCACTGCGATGCCCGACGAGCCGTTGGCCAGAAGGTTCGGAAAGCTGGCAGGCAGCACGACCGGCTCGGTCAGGGTGCCGTCGTAATTGTCCCGGAAATCAACGGCATTTTCGCTGAGACCCTCCAGCAGCGCCTCGGCCACGGCTGTCATGCGCGCCTCGGTATAGCGCGAGGCGGCGGGGTTATCGCCGTCGATATTGCCGAAATTGCCCTGCCCGTCGACCAGCGGATAGCGTACCGCGAAATCCTGCGCGAGGCGCGCCATCGCGTCGTAGATCGCCGCGTCGCCGTGCGGGTGGTAGTTACCCATCACATCGCCCGAGATCTTGGCCGACTTTCTGAAGCCCCCGGTGGAACTAAGCCGCAGCTCGCGCATTGCATAAAGAATGCGGCGATGGACGGGCTTCAGCCCGTCGCGCGCATCGGGAAGCGCGCGGTGCATGATCGTGCTTAGCGCATAGGTGAGGTAACGCTCGCCAATCGCGCGGCGCAGCGGCTCGGACAGCTGGGGAGGCACGTCGCCACCCGGCGCATCGGGGTCTTTGATGTCATCGCTCATACGCGCGGTGATAGCCGTGGCGTCTTTGCACGTAAAGCGCCTCTCGCGAGCGATTCGATACTTTTGCCGTTCTGGCAGGTGGCGAATCGTGTAAAGTGAATAATTAGAGATCGGCGGCTGCCTGCCGATCTGCAAGGGCCGGATGTTCAGGCCCGTCAGGTGCGCGGCAAGGCGCACAGAGGTGCAATGGGGGTTGCAGAGTTATGTGGCGTTTTATCCTGGTCAGTTTCGCGTTCCTTGGCCTCGCATTCTACGAGGCGAGCGGCGGCGCGGATTACACGCCTGCGCCCACCTCCTTGCAGGTCGCTATGAAGGGGAAACCTCTCTTTGCCACCCCTGTAGATTCCCCCGTGGCAATCGCCGATGCGGAGACGGTGCCCGAACCCAAGCTGGCCGAGGCGAGCGCGCCCAAGCCCGCCCCGTCCAAGCCGAAACGGGCGGAAGAGCCCGCGCCGCGGACATTCGCGGGCCTCTCCGGCATCCCGGAGAATGAGCGCGGAGGCTTCGAGATCACGCTTGCCTCCGCATCGCAGCCCCTCAGTGGCGGTGACGCAATGGAGCCTCGCGCCATCGACGCGGTCGGCACCTTTAACGCCGACAGCCTGGTGGCCGATGTGCGCTCCACCCCGATTGAGCAGGCGGTCGTCTCGACCAGTGGGCGCGCGGATATCCGCAGCATCGCAGGCGACATTGCCAACATGCGCAGTGGGCCTGGCACGAATTTCGACAAGGTCGATCAACTGACCCGCGGCACCGATGTCGAAGTGCTGGGACGGCGCGGCGCATGGGTCGAGCTGCGCGATCTGGATACCGGCCAGACCGGCTGGATGGCCGATTGGCTGGTTACGGCGGCTAATTGATTTGACCTCTGGCACGGCTGGCGCGGCGCGCACGATCCTCATCACCGGATGTTCCTCCGGCATCGGCTATGACGCGGCCCACGGGCTCAAAGCGCGTGGCTGGACGGTTTTCGCGGCCTGCCGCAAGGCCGAAGATTGCGCGCGGCTTCAAAGCGAGGGTTTCAACAGCCCTCTGATCGACTACGCGGATGAAAACACCATCGCGGCCGGTCTGGCCGAGGTTCTGGACGCATCGCACGGGCGGCTCGATGCGCTCTTCAACAATGGCGCCTTCGCCTGCCCCGGCCTTGTCGAGGATCTGCCCACCGGCGCGCTGCGCGAGATATTCGAGACCAACCTCTTTGGCTGGCACGACCTGACGCGCCGCGTAATCCCGGTGATGCGCGCCCAGGGCGCAGGGCGGATCGTGCAATGCTCCTCTGTGCTGGGCCTAGTCACGCTGCCTTGGCGGGGCGCTTATAATGCCACGAAATTTGCGGTGGAGGGCCTGACCGATACGATGCGAATTGAATTGCGCGGCACGGGCATCAGCGTCAGCCTGATCGAGCCAGGACCGGTCACCTCGCTCATTCGCCAGAACTCGATCCCGCATTTCGAGCGTTGGATCGATTGGGAAAATTCCGCGCGCGAGGCCGATTATCGCGCAGGTCTGCAAAAGCGGCTCTACACGTCTAACGGCCCGGACACGTTCGAATTGCCGCCCTCTGCGGTGACGAAAAAACTGGTGCACGCGGTCGAGGCGCGCCGTCCCCGCGCGCGTTATCCCGTCACCGTGCCGACCCATGCGATGGGCGTGGCCCGCCGCATCCTGCCCACCCGCGCGCTCGACTGGATTTTGTCGCGCGCCTGACAGAGCATTGCGCGCGCATGGCCCCCACGCCTGAATTTCCCCTTCGCCTTTGGGCTCATAAGGTCTACATCCGGGCCAGACCCATCTTCGGAGGCTCCCATGCTCAAAGATCCGCTCTTCCTGCTTGTCGCTGCTGCCTGCATTGGTGTTGCGATCATCCTCGCAATGGGGATCAGCACGTTCGGCAAGGAGGGTGCGGATAATGGCAAGCGGGCGAACAAGCTCATGCGCTGGCGCATCATCGCGCAATTCGTGGCTGTGCTGGTGATTCTCGCCTTCGTGACCCTTCACAAGCAATTCGGAGGCCAGTGATTATGGTCGTTCTCAACAAGATCTACACCCGCACCGGCGACAAGGGCGACACCGCCCTCGGCGATGGCAGCCGGGTGGCCAAACATTCGGCGCGACCCGCCGCCTACGGCACGGTCGACGAGGTCAACGCGACGCTTGGCATGGCGCGCCTGCATGCCACCGGCGAGACGGATGACGCATTGGCGCGCATTCAGAACGATCTTTTCGATCTGGGCGCGGATCTGTGCCGCCCCGGCATGGAGAAGGACGAAGAGGCCGAGTATCCGCCCCTGCGCGTCTCCGAAAGCCAAGTGGACCGCCTCGAAGCGGAAATCGACGTGATGAACGAAGTTCTCGAGCCGCTGCGCAGCTTCATCCTTCCGGGCGGGTCCAACCTTGCGGCCTATCTGCACCTTTGCCGCACCGTCTGCCGCCGCGCCGAGCGTCTGGCGACCGAGCTTGCCGAGGTCGAGACGGTGAACCCGGCGGCAGTGAAATATCTCAATCGCCTCAGTGATTGGTTCTTTGTCGCCGGCCGCATGGCCAATGACGGCGGCAAGAGCGACGTGCTCTGGGTTCCGGGCGCGAACCGCTGAAAGCGGCTGGCGGGGTCGCCGATGATATGGCAGGCTCGCACCGCTCCGGCGTGCCGGATGACGTGACCAGAACGGAGCCCCGCCCATGACTCTTCCCACCATCGCCATGTTCTGGGAGGGCCCGCCCCCCGGCTTTGTCGAGCGGCTGTGCATGACATCCTTCAGGGATGCCGGGCACCGCGTGGTGGTCTTTTCCTACGGGGGTCTCGAAGGTCTGCCGCAGGGCGTGGAGCAGGCATCGGCCAGTGATGTGCTGCCCCTTCCAGACACCATCGTGCGCCACGAACGCACCGGCAGCCCCGCCGTTCACTCGGACAAGTTCCGCTATCACCTGCTGGCCGGGAATGATGGCATCATATGGTCCGATACCGATGCCTACTGCCTGCGTCCGTTCGAGCCGACGCAGGGCTATTTCTTTGGCCGCGAGACCGACAAGATCGTGGCGAGCGGCGTGATGGCGCTTCCGGCCGGGTCGCCCACACTGCGGTCCCTCATCGAGTTTTGCGAGGATGAGTATGCCATTCCGCCCTGGATGATGCCGCGTCATCGCCGCGTGATGAAGGAACGCGCCGCAAACGGCGATCCGATGCATGTCTCCGAGATGCCTTGGGGCGCATGGGGGCCAAAGGCGCTGTCCCATTTCCTGCGGGCGCATGACGAGTTTCGCTTCGCGCTGGAGCCGCATGTTCTCTATCCCGTCCCGTTCGAGGACCGGCGGGATTATTTCCGTGATGCCGCCAAGACGTGGAAGCGCGTGCGCGATGACACCGTATCGATCCATTTCTATGGACGGCGCGTGCGCGCACGCCTGCACAATCGGTTCGCGGGTACCCCGCCCGAGGGATCGATCCTGGCTGAATTGGCTCTAAAACACGGCGTCAGCCCCTGACGCCGCCGCCACGACACTGCGCAAAACCGCCGACTGCCCCAAAAAGAAGGCGCGCCCGACCCCGCGTGTGACGCTTTTTCCCTGTTTTCCGTATTGCCGTTTCTATATCAACGCCGAGGAGAGCGTTTCTGGAGAGTCGCCGCGCGGCTCTTCGCCAATCTGAGGAGATTATGCCAATGAAGGTGATCGTGCCTGTCAAACGCGTGATTGACTACAACGTGAAGGTCCGCGTCAAGGCGGACGGGAGCGGTGTCGATCTTGCCAACGTCAAAATGTCGATGAACCCGTTCGACGAAATCGCCGTCGAGCAGGCCATCCGCCTCAAGGAGGCCGGCAAGGCAGAGGAAGTCATCGCCGTCTCCATCGGTGTGAAACAGGCGCAGGAAACGCTGCGCACGGCACTGGCGATGGGCGCGGATCGCGCCATCCTCGTCGTCGCCTCCGACGACGTGAACACCGATATCGAGCCGCTGGCCGTCGCCAAGATCCTCAAGGCGATCATCGACGAAGAGCAGCCCGGCCTTGTCATCGCGGGCAAGCAGGCGATCGACAACGACATGAATGCCACCGGCCAGATGCTGTCGGCGCTTCTGGGCTGGAGCCAGGGCACCTTTGCCAGCGGCCTTGACATCGAAGGCGATCACGCGCTGGTCACCCGCGAGGTAGATGGCGGCCTGCAGACGATCAAGGTCACGATGCCCTCGATCATCACGGTCGATCTGCGCCTGAACGAGCCGCGCTACGCGTCGCTGCCGAACATCATGAAGGCCAAGAAAAAGCCGCTGGATGAAAAAACGGCGGATGATTACGGCGTCGACGTCACGCCCCGCCTGCAGGTCACCGGCACCGCCGAGCCTGAGGCGCGCAAGGCTGGCGAAATGGTCGGCTCGGTGGACGAGCTGGTAGCGAAACTCAAAGAAGCGGGGGCTGTGTAATGGCTGTTCTTCTCCTTGCCGAAGTGACCGATGGCGAACTGGCGATGGATGCCACCGCCAAGGCCGTGACCGCGGCGACCAAGCTGGGTGACGTAACCGCGCTCTGCTGCGGCGCCTCTGCCGCCGCCGCCGGTGAAGCGGCCTCCAAGATCAAGGGCATCTCCAAGGTGCTCGTGGCCGAGGACGCCTCGCTGGGTCACCGCCTGGCCGAGCCGACTGCGGCGCTGATCGTCAGCCTCGCCGGTGATTACGAGCATATCGTCGCCCCGGCCACCACCGATGCCAAGAACGTCCTGCCCCGCGTTGCGGCGCTTCTGGACGTGATGGTCATCTCGGACGTGTCCGGCATCGTCTCGGGCGATACGTTCGAGCGTCCGATCTATGCGGGCAACGCCATCCAGACCGTCAAATCATCGGATGGCAAGAAAGTCATCAGCATCCGCACCTCCACCTTCGACGCTGCCGAAGACGGTGGCTCGGCATCGGTCGAGACGATCTCGGCGACCGACAATCCCGGCCTTTCGGAATGGGTCGAGGACAAGGTTGCCGCATCTGACCGCCCCGAGCTGACCTCGGCGGGCGTTGTCGTCTCTGGCGGCCGCGGTGTCGGCAGCAAGGACGATTTCGCCATGATCGAGAAGCTGGCCGATGCCCTTGGCGCCGCCGTTGGCGCCAGCCGCGCGGCTGTCGATTCGGGCTACGCACCCAATGACTGGCAGGTCGGGCAGACCGGCAAGGTCGTGGCGCCGGATCTCTATGTCGCGGTCGGCATTTCAGGCGCGATTCAGCACCTTGCCGGCATGAAGGATTCGAAGATCATCGTCGCGATCAACAAGGACGAAGAGGCGCCGATCTTTCAGGTCGCCGATTACGGCCTTGTCGCGGATCTCTTCGACGCCGTGCCCGAGCTGACCTCAAAACTGAGCTAAGCCGCCTGCTGCGCTAACATTTCTGAGAGGCCCGCCTGCCGCGATGCAGGCGGGCCTTTTTCGTCAACAGAGATGGGCCCGCAGCGCAGGCAGGATGGCCCCGACCACATCCCGATGCGCAGTCGGTCCGGGCAATTCAGCCGCGGCGCTCGCCTCGAATTGCGAGAAGGCCATGCCGCGCGTGCCCTCTGCGCGCGCCACCGCGCTATAGGGGGCTTCGACCATCTCTACCTTCGGCCCCTGAACTGCCGCCAGCATCGCGCAGGTGACGAAGGCGGGATCATCTGCCAGATCGGGATCGTCCGCGCGGGCCTGCGGTGGGTGCGCCGACATCCACAGCAGGATAATCGGTCCATCGATTCGGCTCAGCAGCAACTTCATCCGGGCGACCCACGCATCCTGCAGCTCTCGCCGCACCGCCGCGAACCTCTCCGGGGCGATATGCGCCAGGCAGCCCAGCATGTGCCGCGTGAAATGAAACTCGGTAAAATCGACCTCGGGAAAAATCGCCCGCAAGAGCGGTGAGGCCTGTACGAACCGATCATTGCGGCGCGGATGCACAGTGTAATATCGGTTCGACATGTTTTGCGCGCCCAGAACCTGAAGCACCGTCACCTCGGCCCGCGAGGCGGCGCCGATGACATCCCCATCATGCAAAAGAACGTCCAGCCCCGCATTCGGCCAGCCGAAATTGACGCAAGGCACGCCCATCTTTGCCTCGACCAGCGCGGGATAGGGCCGCGGCACAAATTTGCCATAGGTCTCGGTACCCCCCAGAAAGGCGACATAGCGCCCCGTCAGGTCCCGCTTGGGTCCGCGAAACAGAAGTTTCGATGTGCCATAGCGGCACGGCATGTAATCCAGAGGCGTTGCCCCGAGCTTTTCATAAGCCATTTTTCCCACCAATAAAGTTCACCCAAGGATGAGAATCGCCCTAATCCCTTTAGAAATGGCTAAAGCGTTAATTCGTCTAAAGATGTGAGGGAATGTCAGCGCAGCGCAGCCCTTGCGGCGCCCCTGCCCGAGGGCCTATTGTGCGACAAACGGCAAGCGGGGCAGCATTATGGACATCCAGACTATCGGCGTGGTCGGCGCGGGGCAGATGGGCAACGGCATCGCGCATGTCATGGCCTTGGCAGGCTATGAGGTGCTGATGACGGATATCAGCCAGGACATGCTGGAGTCCGCGATGGAAACCATGCGCCGTAACCTCGAAAGACAGGTCAGCCGCGAAAAGATCGCGCAGGCAGACATGGACGGCGCATTGGCCCGCATCAGCACCACGCTGACATTGACCGACCTTGGCAAGACCGATCTGATCATCGAAGCCGCGACCGAGCGCGAGACGGTGAAGCAGGCGATCTTCGAGGATCTCGTTCCGCACCTGAAACCCGATACGATTCTGACCTCCAACACCTCCTCCATCTCGATCACGCGCCTTGCCAGCCGCACGGACCGGCCCGAGAAATTCATGGGCTTTCACTTCATGAATCCGGTCCCGGTGATGAGCCTGGTCGAGCTGATCCGCGGCATCGCCACAGATAGCGAAACCTATGACGCCTGCCTCAAGGTGGTCCAGAACCTCGGCAAAACCGCCGCCTCCGCCGAGGACTTCCCGGGCTTCATCGTCAACCGCATCCTCATGCCGATGATCAATGAGGCGGTCTACACCCTCTACGAAGGGGTCGGGAACGTGCGCTCGATCGACCAGTCGATGAAGCTGGGCGCAAACCATCCGATGGGCCCGCTGGAGCTCGCGGACTTTATTGGCCTCGATACCTGTCTTGCCATCATGAACGTGCTGCATGACGGGCTGGCCGATACGAAATACCGCCCCTGCCCGCTATTGACTAAGTATGTCGAGGCGGGATGGCTGGGCCGAAAGGCCGGGCGCGGCTTTTACGACTATCGCGGGGAAGAGCCTGTGCCCACCCGCTAAGGCTGCGCGTTTTTCGAGTATTTTTGACCAGATGAAGTCGGCTTTTAACTAGGCATTAACGTTAATGCGTGCCTGATGGCTCTGCGGTACAGGTTGGAGAGCCGATGACCGACCAAGGTGAAGCCCCGCCGTCCTTTCCGCCAAGCGAGTGTCGGGCGGCGGGGTGACTTCCACCCATTCATCTTGGCAAAAATACTCAAATCCTGCCCGCGATTGCAGGTGCCGCGCTTTTGGCCGGTGCCTGTCAGTCTTTCTCTTCCATGCCAAAGCCCAGATGCTTGGCCACGGTAAAGATATCTTTGTCGCCGCGCCCGCACATATTCATGATGATCACGTGATCCTTGGGCAGGTCGGGCGCGATCTTCATCACATGGGCCAAGGCGTGGCTCGGCTCGAGCGCGGGAATGATTCCTTCCATGGCGCAGCTCAGCTGGAACGCTTCCAGCGCCTCCTTGTCGGTGATCGAGACGTATTTGGCACGGCCGATATCGTGCAGCCAGCTATGCTCGGGCCCGATACCGGGATAGTCGAGCCCCGCAGAGATCGAGTAGCCTTCGAGGATCTGGCCATCGTCATCCTGCAACAGATACGTGCGATTGCCATGGAGCACGCCGGGGCGCCCCCCCGTCAACGAGGCGCAATGTTCCATCTTGGCATTGACGCCCTTACCGCCAGCCTCGACGCCGATGATGTTCACCTCCTTGTCGTCGAGGAAAGGGTAAAACAGGCCCATCGCATTCGAGCCGCCGCCGATCGCGGCGATGAGCGTATCCGGCAGGCGCCCTTCGGCGGCCTGCATCTGCTCCTTGGCTTCCTTGCCGATGATGCTCTGGAAATCGCGGACCATGGCCGGATAGGGATGTGGGCCGGCAACGGTGCCGATGCAGTAGAACGTGTCGCGCACATTGGTCACCCAATCGCGCAGCGCATCGTTCATCGCGTCCTTCAGCGTGCCGCGGCCGGAGGTCACCGGGATCACTTCGGCCCCAAGAAGGCGCATGCGGAAGACGTTGGGCTTTTGCCGCTCGACATCATGCGCGCCCATGTAGACCACACATTTCAGGCCGAACTTGGCGCAAACGGTTGCGGTCGCGACGCCGTGCTGGCCCGCGCCTGTCTCGGCGATGATGCGGCTCTTGCCCATGCGGCGCGCGAGGATGATCTGGCCCAGCACATTGTTGATCTTGTGCGCGCCAGTATGGTTCAGCTCGTCCCGCTTGAGATAGATCTTGGCACCGCCCAGATGCTGCGTCAGACGTTCGGCATAGTAGAGCGGGCTGGGGCGGCCGACATAATGCGTCCAGAGGTCATTCATCTCAGCCCAGAAGCTGTCATCCGTCTTGGCATGCTCGTACTGCTCTTCAAGCTCCAGGATCAGCGGCATCAGCGTCTCGCTGACAAAACGTCCACCGAAATCGCCAAACCGGCCTTTTTCATCGGGGCCGGTCATGAAGCTGTTGAAGAGGTCGTTCATTTGGCAAGCCTTTCCTGACACGTTTGCAGATGGATATGGGACGCTGCCGGAATTTTCCAGCGAAAAGGCCGCCGTTAGTCCAGAGCGTATTTGAAGCCGTGATGCGACGCGGTAAAGCCGAGCGATTCGTAGAACCGCTTGGCCTCGTGCCGCTGGGTGTTCATCGTCAACTGCACCAGGGCGCAGCTTTCGGCGCGCGCGCGGGCGAAGGCATCGCGGAACATCTCCCGGCCGATCCCCTGCCCTCGACATGCTGTGGCGACACGGACGCTTTCGATTTGCGCGCGGCGCGCAGCACGCAGGGAAAGTCCGCTGATGAAGGTGATCTGGTAGGTGGCGATCACCTCGCCATCCGGCGCTGTGCCCACGATCAGCAGATTGGCTCCTTCGACGGCCATTCGATCAAAGGCATCATAGTAGCGCGTCAGATCGTCGCCCTCGCGGGCGGCGCCCAGCACGTCATCGGTCAATAGGGCCACGACCGCTGGCACATCTTCGCGGCGGGCGAGGCGAAACGTGGTCATCCGCGCGCGGCTGCGGCAAAGGCGCGCATCAGCCCGGCATCCTTCACGCCCGGCGCGCTCTCGATCCCCGAGCTGACATCAAGCTGCTGCGCACCCGTCCGCTCGACCGCGATGGCGACATTCTCGGGCGTCAGTCCACCGGCCAGCATCCAGGGCAGGGTCCAGCGGCGACCGGCGATCAGCGACCAGTCGAAGGCAAGCGCATTGCCGCCGGGCAGCGCACTGCCCTTGGGCGGCTTGGCGTCGATCAGCAACTGGTCGGCGACCTGGCTGTAGGCGTCGATCTGCGGCAGGTCAGCCGCCTCAGCGATGCCCACTGCCTTCATCACCGGCAGACCGTAACGCGCCTTGATCTCGGCCACCCGCTTGGGCGTCTCGCGGCCATGCAGTTGCAGCATGTCCAGCGGCACAGCGCCCGTCAGTGAATCCAGTTCCGCGTCACTGGCATCAACCACCAGCGCAACCTTGGCGATGCCTTCGGGCGTGGCTATCGCAAGCGCCGTGGCGTCGGCTGCCGTCACGAATCTCGGTGAGCGCTGGAAAAAGACAAAGCCGACATAATGCGCCCCGGCATCGGCGGCCGCAGCGATATCGTCCGGCGTGCGCAGGCCGCACATCTTGATCCGGATGTCGCGCGGCCCTTTGCGCTCAGCGGCCATTGTCCAGAAGGGCCAGAACCTCGTCCTTGCCCTCGTGCTTTTCGGCCTTGAGGCGCTTGATCTCGGCGCGCAGGCGCTGCATTTCCCGCGCTTGCCGCGCCGCGGCGGCCCGCTCGCCCGCCTCACGGATCCACTCCCAAATGAAGCCAAGGATGAGGCCCGCAGCGATACCGCCGAAGATGATGACGTAAAGAGGCACCTCTGTCGCCGGATCGAGGGCGGTCATGCCCGACAGGTTCTCGGGCACCAGACGGATAGGGACCATAACCCGGTTGGCCAAGGCAATGAGGATCAGGGCCAGCGCGAAGATGGCTATCGAAGCGTAGCGAATGTAGCGCATGTATTACTTTCCGTTCAGCCGATCCCGCAAGAGCTTGCCGGTCTTGAAGAAGGGCACATGTTTCTCTTCGACAGGAACGGATTCGCCGGTGCGTGGGTTCCGGCCGATGCGCGCGTCACGCTTCTTGACCGAAAAGGCGCCGAAGCCGCGCAGTTCAACCCGGTTTCCTGCCGCCATGGCATCCGTGATCTCATTGAACACAGTGTTCACGATCCGCTCCACATCCCGTTGGTAAAGATGCGGATTTTCATCGGCGATCTTCTGAATCAGTTCCGATCGGATCATTGGTGCAGTCCCCCCGGTCGTTTGTAATATGCCCTTATCGGCCTTTGGGGCGAGTATAAGTAGAAACCCACAAAACAGAAATAGAAAGCGCCAATTTTCGTCTGAAATCCGCCAAATAGGCCGGGACGTCCCTCTTTCCACTGCCCCAGCGCCGATGGGGCGCCGCAAAATTCCGCCGTGGCGCAGCGCCTGGTGCCAGTCACCGCCGATTCGATTCGCGCTAGAGAGACATCAGCCCGCGCCGCAGCAGGTTCAGCCCGGCGATCAGCAATATCCAGAGGGTCAGCCGCTTGAAAAGCGTCTGGTCGATCCGGTCGTGGATCTGAAAGCCCGTCCAGATCCCGAGCAGAGCTGGCGGCACGAGGGCCAGCGACAGCGGCAGGGTCTGCGCATTCAGAACGCCCGAGCCGATATGCGCACCGGCCAGCGCCAGCGCGCCAAGGCCGTAAATCACACCCTGCACGCGCACCTGCTCGCGCTTTTCGGTCTCCATCGCGGTCAGCATCGCCACCGTGATCGGCCCCCAGACGCCCGAGAGGCCGCCGATAAACCCCGCAGCCCCGCCCATCGATGCCTCGACAGCGCGCCCTGGCCGGGGCGGCAGGCGGAGCGGGCGCCCCGCCAGCGATGTCGCGGCATAGATCACCAGCGGCACCGCAATGATCAGCAGAAGGACCGACGCGGGCAGAACCGGCACCAGTTGCGCACTGACGATCAGCGTCGCACCCCCGACCAGCAGGAAGAGCTGAAACCGCCGGATTGTACCAAGCGCCGCCCGCCAGCCTTGCCGCAGCGCCTGCCAGGCATTGGTCAGAAGCGTCGGCACGATCAGGCAGGCCAGCGCCAGATCCGGCGCGACAAAGCTGCTGAGCCCTGAGAGCAGGATCAGCGGCATCGCAAAGCCGACGACGCCCTTGATCACCCCTGCCCCCAAGGCGATCACATAGGCAAGCAGCCATAATTCAGGCGGACCGAAGGCGGCAAAGATATCCATCCGCATTGCATACGCGCGAAGGCGCGCGGTTGGAATGGGCGGAAACACGGTCCGGCACCAAAAACTGCGCCTAAATGACGCGCAAGATAAGAACAAAAACAATTCTTCATTTGTCTTATAGTTGCGCTGCACCTGCGAAAGGATTAGGAAGACCCCAGATATGAGAGGAACGCGATATGGCGCATGACGGACAAATCGACATGGCGGCTCAGACCGTCCTTCTGGATGACCTCACCGAGCTGACGCGCGCCGCACTGGGGCCCGTGGATGGCGTCGTGGCGGCGGCAAAATCGGCGCTGCGCAGTGAGGTGACCGCCGAAGGCCGCGTCTCTGGCGCGCTGGTCGACCGCAATCAATGCGCCGCGCATGGCCTGGCCTGGCTTGCCACCTATGCCGAGGCCTTGCGCCAGATGCAGGCCTGGGCCGATCGCCTGACAGAGACCGGCACATTCGGCGAGGTCGAGGCGCTGATCCACCAGATCGCCTTTGGCGAGTATCTCAATCAGATCATCGGCGGCATCCCGATGAGCCAGGGCGAAATCCTGCGCCTATGCGATTTGGGTCTCGGCCCGGCTGCAACCGAACCTCTGAGCGCCGAGGCCATCCAGACCCTCACCCGCCACGGTAACAGCCAAGCCGCCCGCACGCGCCTTGTCCAGCTGATGCAGGACCGCTCGGCCGAGATCACTGTCGGCCGCACCGGCCTCGATGACGAGCTCGAGATGATCCGCGAGCAATTTCGCCGCTACGCCGTCGAAAAGGTCGAGCCCTACGCCCATGACTGGCACCTCAAGGACGAGCTGATCCCGATGGAGATCATCGAGGAACTGGCGGAAATGGGCGTCTTCGGCCTGACCATCCCCGAGGAATTCGGCGGCCTCGGCCTCTCGAAGGCGTCGATGGTCGTCGTCTCCGAAGAGCTGAGCCGCGGCTATATCGGCGTCGGCAGCCTCGGCACCCGCAGCGAAATCGCGGCCGAGCTGATCATTTGCGGCGGCACCGACGCGCAGAAGGCGCATTGGCTCCCCAAGCTTGCCAGCGCCGAGATCCTGCCGACAGCCGTCTTTACCGAGCCGAACACCGGCTCGGACCTCGGGAGCCTGCGCACCCGCGCGTCGAAGGACGGCGATGACTACCGCATCACCGGCAACAAGACCTGGATCACCCATGCCGCGCGCACCCATGTGATGACCCTTCTCGCCCGCACCGACCCGGACAGCACCGACCACAAGGGCCTCAGCATGTTCCTGGCCGAGAAGACCCCCGGCACCGACGAGGCGCCCTTCCCGACCGAGGGAATGTCCGGCGGCGAGATCGAGGTGCTGGGCTATCGCGGCATGAAGGAATACGAGCTGGCCTTCGACAGTTTCCACGTCAAGGGGGAGAACCTGCTGGGCGGCGAGGAAGGCAAGGGCTTCAAGCAGCTGATGGAGACGTTCGAGAGCGCGCGTATCCAGACCGCTGCCCGCGCGGTTGGCGTCGCGCAATCGGCGCTAGATGTGTCCATGCAATACGCGCAGGATCGCAAGCAATTCGGCGGCCCGCTGATCGACTTCCCGCGCGTCTCGGGCAAGCTGGCCATGATGGCGGTCGAGATCATGGTCGCCCGACAGCTGACCTATTTCTCGGCTTGGGAAAAAGATCAGGGACGCCGCTGCGATGTCGAGGCCGGCATGGCCAAGCTGCTGGGCGCCCGCGTCGCTTGGGCCGCGGCCGACAATGGCCTGCAGATCCACGGCGGCAACGGATTCGCGCTGGAATACAAGATCAGCCGCATCCTCTGCGACGCGCGCATCCTCAATATCTTCGAGGGCGCCGCCGAAATCCAGGCGCAGGTCATCGCACGCCGCCTGCTCAGCCAAAGCAATTGAACGGAAATCGGCGCCCCTCCTTCGGGGCGCCGTCCTGCACCTTCATCTTGGCAAAAATACTCATACCCGGCCCGCAAACCGGCGCAATTTTCGCCTATTTCGCGATGGTCAGCGTGATCGGCTCCAGCCCGTCGATCGCTCCGCTCAGCGCGCTGCCCGGCACAACAGCGCCAACCCCAGCAGGCGTTCCGGTATAGATCAGATCCCCCGGCGCGAGACGGTAGTAGCGCGACAGATGCGCGATGATCTCGGGCACCGACCAGACCATTTCCGACAGTTTCGCCTCTTGCACGCGCTTGCCATCCAGATCGAGCGTGATGGCCTGATCGCCGGGCACACCGAAATCAGCTGCAGGCGTGATTGTACCCATCAATGCGGATTGCTCGAAATCCTTACCCAGATCCCAGGGCTTGCGCCCGTCCTTCGCCTGCCCCTGCAGATCGCGCCGTGTCAGGTCGATGCCGCAGGCATAGCCATAGACGGCATCCATTGCGTCCGCTTCGCTGACCTCATGGGCTTCAGCGCCGATGGCGATGACGAATTCCATCTCGTAATGGCAGTCGCGCGTGCCGGCCGGATAGGCGATTTCCGACCCGGAGGGAATCACCGCATGGGCGGATTTGGTAAAGTAGAACGGGGCGGCGCGGTCCACCTCGTTGCCCATCTCGGCGGCATGGGCGGCATAGTTGCGGCCCACGCAAAAAACGCGGCGGACGGGGAAGAGGCGATTACTGTCGGCAATGGCGACGGAGGGCGCGGGCGGGACATCAAAAAGGGGGGCGGCGGTCATTTAGGGTCAGTCTCCATTTGGATTACCGCGCCTTTATGCGGCGCGGCGCGGAGGCTGTCAAAGCGTCCCCTGCGCCTTGAACCGCTCGACGAAACGCGCACGCGCCTCGGGCAGCGGTTTGTTCCCTAGCTCGGGCGCCAGCCGATTATGCAGGAAATATCCCGTCAGATCAAAGCCTTGCGTGATCTGGTCATCCGGCGCGCCACCATATCCCAAAAGGCAACTTGGCAGGGGCAAAAGGCGATCGGCCCACTCACCCGCGCCTGCCCGCGACACCGCCCGACCCGTCCGCGGGGAGACATAGCTCAGGTCATTGGCCCGTGCGCCTTTGACCGCGCAGGCCGACAGGTCGAGGCCGAAGCCCATCTCTTCCAGCAGCGCCAATTCCCATTGCAGATAGGCCAGCGGCCAGACCTCGCGCTCGCCCATCAGATCCAGAAGCGCCTCGGTGCGTGCATAGAGCGGCGCATGCGCCTCGCGCTCGGGCAGACAAAAGAGCAGCAGGGACGTGACAGCGTTCAGCCCCGCCAGCGCGAGGCGATCGTTCATCACATGGCTGGCGCGGCTGCGCACAGGCTCGACCGTGAAGGTGCCGATGTGATCTTCGAGCCGCGCGCGCCACGCAAGGTCGAGCTGCGCGCCGGGCTGCAGGATGGGGGCCAGCTTGCGCGAGGCACCGCCGCGGACGACGCCCGCATGGCGCCCGCGCGAAGGCGTCAGCACCTCGATGATCGCGGCGCTTTCGCCATGCCGGCGCACCGACAAGAGTATCCCCTGATCGCGCCACTCCATTACCTTATCCCCTCTGCCTCGCCATCAGGCACGGGCAAGGCAGCTATGGCAAGCGCCTCAATCGGCAAGGCCGGGCTGATCCAGCAGGTGCCGCCCCGCGCGGTCCTCGACCTCGATCACCCAGAGGTCGGGGTCAAAGCCGCGCTGGCGGGCAATGGCGGCATCCACCTCTGCCTCGGGGCCCTGGGTGAGCAGGTCCCATTTGCGCGCGCCGGACATGAGGTCAAAGCTGCGCTGATAGGCGGCGGCATAGCCGTCAAGCGTATTGAGCTTGACCAGAACGGCGCCCGAGGTGTCGTCGCCATGGGCGGTGACGAAGGCGGGAATATCCAGACCGCGCAAACGCGCAAGATAGGCATGCACCCAGAAATCTGCCGTCAGGCGCGTCATGGTAGAGCGGGGATTTGAGTATTTTTGCCAAGATGAAGCAGTGCGGCGCGCATCAATTGCCATCCTTGAAGTCGAGTCCCATCTCGGAGTAGCGCTCGGCCTCTTCCAGCCAGTTGGGCCGCACCTTGATCTGCAGGAAAAGGTGAACACGGCGGCCGAGAAACTCCTCCAGCTCGGCGCGCGAGGCGGCGCCGACCTGCTTGATCGTCTCGCCCTTGCGGCCCAGCACGATGCCCTTGTGCCCGTCGCGCATGACATAGATCAGCTGATCGATCCGGGCCGAGCCGTCATCGCGCTCTTCCCAGTTTTCCGTCTCGACGGTCAGTTGGTAGGGCAGCTCCTGATGCAGGCGCAGTGTCAGCTTCTCACGGGTGATCTCGGCGGCGATCATACGCATGGGCAGATCGGCGATCTGGTCTTCGGGGTAGAGCCAAGGCCCCTCGGGCATCTCGCCTGCCAGCCACTGGCGCAGGGCATCAACCCCGTGACCCTTTTCGGCAGAGATCATGAACGTCTCATCAAAGGCGAACCGCTCATTCATCTCTTTGGTCAAGGCCAGCAGCTTGGGCGATTCGACGCGGTCGATCTTGTTTATGGCCAGCGCGACCTTGCGGCCCTTGGTGACGTTCGGCAGATTTTCTAGGATGCGCTCCACCCCCTCGGTGATGCCGCGATGCGCCTCGATCAGCAGGACGACCACATCGGCATCCGAGGCCCCGCCCCATGCGGCAGCGACCATCGCGCGGTCGAGCCGGCGGCGCGGCTGGAAAAGACCGGGCGTGTCGACAAAGATCAGCTGCGTCTCGCCCTCGATCGCGACGCCGCGGATGCGCGCGCGGGTCGTCTGCACCTTGTGCGTGACGATCGAGACCTTGGCGCCGACCATGCGGTTCAGGAGGGTCGACTTGCCTGCGTTCGGCTCACCGATCAGGGCTACGAATCCGGCGCGTGTGCTCATGGGGGATATATCCATTGGTTGCCAGCCATCCCCCTACCCGATCGGCGCGCGCTTGCCCAGAGGCTGCGCTGCGCCCGGCCGACGGGATGCGGCGCCCGGTCGCATGGGGGGCGGCAAGGCGGCGCCTATTTCAAGCCTACGAAGCAAAAAGGAGGAGTTCAATGTTCAAGGGTCTTGCACTGTCTATCGCACTCATCACGGCGGGTATGCTTGGGTTGCCCGCGATCATGGCCGCCGCGCTTTAGACGCGCATCCAGATGGCCATGCAGCGCCCCCGTGAGGATACCTCCGGGGGCGTTTTCGTGCCGAACTAAGTCTTGGCGCCGGACTCGAGTCGCGCCAGCAGAACCTGCGCCGCCGCCTGCTCGGCCTGACGTTTTGAGCCGGCCGAGGCCGCCTCGGACGCGCCGTTTTCGAGTTGAGCGGTGATGGTGAATTGGGGCGCATGGTCCGGCCCCGAGCGCGACGTCTGCACATAGCGCGGCGGAGCCATGCCGCGGGCCTGGGCCCATTCCTGCAGAGCCGTCTTGGCGTCGCGCGCATCCTCGGCCACGTCATCGATGCGCCCGGCCCAGAGGCGCGTGATCACGTCCCGCGCCGCATCGAAACCGGCGTCCAGATAGACGGCGGCGATCACCGCCTCCATCGCATCGCCCAAGAGCGCCTCCTTGCGGCGTCCGCCTGACAGCATCTCGGAGCGGCCAAGTTTCAGCACCTTGCCAAGGTCGATCTGCCGCGCGACATCGGCGCAGGCTTCCTTGCGCACAAGCGCGTTGAAACGGGGCGCCAACTGGCCCTCGGCGGCGTCGGGATCATGCGCCAGCAGCGCCTCAGCCATGACGAGGCCCAGCACCCGGTCGCCCAGAAATTCCAGCCGCTGATTGTCGGCGCGCGCCGGCGAAGACATCGAGGGATGCGTCACCGCCTCGATCAGCAGCGCGGGCCGGGCAAACTCATGCCCAAGCCGCGCCGCGAAAGCCGTCAATTCCCCCGAGAGTTTCAATCGAGCCTCTTGAAGAAGCGGTCCCCCCGCCATGTCCAGAAATAGAGCATGGAGCTGCCTGCCGAGGAGAAGATGACGCGGCCCGCGCGCCCGATCAGGTTTTCGTAAGGGACGAAGCCGACACCGCCCACGGTCTGGGGATAGCGGCTGTCGGTGGAATTGTCGCGGTTATCGCCGAGAAAGAAGTAATGCCCCTCGGGCACGGTAAAGACGCCGGTGTCGTCCGAGCGCTGGTCGTCGATGTTGAGAACGCCGTAGGAGCGGCCATTCGGCAGCGTCTCGATCTGGCGCGATTTCGAGCAGGTCCCACCCTCGCCCACAACGCCGTTTTCGCAGCGCGGGCGGCTGTTCATCGAGCCTTGGGGCGCATAGATCTCGTTGAACGTGCCGCCATCCTCGCGCGGGACAGCCTCGCCGTTGAGATAGAGCACGCCATCCTTCATCTGCACCGTGTCACCGGGCAGGCCGATCAGGCGCTTGATGAAGTCCTTGTGATTGACCGGATGGCGAAAGACGATGATGTCGCCGCGCTCGGGCTCGTCGCCCCAAAGGCGGGTGTTGTCTCCATCGAGAAAGCCGCAGATATCCTCGGCGTCGATGTCGATGCCCAGCGCGCCGATGCGCACCGATGGGCAGGAGGCATAGGAATAGCCGTAGGCCATCTTGTTGACGAACAGGAAATCGCCGATCAGCAGCGTATCCTTCATCGACCCCGAGGGGATCCAGAAAGGCTGAAAGAACAGCGTGCGAAAGATGCCCGCGATCAGCAGCGCGAAAACCACCGTCTTGATCGTCTCGACGATGGGATTGCCTGTCTTGGCGTCTTTGGCCATGCGCGGTCTCCGCCTGTTCAAATGGATGGGTCCAGTCGAGACGCTTCATGGGCGTGGGGGCGGGGCAAGTCAACCCGCGGCGGCGCGCCGCGGGCCGGTCTCAGTCGAGGGGCCGCGCCTCGATTACGACGAACGCCTGCGCCCAGGGGTGATCGTCCGTCAGGGTGACGTGAATGAGGGCGGTATGGCCCGGCGGCGTTAGCTGGGCCAGCCGGTCCGCAGCCCAGCCGGTGACCTCCATCACCGGCTGGCCGGTATGCAGATTGCTGACGGCCATGTCCTTCCACGCGATGCCCATGCGCAGGCCAGTGCCCAGCGCCTTGGAGCACGCCTCCTTCGCGGCCCAGCGCTTGGCATAGGTGCCGGGGGTGTCGGCGCGGCGTTCGGCCTTTCGCTGCTCGACCTCGGTAAAGACGCGGTTGCGGAACCGGTCGCCAAAGCGGTCGAGCGTGCGGGCGATGCGATCTATATTGGCCAGATCGGTGCCGATGCCGAGGATCATGCGCAGCCGGGCCGCATCACGACGCATCCGACTTGTCGCGGCGCGTCACCTCATTCCGCGCGCCGAGACCAAGGAAGAAGCGGTTTGAAAGCAGGTAGATCACGGCCGAGATGCCCAGCATGATCCAGAAGGGCCGCGTGCCCACGGGCGCGATAGTCTGCGCCGAGCCTGCGGGGATGACATAGGCCGCGCCAAAGCTGAGCACGATGTTCAGCGAGATCGCCAGCGCCGTGGCCAAAAGGGCAAAGTTCCACGCCTCGGACGAGTTGGGCATGCGCCCCTCGTCCCGTACGAAGGAGCGCCCTTCGAGCAGGGCCGCGATCATCGCGGGCGCCAGGAGTTGCCCGGATGAGCCGAGGCCGGCATCCGCCCAGGTATTCAGCGCGAATACGATCAGTGCCGAGAGGATAGCGACGGCGACGAAAATGCCAGCGTAGCGCAGATAGTTCATCGCGCAGCCTCCATCAGGGCGCGCATCCGGGCAATCGCGGCCTCAAGCCCGATGAACACCGCCTCGCCGATCAGGAAATGGCCAATGTTCAGCTCCATCACCTCGGGCAGTGCGGCGATGGGCGCGACGGTATCGAAGGTCAGGCCGTGACCGGCATGCACCTCCAGGCCCAGCGAATGGGCATAGGTCGCCATTTCGCGCAGGTCGGCCAATTCGCGGTCGCGCTCATCAAAACGGCCCTCGGCATGGGCATCGCAATAGGCGCCGGTGTGGAGCTCGATGATATCGGCACCGGTACGGACCGCTGCCTCGATCTGGGCCGCGTCAGCGGCGATGAAGATCGACACCCGGCTGCCTGCATCCCGCAGCGCGCCAACGAAATGGGCCAAGTGGTTTTCGTCGCGCGCCACATTGAGGCCGCCCTCAGTCGTGCGCTCTTCACGCTTTTCGGGGACGAGGCAGACGGCGTGCGGTTTATGGCGCAGGGCGATCTGCGCCATCTCTTCCGTCGCGGCCATCTCAAAGTTCAGCGGCACGCTCAGTTGCGCCATCAAGGCGTCGATATCGCTGTCTATGATATGCCGACGGTCCTCGCGCAGATGCGCGGTGATGCCGTCGGCCCCCGCAGTTTCGGCCAGCAGCGCGGCGCGCACTGGATCGGGCACTGCGCCGCCGCGCGCGTTGCGCAAGGTTGCGACATGGTCAATGTTCACGCCGAGGCGTAGCTTGGATGTATCAGGCATGGTCCCCCCAAGGGCCAAGGGACCGGCAACGCGCCCGACCCCGAACTCTTACACAAGAAAGGCCGCAGCGCCGCCCCGTCAAGCCGTCTAGCGCGGCGGGGTGCCGTGGTGTGACGCTTTCGCATCGTCCACCGCCGCCTTTTGCTTGAGCGTGATCCATTTCTCCTTCAGCTTGGCCTGCCGCCGCTTCTGATAGACCATGATGATAGGCAAAGAGGTATAATAGGCCGCCAGCCCCGCGATCAGCCCGGTGACGATGCCGCCGACCATATAGGGCAGAAAGACATCGTGATAAAACACGATCAGCTTGCTCCAATGCGCCTGCTCGGGGGTGAAGATGGCCAGGATGTTATGCTTCAGGTCCGCCGCCGCGCCGCCGAATTTTTCGGCCAGGGTGCGGTCGCCTGCCGGATGTTGCCCGGCATTTCCCAAAAGGAAATGCCCGGTCTGAAGCGAGCTGGCCGCGATGGCCAGAAAGGTCAGCGGGTTGCCAACGAACGTGGCCAGAAGCGAGGCAACGATATTGCCGCGCAGGATCTTGGCAATCAGCGCCGCAAGCACGAAATGCAGACCGAAGAACGGGGAGAACGTCACCAGCACGCCCGCGAAGATCCCCCGCGCGATCCGGTGGGGCGGATCGGGCAAACGGGTGACGCGGTGCTGCACATACTTGGCCGCGCGCGTCCATCCGCCCTTGGGCCAGAAGAAACCTGCGGTGGCCCTCCAGACGGATCTTCTGTCTCGTCGCTTGAAGACCAAGAGAAGCCCTCTTCCTAGTTCAGGTTGCGCCCTTGCCGGAGGCATGGGCGATGTCGCGGCGACGCTCGATCTGGGCGACGTCGCTGTCGGCGTCCAGAACGCTCATGAGGCTGTGCAACTGCTCGGCGTCGCGTAGCTCGACCTCGACCAGGATGCGAAAGTAATCGGGCTTGCGGTCGAGGAACGTCAGGTCGGAGATATTGGCGTTGCACTCGCCGATCAAGGTGCAAATGCGGCCCAGCACGCCGGCATCGTTGCTCATGGTGATTTCAAGCGACACGCTATAGGCCGCCGCATGTGTTCCCGAATGCCAGGCAAGGTCGATCCAGCGATCGGGCTGGTCCTCGTAATTCTGCAGCATGTCGCAATCGATGGCATGAACCGTGACACCCTGCCCGCGAAAGGTGATGCCCACGATCCGCTCGCCCGGAAGCGGCTCGCAGCATTTCGCCCGCTCAAAGCGCTGGCCGGGCTCGAGACCGATCACGGCGCGGTCGCGGCCCACCTCCTCGCCGCCCTGCGGCGCAAGATCGGGGTAGACGGCGCTGACCACGTCCCGCGCGGTCAGCTCGGCACTGCCAAGGCGCGCCAGCAGGGCGCCGGTGTCGGGCAGGCGCAGGTTGCGCGCCGCCGCCGTCAGCGCCTTGTCGGTCGCGCGCTTGCCCACATGCTCGAACGCGGCGCGGGCCAGCTCCCGGCCCAGCTTGATGTAGCGGCCCCGATCCTGTTCGCGCAGGGCGCGGCGGATGGCGGATTTGGCCTTGCCGGTGGTGGCGATGTCCAGCCAGCTGGATTGCGGCGTCTGGCCGTCAGCGATGATCACCTCGACCGACTGGCCGTTCTTGATGCGGGTCCAGAGGGGCACCCGCATCCCGTCAATCTTGGCGCCGACGACGGCGTTGCCGATGCGGGTATGGATCGCATAGGCAAAATCGATCGGCGTCGCGCCGCGGGGCAGCTTTATGACGTCCCCCTTGGGCGTAAAGCAGAAGACCTGGTCGGAATACATCTCCAGCTTGACCGCCTCGAGGAAATCCTCGTGATCCTCGTCACCGTCCAGCTGATCGGTCAGGGTGCTGATCCACTTGGCCGGATCGACGGCAAAAGGGTTCTCGCTGCGCACGCCGTCGCGGTAGGACCAATGGGCCGCCACGCCCGATTCGGCCACGTCATGCATCTGGCGGGTGCGGATCTGCACCTCGACCCGCTTGCCGTCGCGGCCTGACACGGTGGTATGGATCGAGCGGTAGCCGTTCGATTTGGGCTGGCTGATGTAATCCTTGAACCGGCCCGGCACGGCGCGCCAGCGCTGGTGGATCGCGCCCAGGATCGAATAGCAATCTCCCTCGGACGCGCAGATGATGCGAAAGCCGTAGATGTCCGACAGGCGCGAGAAGGCCAGGTCCTTTTCCTGCATCTTGCGCCAGATCGAATAGGGTTTCTTGGCCCGCCCCAGCACCTCTGCCTCGATGCCGACCTTGGCCAGCTCCTTGCGGATGTCACCGGTGATCCGCGTGATCACGTCACCCGATTCGCGCTGCAGCATGATGAAGCGGCGCATGATCGAGGCCCGCGCCTCGGGGTTGATCACGCGAAAGGCCAGATCCTCCAGCTCTTCGCGCATCCATTGCATACCCATGCGGCCCGCGAGGGGCGCATAGATATCCATCGTCTCGCGCGCCTTTTGAACCTGCTTGTCCGGGCGCATCGCCTTGATGGTGCGCATGTTGTGCAGACGGTCGGCCAGCTTGACCAGAATCACGCGCAGGTCCTTGGACATGGCGATCAGCAGCTTGCGGAAATTCTCGGCCTGCTTGGTTTCGGACGAGCTGAGCTGGAGATTGGTCAGCTTGGTCACGCCATCGACCAGATCGGCGATCTCGGTGCCGAACATCTCAGCCACGGCGGCGTAAGAGGCACGTGTGTCCTCGATTGTGTCGTGCAGAAGGGCCGTCACCAGCGTCGCATCGCCCAGCCGCTGCTGGGCGAGGATGGCGGCGACGGCGATAGGATGCGAGAAATAGGGCTCGCCCGAGTGGCGGGTCTGCCCCTCATGCATGCGCAGGCCGTAATCATAGGCCCGCCGCAAAAGGGCCTCGTCGCAGCGTGGATTATAGGTGCGGACCAGCGCGATGAGGTCGTCGGCGGTAATCATCACATTCACCAACCGCGCGGCGCGGCATACTCACAAGGCGTGCAGGGCGTCAGCCCTGCCCTTGCGCCCTCATCAATTCGCGCAGCAGGCGCTCTTCTGACATGTCGTCTTCGGCGGGCTTGTCGGCTTCGCCGCCCATCAGAAGGGCCATCTGGTCCTCTTCGGGCTCGTCGACTTCGATCTCGGTCTGGTTGGACTCGATCATGCGCTCGCGCAGGTCGGCGGCGCTCTGCGTCTCGTCTGCGATCTCGCGCAGGGCGACAACGGGGTTCTTGTCATTGTCACGGTCGACGGTCAGCGGCGCCCCGGCCGATATTTCGCGGGCGCGGTGTGCGGCAAGCAGCACCAGATCGAAACGGTTGGGAACCTTGTCGACGCAGTCTTCGGTCGTTACGCGGGCCATGAGACCTCCGGAATAAGTAGGATCGGGGTGTAAACCTGCTCTCTACGCGGCAGCGCGGAAAGGTGCAAGCGCGTTATGGCAGGCGCACAACCTCACGAATGCGCTCGGGCGGCAGCTCGGCCAGCATCTGCGCCACCGTCCGGCCCGTCACCGGGTGCCGCCAGTCGGGCGCCACATCCGCCAGCGGAACCAGCACGAAGGGACGCTCGTGCATCCGGGGATGCGGCAGGATCAGCCGGTCCGGAGCGCGCTGCATCTGCGCCTCGAGATCAAGTGCCACCCAGTCATCATATGTCTGCCGGTCCGGCAGCACCCGCGCACCATGAGCGATCAGGTCCAGATCCAGCGTGCGCTGCCCCCAGCGCTGCACCCGGCTGCGGCCAAACCGGGCCTCGATGCCGTGGAGCAGCGCCAGAACCTCGCCCGGCTCCGCGTCCATGGCCAGCCTGGCCGCAGCGTTCACATATTCCGGCCCTGCCCCCGCCGGAAAACAGGGCGTCGCGTAGAATGGGCTGACCGCCACCACCGACGCGCCGACCTCTTGCAGGGCGTCCAGCGCCGCGCGCAGCGTCTCGCGCGGTTCGCTTGCCTCGGACGGCATGTTTCCGCCCAAAGCGATCAAAATATCGCCAGAAACCTCGTCAGGTGTCGTCGCGTCACCCATGTAAGACTGGACCTTTCCGCACTTGTTGAGCGTTGTCTAGGCGATTAAGTCCTACGCCTTAGCACACGGGGCACAACCCCCATCCGCCCGATGCGGACCATTTTTACGTTCCTTTCCGGGCCGCCGGGGCAGCAGCCGGAGGGAGAGAGGACCAAGCCATGTTTTATAAAGACGAGCGCCTGGCGCTGTTCATCGACGGATCGAATCTCTACGCCGCAGGCAAGGCGCTGGGGTTCGATATCGACTACAAGCTGCTGCGCACCGAGTTCATGCGCCGCGGCAAGCTGCTGCGCGCGTTCTATTACACCGCGCTGCTGGAAAATGAAGAGTATTCGCCCATCCGCCCGCTGGTCGACTGGCTGAACTACAATGGCTTTTCGATGGTGACCAAACCGGCTAAGGAATATACCGACAGCCAGGGCCGCCGGAAGGTCAAGGGCAACATGGATATCGAGCTGGCCGTCGACGCGATGGAGCTGGCGCCACGCGTCGACCATATCGTGCTTTTCTCCGGCGACGGCGATTTCCGCCCACTCGTCGAGTCGCTGCAGCGCCAAGGCGTGCGCGTCTCGGTTGTTTCGACCATTCGCAGCCAGCCGCCCATGATTTCGGACGAATTGCGCCGCCAAGCCGACAATTTCATCGAGCTTGACGATCTCAAGGAAGTGATCGGCCGCCCGCCGCGCGAGTCCCAGAATGAGCGCGCCGGCAACGACAGCTTCGAGACGACAGATTGAGGATGGCGGCCTGACCGGCTGCGCACAAATCGGCCTGCCGGGTCAGGCCGTGATTTCGGCGATGGTTTCGGCGGCGACGGTAAATCCATGCGTCATCCCCTGACCGTTCGTATTGGTCACGGCCGTAACGCCCGCAGACGGCGCGACCCTGAGCAGGGATTGCCCCGGCAAATAGGCATAATTACCCACCCACCGCGCGGCGATGCGCCGCTCGGGCAATCTCATCAGAGCGTCGGTCTCGGCAAGGATCAGGTCATCGACGCGGGCGGGATCGTCCGGGGCGGCGCCTGCGCCGTAGTGGTGCGAATCCCCCAAGGTGACGCTGCCATCATCCTCCTGCACGATGATGACATGCACGCCGTGCTTCGCCGCCTCGGCCATCTGCGCCTGCTGCAGCGCGCGCAGCGCGGCCAGGGCGCCGCATTGCTCAAACGCGCTGTAGCGCGTCATGCTGAGCCCGCCCATCACGAAGGGCGCCAGCCGCCAGCCCTCGGGCTGCGGCATGGTGCGCAGCATCTGCAAGCGGCAATTGGACACGCCGCTTTGCGCCCAGACCTCGGGGCAGAGCCGGTCAAATTCGTTGCCGCCGCAAATGACGATATGGTCCGCCGTGTGACGTCCCTCTGCGGTTTCGATGCGGCCATCCGCGACATCGGTCACCTCGGTGCCAAAGTGAAAGGTCACGCCATGCGCCCGCGCCAGCCACGCGGCAATGGCAGCGGGCGCGCCGCGTTGGTCGACCTTCCACGCCTCGGGGCTATAGAGGGCGCCCAGCGCATCCTCGCGCAGACCCGGCGCATAGCGAGCCAGATCCTCTGCTCCGATCAGCGCGAAATCCTGCACACCGGGGCCGCGGGCCGCCGCCCGCTCGGCCAGCAGGTCCATCTCTTCGGGGCGGCGCGCAACGAAGAGGCATCCGGCCTGGCGCAGCAAAATGCCGGCGCCCGCCGCGACCTCCTGCCAGGCGGCAAGCCCGGCGCGCGCACTTTCCAGCTCCGGCCCCGGCTGCTGTGCCGCGATAGCCAGCATGCCGAAATTACGCACCGACGCACCGTCGGCATAGGCGCTGCGCTCGAACACGGCGGTGCGCATGCCCGCCCGCACGCCCTGCCACGCATGCGCGAGGCCCAGAATCCCACCGCCAATCACCGCCAGATCATATGTCATCGCCTGCCCCCATGTTGCGCGCAGGTTGTCCACGGGCGCCCGCCCGCGTCAAGCGCGGCAATTCGGCCTGCCCCTCTGGACGCAGCGGCGCCAGTCCCTTACCTGTGCAGTCAAGGAGCACTGCCATGACAAATTCCCCCCTCACCCTCTATCTTGCGGCGCCGCGCGGTTTTTGCGCGGGCGTCGACCGCGCGATCAAGATCGTCGAGATGGCGCTGAGCAAGTGGGGCGCACCCGTCTATGTGCGGCACGAGATCGTGCATAATAAATACGTGGTAGATGACCTGCGCGCCAAGGGGGCCGTATTCGTTGAAGAGCTGGACGAATGCCCCGATGATCGCCCGGTGATCTTTTCCGCCCATGGCGTGCCCAAATCGGTGCCCGCCGAGGCCGACAAGCGGCAGATGATCTATGTCGATGCCACCTGTCCGCTGGTTTCCAAGGTGCATATCGAGGCCGAGCGCCATCATGAGGCGGGCCTGCAGATCATCATGATCGGCCACGAGGGCCACCCCGAGACCATCGGCACGATGGGCCAATTGCCCCCCGGCGCGGTCCTTCTGGTCGAGACCGAAGAGGATGTCGCCAACCTGGACGTGCGCGACGAAAATGCGCTGGCCTATGTCACGCAAACCACGCTCAGCGTCGATGACACGATTGGCATCGTCGCCGCGCTGAATGCCCGCTTCCCGGCCATTCAGGGGCCGCACAAGGAAGACATCTGCTACGCCACCACCAACCGGCAGGCGGCGGTCAAGGCGATGGCCGCCGAATGCGAGGCGATGCTGGTCGTCGGCGCGCCCAACTCCTCCAATTCCCGCCGTCTTGTCGAGGTCGGCGCGCGTGCGGGTTGCGGCTATGCCCAGCTGGTCCAGCGGGCCGCCGATATCGACTGGCGCAGCCTCGAGGGCATCCGCACCATCGGCGTCACCGCCGGCGCCTCGGCCCCCGAAGTGCTAGTCAACGAGGTGATCGAGGCGCTTCAGGCGCGTTATGACGTCACCATCAAGCAGGTCGAGACAGCCGTTGAAAACGTGGAATTCAAAGTGCCCCGCGTGCTGAGGACACCCGCGTGACGTCCATCCCGCGCTCTGCCCTGATGCTCGGCCTCGCCGGGCTGATCCCGTTCGTCTGGGGCGCGGTGACGGTCCTTAACCCGACCCTTGCCGAATGGACGATCCGCAGTATCGGCCCGCGCTTTGCCGGCCCTTACGTGATGCTCTTCTACGGCGCGATCATCCTTGCCTTCATGTCCGGCGTCCTCTGGGGCTTTGCCACCAAACTGGACGGCGCACAGGCGGCAACCGGGTATGGCCTCTCGGTGATCCCCGCGCTCTGGGCCTTTTTCACCACGGGCGGCGGGCCGTCGAGTGCAGGCATTTCGCTGATGGCAGGGTTCACCGGCCTCCTGGCGCTCGACTGGCTCTTCTGGCGCTACGGCGTCGCGCCTGCATGGTGGATGCAGCTGCGCGTCCTTCTGACCGTCATCGTGCTGGTCTGCCTTGCCATCGGGGCCTTCGCATGAGCGTCGATCCCGAAACGCTGGCCGTCTACAGCGCTCAGGCGCAGGCCTATGACGACATGACGGCGGATCTGGAGGGTGACAAGCATCTTGCCACCTTCCTCGCGGCCATGCCGCCGAACGCCCGCGTTTTGGATCTCGGTTGCGGACCGGGGCGGGCCGCCGCGCAAATGGCCAAGGCCGGCTTGCGGGTGGATGCGACCGACGCGGTGCCAGAGATGGTCGACATGGCCGCCGCGCGCCCCGGCGTGACCGCTTTGCAGGCCGACTTCGACGATATCTCCGGCAATGATCTCTATGACGGGATCTGGGCCAATTTCAGCCTCCTGCACGCTTCGCGCGCCGATCTGCCGCGCCACCTTGCGGCCCTGAAAACGGCGCTGAAACCCGGCGGCCTCTTTCATATCGGTATGAAAACGGGTGCGGGCGAGGAGCGTGACACGATCGGACGCCTCTATACCTACTACACCGAGGACGAGCTGCGCGCGCTGCTGCAACATGCCGGCTTCACCCCCGAGGCCAGCTGGACCGGCCGCGACAAGGGGTTGTCGGGCCAGATGTCCGACTGGGTTGTGGTCCACGCCCATGGCTAAGCTTTTCGCCTATACCGACGGGGCTTGTTCCGGCAATCCCGGCCCGGGCGGCTGGGGCGCTCTCCTGCGCGCGATGGATGGCGAAAGGATCGTCAAGGAGCGATGCCTCAGTGGGGGTGAAGCCAGCACAACCAACAACCGGATGGAACTTTTGGCGGCGATCAACGCACTGGAAACGCTTGCCAAACCGTCGAAACTGACCATCGTGACCGACAGCCAATACGTCAAGAACGGCGTCACCGGCTGGATCCACGGCTGGAAGCGCAATGGCTGGAAGACCGCCGCGAAAAAGCCGGTCAAGAATGCCGAACTGTGGCAGCGCCTTGACCAGGCGCAGGCCCGCCATGACGTGACCTGGGAATGGGTCAAGGGCCATGCCGGCCACCCCGAGAACGAGCGCGCGGACGAGCTTGCCCGCGAGGGCATGGCCCCCTTCAAGAAGTCCGCCAAATGAGCGCGCCGGTCCTGCTGGACTATGCCTCGGTCCTCATCTTCGCGCTCACCGGCGCGCTGGTGGCCAGCCGCGCGCAGCTCGATATCGTCGGATTTGCTTTCATCGCCTGCCTGACGGCTGTGGGCGGCGGCACGCTGCGCGACGTGATGCTGGACCGCAACCCGATCTTCTGGATGGGCGATCCAACCTATATCCTCATCGCTTCCTCCGCCGCCGCACTCATTTTCTTCACCGCGCACTTGGTGGAGAGCCGCTATCGCTGGCTCCTGTGGCTCGATGCCTTCGCGCTGGCCGTCGCGGTGCCAGCGGGCGTCTCGGTCGCGATGCTGATGGCGCAGCCTGCGCCGATCATCGTGCTGATGGGCATGGTCACCGGCTGCATGGGCGGCCTAATGCGCGACGTCGTCATCGGCGAAGTGCCCCTGGTGCTGAAACAGGGCGAGCTTTATGTCACCGCCGCCTTCTCCGGCGCACTCACCGCCGTCATTCTCAGCCAGTTCACCGGCGATCCGCTCATCGTCCTTGGCGGCTGCGCCGCGGCCACCTGGGCACTGCGCGCGGGCTCGCTCGCCTTCGGCTGGTCCCTGCCCGTCTACAAGGCGCGCCCTCCGCGGCAGTAACGCGGCCCTGCTTCACTAGGAAAAATCCCGACTGGCTATGTTCGTTCGCCCGTCTAGCGCCGCCCGCGCCAATGCGTCGGCACGATGATCAGCGCGCCCACCGAGGAAGCGATGGCATTCAGCCCCGGCGAGCCAAAGCCGATGCCGAACATGAGCCGCAGGAAATAGGCCAGAAATGCGCCACCGATGCATATGATGATCGACTGAAGAATGCCGTTGCGCGTGAAGCCCGATTTTTCGGAAAGGTAGCCGACGATCCCTGCGATCACGACCGTGCCCATGATGGTTGGAAACATATGCCTGTCCTATAGCCTCGTGCCCGGCGGCATGGCCATGCCGCGCAGGAAATCGCCGGCATCCTGCGTGCCGCGCCCGGCCCTCTGCAAGCGCAAAAGCCGCACGGCCCCTTGCCCGCAGGCCACGATAACGCCGCCCTCTCCGGCCTCCAGCACCTCGCCCGGCGCGCCTGCGCCACTCGCCTCGGTCGAGGCCAGCAGCTTGACCCGCACGCCGTCCACCTCGCACCACGCGCCCGGAAAGGGCGATAGGCCCCGGATCTGGCAATCGATCTGCGCGGCATCACGGCTCCAGTCGATGCGCGCCTCGGCCTTGTCGATCTTGGCCGCATAGCTCACGCCGTTCTCCGGCTGCACCTCGGGTGTCAATTCATCCAGCTTCTGCAGCGCCTCGATGATCAGCGCAGCACCCATCGCGCTCAGCCGGTCATGCAGCGCGCCCGTTGTCTCGAAGGGGCCGATCTGCGTCGCCTGCCGCATCAGCACAGGCCCGGTATCAAGGCCCGCCTCCATCTGCATGACGCAGATACCCGTCTCGGCGTCGCCCGCCATGATCGCGCGGTGAATCGGCGCCGCCCCGCGCCAGCGCGGCAAAAGCGAGGCGTGGATATTAAGGCATCCCCACTCTGGCGCATCCAGTACCGCCTGCGGCAAGATCAGCCCATAGGCCACGACCACGGCCACATCTGCGCCCAGCGCGGCAAACTCAGCCTGCTCGGCTTCGCCCTTCAATGACACCGGATGGCGCACCTCCAGCCCAAGCTCGGCTGCGCGCGCATGGACGGGCGTCGGGCGATCCTTCTTGCCGCGTCCCGCAGGGCGCGGCGGCTGGCAATAAACGACCGCGATATCGTGCCCCGCCTCCACCAGCGCCTCAAGCACCGGAACGGAAAAATCTGGGGTTCCCATGAAGATAACGCGCACAGCTAACCCATCACTTTACGTGCGCGGCGCAGGAACATGTCGCGGCGCAGCTTAGTCAGACGGTCGTAATACATCCGCCCGTTCAAATGGTCGATCTGGTGCTGCACCGACGTTGCCCAGAGATGGACAAAGTCACGCTCTTCCATCTCGCCCGCCTCATTGAGAAAGCGCACCGTCACCGCGCGGGGCCGCGCGACCAGCGCCGAGAGACCGGGCAGGTTGGGGCTCGCCTCCTCATGCGGGCGCATCTGCGCGCTGGCATGCAACACCTCGGGATTGGCCATGCGGACCCCTTGCCCGCGCCCGTCGCTGGCATCGACGACCGCAAGGCGCAGCATCACGCCGATCTGCGGCGCGGCAAGGCCAACGCCCGGCATCGCCTCCATCGTGTCGATCATGTCGTCCCAATGCGACCGGACCTCATCCGTGATCGCCTCGACCGGCGTGGCGGGCGTGCGCAGCCGCTTGTCCGGCCAGGGAATGCAGCGGCGCACAGTCACCCTAGCCCCGCGCCTGTTCGCGTTTCAGCTTCTGCATCCGGCGCGTGATCAGCTGACGCTTCATCGGGCCAATATAGTCGATGAACAGCTTGCCGTTCAGATGGTCGATCTCGTGCTGCACGCAGGTGGCCCAGAGGCCGTCCATCCCGGAGGTCTGCTCCTTGCCATTCATGTCGATCCAGCGGACCTCCACCTCGGCGGGGCGCGTCACGTCGGCGAATTGATCGGGGATCGACAGGCACCCCTCCTCGTAGGTATTCAGCGCCTCTGAACTGGCTGTCACCTCGGGGTTGAACATCACCACCGGCTGGGCCGGCTCTCCCTCTTCCTTGATGCAATCCATCACGATCAGGCGGCTGAGGATGCCCACCTGCGGCGCGGCAAGGCCGATGCCCGGCGCGTGATACATGGTTTCCAGCATGTCCTCGGCCAGCGTGCGCAACTCGCCCGTGACGTCGTCGACGGGCGCGCAGACCTTCTTGAGGCGGGGATCGGGGTGGATCAGGATCGGCATTTTCATGCAGGGCATGTAGGACAAGCACCGCGCCAGTGCAACGGCCCTTGCGCCTGCCGCCCTACCCGTTAGCGTGCCTGCCAGCCTGAAATCGCGCGGCAACAAGGAGATCCGCATGAACTTCGACGAAATCATCGACCGGGTCGGCACCCATTCCAGCAAGTGGGACATGATGGAGCCGCTCTACGGCGTCAGCCCCAAGGACGGGATCGCCATGTGGGTCGCCGACATGGATTTCCGCCCGCCCTCCTGCGTGTCGGATGCGGTCGCGGCGATGCATGACCATGGCATCTACGGCTATTACGGTGACGAGGGCACGTACCGCGCCGCCATCCAGTGGTGGATGAAAGAGCGGCACGGCTGGAGCGTCGACAAGGATGCAATTTTCACCACACATGGCCTCGTCAACGGAACGGCGATGTGCGTCGATGCTTTTACCGCGCCGGGGGATGGCGTGGTTCTCTTCACGCCCGTCTACCATGCCTTTGCGCGTGTCATCAAAGCGGCGGGCCGCGAGGTGGTGGAATGCCCCCTGGCGCTGGAGGACGGCAAATATGTCATGGATTTCGAGCGTTACGATGCCCAGATGACAGGCCGCGAGACGATGCTGATCCTCTGCTCGCCGCACAATCCCGGCGGGCGCGTCTGGACCGAGGCCGAGCTGGAAGAGGTCGCCGATTTTGCCCGGCGCCACGACCTGATCCTCGTCTCTGATGAAATTCACCATGATCTTGTCATGCCGGGGCATCGGCACATCCCGATGGCGCGGATTGACGGGGTGGAGGATCGGCTGGTCATGATGTCGGCGACGACCAAGACCTTCAACATCGCAGGCTCGCATACGGGGAATGTCATCGTTCACGACCCGGCGTTGCGCAAGCGGTTTGCGGCGCGGATGGCAGCCATGGGGATTTCGGCCAACTCCTTCGGCCTCTACATGACCGAGGCGGCCTATTCCCCTGAAGGCGCGGCCTGGCTGGACGCGCTATGCGCCTATATAGACGGCAATCGCAAGCTATTCGACGAGGGCATCAGCACCGTACCCGGCGCGCGCTCCATGCCGCTAGAGGCAACCTATCTGGCTTGGGTCGATTTCTCGGGCACCGGGATGAGCCCGGCGGAAGTCACCGACCGCGTCGAGAAGACGGCCCGGATCGCGGCCAGCCATGGCGCAACTTTCGGCAGCGGCGGCGAAGATTTCCTGCGCTTCAACCTCGCCACCCCGCGCGCCCGCATCGCCGAGGCGGTCAAGCGGTTGCAGGAGGCTTTCGCTGACCTGCAATAATCTCGCTTCGAACTCGGCCGAGGGTCGTGCCCGGCGTTGATCTAGGCGCGGCTACGCGGCGCAGGCCCCTCCAGCAGGCCCGCCGGGGCGTCCGCGTCGCGCACGAAATCGGCCGGCTGCTCGCCGCTGGCTTCCGTCATCAGTTTGTAGTCGAAAATGCGCTCGCCGCCCTCTTCCGAGGCGGCGACGATCAAGCAATGGGACAGGTGCCGACTGCCGTCATAGAGATCGACAAGACCGCGCAAATGCGGCGCATCCGCCGCGTCCACCGCGAATCCGCCCGGCCACGCGCGCAGCACGCGGTAGGAGACATCGCCGACCTCGACCCTCAGCCGATGGCTCTTCAACTGCGCGGCACGGCGGGCGGCCTCCAGCCCGTCCTGCACGTCGCGCGGCAAATGCATGTCCATTTCGTTCCCCCTCCTTGGCAGTCCCCTGGCAACAACGATGCCCCGAATCCTGTTTCAATCAAGTTAAGAATTTACGAAACTTCTGTGCGTCACCGATTTGCCAAGCCCGCGCGCGGCGCCCCTTGCACCGTTCGGCCATATCCGCTCAAACGCATGAGGCCCCGCGCCACCGCCCTTCAAGGACATGCCGATGACCATCGCCGCGATACTTGCACTTGCCATGCTGCTTGACGCCGCGATGGGCGAACCGCGCTGGATCTGGTCGCGGTTACCCCACCCCGCCGTGCTGATGGGCCGCGCAATAGATGCACTGGAGCGGCGCTTGAACCGCGGTCGCGCGCGCCGGGCCAAAGGGATGGCGGCGCTTCTGCTTCTCTGTCTTGGGACATGGGCCGCTGCGCTTGTCATCACGCAGTTGGGTGAGGTCGCAACCGTTATCACTGCGGCCATTCTGCTCGCGCAGCGATCCCTTGTCGATCACGTCACTGCCGTCGCCACCGCCCTGCGCCAAACGACCGAGGCGGGGCGCAAATCCGTCGCGATGATCGTCGGCCGCGACACCATCGCGATGGAGCCCGCGGACATCACCCGCGCAGCCATCGAATCGGCGGCCGAGAATTTCAGCGACGGGGTGATCGCCCCGCTTTTCTGGCTCGCGCTGGGGGGCTTGCCGGGCCTCGCCGTCTACAAGGCGGCCAACACGGCGGACAGCATGATCGGCCACCGCACGCCCCGATTCAAAGCCTTCGGATGGGCCGCAGCGCGCCTTGACGACCTGCTGAACTTCATCCCGGCGCGGCTGAGCGCCGCCCTGATCGTCCTGCTGACGCAACCGCGCCCCTCCTGGGAGGATATCACGCGCGAGGCGCGCCAGCACCGCTCGCCCAATGGCGGCTGGCCCGAGGCCGCGCTGGCGCGCAGCATCGGTGTGGCCCTGTCGGGGCCACGCGCCTATGGCGGGCAGTTGCAGGACTATCCGTTCGTCAATCCGGATGGCCTGCGAAATGGCGGCCCCGCGCAGATAGAGGCGGCGGTCCGTATGCTCTGGCGCGCCTGGGGCGCCGTGTTGGTCTGTGCATGTCTGGTCGCCCTCCTCGCGTGATCCCCTGCATTATGCGGGCGCAATCCTTAACTTGCGGTTTCGGCCTGCCCGGAAATGCGTCAAGCTGCGCTCAAACACGTCCAAACATGAGGTTTTTTCATGCGCATCCTGCCCGCCCTGTCCGCTTTCGCCCTCTGCGCGGCGCCTGCCCTTGCCGCGCCTTGCGGCGGCGATTTCGGCGGATTTGTCGCCAATCTGCGGCAGGAGGCAGTCAGCCGCGGCCAGGACACGGCGACCGCGCAACGCTTTTTCGATAAGGTCACGCAGGACCCCGCCGTCCTAAAGGCCGATCGCGCGCAGGGTGTGTTTCAAAAACCGTTTACGAAATTCGCAAACCATCTCATCTCGTCCAACCGCCTGAACACCGGCAAGTCCCAGGGCAAGTCGCTGGATTCTGTGTTCGACCAGGTCGAGGAGACTTATGGCGTCAGTCGCGGGATCCTGCTGGCCTTCTGGGCGTTCGAAACGGATTTCGGCGGCTTCCAAGGCGATTTCAACACGTTGAATGCGCTTGTCACCCTCGCGCATGACTGCCGCAGACCCGCGCTTTTCCGCCCGCAGATCTTTGCCGCGCTCACTCTCTTCGAGCAAGGCGAATTCGACCCGGCGCGCACCACCGGCGCTTGGGCGGGCGAGATCGGGATGGTGCAGATGCTGCCGCAGGACATTCTGGACAACGGAGTCTACGGTGATGGCGACGGGCATGTCACGCTGAAAACCTCCGCGCCCGATGCGCTGATGTCGGGCGCGCAGATGCTGCGCCATCTGGGCTGGCGCGCGAATGAGCCGTGGCTGCAGGAGGTGGTTCTGCCAAAGGATCTCGACTGGTCCCAAACCGGGCTGCGCACCACCAAGACCGGCGCGGAATGGGCCGATCTGGGCGTTTCGGCGCGGGAGCGCACGCTGGCCGCGGACCTGCCCGCCAACATTCTTGTCCCCGAGGGGCGCGGCGGCCCGGCCTTTATCGCCTATCCGAATTTCCACGTTCTTTTCGAATGGAATCAAAGCTATACCTACGTGCTGACCGCCGCCTATTTTGCCACGCGGCTGGAAGGCGCGCCTGTCATGGACAAGGGCAATCCCGATCCGGGCCTTTCCTCCGCGCAGATGAAACGCCTGCAGGAAAAACTGGCCGCGCGCGGGTATGACGTGGGCGGGATCGACGGCATCCTGGGCGCCGGAACACGCGCGGCGGTTCAGGATGAGCAAGGAAAACTGGGCCTGCCCGCCGATGCGTGGCCGACGCGCGACCTGCTGGACCGCCTCTGATCAGGCGACCATCGCCTCGGCCTTTTTCAGATCGACCGAGACCAGTTGCGACACGCCCTGCTCGGCCATGGTCACCCCAAAAAGGCGGTCCATCCGGCTCATCGTCACCGCGTTATGGGTGATGATCAGGAACCGCGTCTCGGTGCGCCGGCACATCTCGTCCAGCAGATCACAGAAGCGCGCGACATTGGCGTCGTCCAGCGGTGCATCCACCTCGTCCAGCACACAGATCGGCGCGGGATTGGCCAAAAAGACGCCGAAGATCAGCGCCAGCGCGGTCAGCGTCTGCTCACCGCCCGATAGCAGGCTGAGAACGCTCAGTTTCTTGCCCGGCGGCTGACACATGATCTCAAGGCCAGCCTCCAGCGGGTCGTCGCTTTCGACCAGCACCAGATTGGCCTCGCCGCCGCCAAAGAGGTGCTTGAACAGCATGGCGAAGTTGGAATTCACCTGCTCGAAGGCGGTCAGCAGCCGCTCGCGTCCCTCGCGGTTAAGGCTGGCGATCCCGCTGCGCAGCGCCTTGATCGCCTCTTCGAGGTCGGTCTTTTCCGTGATCAGCGTGCCGTGCTCTTGCTCGATCTCCTTCGCGTCCTCCTCGGCGCGCAGGTTGACGGCGCCCAGCGCGTCGCGCTGACGTTTCAGGCGGTTGACCTCGGCTTCGATCGCCTCCGAGCCGGGCATCTTGTCGACATCGGCCTCCAGCGATTCCAGCAACGCTTCGGGCGATGTTTCGAGCTCGTCAGCAATGCGCTGATGCGCGGCGCGGCGGGCCTCGGCGGCGGCATCGGTGCGCGCCTCGCTGCGGGCGCGGGCCTCCCGGGCCTCGCCGGCGGCGCGCTCGGCCGCGCGTTCTGCCTCGGTGGCTTGGCGCAGCGCGCCCTCGCCCGTGCTGAGCGCATCGCGGGCGGCGGCCTGCCGCGTCTCGGCCTCGGTCGTCTTGCCCGCCAGCGCGGCGCGCTCGGCGGCGAGCGTCTCAGGCTGCGATGCCGCCTCGGCCAGCTCGGCCTCGGAGGCCTCCTTGCGCTCCTGCAGCTCGGCGCTGCGCTTTTCGGCGGTCTCCAGCCGGTGGCGCCAACCGCTGATTTCCTTGGTCACTTCCTGACTGCGGCGCAGGCGCGCGTCGCCCTCGCGGCGCAACTCGTCATGGGAGGACCGGCGCGTCATCATGGTGATGCGCGCGGCCTCGACCGTCATCTTGATATCCTCGGCGCGGGCGCGCTCGGCCTCGAGATCGCCCAGATCGGCCACGCCCTTCTCGGCCTCGGCCAGCTGGGTGCGTGCGGCCATCGCCTCGTCGCGGTGGCGCGTCACGGCAAGGCCCAGCGATTCGAGCTTGGAGGCTGCAAGGTTGCGATCCGCCTCGGCGCGGCTGAGCGCGCGGGAGGCGTCGTTGACCGCAGCGTCGGCGGCGCGGCGGGCGGCGCGCGCGGCCTTATCGGCCTCGGTCCGCTCGGCCAACTGGCGGCCCAGCGCCTCATGCGCGCCCTTGGCGCCATCGGCGCGCGCGGTGGCATGGGCCATCTGTTGCTTCAATGTTTCCAGCCGGTTGAGCTGCTCCAGCCGCAGTGCGGCGGCCGAGGGCGCATCCTCGGCCCAGGCGCGGTAGCCGTCCCAGCGCCAGAGATCGCCTTCCAGGCTGACCAGCCGCTGGCCCGGCTTCAGCTGCGGTTGCAGGCGGAGCCCGTCATCCGAATCGACCAGTCCGATCTGCCCCATCCGGCGGGCCAGCACGTCGGGCACGGAGACATTCTGTGTTAGCGCCGGCACGCCTTCGGGAAGGCTCTGGGGCACCTCATAAGGGGGCAGTTCGGCCCAGCCCGAGGGACCATCCGGGCCCACCTGCGGCGCGCGCAAATCATCGGCCAGCGCCGCGCCCAGCGCCTTTTCATAACCCTGCTGCACCTGTAGCCGGTCCAGAATCTGGCCGCCCTCGGCCGTGTCCCGCTCCAGAAGGCGCGCAAGCGCCGAGACCTCGGCGCTGATTGCGCTCAGCTCGCCCTCCGCCTCGCTGCGCTCTGCCCGGGCGGCGGCCTCGCGCGTCTGGGTATCGCTGCGCGCGGCGTCGGCGGCACTCAGCGTGGCCTCAGCGGCCTCGGCAGCGGCCTGCGCCTGCGTCTCGGCCTGGGTGGCCGCGTCGAACTCGGCCCCGGCCTTGTCCATCGCGGCGCGGCTCTCCTCTACCGCGGCCCGCGCGCGCGCTTCCTCGGCCTCGCTCCGCTCCAGCGTCTTGCGGCTATCCGCCAGAAAGCGCTGCGCCGATTGGTGCCGCGCCGATAGCCGCGCGACATCCTCGGTCAGGGTCGAGAGGTCCGCCTCGCGTGCCTGCAAGGTCTGGCTGGCCTCGCGCGCTGCCTCGGCGGCTGCCTCCAGCCGGGCGTCGTGCCCCTCGGACGCCTTGGCCAGCTCGGCCTGCTCCCATTCCAGCCGCTTGATCGTGTCGCCCGCGTCGGAATTGAGGCCCGCCTCGCGGTCGATATCGCGGATAAGCTGCGCGATGCGGCCCTCCAGCGTCTCGATCCGGGTGCGCGCGGCGGTTTCCTGATCAGCAAGGCTGCCCTGCTGGACCGTCAGCCGCTGCAACACGGCGGCGGCAATCGCCTCTTCCTCGCGCAGCTTGGGCAGGGCATCGTCGGCAGCGGCGCGGGCCTTGGCCGCCTCACGCGCTGCCCCTTCTGCCTGCGCCGTGGCGGCGGTGCGCTCGCGCAGCTCGGCGCGCGCGACGTTCAACGCCTCATCCGCCTCGCGCCAGCGCCGGTAGAGAAGCAGCCCCTCAGCGGTGCGCAGTTCGTCTCCGATGGCGCGATAGCGCGCGGCCTGCCGGGCCTGCCGGGCCAGCGTGGCAAGCTGGCCGGCCAGTTGATCGACCGTATCATCGACGCGGGCAAGGTTCGCCTCTGCGCCCTTCAATTTCAGCTCGGCCTCGTGGCGGCGCTGGTAGAGGCCGGAGATGCCCGCCGCCTCCTCCAGGATGCGGCGGCGCGACTTGGGCTTGGCGTTGATCAGTTCCGAGATCTGGCCCTGACGCACCAGCGCGGGCGAATGCGAGCCGGTCGAGGCATCGGCGAACAGCATCTGCACGTCGCGCGCGCGCACATCCTTGCCATTGACCTGATAGGCGCTGCCCACGTCGCGGGTTATGCGGCGAATGATCTCGATGTGATCGCTGTCGTTGAACCCCGGGGGCGCAAGGCGGTCGGCATTGTCGATATGGATCGTCACCTCGGCAAAGTTGCGCGCGCCCCGCGACGATGCCCCGGCAAAGATCACGTCCTCCATCCCGCCCCCGCGCATTGCGGTCGGGCGGTTTTCGCCCATGACCCAGCGCAGCGCCTCCAGCAGGTTCGACTTGCCGCAGCCATTGGGGCCGACCACGCCGGTGCGCCCGCTGCCGATGATAAGATCGGTCGGGTCGACAAAGCTTTTGAAGCCGTTCAGTCTGAGCTTGGAAAATCGCAAGGGGCGGTCAGTCTCCGAGGTGGCGGCCTATCAGCCTTGGTGGCCGCCAATTTGCGGCGCACAGCACCCTTCTGTCAACGATATTACCCCGCATCTGGCGATCTGGTGCAACTTATCCACAAGATATTGACGCAGCGGCAGAGACTCAGTCTGTGCAAAGGCTTGACACCAGGCAAGGAGCTGCGCCTGATCCGGCCCATGCTGATCATCGAACCCGCCAACCCTCTCGATCCCGGCCCGCACGCCCTGCTGACGCAGAGCCACGCGATGATGCAGGATCTGTTCGACCCCGAGGAGAATTACGTCCTCGGCTTCGACGCGCTCTGTGCGCCCGAGGTCCTTTTCATAGTCGCCCGTGAAGGGACGAAAGTGCTTGGGACCGGCGCGTTGGTCCGCATGGAGGGCTATGGCGAGATCAAGTCCATGTTCACTACAGCCGAGACGCGCGGACGCGGAGTCGGAGCCGCCATCCTGCGCGCGCTCGAGGACCGCGCCCGAGAAGAGGGCATTCCCATGTTGCGACTGGAGACGGCTGACATCCTAGCCGGGGCCGTGCGCCTCTATGAGCGGCACGGGTTCACGCGCTGCGGGCGGTTTGGCGCCTATGAGGCGAACGACGCCAGCGTTTACATGGAAAAGGCGCTTCAGCCCTTGGGCGAATCGGCGGACTGATCCGCATCCTTTGCCTGCGCCGTCTTCATCCGCTCCAGCAATTCCGCCTTGCCGGGGCGACCGCCGCCGCGCTTGCCGAACGGGTCCTTGTCAGATCCGGGTGCGTTATGCTCGGAATGACGCGGTGCGTTGCGGCCCATCTTGGGCGCGCCTTGTGCCTTGTAGTTCATGGATATCATCCTTGGTGGGCGATGCTGCCCCTGCGAGTGCTCTTGCCGCAAATGCGTTTCGAACTCAAGGAAAACCGCTCAGACCGGGCGTGGACGGCAGGTCAATTCGGCCAGCCCGTCGAATATCTTGTAGACGTCGCAATCATAGCTGAAACCGCGAGGCAACGGCTCCAGCTTCTGGCCGCAGTCCAGCCGGGCCGTCATCAGCGCCGCATCCCCGTCCAGCTTGCGCACCCGGCAGCCTGACACCTCTTCGATCGCGGCAACGGCATTGGGCGCGACGCTATTCAGATTGGGCGCCCAGCGCTGATTCACCCGCATCGCCTCGGCCCGCACACCATCCACGCGCACATCAAAGACGTCGCCGCGCAGGCTGATGCGCACAGGCTCGACCCCTCGGAACCCGGGGCCGGGCGTGTTGCAAGCAGCAAGGGCCAGCGCGGCGACGATGAGGACCATGACACTTCTCATGCCACCACTATGGCGCATCAATGGTTAACAGGCCGTTACCGCCGGACCCGCGCAGCAAGACTTCACTGCGCGCGCACGAGGCGCAAGAAAATGTCGCTCATATAAATTTTACCAGTTGATAAAATTTCCAGTCGTGCTTTACTCCAAGTCAGCCACCCCTTGCTCAAGGAGGACGCCATGACCCAAGGCGCACTGACCCCCGGTATCGTTGCAGGCAGATTGCCCGCCGCCGACTACGCCGACAACTTCTCGGACCTTCATCCCAGGCTTGACCGACACGAGGCGCTTGTCGCCGCGGATCGCTGTTATTTCTGCCATGATGCGCCCTGCATCACGGCCTGCCCAACGGATATCGACATCCCCCTCTTCATCCGGCAGATCGCCACCGGCACACCCGAGGCGGCAGCCAAAACGATCCTCAGCCAGAACATCATGGGCGGCATGTGCGCCCGCGTCTGCCCGACCGAGACGCTCTGCGAGGAGGTCTGCGTGCGCGAGGTCGCAGAGGGCAAGCCGGTGCTGATCGGGCAGCTGCAACGCTATGCCACCGACACGCTGATGGAGGCGGGCGTGCACCCCTTCACCCGCGCACCCGATACGGGCAAGCGTGTGGCAGTTGTAGGCGCCGGGCCGGCGGGTCTCAGCTGCGCGCATCGCCTTGCCATGCTGGGCCACGGCGTCATCGTTTATGACGCACGCCCCAAGCCGGGCGGTCTGAACGAGTATGGCATCGCCAGCTACAAGACGCCCGATGATTTCGCCGCGCGCGAGGTCGACTGGCTGCTCAAGATCGGCGGCATCACCATCGAGACCGGCAAGGCACTGGGACGCGAGGTCACTCTGGACGAGATGGCATCTGATTTCGACGCGGTGTTCCTCGCCATCGGTCTTGGCGGCGTGAACGCGCTGAACCTTGAAGGCGAGGATAAGGAGGGGCTGCGCGACGCGGTCGATTTCATCGCGGATCTGCGGCAGGCAGATGATCTGGCGCAGCTGCCCATCGGGCGCGACGTGGTCGTGATCGGCGGCGGCATGACCGCCGTGGACGCAGCCGTACAGGCCAAGCGCCTTGGGGCGCTGAATGTCACGCTGGTCTATCGCCGGGGCCGCGAGCACATGAATGCGAGCGAATTCGAGCAGGATCTGGCCGCCTCTTCGGGCGTGCGGATCCTCACCAATGCCAGCCCGGTCTCCGTGATCGGCAATGGCGCGGTGCGCGAGATCGAGTTTGAATATACCGACGACGCGCTGAAACCCACGGGCCAGACCTTCCGCCTCGCCGCCGATCAGGTGTTCCGCGCCATCGGACAGACACTCGAAGGCGCCGCCCTGCCCGATCTCGACGGGCGCAAGATCGCCGTCACCGGCGCGGGCCGCACCAGCACCGACTTGGTCTGGGCGGGCGGCGATTGCGCCGCGGGCGGCGACGATCTGACCGTGACGGCGGTGGCCGAGGGCCGCGATGCCGCGATGGATATTCACGCAACACTGATGGCGGAGGGCTAAGCCATGGCCGACCTCACAACCGACTTCATCGGGATCAAATCCCCCAACCCGTTCTGGCTGGCCTCGGCGCCGCCCACGGACAAGGAATACAACGTGCGCCGCGCCTTCGACGCCGGCTGGGGCGGCGTGGTGTGGAAGACGTTGGGCGAGGCCGGACCGCCCGTCGTCAACGTCAATGGCCCGCGCTATGGCGCGATCTACGGCGCCGACCGCCGCCTGCTGGGCCTCAACAATATCGAGCTGATTACCGACCGGCCCTTGGAAGTGAATCTTGAGGAAATGACGCGCGTCAAACGGGATTACCCGGACCGTGCGCTGATCGCCTCGCTGATGGTGCCCATGAACGAGGATGCGTGGCGCGAGATCCTGCGCCGCGTCGAGGATACCGGCTGTGACGGGGTCGAGCTGAATTTCGGCTGCCCCCACGGGATGAGCGAGCGCGGCATGGGCAGCGCGATGGGCCAGGTACCCGAATATGTCGGCCAGGTCGCGCATTGGTGCAAGAAGCACAGCGACCTGCCGGTGATCGTGAAGCTCACGCCCAACATCACCGATATCCGGAAACCCGCGTTGGCGGCTATGGAGGGTGGCGCGGACGCGGTCAGCCTCATCAACACAATCAATTCGATCACATCGGTCGATCTCGATCTCTTCGCGCCGCAGCCCACCATTGACGGGCAAGGCGCGCATGGCGGCTATTGCGGCCCGGCGGTCAAACCCATCGCGCTCAACATGGTGGCCGAGATCGCCCGCGATTCCGCGACGCGCGGCCTGCCTATCAGCGGGATCGGCGGCATCACCACATGGCGCGATGCGGCCGAGTTCATGGCGCTTGGCGCGGGCAATGTGCAGGTCTGCACGGCGGCGATGACCTATGGCTTCAAGATCGTCGAAGAGATGATCTCGGGCCTGTCGCAATGGATGGATGAAAAGGGCTATCAGAGCACGTCCGAGATCGTAGGGCGCGCGGTGCCCAACACGGTCAACTGGCAGGATCTGAACCTCAATTATGTCGCCAAGGCGGTGATCGATCAGGACCTATGCATTAAGTGCGGGCGCTGCTATGCGGCCTGCGAGGATACCTCGCACCAGGCGATTTCCATGTCCGAAGGCCGCGTCTTCGAGGTGATCGACGAGGAATGCGTGGCCTGCAACCTCTGCGTCAATGTCTGCCCGGTCGAGGGCTGCATCACGATGGACGAAATGACGGCGGGCGAGGTGGATCCGCGCACCGGCAAGGTGGTCGAGGCGGAGTATGCCAACTGGACGACCCACCCGAACAATCCGGGCGCCTGCGCCGCTGAATAGGCGACGCGGCCCACCCTGTCAGGAACCACGAAAAGGCCGCGCACCGCGCCGGAAACGCCCGGCCCGCGGCACCTCTGAGGCGGCATCATCGCCATCCGTGTCGATCACGCGCGCCGTCTCGCCGCCCGCGTCATCATCCTCCAGAACCTGTCCCGACACGGCCGGCGCGGCGACGCGCACGGCCTCAAGCGGGGCGCGCAGCCCCGACGCCTCTTGCAGCGCGCGGCGCAATTGCTCGGTGCGCAGGCGCGCCTCGATGTCACCCTCCGGCCCGGCCTGCGCAGTGCCGAAATCACGATAGAAAAATCCCGCCATAAGGCCCTCACCAAAGGCCGCCACCCGCGAGCAGAATATGCCGCCCCGCGCCTTGCAGCCAGTGCATTCGCCGCAGATGGCTAATGCCGGGCTAACCCTGATCCGGCGTCAGAGACTTGCGGTAGAGCTCGGACAGATACGCCCACGCTCCGTCCGTTGCCGGGGCGCCGCCCATCAGCACGCTGATCTGCGCCTCGAAGTCCGCGTAATGCTGCGTCGTCGCCCAGATCGAAAAAATCAGGTGACGCGCGTCGATCGGCGCGATGGCGCCTGCCCGGCTCCAGCCGTCGACCAGCGCCACGGCCCCGTCAAACAGCGGCCTGAGCTCGACCTCGAGCAGTGGCGCGATCCGCGGTGCGCCCTGCAGGATCTCATTGGCGAAAAGCCGGCTTTCGCGGGGATAGGCCTGGCTCATCTCCAGCTTGCGGCGCAGATAGGTCAATATCTCGTCCAGCGGCACCCCTTCGGGGTCGAGCTGGCGCAACGGCTCCAGCCAGGTGTCCATCAGCTGGTGAAGGAGGGTGCCGTGGATTTCTTCCTTGCCGGCGAAATAATAAAGGATATTTGGCTTACTCAGCCCCGCATTTGCCGCGATCTGGTCCAGCGTCGCGCCGCGATACCCATGCTGCGAGAAGACGTCGAGCGCCGCCTCCAAGATGCGGCTGCGATTGCGCTGCTGAATGCGGCTGGGCGCCGGATCCCGCAAATTCGCCGTCTCGCCCATATCGCCCCTTTCACATCCCTCCGCCATCGCCCAATCTGTAGGCAACCAGCGGGTGTCTTACATATCTCTCAACACTATTCTTGACAGGTCACGCCCGCTCCGCAATCGTTTAGTTGACCAAACGGTAAAAAGACCGCCCGCATCCCGCGCAAGAAAGGACACCCCATGGCAGCCTCGAAGACCTCACCGGGACAGAACCTGAAAATCGACGGCCAGCGCCTGTGGGACAGCCTAATGGAGATGGCCAAAATCGGCCCCGGCGTGGCGGGCGGCAACAACCGCCAGACGCTGACCGATGCGGATGCCGAAGGGCGCGCGCTCTTTCAAAAATGGTGCGAGGAGGCGGGCGCCACCATGGGCCTCGACACGATGGGCAACATGTTTGCGCGCCGCGAGGGCACCGATACGGACGCCCTGCCCGTCTATGTCGGCTCGCATCTGGACACCCAGCCGACAGGCGGCAAATATGACGGTGTATTGGGCGTATTGGCAGGGCTCGAACTGATCCGCACGCTCAATGACCTCGATATCAAGACCAAGCATCCCATCGTCGTCACCAACTGGACCAACGAGGAAGGCACGCGCTTTGCCCCTGCCATGCTGTCCTCCGGCGTTTTCGCGGGCATCCACGAGGAAGACTGGGCCAAGGACCGCACCGACAAGGACGGCAAGCGCTTTGGCGACGAGTTGAAGCGCATCGGCTGGCAGGGCGAGGAGCCCGTGGGCGCGCGCAAGATGAAGGCGTTTTTCGAACTGCATATCGAGCAGGGCCCGATTCTTGAGGCCGAGGGCAAGGATATCGGCGTTGTCACGCACGGCCAGGGCCTTGACTGGACCGAGATCACGATCACCGGCAAGGACGCGCATACCGGATCGACCCCGATGCCGATGCGGCGCAACGCCGGCCTCGGCATGGCGCGGGTGCTGGAGAAAGTGAACGAGATCGCCCTCGCCCACGGCCCCAGCGCGGTCGGCGCGGTCGGTGCGCTCGAGGTCTATCCCAATTCGCGCAACGTGATTCCCGGCAAGGCGGTCTTCACCGTCGATTTTCGGTCGCCCGATATCGATGTGCTAACCGAGATGGTGAGCGAGATGAAGGAGGCGGCCAAGGCGATCTGCGACGAGATGGAACTGGAGGTCAGCTTCGAGAAGGTCGGTGGGTTCGATCCGGTGGAGTTCGATCCGGATTGCGTCACCGCCATCCGCTCCGCCGCCGAGCGTCTGGGCTATTCGCATAAGGACGTGATTTCTGGCGCCGGGCACGATGCCTGCTGGATCAACCGCGTTGCACCCACCGCCATGGTCATGTGCCCTTGCGTCGATGGCCTGTCGCATAACGAGGCCGAGGAAATCACGATGGAATGGGCGCGTGCCGGGGCGGACGTGCTGCTGCATGCCGTGGTCGAGACAGCGGGGGTCGAGGGGTGATATGGCGGCATGTTCAATGGTCGATAGCTATGTCGACGGTGGTTGTGACAGCGGCGTCAGGCGAGGAAACACGTATGTTCGATGATTTTCCGGCTATGAACTGCACAAAGCTTTACGAGAGTTTTGACAATGACCGCGAGCTCGTCGGGCTTTGGCTGCATGGGTTCTTGTCAGGCGCAAATTGGGCTGACCCGAAAAATAGTCCTGAAAAGGGGCCAGACCTAGAAATCGTAGAACAAGGCGTCTCGGAGATTTGTGCAGAGGACGAGGGCGCAGCAATTACGGGCGAGATACTCAATTCGATGCTCTCGCACCAATCCAAATGAGAAATCAGGGAAAAACATCATGACCACCAAAGTCATCAAGGGCGGTACCGTCTGCACCGCCGACCGCACGTGGAAAGCGGATGTCCTGATCGAGGGCGAGACGATCAAGCAGATCGGCGAGGACCTGAAGGGCGACGAATATATCGACGCCTCCGGCGCCTATGTCATCCCCGGCGGGATCGACCCGCATACGCATCTGGAAATGCCCTTCATGGGCACCACGGCGGCCGAGACCTTCGAGACCGGCACATGGGCCGCGGCCTGCGGCGGTACGACGATGCTGGTCGATTTCTGCCTGCCGGGCGCCGATGGCAGCATCAAGAACGCGATCAACGAATGGCACCGCAAATCCGCGCCGCAGATCTGCAGTGACATCGGCTATCACATGGCGATCACCGGCTGGGACGAGAACGTCTTTAACGAAATGAAGGACGCCGTCGACATGGGCGTCAATTCCTTCAAGCATTTCATGGCCTACAAGGGCGCGCTGATGATCGAGGATGACGAGATGTTCGCCTCGTTCAAGCGCTGTGCCGAGCTGGGCGCGCTGCCGATGGTCCATGCTGAGAATGGCGATCTGGTGGCCGAGATGCAGCAGAAATACTTCGATCAGGGCATCACCGGCCCCGAGGGCCACGCCTATTCCCGCCCGCCCGAGTTCGAGGGTGAGGCGGCGAACCGCGCGATTTGTATTGCGGATGCGGCCGGCGTGCCGCTCTATATCGTCCATGTCAGTTGCGAGCAGGCGCATGAGGCGATCCGCCGCGCGCGCCAGAAGGGCATGCGCGTCTATGGCGAGCCTTTGGTGCAGTTCCTGACGCTGGACGAATCTGAGTATTTCAACACCGATTGGGACCACGCCGCGCGCCGCGTCATGTCGCCGCCCTTCCGCAACAAGGAGCATCAGAATTCGCTCTGGGCAGGGCTGCAATCAGGCTCGCTACAGGTCGTTGCCACCGACCATGCCGCATTCTCGACCGAGCAGAAACGCGCGGGACGTGAAGATTTCCGCATCATACCCAACGGCTCGAACGGGCTGGAGGAGCGGCTACCGGTTCTCTGGACCACCGGCGTCGAGACGGGGCGCCTGACGCCAAACGAATTCGTTGCCGTTACATCAACAAACGTCGCCAAGATATTGAACATATACCCGAAAAAGGGTGCGATCGTCGAAGGTGCAGACGCCGATATTGTTGTGTGGGATCCCAAGATCACCAAGACCATCAGCCCCGCCAACCACCATTCGATCCTCGATTACAACGTCTTCGAGGGCTTCGAAGTGACCGCCAACAGCCGCTATACCCTGTCGCGCGGCGAGGTGATTTGGGCCTGGGGTCAGAACTCGCAACCCCAGCCGGGCCGTGGTCGGTTTGTGCCCCGCCCCGCCTTCCCCTCGGCGCATAGCGCGCTGAGCAAATGGAAGGCGCTGAACGCGCCCAAGATGATCGAGCGCGATCCGCTGAACATTCCGGCGGGGATTTAGGCGCCGCCATGGCCATGCCTCAGCCCCCAAAGGCCGTTCTGGAAACGGCGCTCTACGCCTCGAACCTCGAAGAGACGGCGGAGTTCTATAAGGATGTCATCGGCTTGGAAGAAGAAGTTCGTGTCGATGGTCGCCACATCTTCCTGCGCTGCAAGACGTCCATGATCCTGCTCTTCGATCCGGACGCGACGCAGCAAAGCGGCGGGAAGTTCCCCGTGCCTCCGCATGGCGCCAAGGGCGAAGGCCATGTCTGCTTTCGTGCCGAGCCCGGTGGTCTGGAAGCCTGGGCCGCTCATCTCACGGCCAAGCAGGTGGAAATCGAGGCGGACTTCGAATGGCCGAATGGCGCGCGCTCGATCTACGTGCGCGATCCGGCGCACAATTCGGTCGAATTCGCCGAAGCCAAGCTCTGGGGTTTCGCCGCATGAAGGATACAGCTATCAGGGACACGGTCATATCCGCCCAGAACCTCAGCCTGACATTCGAGACGAGTGACGGGCCTGTCCATGCGCTGAAAGACGTTTCGCTCGATGTAAAGCAGGGCGATTTTGTCAGCTTCATCGGCCCGTCTGGCTGCGGCAAGACTACCTTCCTGCGCGTCATGGCGGATCTCGAACATCAGACGGCAGGGACGATCACCGTCAATGGCGTCACGCCCGAAGAGGCGCGCAGAAGTCGCGCCTATGGATACGTTTTTCAGGCCGCCGGCCTCTACCCTTGGCGCACCATCGGCGGCAATATCCGCTTGCCGCTGGAAATCATGGGCTATTCCAGGGACGAACAGGCGCGGCGCACCGCCGAGGTTCTGGAGCTGGTCGAACTCGCCGGGTTTGAAAAGAAATTCCCTTGGCAGCTTTCCGGTGGCATGCAACAGCGCGCCTCCATCGCGCGCGCTCTGGCCTTCGATGCGGATATCCTCCTGATGGACGAGCCCTTCGGTGCGCTGGACGAGATCGTGCGTGACCATCTAAACGAGCAACTCCTCAAGCTATGGGACCGCACGGAAAAGACGATCTGCTTTGTCACCCATTCCATCCCGGAGGCTGTTTACCTGAGCACAAAGATCGTCGTGATGTCCCCCCGCCCGGGCCGCATTGCCGACGTGATCGACAGCCCCCTTCCCCGGCATCGCCCGCTGGATATCCGCGACAGCCAGGAGTTCATCGATATCGCCCACCGCGTCCGCGAAGGCCTGCGTGCGGGACACGGCGATGAGTGATCGCGGCGCAGCAGGGCCAACAACATGAGAAACGTCTTCCCTGTTCTCACCGTCGTCGCTGCCATTTTTGCGCTCTGGTATATCGCGGCCATCCCGCTCAACGCGCCCTGGGCCTATGACAAGGCGCAGCGCGCCGATATCGAGCTGAGCACGCCCGATCTGGTGGCCGATACCTGGAGTCAGGACAAGCCCAAGCTGCCGGTCCCGCACCAGGTCGCGGCTGAAATCTGGGATACGACCGGCGCGATGGTGCTGAAGGGGCGTGGATTTTCCAAGCGCTCGCTGATCTATCACAGCTGGGTCACGTTCAGCGCCACGATGCTGGGCTTCGTGTTGGGCACCGGGCTTGGCATCTTGCTGGCCGTCGGGATCGTGCATAATCGCACGATGGACAAAAGCGTGATGCCCTGGATCATCGCCAGTCAAACGGTGCCGATCATCGCCATCGCGCCGATGATCATCGTGGTGCTCAACGCCATCGGCATCTCGGGGCTGCTGCCCAAGGCGATGATCTCAATGTATCTGTCCTTCTTTCCGGTGGTCGTCGGAATGGTCAAGGGTCTGCGCAGTCCCGACGCGATGCAGCTGGACCAGATGCGCACCTGGAATGCCAGCCGCGGACAGACTTTCTGGCGGCTGCGCCTGCCGTCGTCGATGCCCTATTTCTTTACCTCGCTCAAGATCGGCATGGCGGCCAGCCTGGTCGGCGCGATTATCGGCGAATTGCCGACGGGCGCGGTTGCGGGCCTCGGGGCGCGCCTGCTTGCGGGCAGCTATTACGGCCAGACCATCCAGATCTGGAGCGCGCTACTCATGGCGGCGCTCTTGGCAGCGATCCTCGTCGGGATCATCGGCGCCATACAGAAGGTCGCACTGGCACGCATGGGGATGGGGCGATGAGTACGCAAGCAAAGACGCCCGGCATGCCGGGCGGGATCTATGCCATCGCGCTGGCGCTGGCCTGCGTGGTTGGCATCGCTATCCTGAGCCCGACGATGGCCCTGCTCCTGACCGTGTGGCTGGTGGCGTGGCGCTTCAATTCCTGGCTGGCACGCTATGAAACGCGCGCAGCCCGGTTTCTGGTTCCGGTGATCTTTGGCCTCTCGGTCCTTGCCCTGTGGGAAATTGCCGTGCGCGGCTTTGGCATCAGCCCGGTCCTCCTGCCAGCGCCCAGCGATATCGCGCAGACCTTCGCGGCCTCGACGGGGCTGCTCTGGCAGGATTTCGTTCAGACCGTAATCAAGGGGGCGCTGAGCGGCTACATCATCGGCTGCGCCGCGGCCTTTGCCATGGCCATCGCGGTCGACAGGTTTCCTTTTCTGCAACGCGGCCTGCTGCCCGTGGGCAATTTCATGGCCGCCCTGCCTATCATCGGCCTCGCCCCCATTCTGGTCATGTGGTTCGGCTTCGACTGGCAATCCAAGGCCGCCGTCGTAGTCGTCATGGTCTTCTTTCCGATGCTGGTGAATACGGTTCAGGGGCTTGCCGATACCGGCGCGATGCAGCGCGACCTGATGCGCACTTATGCCGCCAGCTATTGGCAGACTCTGATCAAGCTGCGCCTGCCTGCCGCCCTGCCCTTCATCTTCAACGGGCTCAAGATCGCGACGACACTGGCGCTGATCGGGGCGATCGTGGCAGAATTCTTTGGCTCGCCCACGCGAGGAATGGGATTTCGAATCTCGATCTCGGTCGGGCAGTTGGCGATGGACCTTGTCTGGGCCGAGATCGTGGTGGCGGCGCTGGCCGGATCGGCCTTTTACGGCGCCATCGCGCTGGCCGAGAAGGCGCTGACTTTCTGGCACCCGTCCCAGCGGGGCCGATGAACGACCAAAAAAAACGCTAAACAACAGGGAGCTATCATCATGAACAAACTCAAGACAACTCTGGGCCTAGCCGCCCTTGCGGTCGCTGGCGCCGGCGCGGCGCAGGCGGCGGATGACGTGACGCTGCAGCTCAAATGGGTGACGCAAGCGCAGTTTGCAGGCTATTACGTGGCGCAGGATCAGGGCTTCTACGATGAAGAAGACCTGAACGTGACGATCAAGCCGGGCGGGCCCGATATCGCGCCTGCTCAGGTTATTGCGGGCGGCGGCGCCGATGTCGTCGTCGACTGGATGCCATCGGCCATGGCCAGCCGCGAAAAGGGGCTGGACCTCGTCAATATCGCGCAGCCCTTCAAATCGTCGGGCATGATGCTGACCTGCCGCAAGGATAGCGGCGTCGAGACGCCCGAGGATTTCCCCGGAAAGACCCTTGGCGTGTGGTTCAGCGGCAACGAGTATCCCTTCCTCAGCTGGATGAGCAAGCTGGGCATACCCACCGACGGCTCGGATGACGGGGTGACCGTGCTCAAGCAGGGCTTTAACGTCGATCCGCTTCTGCAGCGCCAAGCGGCCTGCATCTCGACCATGACCTATAATGAGTACGGTCAGGTGCTGGATGCCGGTCTGACGCCCGAGGAACTGATCGTGTTCAAGTATGAGGATCAGGGCGTCTCGACCCTGGAGGACGGGCTTTATGTGCTGGGCGAAAACCTTGAGGATCCGGCCTTCGTCGACAAGATGGCGCGCTTTGTCCGCGCTTCGATGAAGGGTTGGAAATGGGCCGAGGAAAATCCCGAGGAGGCCGCGATGATCGTGCTCGACAACGACGCGAGCGGCGCCCAGACGGAAGAGCACCAGATCCGCATGATGAAGGAAGTGGCCAAGCTGACCGCAGGCAGCAATGGCGCGCTCGATCCCGCCGATTTCAAACGGACGATCGAGTCGCTCCTGTCGGGCGGCTCGGACCCTGTGATCACCGGCGATCCGGGCGACGCCGCCTGGACGCATGAGGTGACGGACAAGGTGCTGAACTGATTTCAACGCTTGGCTGACCCTAGAAGGCGCGTTCAGAGATGGGCGCGCCTTTTTTTCAGGTCGTGTCGCGAAGGTGGTGGAAATTTGAAGGTGGCGTAATCTCCGGGTGAACTTGAACCCACCCAACCGGCGGCA